>NZ_JBITFN010000003.1:0-511918 GCF_044456085.1 Streptomyces sp. NPDC051018
CCCGCGGAGCGGGATATGCCCCGATAAATCGGGGCATAGAAAATGACTCCGCTGACGCTCCGTCAAATTCTCTCGCAAGCGAGAGAATAGCATTCCGCTAGCGGAATGCTGAAGGGTTGTCAATTCGCGCAAGCGCGAATTGACGGAGTCTCGCAAGCGAGACTCCTCATGGCTGGCAGCAAGAGGGGGTGCATCGCGTGCGGGTCTGTGTAGGGCTTGAGAATCCCAGCCACCACCCCGGTAGCGAGAGTGGCGGACTGTCGGCCTGACGGGGTGCCGACCTCACTGCAGTGACGGGCTCCGCTGCGCTCCACCCGAACCCCTTCTCCATTTTTCCTCGAACCCGGCCGTTCACGTCCACTAGTACCCTCTCCAGTTGCTCCAGCGTACCCTTGAATCGTGCGCACGGGGCGAGATTCGGCCAAGTATCAGCCTGCAGGGGGAAGCTATCGCATGGGTGATGCATCACGGGTTCTGGCTGTGTAGAGTCTGGGGCTAGACACCACCACCCGGCCCGCCACTCATCGCGCCGGACTCTCATTTCTATTACGCGCCGCATTCCGCGAAGAGGAGAACACGGGAATGGCCGTGAAACTGCGTGAACACCAGATTGAGGCCGTAGCAGCCATTGTGCGCGGCCTCGATATCCCCCCGGGCGGTATTCCCTGGAATGGTCTGCGCGGGCAGGTGCACGCCGCGTGTGGAACGGGAAAGACCATCATCGCAGCGGCCTCCGCGAAGCGGATTGTGCCCAAGGGCCGCATTCTCGTGGTGGTGCCGACCCTGGATCTCCTGGCGCAGACCGTGAAGGCGTGGAGTGGTGCCGGGCACAAGGGGCCGGCGGTCATGGTGTGCTCGCCGCTGGACGATCCGGAGCTGTGGCACCTGGGGGTGCGGTGCACCACCAACCCTGTGCAGTTGGCGCTGTGGCACGGGACGGGGCCGGTGACCATCTACGCCACCTACGCGTCGCTGGATGTGCTCACGGAGGCGTTCGAGGGCGCCTACGGGCAGAAGCTCGCCCCGGTGGACCTGGCGGTGGTCGATGAGGCGCACCGGACCAGTGGGTCGATGGGGAAGGCGTGGGCGGACATCCACGACCAGGAGAAGATCCCGGCGCACCGCCGGCTGTATCTGACGGCGACGCCGCGGATCTGGCAGGAGCGGCCGCCGCACTGGGAGGTCGCGGAGGGGGTGCGGGACGCGCTGCCGCGCGAGATGGCGGCCTCCATGGACGACGAGAAGGTCTTCGGGCCGGTCCTCTACAAGCTCTCGCTGGCGTCGGCGGTGTCGCGGAAGCTGCTGGCGCGGTATCAGATCATCGTCCTGGAGCTCCAGGACCCGGTCGTGACGCCCGAGCGGCTGATGGGCGAGGAGCGGCACACCGAGGAGGTCCGCGGCCAGCGCCTGGGCGCTCTGCAGGCCGCGCTGCTGCACACGATGGAGCAGCACAACCTCCAGACCTGCATCACCTTCCACCACCGGACCATAGAGGCCCAGGCGTACGCGGAGGGCCTGGAGCGCGTGGCCAAGCGGCTGCACGCCGACCAGCCCGAGAAGTACCCGGCTCAGATCTGGGCGGACTGGCTGTGCGGCGAGCACGTCCCCGAGCGCCGGCGGGAGGTGCTGGGCACGTTCGGGACCACCGCCCGGCGGGCGGTGCTCTCCAACTGCCGTGTCCTGGGTGAGGGCGTGGACATCCGGGCCGTGGACTCGGTGGCGCTCCTGGACCCGAAGGGCGCGCCGCACGACATCGTGCAGGCGATCGGCCGCGCGCTGCGTCAGAAGCCCGGACAGGGAAAGCTCGCCTCTTTGATCGTGCCGGTATTTCTTCAGCCCGATGAACAGCCGGAGGACATGTTCACCTCGGGTTCGTACCGGCCTTTGGTGAAGGTATTGGAAGGTCTGCGGGCTCACGATGAAGAGGCCGTGGAATTGCTGGCGATCCCGCAGGAGCCTCAGAAGGACGTCGCGCAGCCCTCCGAGTACATCGATGCCGCGCCCGGTGATAACGAGGAAGAAACCCGGCTGTTGCTCCGTTTTGCGGCTCCGCGTGACCCGGTGATGGTCGCGGACTGGGTCAGCTTCAACGTGATCGACACGGAGCGGCAGGACTGGGCGCGCGGCTGGGCGAAACTCAAGGAGTTCACGGAGCGTGAGCATCACGCCCGGGTGCCGTACGAGCACAAGGAGGGCGCGTTCCCGCTGGGGACCTGGGTCGCGGAGCAGCGACGGGCGTACGGGGCCGGGCAGATGACCGGACGCCGGGCGCAGCGCTTGGAGAAGCTGGGCATGGCCTGGTCGGCGGCCGACGCACGGTTCCAGGAGAACCTGGCGGCGGCCCGGGTCTACTTCGCGGAGCACTGGACGCTGTGCGCCCCTCGGTCGGCCGCCGCGCTGGACAAGCCGGTCGGGCAGTGGCTGTCCAACCTGCGCCGTCCCGGTGCGCTGGCCGAACACCCGGAGTGGGAAGCCGCGCTCCTGGCGATCGACGAGGACTGGAACCCGTCGTGGCCGGCGGAGTGGCAGCGGCACTACGCCGCGCTGCGCGAGCTGGTGCGCGACGAGGAAGGTCCGGCGGAGGTCCTGCCCGGCTTTACCGTGCACGGGATGGACGTGGGGAAGTGGCTGGCCCGGCAGCAGACGCCGAAGGTGTGGGCGGCCCTGGCCGACGGGCAGCGCGAGCGCCTGGAGGCCATCGGCGTTCTCCCGCACGCACCCGAGCCGGAGGAGCCTGCGAAGCCGTCCACGGCGCCCGTGAGCCCCTTCGAGAAGGGCGTGGCGGCCCTGGCGCAGTACAAGGCCCGCACGGGCTCTGTGGCGGTCCCCAGGGCCCACGTAGAGGCGCTGCCGGACGGGTCAGAGGTGAAGCTCGGGGTGTTCCTGTCCAACAGCAAGAGCCGCCGGGCCAAGCTGACCGCCGACAAGCTCGCCGCGCTCGCCGACCTCGGGCTGGAATGGGCAGCGTAGATGTCTAGGCGCGACTGGCTGTCAGATCGGGGTGCAACGATGTTGTGGGGAGGCGTGCATGAAGATCGAGTGGGCTCATCTGGGTCAGCCGGCTTACGACCGGCTTGTTGAGTTGATCTTGTATCGGGTCATCAGTGGTGTGGGTCGGGTCGAGGCCGTCAATGGCAGGGGCGGCGACGGCGGGATCGACGTGCGCATCGTCCGAGGCGCTGAACTGGAGATCGTCCAGCTGAAGTTCTATCCCGATGGCTTTCCGACGTCCGCGCGCGGCCGGCGCAGCAAGATCCGGGAATCGTTCTCGCGGGCGGCGCAGCAGCAGCCTCAGATCTGGACGCTGGTGCTGCCGTGCACTGTCAGTGAATCCGAGCGTGATTTCGTCATGGGTCTGGGGGGCGGTGCTCCGGCCCCCCTCATCAGAATCGTGGACCGTACGCAGCTCGACTCCTACCTCACCCTCTACCCGGACGTCGCAGAGTATTGGCAGCGCGACAGTCTCCTGGAGGCGGCGAAGATCTACGGCCAGGAGACGGCCTTCCTCACAGGTGGTGTCGCCGATCTGAGGAAGCGGGTACGGACGCTCGGGGAGAGAGCCGATGCCCTGGACCCTCACTGGGGAATCAACTTCACTCGGCAGGGTGACACGACGATCCACACTCTGCGGCCCAAGCATCCCCAGGCCCCCGAGGTGAGCCCGATCAATCTGCATCTGACCACCCGGACGGAAGGTGCCCAGCGTGAGCTTGCGGAACGACTGTTCGGCTTCGGTACCGCGGAAGCGCTCACGCTGTCCGCGAGCGAGGTGGAGGAGTTCCGTCTTGAGGGCCCGGAGTGGCTGCGGGAGACAAGCCATCATGTAGCGGTAGAGATCCGCCCTGTGGGGAGGGAGCCGGAGACGCTGCGTGACGTGGACCTGGTCTTCAGGAACGGGGAAGGTCAGGAATTGGCCTCGTTCGGGGCGGTGGTGAAGGCGATCGGCGAGGGAGGGTTGGGCCGTTCTGTCGAGGCGAGCGTCCAGGGGCGAGGGGCGATGAGGCTGCTCCTGCCCCACGACACGACGCGGCCGGCGAAACTGGATTACACCTTCCAGTTGGAAGGCCTCACGCCCTCCGAGTCCCTTCAACTGCTTGAGCTTCGCAGACTACTGTCCAGCCCCGGACACTTCTCCTTGGAGGTCGATGGCCAGCAGGGGGTCTCGGGTGAGTTTCCCGAAGGCTCAGTCGACGATCCCGCAGCGCTGACCGAGGTTGACGCACTGGTGGCCTATGTCGAAGACCTGGACGTACTGCAGCGCCACTGCCGGCGGTTCTTCCCGGTCGACTTTGATATTTCCTGGTCGGACCGGCTGTGGGTTCGGCGAGCCCGGCTCCTTATCGAAGGGAAATGTGTCACGGTCCCCCACCGGAACCTGACTGTGACGCTCAATGGCTCCGATAGCACGATCCTCCGCAGCGCACTCAGCGAAGGCGGCTGTCTGACGATCGAATCGAACCAGTGCCCCATCCCGGTAGGTCGGCGGACCCTGAACCTCGGCCCCTTCGCCGTCTACCACCCGCGCATGCGCGCCGAGAACGGAAGAGCAGCCGAGGCCGCCCTGGACAGCAGGCGAGCCTCAGGATTCCGCGTGGTCTACGCGCCCCAGGACGGCGAGCACCTGCGGGCCTTCCTGCCAGCGACTACGCCCCCCGACCAGCCGCTCGCCCCGACGCCCCTCGGACTGCCGAACGCCGTCGACCTTCCATGACCGCGCCGCGTACGGCTCGCCGGTCCCGGCCCGCCGGGGCACGCTGGTCGAGGCGGCGGAGACGCAGCTCGGCATGGAACTGTGTGCTCGCCTCCAGCAGTTCCAGGACCGCTACGACCAGGCCGTGCGCGACGGCGACGCGGCCAGGCTCGCCGGAGTCCGGGCAAGCACGGCCGCTGGGGGCGGATCTGCGTCCTGAACGACGGTCACGAGACCTCAATGAAGGAACCGCACCGGGGCCGCAACAGCGAGGGCCAGCCGATCGCGTGGGTGGGCAGCGCCCCCGACAACTGGTGAGAGCACCAAGTCGCGCCCATGGACCGGAGTTGGAGGCGGTGTGACGCTGGCGGTGAGACGGCTAGGAGCACGCCGTGCTACGACTCCCAGCCTGTGAGCTCGTGGCGGAGTCCGTCGTTGAGTCGATCCGTCAGAATGTTCCCTTCAGGCGTAAGGATGTGCGGCTGGTGAGCTCCCATGTCGGCCAGCAAGTCCGATACGAGAGCGCAGGCCACGACAACAGCTTCCCGCTTGTCGGTGACGATGGCGGTCAAGTCCCCCGTCGTCTCCGCAGGAGCAGCGGGGAGCGGTAGCGCCGGGCTGCGTTGAAAGGCGCTTTCGGTCACGACCAGTCGTACGAGCTTGTCACTGCCGTCGTAGCGGTGCAGTGCGGCTGACAGCATCAGGTCACCGGCCGCTCCAGTCTCTGCGGCCCAGGCCGCAGCTGCTTGCACCAGGGTCACGAGGTCGAGTTCGAGGGTGCGCTGAGACATCAGGTTGGGGCCGTCAGGATCGCGCTGATCGCTGTGGAGGTTGATGGTCTGTGCTGTGTAGGAGCTGCCGTCCTGGTGGAGCTGGCCGGTAGGGAGGCCTTCGAAGCGGACCTGCCGGCGGCCCACCAACACCGGGTGCTGGGGCCGCGCGCGGAGTGTCACTCCGTGGCACGCAAGGTCTTGGAAGCGGTTGAAGGCAGCGTTGCGATCGGCCTGAGTGGTCAGCGAATAGGTCCCACGGACGGACGGAACTGCGGCCAGGGTGACCCAGCCCGGGTAGTAGGTCACCGGAGCGTTGTCGCCGTCCACGGTTCTGTTCAGATAGTCCGACAAGTGGCCAGCCCGCGTCGGTAACGTGTCGCAGGCGGTCGATATCGTCGGAGGCTGCCTGAAAGCGGTCACGGTAGCGCTGGGCTATCTCGGATTCGGCGAGGGTGCGGGTTGTGGTGCCGTGCCGGACATGCACGCGGAAGTTGTAATCGTTGCCGGGGGCCGCGACCGCGTGCGGGACCTGGGTGCTCGGGGGGACGGTGAGCACCCAGTAGATTTTGCCTGTCTTGGTCGCGGACTTCACGACTCGGACGCCCACGTTAGGAACGACGGGCTGGATCCAGTTCGCGAGCACCGAGCGGATCCATTCCTCGCCGTGGCCCGGGATCGGCTCGCAGGGGTCCAGGTGGTGGGCATGGTCCTGATTGCCGTCGTCGACGCCTATGACGACCATGCCGCCGGCGGTGTTGGCCATGGCGGACACGTCCTTGGCGAGCTCCTTCTTGCCCGCGTCGGTGCCTTTGTAGAAGTCCTTCTTCCAGTCGAGGTCGGCGCTCTCGGGTATCTGGCTGTCGACCGCACGTTGGAGATCGTCCTCGGTGAGGTGATCAGGGTGTTGTCCCAGGGCGGCGGTGAGCCGTGCGGGCAGAGCCATCCGTAACTCCAGTGTGTTCACCACATGCTGCTGACGATCGCCAGCCAGATCACGCTAAACGGCCCCACCGGGCCGTCACCACGCATTTCCCAAAATAGGGGCAGGGCAGGGCGGTAGGGGCCTACGGCCGTGCCCCCTGTCCGAAGTGCTCTTGTGTGAGCGCGCCCGGGGCCCTGTCCGCCCCGGGGATGGTGGCGACGGGGTGGAGCCCTTGGTCCTCGATCACGACGGCGAGGTCGTCCACGTCGCGGGGTCCGTTGTGCGGCCCTCCAGCAGCTCCGGCATCCCGGCCTGTTGATGGACGAGGACGACGGCGGCCCGCTGCGCCGGGGTGACAGCCGTGTCCCGGCCTGGGTGGTCGACGGCGTGCGGCGCAGCCGCCTCCTGGCCGTGGTCCTGATTGTTCTCCGCGCCGACGCGCGGTAGGGCCCGGCGCGCTGGCCGCCTTGGGTCCCGTAACCCTCCACGACATCAACTCGTTGAGGCGGCTGGTGCCGCATGAAACTGCCGCGACGGTGCCTGGCTGAGAGCTCCCGGCCCATGACGGGGAGACGGGTAGGCCCGAGACGCGCCGCGTCATCGCAGCAGAAGAGTTGTGGCCAGCCACAGTCCGCGTGACGTCATGGGCCCGCGCACAAGGACCGGCTATGACATCTCACGCAGGCAAGAACGCTGCTCGTCGGCAACAACACCTCACGGGGACGAACCGTCGCGCAGCGCTGCAGGACATCAAGAACGCTATCCCGCCCGCTCCGAAGGCCAGGAGCGCAGGCAGAATTCCTGACAGCTCGGCATACGCGCCGGTTGTACCGGCTGAGCTGATCGCTCTCGTCCAAGACTTCGTTCGCTGGGAACGAGGTCATCTGGAGGATGCTGTCCGCGCTGCACAGCAGCACATCGCACAGCCGGGGGACTGGCACCGTCTGGTGCTCTACGCCCTGACGGATGCCCTGGCCTACAACTTCTTGCTGGTCGGCACACTTGCTGCATACCTCCAAGAGCAAGGACTGGACGGGGAACTTCTGCGACGAGTTCGAGGGCTCGCGCGCCTACCCCCGATTCGAGGCCATGACCGCGGCAGAGGCCCGGCCATGGATCACAGCACGCACCGGGCCGAAAGGCGGCCGCAACTACAAACGCTGCCAGCGCTGTGCCCCCACCGTCTGAAGCTCCTGGCTGCGGGCGATGTGCGGTGCCCCTGCACGGCGCAGGGGCGGGCCGGTGGGCCGGAAACGGCCCGGGGAGCGGGTGCCGCGCGGCATAGTGCAGAGGTGACCGCAACACCGGACCGCCTGGCCCTGCCCGCCCGCCGACGGCGCCACGCGCGGCTGATCGCCGCCCTGACCACCCTGATCGGCGCCTGTGCCGAAGCGGCGGGCGCGGTGTATCAGCCGGTCGCCGACGCCCCGCCCGGCCAGGAAGCCGTAACGGCGGACCTCATGCCGTGCATCCAGGTCAGCCTCGCCGCCACCCTGCTGGATCGTGCCCACGACGAGGACAACGCCCGGTGGCCGGCCGCCGTGGAGCGGGAGCGGGTGGAGGCCCGGCGGACGGACGCCGCGCGGTGCGCCGTGGCGCGGGCCCAGGAACTCGCGGAGAATGCCGGGCCGCCCGGCCTGCCGTTGCCGACGGTGGAGCAGGCCGCCGTGATGGACCTGGCGAGTGCCGGTGACGCGGTCGCTGCGCGGTGGCGGCGCGACCCGCAGCAGGCGGTCGTCCTGGTGCACGAGCTGGCGGCGAGCGGCGAGTTCTTGGTGGATGAGGTCCTCGACGCGGCGGTCGACGCCGCCGTGCTGACCGGGTTGGTGGTGCTGCAGGAGGCTCGCGCCAGTTCCGTGGTTCGGCGGTGAGGTGGACCTTGTTGGTCTGCCCCCCCTTCCGCCCCCGTCCTCGACGTCCGCGTGCTGGGCTACGCCGGTCACGGGTAGGGGTATACGTACCCCTTGACCCGGACGAAGTTGTAACCCGCAGCGCGCGCGTCGCGGATGCCTTCCGATGTGTCGCCGGGCCCCGCCCTCAGTAGGGTAGGGGGCTGGCGTTCGACAGGACCTTTTCCGCGTTCCGTACCCTGGTCCGCAACAGGGCGGCGATCGTGCCCGTTGGATTCTCCTCGCCGAGGATCCGGTGCTCTTGTCGAGCGATCAGCTCCCTCAGTACACCGGAGAAGTTCACCTTCGCCCGGCAGTCGCGGTCGTCGAGGGCCGTGGCGATCTCGCTGGGAGAGACCGCCTTCTGCCGCGCCGCGTCCGACTCCCAGCGGGGGTCCGCCTGTGCTTCGTCGGGATTCTTGTACCGGTGTCCGCGCTCCTTCATACAGGAGGCCCAGGACCGTACGAGGGAGCCGAACCTGCCGCTGGAACGCGCCAGGTCGGCGGCCTGCTGCTCCAGAGCCTGGAGGCCCCGTTCAGCGTGGAGGTGCGGGTCCTCCCCAGGCACCAGGATCCGTGGGTTGCCGCCGTTCAGGGTGCGCCGGGTCTGCCCGTCGCACCCGCCCGTGGGCACGGCCTTCCCCTTGAACGTCCTGACCGACCCCGAGAAGACTCCGTCGTGCTCGGGGCTGATGACGATCGGCCTGCTCTCTCTGCGGGAAGCCGCTGCCATCTCTCCGGCGAAGCCCTCGGGGCCCCGGTAGCCGTACTTCTCAACCTGGTGGGCGCCCAGCCAGCCGAGCACGGTTGCGTGCTTGGGATACGGCGATGGGCGTACCTCGGGCAGTTCCATGGCGAGTCCGGCGGACGCCATACAGGTCCGCAGCAGGCGCATGGTCGCCCGCTGTACCAGGATGTTGTCCTGCTTGGACGGTTCGAGGGTGTCGAACGGCAGGGTCAGTAGCCGTTGCGCCGACAGCTCCTGCCCGATCAGTGCCCGGGCAGGAGGACCGGTCGGCGAACCGGTCGACTCCGTGTCGCAGCCGGTCGCGGCCGTCAGGGCCAGGGTCAGGGCCAGGACGACGGTCCGCATCCGGTGGTGCCGGGAATCAGGCACGAGAAACCTCGACGGGCTCGGAGGGGCGGAGATCGAACCCCCGCGCGCGGTCCGCGTTCCGGGCAGGAGGTACGGACACCGCGCGCGGGTGATCGGGGCCGCAGAGCTGTTACCGCCAGACCACGGCGGGGCCGTACTGGACCGCGTTGTGCTTGTACTTCGCCTGGACCTTGTAGGCGTGGGCGTCGTCTACACCGGCGGTGTAGTACCGCTGGGCCCAGCCGCTGCTGCCATCGTGGCTGCCGCAGTTGTAGTACTGGTTGTTTGACTGGTTGATCCAGCCGAGGGCGACCAGGTCGGTCATGCCGCCGTTGACCAGTTTGGCCCAGGCATACCACTTGCCCTGGTAGGTGCCCTCCCGGACCATGATGTGCTGGCCTGGGCCGACCGCGCCCGTCGTGCCGGGGACGGTCCGCTGGTTGGAGGCGACCGCAGGGTCGGGCAACCAGCTGCCGCACCAAGTGGGCGAGTCCGCGGCGGCAGCCGGCGGTGCCGTCAGCGCGAGTGCCGCTGCGGTGGAGATTCCGGTCGAGAGTACGGCCGCGATCAGTCGCTTTCGCATGAGTCTTCTCTCCCTGGGCGTCGGAGTGAGGCGGAGCAGTGATGGATGTCGTGGCGCTGGTGTCGCGGCCGGTCGGTCGTAGGGGAGCGGGGCGCTACCGCCCGGCAGCCGGATGAGCCGCGCCGGTGACGGGTACGTACGCAGCAGATAGGAGTCCGAGGGGGCTACGGGTGCGCAGGAGCCGACCCCGGTAGCCCCTGGAAGGGCGGGGACCCCAGGCCGCCCGGGCCGTCGACGTGGTCGCAGGCGAATCCAACGATCCGCCACCAGATCGCGTCACGGGTGCGCGGCCCGTAGACGCCGTCCGCCGTCACCCCGGCACGGGACTGGGCATGCCTCAGCGCGGCCTTGGTGGCGGGGCCGAAGATCCCGTCGGCGGTGAGGCCGGCGTCATAGCACTCGTTCAGGTTCACCTGCAGTGCGCGGACCGCGCTTGAGGAGTTGCCGCTCCCCAGTACGCAGCTCACGCTTCCTCCGTAGGAGGGCAGTGTCGTGGTGGCACCGGTGACCGTGTCGTACCGGACGGTCGAGTTGCAGGTCGAGGTCGCGGCCTGCGCCGGGACCGCGCCGAGGACGGTCGTGAAAACGGCCGCGCTGACGGCTGCGGTCAGGATGCCGGCCGGTTTGCGGATTCGCATTATTTCTCCTGGTCGATGTGCGAGGTCTCTTATCCCGGAGCAGGGCCGGGTGGGACCGTCGTCGGCCCGACGGGCGGGGCGGGGCCGGACGGGAAGCGCCGGACGCAGACGGCCCTCAGTTGATCATCTGGAGCCAGTACCAGGTGTTGCGCCCGATCACACCGTCGACGGTGATGCCCACGTTTCCCTGGAAGGTACGGACGTAACTCCTGGTCGTGGGCCCGAAGATGCCGTCGATGAACCCAGGACCGGGAGCCCCTAGGTGGGAGGAGAGCAGTGACTGCGCATAGCGCACGCACGCACCCGTATTGCCCTGGCTCAGCGTGACATTGGGAATCGTCATCGTGCCGTGGCCGGGGGTCGGGCGGTAGACGATGGTGCCGACCTGGTTGACGCAGGCCGGGCGGTACGAGGCAGCGGTGTACTGGGGCGAGGCCCCGGCTGTCAAAGCGGTCGGGCCGCCCGCCGGTGACTGATGGTCGGCGGCCTGCGTGGGAGTGCTGGTGAGCAGTACGCCCCCCGTGGCGAGGACGCCCGCCGCAAGCACGGCCGTAACGGTCTTCTTGATCATGTCGTCCCTTCCTTATACCCGCCGTCCTGAAAGTCACCGTGCCACCTGTCGCAATGGACCGTCCATGGAAATCCGTGCACACGAGTTGCACGTGCGTGCACAACAACGCGAACGGCTCGAAGCACTCGGCGTCAAACTCCTGCCCCGCCCCGCAGGCACAGCGGCCGGGGAGCAGCGGGCGGCGGCCGTGAAGCACCCCGGGAAAGGCCCAGACGCCTTCCACAAAGGACTGGCCGCCCTCACTCAATACAAGGGAGAGGGAAGGACACCTGAAAGTCCCCAGAGGGCACACAGAGATTCTGGAAGCCGGATGGGGACCGGACCGGGACGGGCCCGGCGGGGTCGAAGTCCGGCTCGGGGTGTTTCTGAGTAACAGCAAGAGCAGGCGCGCCAAGCTCAGCCCGGAGCGGCTTGCCCAGCTCGCGGACCTGGACTCGACTGGGCAGCGGAGTGACGTTCGGGCGGGCGTACAGGAACGGGACGGCGCCCGCGGTCTCTCACCGTCACGGGCAGTGGCACCATCCACGGAAACAGCCGCCGGGCAGCACCGACACCGGATGGCCGGCAGTCTCCCACCACCCCACCGACACAACACCCCGCCCTCCAGGGGCCGGGGGTGTCGGCCGCTCGCAGACCCCGGACTCCACTGGGCGGGAGGACGCCGTGATCGCCTTGCCCGTCTGAGGGTCCAGGTCGGCTCGGTCGTACTCGGAGTGCCAGCAGGACGCGTCAGCCTTGCGACAGCGCCACCTGGGCGGAAGTGTCAGCGTCACTTCGCCGGCGGTGGTGCTGGGGGTGGGGGTGGGGGTTGTCTCCCCGCGGCCGATGGCACGATCGATCTTCTTGATCTCTGCCCGTGCGAACCCGATGCGGCGGTAGTCGTACCGCCGCATCGGGCGCATGTGCTGGTTCTCCTACTTCGAGGCCGTGGTCATGAGTCATCCTGGGCACGGGAGCTTTCTCTCACCCACACCGGCGGTGCGTTGTCCGCGTACTGCTCCCGTTCCCGAGGCACGAGCGGGGTACTCCTGGGAGGGATGAGTGCTCTGGCGGGCTGCTCGAGCGGGGCCTTGATCACTTTGTGCTTCGGCTTGAGTGACCTTGGCTCCTGCCTGATGGTGCTCGGCTGCCGTAAGTAGTCGGGGATTTCACCTGCGACAATCCGGGCGGCTCGATCGCGTGCCGCGGCCTTGAGCGCAGCCTTCCGCGCCCGCTTGGCCTCGCGAGATTCCTTCGGCATCCACCCAGCGTATAGCGGCCCCGTCGCGTGCGACATGCTGGTGACGGACATCCGCGGCACACAGAGCGGCGAACAACTCCGCCTCACCGCAAAGGGTTTCGGATTTTGCCGGGGTCGCGTGCCATGGCACCGTGAAGAGATGCATTCGACCGTCGGGGCGGACGGACGAAGTCGAGCGGCTCCTCATCAACCTCGCGTACGAACTGTCCAAGGACGGCGGGGACGAAAGGGTACGCGCGCCGGGCAGCATGGTCCCCGCGTCCGCGTCTTCTACGGCGGTCCCGGAGAGGACCGCAACCCGGCCAGGTTCACCGGGGGCCTGCGGACCGAGGGCTGCCTCGTCGACACCCGGCGGGCCGGACCGAGCGAACAGCGGTACCCCGAACTCACCCGCCTTGGAGGGACCCGCCCGCAGTACAGGCCTCATAGGCCGGCTCTGGCACGAAGCAGACCCCTTCCCCGCCGGCCCACAGGGCCAGCCCGCGCGTTCGCGCCTTGGGAGCCGTGGCCACCGCTCCCCCGGATGTTCGCCGTTGTCCGTCTTCGTCCGCCCCGAACCACGGCGAACACCCCACGTGCGACGTTCGGACCACATCAGATGTCCGAACACTCCCCGGGGGGAGAGCCACCATGAACCGTTCCGCCATTGTCCTGCTCGCCACCGGCCTGATCATCATCACCGCCACGCTCACCGGTGGCGCAGCGGGCAAGCCCGCCCGCCTCCGCGCCGGAGCCGCGTTCGGCGCCACCCTCACCCTCGCCGCCGTCACCACGCTGCCGAAATGAACACAGGAAGAGCCCGGGCGCGTGGCCGACAAGGCGGTTCTGGCGGGATCGGCCGGTGACGGCAGCGTGCCCCAAGCCCAGGAAGCGTCCGATCTCGCCCACAAAGCTGCGGCCGGCGGAGCTCCCGGCGGCCTCGGGCAGCCGGCGATGATGCGGGAAGGATCGGCCTTCCCGACCAGGCGGAGCACTACGCGCGAGCCGCGGCCGAACACGGGCTCCCCCGTGCACTGGCCGTCCTGGCGGTGAGCCGCGAGAAAGCCGGTGACAAGGAACACGCCACCAGGCTCCGGGAAACAGCCGACACCTGCGGTGACCCGAAAGCCCTCGCCGGTTTCGCCCGCCTCCAGTACGGAGCCGGCGACATCGAAGGAGCGGCCCGCACCGCCCTCTGAGCACTCGGCCGGGGAGACGCCCCCTACCGCCGCCACGGCTCTGACACCATGTGGGCACGACTCCGGCCACACGGCATCGAACCCGACAGCGCCCCCACACACCCTCCCACCAGAGCCTGAGAACGACGTACGGCAGCACCCCCAGTCCCAAGGCCAGGCCGACCGAGCAGCCCAGGGCTTGGGCACCCCGGATACGGCCCACGGCGCCGAGCGGCGTGAACGCGCCCGCACGGCGCCGAGCGGCGCTTCGAGGACAGCCGGTTCGCGGGCGTCCGCGATGCCGCCGGGTGATACGGCGGCGGCCGCCGCTTCCCGTCCCCGGGTGCGAGTTCCGAGGTGCCGGCCGCGGGGCGGCGGCGATCGGTTCGCACCGCCGTACGAGCCCGGGCCGGAAGCCGGGCGGGCAGCGGTGAGTTACGGCCAATTCGCGTCAGGACTCGTGCCGTATCGGCATGCAGGGAGGCACGCTTCCCCGTGCCCCGCCGTCACACGAACACCAGCAGCCCCGCAGGACACCCGCAGATCTCGGTCCGGGTGCCCGAAGCCCCGGTACCGCCCGCAGGGCTGTGCCCCGCACCGTACGCACGGCCCGTCCGGCACCCCCGCCGGCGGGCTCTCCCGACCGTGCCCCGCACGGCCGTCACAGAGGAGATCGGATGACCCGGTTACGCAGAACACCGGCCGCCGCGGTACTCGTCACGGGCACCGCCCTGCTGGCGGTGACCCTGCCGCCGGCCACCGCCGGAGCGGCACCCCCCACACCCGCCGCGGTCCCGCGCGCCGGAGCGCTGCCCGTCGCCCTCAGCCCGGACCAGCGGGCCGGACTGCTCGCCGAGGCGACCGCCGCCCGTGCCGCCACGGCAGCCCGGCTCGGCCTGGGGCGCAAGGAGCGGCTCGTACCGCGCGACGTCATGAAGGACGCCGACGGCACCCTGCACACCCGCTACGAACGCACCTACGGCGGGATGCCCGTCCTCGGCGGCGACCTCGTCGTCCACACCGCGCCCTCCGGCGCCGCCAAGGGCGTGAACAAGGCGACCCGGGCCCGGATCTCCGTCCCCGCCACCGGCCCGGTCCGCAGCGCCGCCTCCGCCAGGACGTCCTCGCTCGCGGCGGCCGAGAAGGCGCGTACCAAGGGCGCGGTGGTCCGCAAGGCCCCCCGCAAGGTCGTCTGGGCGGCGAGCGGACGGCCGGTCCTCGCCTGGGAGTCCGTCGTCGACGGCACCCAGCCCGACGGCACACCCAGCGAACTCCACGTCGTCACGGACGCGAGCACCGGCGCGGAACTGAACCGCCGCGAGGCGGTGTCGAACGCCCTCGGCAGCAGCGCCGGAACCGATGTCGGCACCGGCACCGGGCGGGGCGCCGCCGAGACAGCCCGGAAGACCGCCCCCGCCCGCCAGCGGGCCGAGGCGAAGGGGACCGGCCACAGCCGCTACAACGGCAAGGTCAAGCTGGGCACCTCGCGCTTCGGTTCCCTCTACAACATGACCGACAGTGCCCGGGGCGGGCACCGGACATACGACGCCATGAACGACATCTACGGCTGGAACAGTCCCAAGCTCGTCACCGACACGGACAACGTCTGGGGCGACGGCACCTCGGCGGACCGGCAGACCGACGCGGTCGACGCCGCCTACGGAGCCCAGGTGAACTGGGACTACTTCGCCGAGGTCCACCAGCGCTACGGCGTCCGGAACGACGGCGACGGCGGGTCCAGCCAGGTGCACTACTCGCAGCGCCACCGGGGCGCCTACTGGTGGGACTCCTGCTTCTGCGTCAAGTACGGGGACGGCGGCACCACCCCGTACACCTCCATCGACATGGCCGCCCACGAGATGGCGTCCGCGCTCGTCGCGAGCACCACGAAGTTCTCCTACTACGGCGAGTCCAGCGGGATCGGAGAAGCGACCAAGGACATCTTCGCCGCCGCCGTGGAGTTCCACGCGGACAACCCCCACGACCGCGGCGACTATCTGACCGGCGAGAACGTCGACCACAGCGGCCTCAACCACCGGCACCGCCAGATGGACCGGCCCTCGAAGCAGATCAGGGGCACGGACTACTGGCACCCCCGGATCGGCAGCAACCAGGCCGGGGTGTATGCGGCCGGTCCGGCCACGCACTGGTTCTACCTCGTCTCGGAGGGCGACGGCGCCAAGACCGTCAACGGCGTCGCCTACGACAGCCCCACCCACGACGGACTGCCCGTCACCCCCATCGGCCGCGAGGCCGCCGAACTCATCTGGTACCGCGCCCTCACCCTCTACATGACCTCCACCACCGACTACCTCGGGGCGCGCGCCGCCACCCTCGCGGCCACGGCCGACCTCTACGGGGCGTCCTCGCGGACGTATCACCGCGTCGCGGACGCCTGGGGCGCCGTCAACGTCGGCGTCCGGCCCGGCGGCTCTGCGAGGCCGGTCGGCCCCACGTTCGAGAACACCGCCGACTATCCTCTCCCCGCCTGGCCCACGCAGGGGGAATCACCGATCACCGTCACCGGCGTCCCCGGAAAGGCGCCCACCATCCTGCTCGTCGACGTCAACGTCGCCGAGAGCTCGCCGCTGATGGAACTGGTGGCGCCGGACGGCACCGCCTACCCCCTCGTCAACGGCCCTGGGGGCGAGAACGGGCCCAGCATCTCCACCACCGGCGTCGACGCGTCGTCGGAGACCGCCAACGGCACCTGGAAACTGAGGGTGAAGTCCCAGTCGTCGTACCCGGGCTTCATCGACAGCTGGAAGCTGCACTTCTGAACCCGCGGCATCCCGCCACCCCCTCATGACCTCACGGGGCCGGCGGCCGGACTCCCGGTCCGGCCGCCGGCCCCGTGCCGGTCCGCAGGGCATCTACGCGCTCCGGCCACCACGGGCTCCCGCCCGGTCAGCAGCGCCCGGCCCGCCCGGCGAACACGGCGGATCACCCGATGCAACGCCGACGCCGACGGCACCCCCGACCCGTCCTCGGAGGCAGCCAGCCGGCCACGCGGCGGGAGGCGATGTCGATGACGGTGGCCAGGTAGAGCCAGCCCTCGTCGGTGGCGATGCAGGTGATGTCGCCGCACCAGCGGGTTTCGACCGCTGCCGGGTCGGGCCGGAAGTCGCGAAGGACCAGGTCAGGGCGGGTGGCCGCGTCGACCTCGGCCTGCTTCACCCAGTCCCGCACCGCGGCCCCGGTCAGATCGAAGTCCCTGGCGACCTGACCGACGGGCCGGTCACCGCGTCGGCACAGCTCGACAATCTCGGCCTTGAACTCCGGCGTGAACGAACGGCGAGGGCGAGGCTTCTTCTTCCCCATGCTCTCCATGATGGACATCATCCCGGGGCAGAACCCCTGATCTCCGATGTCCGTCAAAGCGGATCAAGCCCAGTCTCGGGCTGGTCCGGCTACACGGACAGCGTGGTCACCTTCTACCAACGGTCCGTCAACATCACCGGAACCGTGAAGTCGAACACCACCGGCTGCGTACGCGCCGAGTTCAAGGTGTACTCGGGCGTTCATCTGACGGACACCCAGTACCGGACCGCATGCGGACGCGGAACCGGCTCGTCCAAGGGCTTCAACTTCACCTCACCCACCCTGAGGGGAGGCGCAAGCACCGTCGTGGTCACGCTCGACGCGGTGACCGCCAACGGCCGATACCTGGAGTACATCGACGACGCCACCGCCTACAACCCCTGACGACCGGGGAAGAGCGGCTCGACCACCGCCCGGCCACCCTTCCCTGAACGAGGCGTACGTTCATCGCCTCCACCACCCGCCGGGGCCACCCGGACCCACCGGCACAGAACCGCCGTACCTGTCGGTGAAAGCGGACGCCGCCCACGGGCAGCAATTGACGTAGCACCCAAGCACGGCAGTCCGTACGGCCGGCGAACGCTCCTCCTCGCGGACAAGACCGGAACATGCTGCCCGCCTTCCCAGGGGCGGGGCCTTCCCGGGAACTTCATCCGCATGGGCATGGCGTCTCCAGACCGATCACACTCCGATGGCACGAATGTACCGACCATCGACGTTCCCATCGCAACGATCAACCGTCCCCCTTGCACATCACCTACCGGGACCTCGTGGACACTCCCGCTCCCCCGCTTCCGTGAGACCCCGGCCCGGGGTCTCGTACGTCACCGCGCAGCACGGCGTTGCGGTGGCCGACAGGGACGGCAGCTCCGGGTGGGCCGTCGCCGAGCCGGCATCGCCGACGACCCCGCCCAGCTCGCCACGCTCCGCGCGAAGACAAGCGCCTGGTGGGCACAGCGCGAAGCCGACGACGCCGCACTCGACGCCATAGCCCGCGCCAGCGGCCTCCACACCCCCTGACCGCCACCCCAAAGCTCCCAAAAACGGGCTGAATCACCTGGCGGTCACGCGGTCACCGCAGGTCCACCGGGTGTTGTCGGCGTACAGCCGAACGGTGCACCGGTAGGCACACGGGTACATGCACGTCGCTTCGTGAACCCCAGGCTGGAGCCGGAGGCATGCGGGTGTCCCGGGTCAGCGCGTTTGATCAGAGTGCCGAAGAACGCTGAAGGCTCTTTCATGTGGACGGTCACGTGAGCGTGACCGCCCATCCGGCACCGGCTCAGCCGCGAGACACGGGTCAGAAAGCCTTCGCCTCCAGGTGATACGAAGTGTCGACCGAGAAGCCGCTCGTGGACTTGCCCCTGATCTCCAGCACGTACTGGCCGGGAGCCAGGGGCCCGATGCCGCCCCAGATACCCCAGGCGAAGCGACGCGTCAGCCCCGTCCGGAACGGCGCCGAAAACTCCTGCAGAACCAGCGGAAGACCGTTGAGGGATGCCGTGGCCTCAGCCACTGTCAGGGACTGAGGGACTTTCGAGTACGACCTGGTGTGCTGCATGTTGAGGACAGGGAAGAACAGCGGCCGGCCGGAGGGAACCGCGCAGCGCCGCACCACACGGCCGCCGTAGGTGCCGGCGAGGAACCAGAGGTCGCTCGGCTGATTCCACGCAGCGTGTTCCCCAGTCAGGTCCCGGACCGGGCTGAGATCATCCGGGGCGGACAGCGCCCACTTCCACCATCGGCCCGCGAGTTCCCCGCCCTCCTTGCCGCTCAGCTCCCATGTGCCGCCGATCGGTTCCGTACCGCTCATGATTCCCCTCCCTCACACGGCCCCTGACCGTGGGCTCGTTTCGAACAAGCGGACACTACCCCGGGGGCGCATCAATGCCTCGACGGACCCCCTGAGAGAAGGGGGCGCGGTTGCGCCGTGCCACGGAGCGGTCTCCCAGGTCACCTCGCTCCCGCCGCAGCCGACGGCGAGGGCGAACAGCCGGTCCTGCTCGTTCTCGTCGACCGACAGACCCCAGCTGAGCTCTCGCGGCTGCTCGAACGAGGCCATGCCGACGTGGTGGAGCTGCAGACCGGACGCGGAGAGTGGTTCTGCGCGCTGGCGTGGGCGCCGGTGCTGGGTGAGCAGGGTCGAGAGGCCGACGCGCTGGAGACGCTCGCCCCGTAGATGGCGACGGGCTGGTGGACGGCTGTTGTCGCCGTAGCCGAGTACGGCGGGCACTTTTCTGGCTCACGTCGTACTTCCACGCAGGGTATGTACAGGATGTTGCCGTAGGCGGATCCGGAGTCGCTGCTGGCGTTGGGGGGAGACGACGGTTCGGAGCGTCATGGTTCGCAGGCGGTGTTCGGGTCACCGGGCCTGTTCGTGCAGGCCGCCGAAGCGGAACGTGAGCGCAGTGGGGGCGGGCAGCGGTACTGACGTGGCCCTGACCCGCCACTCATCCACCGGTTGGAGAATCTGTCGTAGAACTCGACGTCGACTTCGCTGTTGCAGCCGGCCGGGGTCCCGCCGGACCCGCGCAGACAGGGGACCGGTGTCACAGAAAGACTGATTCCCCGTCGGCTCTCCCCCGTGATGCACGTTGGACCGTGCCATGTGCAACACACCTGGATCCAGCAGACGTTGAGGTGAGAGCGGGTTTGCTCGTGGACGCACCCGGCGTGCTGCAATTGCATGCAGGCCCCAGGCCGCACAAAAGTGACGGGACGTGAACGGCATTGATCCGTTTAACGGACAGTCGCCATGGCAGCGACCACTGGCCACGGGGTAGCGTCCGGCGAGTCAGCCCGGCCACCAGTTCCCAGCCGGACGCCGTGCTGACCCACCGTCCACCCGTGTATGACGATCAAGGAGCTCGCACATGGCCCCTGACCCCATGTCCAGCCGGCGAACCGACCGGAAAACACTGGCGCACGCTACCACCCGGAAACCTGACGGTGCGCGAAAGCGTGACTGTCGTGTCACGGTGCAGCTCGGTGCCTTCCTCGCGGTCCTCGTGGCAGGTGTGATCCTGTGGCTCGACCCCGCCGCAGTGGAAGCCGCCGCCGTCGCGGCCGGTGTCACCATCACAGCGGCCAGGCGCTCCCACCTGCGCTATCGCCACCAGCAGGCTCGGTAGAGCCGACGTCTCCCTGGGGTGCGGGCCGCCTTGTGCCAGCGCCCGCACCACCAGCGGAATCGCCCGCAGGGGCGTCACCGGCCGTCTTCCCGACGCCTCGTGAACCGCTTCCGGGCGAAGAGTTGCCATTCCCGGACGGGCCAGCCGTCGGGAAACCCTCAAACGTGGGACTACCGAGCCATGACACCCAAAGGGCCCTCCATGCCCTGCCCGAGGTCCGGCTGCACAAATCGGGTCGAACAGACCCCCGGTGTAGGCCGACGCCGCAAGTACTGCTCAGAAGCATGCGGCGCCAAATTCCGTAAATACCAGCGTGAACGCAACTCTCTCCCGATCGACATCCACGCCTCCGGCCTCGTCGACCTCTACACCGACCAAGCCGACGAACTCTCCCACTTCGTCCACGAGGGCAGAGCCCTCGAAGCCCTCGAAACCCTCGCCTACCTCCAGGCCGACTCCGACCGCCTGCGGGCCGTCCTGGTGGAACTGGGCCACGCCCAGAAACTCACCACCGCGGACATGGCCGCCCACCTCCACGTCAGCAAGGACACCATCACCCGCTGGAAAGGCGCCGGGACCCGGCACCGCATCCGTACCCAACGCCCCGACGACGACACGGTGCCGCCCGACGCCCCCCGACCCGGCACCAGACACCCCCGCCCCGCCCCCGCGCCACAGCGCCTCGCACGCGCCGACGGGCCGGCAGCCGTGCTGGCACGGGCCCTGGCCCAGCTCCACACCGACGCCGGCCAGAATCACAGCTCCCTCGCGGCGGCCATCGGCGTCCACCGCTCCTACATCCACTACATCGTCACCGGCAGCCGCATCCCGTCCTGGAGGGTCGCCCAGGCCTTCGCCACCGCGTGCGACGCGGACCCCGAGGACATACGGCCGCTGTGGGACGCCGCCCGCGGCTACCAGACCGCCCGCCCCGCGACGCTCGACGCCGTCCTGCGCGGCCTCAGCCTCGCCGCCGGACACCCCACACCCGACCATCTCCACACCCTCGCACCCGACCTGCCCCCCGAACTCATAGCCGCCGTCCTCGACGGCCACGCCTTCCCGGACTGGCCCATCGTCCGGCGCCTGGTCGCCGCCATGGGAGGAGACACCGACACCACACTCCTGCTCTGGGCAAACGCCCGCCGCAGCCGAGACCTCCCACCCACCTCGCCCCTCCCACCGGAACCCGAGCACCAGCCCCGGGGCCCCGCCTACTTCCGCGCCTCCGGATAAACGCACACGAAGACCGCCTCCGGATCCGGGGATCCTCGGGTTGAACTTCGGGGCGTGGAAGTGGTCCGGGGCGGACAGGCCGACCGTGAGCCGGGCCGCGGCCGCGAGGAACGCGGTGTTCAGGTCCGGGCCACTGCGTACGGCAGCAGGCACTCCTCATCAGAGATCAGCGAGACGTCGCGCACCGACTGGTATTGGCTGTGTTCACGAGAACGGGCAGCGAATGTTCACCACTTCCGGAGGCGTCTGAGCGAGCCGTGGGAATCGAACAGCTCGTGTGCAGGGGCGGATGCGGCTCAGGGAGCACGCGGTGTGGCCTTCGCGTAGGCGGCATCGCCGTGGGCGTGCCTCGATCGGCCGGAGATCGTTTGAAGGGGTGACCGACCAGGACCGAAGGCTTCGCCACCCTTGCTACAGGGTGCCGTCGCAGGGTCGTCAGATGAGCCCGGGCGTGAACGGGCCAACGTCTACGAGAGGCAGTTCCATGAGCCGGACATACGAGAACTACTTCCGGGCGGCTTACGGCATCGATCCCGAGGGGGAGAAGCTGAGCCCCAGGATCCACGAGATGGCCAAGGAAGCCGTCGTGATCGAGGAAAGAAGCGTCCGGAACCATGCAAAGATGATTCTGGCCGATTTGCCCAGTTTGCTCCAGCGCTGGTCTCTCGGTGAAGAAGGTTACGTCGCCCTCGCCAATCTGGACGAGGTCGTCATCCCGAGTGAACCGAACGCGCAGGTCATCGAGTTGATGATGCGTGGGTTGTTCCGGGCGCCGAGTGCGAAGAGGCTTGCGGCCCTCTACGCCGGCAAGGATGACAATCGTTGGATCGGGGACTACGACGACTACGACATCGAGCACTTCACTTGTAGCGAGTTGCCCGAAGAGTTGATCCTGCCGGTGCTGTTCGCCGCTGACGCCAAGCCCGTGGAAGCGCGTCTCACGCTGAGCCCGGATCCCGACGAGGTCCGTATCCGGCTTGCCGAGCCCAACGCCGACACCGTCTACGCCATCGCACGGGTCATCTACGAGATCGAAACCGAGCTTCCGAAGAGGAACCCCGATGCGTCCGAATTCTGGTCGGCACGCACCTTGTCCACCTGACGCTCAGCCGAGGGCGCTCAGTTCGGTGGCGTACCGTTCGCGACCCGCCGCGGTGCCACCGTGTCCCTCCCAGTCCCGTGCCGAGGAGCGCGGGCCCAACGGTCAGACAGCGGCTGTCATCGCGCGGCGAGGCCCTCGTCGTGGGCGGCACCCGCACCTGGGCTGATCTCTGTCAGCCGCACCAAGGCCCCACCGGCACATCTTCCGCGGGAGGACGAGCAGCTTCGTCGTCACGACCGCCCCACGCGGGCGGTCGTTGGCGGTATCCCGCCAACTGTGACCGCAACAAGGTCGCGGAGTCCCTCCGCGCGGCCGACCTGGAGCCGCCGCGCTCGACCATGCGTCACCGTGCGGCACGGCCAGGGCTACACCCTGCGTGTCAGTGCCGCCCCTGCGGTGCGCATCGCGGTCTTTTGGACCCCTGCCGGCCCCTCGACGCCACTCAGGGGACCTCGGCGACGCCGTCACAAGCAAGGCCCGTCGAAGGGTCCGCACACCCCGTCACCACCTGGGAGACCCGACCTGACCAAGATCCACTATCGGCGGCTCGCGGGCTCATCTCCACGGTCCTCTCCGGTGGGCCCAGAGGCGGAAGCGACAATCGAACAGCCGCCGACCGGGGGTGCCTCCGGAAGTGGTGAACATTTGCTGTCCCTTCTCGTGAACAAAGCCACTGGTATGCCTCTTCGTCGGGGAACCCGCCCCTCCAGCCGGAGTTGACGACCACGGACTGCTTCACGGTGGCCGCCGGCGGCGCGAGGTCCATCGGCCCCGTCCCCGGGCTGTAGCCGGACACCCAGTTCCGGGTCGTCTGCCTTCGTCGAAAGGCGCAGCGCGGTTGTCAACTCCAGCCCGGAGACGGCCGTAAAGCCGCGTGGGGTGATGACCCGGGTTGCGTAGGTGCCGAGAACGCGAGCGATGCCAGCCGGCTCCATCTCCGTCACGCCCGGCCATGACCGGGGATCCGGGGCGTCCCAGGACAGGATCGCGAGCTGCACGCACTGCCGCTCGCGGCCCTGGGGCTTGCGGTAGACCCTGGCCCACGGGCCGAAGTCGCGCTGCGTCAACTGCCACCTCGCCCTGCTGATCTGCCGGACGACCGGGTGGTCCTCCGGCAGCCCCAGCTTCACCGCGGCCGCGGCGGTGAGCACGATCAGCGGATCGGAGTCCTTGCCGCACCGGTGGAGATTGGCTGCGCCGATGCTGCCGGAGTAGCAACGGGTCGGTGAAAACCGGAGGGCCGCTGTCAGTGCCGGGTGATAGGAAGCGGGGATGACTCAGACACCTGCATTCGAAGACCTGCTGTCCCTGGTCCAAGACCGCTCCGCCGCCCTGCGCAGCAGCGTCGCGGGCTCCCCCGATCTGGATGTCCGCGTCCCCAGCTGCCCCGACTGGTCACTCCGCGACCTCGTCGAGCACCTTGTCGAGGTGCACCGGTTCTGGGCCGCGGCAGTCGTGGCCGGCCCCAGCGAGATGCCCCCGGCCGTGGCACCGGCCGATGACACGCTGTCAGCCGACCTCCTGGCCCGTTCGGCCGCAGCCACCGAGGAGCTGATCGCCGCCCTGCGAGCCGCTGGTCCCGCGGTGGGCTGCTGGACCTGGTGGGGCAACTCCGACGTGCCGACGACGAGCGGTGCCGTGGCGCGCCATCAGGTCCAGGAGGCCGCCGTTCACGCCTTCGACGCCCAGTTGGCCGCCGGGACTCCCCGGCCCGTCCCGGCGGTCGTTGCACTCGACGGCATCGCTGAGTTCATCGGCGTCAGCCACGGCACCGCCGGCCCCTGGCCGCACGAGCCTGCCCGGATCGGACTGCACGCCGCTGAGGGCGAGTCGTGGCTGGTCGACCTGACGGCATCGGGCTCACACGTCATCGACGGCCGACACGAGACGGCCGCCGACCTGCACGGATCGGCGAGCAATCTGTTGCTCACCCTGCACGGCCGCCTCCCCCTGGACAGCCTGCGGAGCGAGGGTGACCGCGCCACCCTGGAGAACCTCCTGAGCTGGCCCGACCTGGACTGACCTGCCAGCCCGGGCCCTACGCGATGATGTGCGATGTGGGGGCTGACGGGACGGCCGCCGGTACTTCCGCGAGAGTGGAGATCCACCGGGGTAGACGATAGACCCAGGGCCTTCAGCAGGCTTCTCTGTAGTTCCACTGATGCCCTGGAGCCTGTGACTGCCGATACCCGCCTCATGGACCGCGGGGCGGATCTTGGCGTGCGCGAAGTACCGACCTGAGTCCTACAGAATCAGCGTGGAGCCATGGAAGGACACAGAATGAGCGAGTCGAACGCCGAGTCGGCGGCCATAGCAGAACTGGTCAGCGAGGCACGCGAGGAGGCGGAAGGGCGAGCTGGTGACTGTGCGTACCGGGAATCGGGAGGCTGGGAATCAGTCGCACACAATGTCGACTTTTGGTATGAGTGGCATTGGGATGAGGTGAAGGAAGAGCTGGAGGGCCAGGCCGAGGAGCGCAACCTGCGATGGGCGGCCGTTGAAACCGTTGTACAGGCCGCCTTCAAGGAGACGTTCCGGAAGTCCTTCGGCTGAGGAGGAGGGCAGACGTACCGCAGGGCCCGGCCGTTGAACCGCAGGACGTCCCGGCTCCCTGAGATGAGGTAGAGCAGCCCAGCGTACGGATTGCTGAGGATGTTGTGGAGCCTGTCGCCCCGCCGGTTGCCGGGGCGGCACGGTGTGCTTGGCCCCGGGGCCACCGGCGGGAGTGCGGGCTCCGCTCGGGGGCCCTGTGGCCAGTGTTCGTCAGAGGGACTCGCGCGTCGCGGCAGGTCCTGGCGCTCCGATCTCCGTGTGTCTGACGTTGTGCCGTCCAATGGGAAGCATCAGGGGACGGCCGGAGACGGGGTCTTCGATGATGCGGCTGTCCAGACCGAACACCGCGCGGACGGTCTCTTCCGTCAGTACCTCGTTCGGCGGGCCGGCCGCGTGCAGCCGTTTCGACGCGAGGGCGACGATGTGGTCGGCGTACCGGGCGGCGAGGTTGAGGTCATGCAGGACCATGACGACGGTCGTCCCCCGCGCATGGTTCAGATCCGTCAGCAGGTCAAGAACCTCGACCTGGTGGCTCGCGTCAAGGAAGGTGGTGGGCTCGTCCAGCATCAGGATGTCCGTCTGCTGGGCGAGTGCCATCGCGATCCACACCCGCTGGCGCTGGCCCCCGGAGAGCTCGTCCACCGAGCGGTCGGCGAGCGGCATGGTGTCCGTCGCTTCCAGGGCCGCCGCGACGGCCTCGTCGTCCTCGTGCTTCCAGCGCGAGAACATCCGCTGGTGCGGATGACGCCCGCGGCCGACGAGGTCGGCCACGGTGATCCCCTCGGGTGCGACAGGCGACTGGGGCAGCAGCCCGAGCGTGCGGGCGAGTTCCTTGGCCGGCAGCCGGTGCACCTCCTTGCCGTCCAGCACGACACGGCCCTCGCGAGGTGCCAGCAGCCGGGACATGGAACGCAGGAGCGTCGACTTCCCACAGGCGTTCGCGCCGACGATCGCCGTGATCCGGCCGGGCGGTACAGCCAAGTCGAGGGATTCGACGACAGTACGGTCGCCGTAGCCGAGGGAGAGCCGTTCGGCCGCCAGAGAGTGGACTGTGGTCACAGGGAACCTCCCGTGCGGTTGGTGCGGATGATCAGATAGACGAGATAGGGCGCACCGAGTACACCGGTGACGACACCGACCGGGAAGCGGGTGTCGAAGGCGAACTGGCCTGTGAAGTCGGCGACCAGGACCAGCAGGGAACCGACCAGCCCCGCGGGGAGGAGCAGCGAACCGCTCGTCCCGGTGATCCTCGCCGCGATGGGCCCGGACAGGAATGCGACGAAGGCGATCGGCCCGGTGGCCGCCGTGGCGAACGCGATCAGCCCGACAGCGGCGACGATCACCGTGACACGGGTGCGTTCGACCCGGACGCCGAGGGCGGAGGCGGTGTCTTCCCCGAGTCGCATCGCCGACAGGTTCCG
Organism: Streptomyces sp. NPDC051018; assembly: GCF_044456085.1. Lineage (NCBI taxonomy): Bacteria > Bacillati > Actinomycetota > Actinomycetes > Kitasatosporales > Streptomycetaceae > Streptomyces > Streptomyces sp. NPDC051018. The sequence goes on from NZ_JBITFN010000003.1 coordinate 26,324, forward strand.
GGCCTGCGAAAGCAGTACGGGGCACAGCACGGCCAACGCCACCGCGGCGGGCGCGGTCTGGTCCCATGTGGCGCCGTTGAGGCTGCCGGTCAGCCAGCGCATCGCCTCCTGGAGATCCCATTCGGCGGCCTGGGACAGTACGTAGGCGACAACGCTGTCGAGCATCGCGGCTATGCCTATGCCGATGAGAATGAGCCTGGTGCCGACCACGCCGTCCTTGAAGGCCAGGGTATAGACGAGGAGGGCCACGGCCAGGGCGGCGGCGATCGCGATGACCGACACCTGTGTCTCGCCGAGGGACAGCATGACGATGGCGACGGCGGCCGCCGCGCTCGCGCCCGAACTGATGCCGATGACGTCGGGGCTGGCGAGCGGGTTGCGGAGCATGGTCTGGAAAGTGACGCCGGCCAGGCCGAAGCTGAAGCCCGCCACCACGGCCAGCACCGCTCGCGGCAGCCGCAGCCGCCCGACGGTGAACGACGCCCCCGGCACCTGCTCGCCGAGGATGACCCGGATCACGTCGTCGAGTGGATAGTACGTTTTGCCAGCCACGAGGCTTACGCCGAACATGACCACCACGAGCACGGCCAAGAGCAGCGCGACCGCTCGGTGGCGGAGCCTCCGGCGTACCCGGCCACGGGACACGGCCCCGGTGGCGGCGGGTCCCGGGGAGAGGACGACGGTGTTCACAGGGCACGCACCTTCTGTCTGCGGACGATCCAGATGAAGAGCGGCGCGCCGATCAGCGCGGTCACGATGCCCACGTCGATCTCGGCGGGCCGGGCCACGACCCGGCCGACCACATCGGCCGCCGTGAGCAGCGCTGCGCCCAGCAGTGCGGCGAAAGGCAGCAGCCAGCGGTGGTCCACACCGATCAGCAGGCGGCAGGCGTGCGGGACGACAAGACCGACGAAGGCGATCGGCCCGGCGACCGCGGTCCCCGCGCCGCACAGCACGACGGCACCGAGCGCGGCCGTGCCGCGGGCCACGGCGACCCGTTCGCCGAGCCCCGCCGCGATATCCTCCCCGAGGGCCAGTGAATTCAGTGCCTTTGCCGACAGCAGGCAGATCACCAACCCCACAGTGAGAAAGGGCAGCACCTGCCCGATGCGCTCGAAAGACGCGCCGCCCACCCCGCCGATCTGCCAGAGCCGGAAGCTCCCGGCGATGTCGTTGCGGGGCAGCACGACAGCGGTGACGAGAGACGCGAAGGCGGCGGAGGTCGCCGCCCCGGAGAGCACCAGTTTCAGGGGCGTGGCACCGCCTCGTCCGAGCGAGCCGACCCCGTACACGAACAGGGCCGACAGCGCCGCCCCCGCCATCGCGACCCAGATGTAGCCGGTCGGTGAGGAGAGCCCGAAGAACGCGACCGCCGTGACCACCGCGAGTGACGCGCCCATGTTGACGCCCAGAATGCCCGGATCGGCCAGCGGATTGCGCGTGACCCCCTGCATGACGGCGCCCGCGAGCCCCAACGCCGCGCCGATCAGCACCGCGAGCACGGTCCGGGGGATCCGTTTGACGGCAGCCGCCTGCTCCAGGGTCGTGTCCGCGCCACCGAGCGCGGCCCAGACGTCGGACCAGCCGACGGGCCGTGAGCCGAACGCGATGGAGGCCACCATGAGCGCGGCCAGCATCATGGCCAGCGCGAGGAGCCACAGCAGTTGGACACCCGCCGGACGCCGCACGGTGGTGGCGCCCGGCAGACGGCGGGGCTCCGCCGTCACTTGACCTTGTCCGCGGCCTTGGCGAGCGCGGCGGCGTAGTCGTCCAGCACCCACGAGATCGACAGCGGGGTCGGGTTGGCCGCAGTCGCCAGGGGTGAGCTGCCGGGCAGCAGGTACATCGAGTCCCGTTCGACCGCGGGGACCTTCGACAGCAGCGGGTCCTTGCGCAGCGTTTCGGCGAGCTCGCCCTTGTCGTCGCCGTAGCCGGTGATGACGTCGACGTCGTCGAACACGTCGATCTGTTCGGCGCTGCGGGTGAGTGCGAACTTGTCCGTGCCCTTCGACAACTCGGCGATACTGCCGGGCATCTTCATGCCGAGGTCCTCGAAGAACAGCGTCCGGGTGTCGTTCGCGGTGTAGAAGCCGACCTTGCTCACGTCGCCCGGGTCGACGTGAGTCATGAACATCGCCGACTTGCCCTTGAGCTGGGGGTACCTGGCGGCGATCCGACCGATCTCGCCCTCCAGGTCCTTCACCAGCTTCTCACCCTCGTCGGCGAGGCCGATGGCCTTGCTGTTCGTCCGCACGATCTCTCGCCACGGCGTCGCCCACGGCGCGTCGGGGTACGCCACCACGGGGGCTATCTCGCTGAGGGTGGCGTAGTCCTGCTTGGTCAGCCCGGAGTAGGCGGCGAGGATGACGTCCGGGTCGGAGTCGGCGACGGCCTCGAAGTCGATGCCGTCGTTTTCGTCGAACAGGACCGGTGTCTTCGCGCCCAGTTCGGTCAGTTTCTTCTCGACCCAGGGCAGCACCCCGTCTCCGTCGTCGTCACCGAAGTTGGCGGCGGCCATGCCGACGGGCACGACGCCGAGCGCCAGCGGCACCTCGTGATTGGCCCAGTTCACCGTGGCAACCCGCTTCGGCTTCTCGGCAATGGTCGTCTTGCCCAAGGCGTGCTCGACGGTGAGCGGGAACGTCGTCGAGGACGACGAGGGCCCCTTCGCGCTGTCGCCCTTGTTGTCCTTGCCGTCGTCCCCCGCGGAGGAGGAACCACCACAGGCCGAAACGGCCAGGAGAGCGACGGCAGCGGCAAGCAGCCGCAAACGATGTGAACGCATGAGCTTCCAACCCCACTGATCTGATGCCAAGTGCCGGTCCTCGCACGCCTGGATCCGGGATCCGTCGTGGAGTGTGCACTGCCCCGCACGCAAGAACTTAGGTAAGCCTTGCCTTTGCACTCTAGGATAAGGGTGATCCGTGTCGCAACCAGTCTTCTGGGACACCGGATGGAGCGACCGGGACATGTGTCCGCGAACGCGGGAGAACGGGAACGCCCTGGACACCGCCGGGAAGGCGACAGCTCAGGACGCCCGGAATCCGCCCGGGGTGAGCATTGCCGTCCGCCGGAAGGCCGTCCCGGACGAACGCGTTGACGAGGACCGAAGGCCCTGATCCCCTTCACGCCGCCGCGGACCCGGATCCGGGTGCCGGACGGCGGACGGCGGACGGCGGACGGCGACATTCTTCCCGACTCCCCCGCTTCCTCTGCCTGACGTATCGTTTCCTCAGGTCACAGGGGTTGCAGGAGGTTGCAGAAAATTCGGTCCCGCATGGAGTCGGAAGGGCCCCGCCGAGACGCTGAGGTCGCCTTTGATCGCGACGGCTCCGGTCGGCAGGGGTGAGGTGGTCTCGATCTGCTGGGCATTTGTTGCGAAAGCGCCCACCCAGGACGGCGAACACAAGACCGTGGTGGAGTGACTCATCACCCAGGCCTACGGCGGGCCGCTCCCCTGCATGGGGGGACACTGCACGATGAATCCGTCGCCGTCATCCTCAGCAGGCTCGATCCCGTCGGTCTGCACCTGGACGAACTCCTGGAAAGCCGACCAGGCCCGCGCGACGTCGTCGACCACGTCCGGGTCCAGCCCATGGCGTCGGAGGATCAACGCGAACAGCTCGGAACTGTTCCTCCCATGCGTGGCCATGCCGGATGCCAACTGATCATCGTCGGCTCCAGGATGGCACCCACCAACAGGTCGACAAAGGGCAGCGACAACGGGCAGTGCTCGGGTTCGTTGGATCTATCGCAGCAACATCCCGACCTGGGAACCAGCCATCGATGAACCTCCGGACTGCGGACAACCCCCGGGGTCGGCAAGACCCACATCGCCGTCGCTCGCGCGGTCGCGGCCGGCACCGCGGATGCAGGGAGCCACACCGGGCCCAGCAGAGTCCCTCCGCCGAACAGCCGTGACACGAATCGCCGGTGACGATGGAGCCCTGCGCTGCGGAGCGTGCCCGGCCACGGGGACGGCCCCCGAACCGGCGCTGCTCCCGGGCAGCCCGTCGGGGGCCGGGGGCTGTCCGGACAGGGGCGCGGCGAAAGGAACGCTATCGCTGCCGCGCGAGCCACTCGTCGAAGGTGGTCGGCGCGATACGGGCGCCCGCACCGGGCAGCAGCACATCACCGGCCATCGCCGAGCCGAACAGCGCTGACCATGTCGGCACGAGCTTGACGTTACGGCCACGCGCTTCGTAGGTACGCCGGGCCATGTCCACCAGGTCCTGCGGCTCGGGACCGGCGATCTCGCGGTAACGCCCCTGCGGTGCGCCTGTGGCGATCTCGGCGAGGATGTCGGCCACGTCCGCGGGTGCGATCGGCTGGACCAGCAGTGGCGCGACGGTGGCGGTGCCTTCCCGCTCGGTCCAGCTCGTCACCATCGCGGCGAAGTCGTGGAACTGGGTCGCCGGAACGATCGTCCACGGCGTCGGGCCCTCGGTCACGAGACGCTCCTGCTCCCGCTTGCCGGCGTAGTGCGCGTTGCCTTCGACACGGTCGGCGCCGGCGATCGAGAGCAGCACATGGTGGCGGACACCGGCCCGTTTCCCGGCGGCGAGCAGCGTCCGGGTGGTGGTGCCGAAGTACGTCACCGCTTCGTCCCGGTCGGTCGCCGTGCAGTTGGTGGCGTCCACGACGGCGTCGACGCCGGTCAGTGCGGGGGCGAGGCCGTCGCCGGTGGTCAGGTCCACGCCCAGGGAGCGGCTGATGCGCACGACGTGGTGTCCGGCTTGCTCCAGGGCGGCCACGGTGAGGGCCCCGATGTTCCCGGTTGCTCCGGCAACGGCGATTCGCAGGGTCCGCATGGCGATCTCTCCTCTGTCCCTCACGCTGCCGCCGGAGAATATCTCGGACTAAAAAGATCCGCAATATCTGAGATAAGATCGGGCCATGAAGCTGCCCGTGAGTACGGAATGGCTGCTGCACTGCGCCACATCGCTGGCCCAGCTCGAGGCGGGGGCCACCGCGTCGGCGGCCCAGCTCGCCCAGTACTTCGACCTGCCGGCGGCCTATCTCGCCAAGCAGCTGCAAGCGCTGGTCAAGGCCGGCGTGCTGACCGCGACGACGGGCCCGCGCGGCGGGTTCCGGCTGGCCCGCCCTGCTTCCGAGATCACCCTCCTGCACATCGTCGAGGCAGTCGACGGTGCGTCCTCGCCGTACGAGTGCCGCGAGATCCGCCAGCGGGGACGGGGAGCACTGCCCACCGAGGAGTGCCGGAACCCCTGCATCCTCGCCGAGAAGATGGCCGAAGCCCACGAAGCCTGGCGGCGCAGCCTCGCCGCGACCTCGCTCGACGAAATCATCACCGCACTCCCCCCATCGGCCCCGTCCCGCACCCGCCTGCGCCTGACCGGGGCGCCGTAGACCATCCGCCACCCCAGCCGACGTCCCGAAGGCCGCGCGGACAGGCGGCTGTTCGGGCCCGGCTTCAGGGGCGCGCGCCCCAGACGCAGGTGGTCCACGCTCGGCGGATCAGGCTCCGCCCACAGCACCCCCGCCCGCGCGGCCAACCACCGCCAACCACCCCAACCACGACGAGAACGGCACTCCACCGCCTGCGCGCCGTACACGGACAACGGACGGCGTACTCTCGCGCCCAGCCCTGATGATCAGCCGGCCGCACGGGCACGAACGGGGCCTGTGCGGGGCCGGATCCATGACCGGAGAAAGGCGTGGGCACAGACCGAACGGCAGCTCCGGATGGCCGGCGATCCCAACGGGCAGCAGAGTCGTCAGCCGCGGTTGGTCAGAGCATTCCGGCGTGATATCACACCGGAGGACGCCGGGGCGCCGACGCGGAGGGGAATTCAGGTGGAAGGCGCAAGGAAGCGGCATCCTCCCAGGCCCAAAGGGCAGTCCACGGAGCAGGGAGAAGCTCTATGACAAGCCGTCGCATGCCGGCCGCGTTCTATCTTTCCGTGGGCGACCGACCTCCCAAGAGAGGCCGTTTGGAGAGTCTGTCGGACTGCCTCGGCATCACCGACCGGATGGTCGAACCGTGGGGTCCTGACGGGACGGATCTGGTAGCCGGCCGGTGGGCGGGGATCATCTGCGAGTCGGTTCTGCTCCCGCTCACACACTACGACGCCCTGATGATCACCTTCCGGTTCGAGACACTTGAGGCGATGACGGATTCAACGTCAGGCGACGCTCTTTTCGAGGACGGAGCGATCACCCTTGTCCACGCTTTCCGTGATGCCTGCACCGAACTCTCGCCCGCCTCCGCCTTCATCTCCACCCATCCGTGGACGGACCCCGAATGGATCGTCACCCACCAGGAGGAGAGAGTCGTGAACGGATCTGTCACCGAACTGCTCGCACAGCAGATCGGAGCCCTCTATCTCAATCCGGCGGACACGAGGCACCTGCACGAGGCCGGTCCCCACCCCGAGGGGGACGTACTGACCTGGGACCACGGGGCGATCGTCTTCCGCGGACGGGGACGAAGCCGCTGGTACGGCTGAGCGGCACCGACAGCGGCCTCCTCTCCGACGCTCCGATCACCGTGTCCGCGGTCCCGCACCGCCCTGGCACGAAGGCAGCCGTGGGAGCCGTCCAAGGAGTCATCCAGTCCAGCAGGCCGGCGCGCCGGCGGATCGGGCCAGGTTCCCGGCTTGATGAAGCGGGACTCCGGCCCGTACTTCGGCGGCCAGGCGTTCCTCCCTGTCAGCGGCATCACGCGGTCGGGGTGTGAGCGAGGGCGGCGGCGTGAAGGCGCACGGCGAGGTGCCGGGTGGACCCGTGGTGGAGCTGGGATGCCCGGTGGGGTTCGAGGGACGGATCCGGACGTTGGCCGCCCTCACCGGCGGCCGGATGCGGCTGGCCCCGGACGGGCATCCGACCCCATCACCACAGGTCAGGGGTGCGACCCGGCTGGGGAGCGAGGCGGTGGATGCGGACGCGCGAGGGCCCGGAGTCCACGATCAAGGCTTCCTTGCGTCTGCGGGAGAACGCCCTTTGACCCGTAATTCGAACAGGTGATCTAATCTGGCTATGGCACGTCACACCTTCCCCACCGACCTCCTGGAAACCCAGACCGCCTGGTACACCACCTACCGGGACCTCGCCGGCGCCGCCGCACCCAGCGGAGCCGCCGTGCTGCGCCGAAGGCTCCTGGGCCTGTCCGCGCGTATCGCCGCCCACCCCTACTGGGACACCCCCGCCGGAACCCCCGCCGCCCGCGTCGCCCTCAAGGAGACCGCCCGCGCCCTCGCCGACCACCGCCCCGGCCCCGCGGAACGGCAGGCAGGCTGACCACGCCGCCGCCCGGCCCCGGGATGCCCGCGGATCTGGTCAAAGGCAGGCGGGACCGGCGATGCCGCGTCGGCAGGCACGGTTCATTCGCCCGCGGTGTCCTCGGCCTCCCAGCGCAGCAGATCGCCCGGCTGGCACTTGAGCACCTCGCACAGCGCGGCGAGCGTGGCGAAGCGCACCGCCTTGGCGCGACCGTTCTTGAGCACCGCCAGGTTGGCGGGCGTGATCCCCACGCGGTCCGCGAGCTCGCCCACGGACATCTTCCGCCTGGCCAGCATCACATCGATGTCGACGGCGATCGGCATCAGATCACCTCGCCCAACTCGGCCTGCATCTGCGCCGCTTCGATGTCGCGCGCGACGGCCTGGGCAAGCAGCATCCGCAGTACGAGCACGATGAGCGCGACCCCCAGGATGGCCACGCCGACCCCGCCCATGATGACGGTGACGCCCGGGTCGTCCCGCTGGCCCGGCGCATTGATGACCGTGACCGCGAACCACACGAGGGCAGCCGCCACGATCGCACCGATCACGCCGTCCACGTACCGGAAGGCCGCGTGGGAGAACACGGTTCCGCGTCGCACCATCGTCACCAGCCGCCATACACAGACCAGGGCGACCTGGACCGACACCATGCCCAGGATCATGATCACGCGTAGCGCGGTCAGCGGGAGCGACCCGTCCTCCGGGTCGCTCCCGCTGGCCAATGTCCACACCATCAATGCCTGCACGAACACTGTGCCGATGAGCACCACCACGAGCACGGCGCGCAGCGCACGCACGGTCAGCTTTCCCATGACTCACCCTTCCATCGAATCGCAATGGAAATCTATCGAGATTCGATAGATGGAGCAAGGGCTGGACCGGAGAACGGGGAACGGTTTCGCACCACGGCGGGACACGATGCGGGCGGTCGCCGGGTGCGGCGAGGGTGATCCGGTGCCGGTGCCGGTGCCGATCCCGCTGCCGCGAACGCAATCGGGTGTGCTGTCAGGGGATACGGCCGACCTTCGGGACGATCACGGTCATCATGTCGGCTTCTGGCTGGTACTGGATGCGCCAGTCGCCGACGGAGAGCCGCCGGCAAGCAGAGCCACCCGGTTGCCGGGCGCCCGGTGGGCGTGGAGTGCTGCTCGCGGTGCGCGGCCGCCACCCCGGGAGCCGAAACCGTGACCACAGCCCAGGCCACAGTCCCCCAGCCCTCCGTACGCGCGATCCGGCCGGAGAGGGCACCTGGTGGCCGGTATCACGAGCAACCCGCCCGAGGGGCGGGGCCGTTTCCGGGCAGGTCGGACGCGGGGCGGAAGGTGACGGCGGCGCATCGGCGGCATCCGGGGGTACGGAGGGAGTTTCCGTCGCGGGCCTATGTGCCGATGTGACCTTCTGTCATGCTGTCGTCGGTAAGGGCGACGGCGGAACGAGGAAGCCGGTGTGAATCCGGTGCGGTCCCGCCACTGTGATCGGCGAGCGGATCCCGAACAGACCACTGCCCCCTGTGGGTGGGAAGGCCGGGACGAGCACTGACCCGAGAGCCAGGAGACTCACGCGGTCGCCTCCTCGAAGCAACTGGGGCGGATTTCCCCGGAGAGGAGAGTCTGTCGGGATGCCCGCAGAGAGGAAGCCTGCCGTCGCGGTTCTGCGGCGGTCCGTGCTGTGCCGGGACTGCCGTCGCGACAGGCCCCAGGGTGACCGGGCTCGATCACGGAGGGCAGCCCGCGCGTCTCACCGAGCCCGCCCCGGTGCGGGCCTTCGGCCCGCGGCGATATGTGCGAGCGCGCTGATGCCGTTGTCGTACGACCCTCGTTCGGAGGATGTGCCGCACGGGGCCGATCAGCCCGGTGCGGGCTCGGCTGTGCCACCCGCGCGGCGCGGGCCATCGCCGCTTGTGTCCGGGGCGGATGGCCGGGCGTCGCCGCGCCACCGCGCTTGCTCGGCCCGGTCGATTCCACCGCGCCCCGGCGCACCAGGCCGGGTCCGCTCTCCGGCGCTGTCCGCCTCTGACGCCCCGCTGTCTTGAGGCGTCTGACTCCTTCCTTCCGGCGAGCCTCCTGATTCCGCCCTGTCTCCGGACCGCTCGGCACCCTCCTGCGGCGAGAGGAATCCCTCCATGAAGGGCAAGCGCCCGATATCCCTGCTGTCGGCGATGGCCGCGGCCCTGCTGATGGCCGGCTGCGGCGGCGCGGTGGGCCCGGACAGTGCCCCGGCGGGGGGCTCCGCCGCCGGGGGGTTCCCGGTCACCCTGTCCAACTGCGGTGTGAAGACGACCTATGAGCACCCCCCGCGGCGCGCGGTGTCGCTGAACCAGCACGCCACCGAGGTCATGCTGGCGCTGGGGCTTCAGGAGTCGATGGTGGGCACCGCCTATCTCGACGACCGGGTCCTGCCGCAGTACCGGGAGGCGTATGAGGGGATCAAGGTTCTGGCGAAGGAGTATCCCTCGTTCGAGACGCTGCTGGCCGCGGAACCGGACTTCGCCTACGGCGGTTTCGGGGACACCTTCGACCAGCAGGAGGGGCGCGGTCGCGGTGCGCTCGCCAAGGCGGGCGTCAGCTCCTATCTGAACATCGAGGAGTGTCCGTCCGGGCCGGTGACGATGACCACGATGGACCAGGAGATCCGGAACGTGGCGAGGATCTTCGGGGTTGCGGACCGGGGGGAGCGCGAGCTGGGGAAGCTTCACCGCGCGCTGGACGGGGTCGAGGGCAGACTCGCCGGTGTCACGCCGGTGAAGGTCTTCGTGTACGACAGCGGCGACAAGACCGCTTTCACCGCGGGCGGCGGGGGCGTCGGCAACGAGATGATCAGACGGGCCGGCGGGGTCAACCTCTTCGGTGACCTGGACAAGTCGTTCGGTGACGTGTCGTTCGAGCAGGTGGCGGAGCGCGCGCCCGAGGTGATCGTCATCTACGACTACGGTGACATGCCGGCCGAGGACAAGAAGCGGTTTCTGCTGTCCAACCCGGCACTCAAGGACACGCCCGCTGTCCGGAACAAGCGGTTCGCGGTGCTGCCGCTCTCGTCCACGGTGCTGGGTGTCCGGGTGCCGTCCGGTGTGGAGTCCCTGGCGCGCCAGTTGCACCCGGAACGCTTCCGGTGACCCGCGCCACCGGCACCACAGGGGTGCCGGAGACCCGGGGAACGTCCGTGAGGGCCGATGGAGCATATGAGCCGATCGGGGCGGCCGGTGTCACGGCTGTCCGCCGTCCCGGGATCCCCTACCCGATCGTGCTCGTGGTGTTGATCGTGCTGCTGGTGGCCGCGGCCACGTTCGGGATCGCGGTCGGCTCCGTCGGTGTCCCGGCCGATCAGGTCTGGGGCATCCTGCTGCACCGGGTCCATCCGGCGCTGGCCGAGCCGGACTGGACACCGGTCCGCGAGACCATCGTCGTCGACGTCCGGCTGCCCCGGGTGCTGCTGGCCGGTGTCGTGGGTGCGGGCCTGGCGGTGTGCGGCATGGCGCTGCAGGCGCTGGTGCGCAATCCCCTCGCGGACCCGATGCTGCTGGGGGTGTCGTCCGGCGCCTCGGTCGGAGCGGTGCTGGTCGTGGTGTTTCATGTCGCCGCGTTCGGTGTGTTCTCCCTGCCGGTTGCCGCGTTCCTCGGTGCTCTGGCCGCCCTCGTCGCCGTCTACTTCCTGGCCCGGTCCGGTGGGCGGATGACGACCGTGCGGCTGGTGCTGGCGGGCGTGGCCACGGCGGAGGTGCTGTCCGCGCTCGCCAGTTTCCTGGTCGTCACCTCCAGCGACCCGCACAAGACGCAGTCGGCGCTGCGCTGGATGCTCGGCGGACTGGCGGGCACGACCTGGACGGTGGTGTGGGTTCCCGTCGGTGCTGTTCTGCTCGGCACGGCCGTGCTTCTCGGCGTCTGCCGCACCCTGAATCTGCTGCTCGCGGGTGAGGAGGCGGCCGTGGCGCTCGGCCTGGACGTGCACCGGTTCCGTGCCGCGCTGTTCACCCTGGTCGCCCTCATGATCGGCACCATGGTCGCGGTGAGCGGCCAGATCGGATTCGTCGGACTGATCATGCCGCACATGGTGCGACTGGTGGTCGGCGCCGACCACCGCCGTGCGCTGCCCGCCGCGGCGCTGCTCGGGGCGGCTTTCCTCATCGCCGCGGATCTCGCGGCCCGTACGATCATGAGCCCGGAGGAGATTCCCGTGGGCATCCTCACGGCCCTGGTCGGCGGCCCCTTCTTTCTGTGGCTGATGCGGCGGAGGCAGGCATGACGCATATGGCCGTGGCCGCGGCGGCGCCGGGCACGCTGACCGTGGAGAACGTGTCGGTGGCCGTGGGCGGGCGGGCGCTGGTGGACCGGGTGTCACTGCGGGTGGCGCCCGGCGAGGTGGTGGGGCTCGCCGGTCCCAACGGCGCGGGCAAGTCGACCCTGTTGCGCACGGTCTACCGGGCGCTGCGTCCCACCTCGGGGCGGGTGCTGCTGGACGGCGAGGACGTCCGGCGCATGTCCGGCAGGAGTCTGGCGCGGCGGCTGGCCGCCGTCCTCCAGGAATCCGCCGGGGAGTTCGAGCTCTCGGTGTACGAGGTGGTGGCGATGGGTCGCACTCCGCACAAGCGGGCCTTCGAGGGCGACGGGGCCGGTGACCGCGGTGTCATCATGAGCGCGCTGGGCGACCTCGGCGCCGCGGACCTGGTGCACGCTCCCTTCAGCCGGCTGTCCGGTGGTGAGAAGCAGCGGGTGCTCATCGCCCGGGCGCTGGCCCAGCGCGCGGGGACGATGGTGCTGGACGAGCCGACCAACCATCTGGACCTTCGCCATCAGCTCGACACCCTGCGTCTTGTGCGGGGGCTGGGCGTCACGGCGGTCGTCGCTCTCCACGACCTCAATCTGGCGGCGGCGTTCTGTGACCGTATCTGTGTCATGGCGCACGGCCGTGTGGTGGCCACCGGGCCCCCCGGGGCGGTCCTCACAACGGAGCTTCTGGCCGAGGTCTACCAGGTCGATGCGGACGTCGTACGGCACCCCAGGACCGGGATTCCGCATATCGCCCTGGTTTCCGGCGATCCCTTCGGAAGGGGTGATCCACCAGCCTGACGCATTCCGGCGCCGCGCCTGCATCCGACGCTTTGTTCCACGGCAAGGAGGTTTCCTCGCCGTGCCCGGGGCTCGTTTTTCTGCCTGCCCGGAAATCCCTGATCCGCGCACCCCAGTTCTTTGCGCAACGGACCCGAAAAGAAGGGGGAGTCGATATGGACGCCCTGAGGAACGCCCCGGCACCGATGTGTCGCCGCCGCCCTGGAGGAGGCCGCAGCGGCCGGCGCGTTCTTCATGATCGAACGGGGAGACTCGGACGAGGGGTGGCACCCGGTCGAAGACGCGTACGCCGCCGGATGCTCGGATCTGATCGCGGCGACGTGCGACCGCTACGGCGTCCGCGAACCGCGCGTCGGGGCCTCCATCGTGCAGCTCGGGCACGCCGCACGCCTCTGGTCCCCGGTGCTGGCCTGCGCCGTCATCCGCGGGATCGTCCCCGATCTGCACGGGCTGCACCGCGCCGACAGCGGCCCGGCGCTCAGGCTGCCCTCGTCCCCGACCGGCTGGTACGCGGACGGCGTACCGGCCCTCACACAGGCGCTGTACGAGGTGGTGGTCGTCCGGCAGCTGGATGCGCTGGCCGCCGGTCTGCGTGTCAAGGTGGCCCCCCGGTTGCTGGCCGGGAACGCGGCATCGGCACTGGCCGAGGCCGGGCGCGCGGTCCTGGCGGTGCGACCGGACCTCCGCGCGTCTCTCACCGGCCTCGTCGGGGACCTGCTGGAAACAGGCCGTCTGGCCGGTTCGGGGAATATCACCGCCCGGATCTCACCTTTCTCCGCCGCAGCTGCTGCCTTTACTACCGCGCGCCGTCGGGGGAGAAATGCGGGGACTGCGCGCTCGCGGGGTGAATTCCCGTAATCCCTGTCTGGAAAGAGTGTTGAGAATGACAGCCCGCCCATCTACCTTGTTATTGCAAATCTCTTGCAAGTGCACAGGATGTGCAGCAGAGCGGGCGTGTCCTGTGCCGGTCTGAGGAGGACGCACATGGCGCACCACGGCTGGGCCGAACCCGAGGAGCCCCGGAACGGGCTCAAGTCCCACACCCCTGCGGTAGACGCACCGTTCGAGTGGCGTGAGGACGAGGCGCCCGAGCAGAACGAGGACTGAACAGTGCGGCGGGGGCGGCATCGTTCCGCCCCCGCCGCGACCCCGCCGCCCCAACGCCGGAGAGGAACACGAAGCGCCGTGGTGCCAGACCTGGTCGAGCGGATCACCCGCGACCGGCCCCGGGTGGAGACCGTGCCGAGCTGCGTCTCCTACAGCGCCCGTCTGTCGGCACACCCCGACTTCGCGCCGTGGGTGCTCGACACCGTCACGGGCGGAGCCGCGCTCGGCGACCACGACCAGGCGCGCGAAGCGGCCGTGGGCGAGGCCGTCGAGCGGTACTGCGGCAACGCCGTCCCCCGCGCGCTGCCCACCGCCTCCTGCCGGCAGCTCACCCGTACGGGCGAAGTCGCGGTGGATCCCCGCGAGTTCGCCCTGTACTCGCCGTCGCAGTACGCGCACCGGGGATTCCCCTTCGTGGCGCCGACCCCCGATCTGGAGATCGCCTGGGTGCCCGGCACGGACCTGGCCGACGGGGAACGGGTCCTCGTTCCGGCGTCACTGGCCTATGTCAACTACTTCCGCGGCGCGCACGCGCACGAGCCGCCCCTCAACTATCCGCTCCTCGCGGGCACGGCCGCCGGACCGAGCCACGAACGGGCACTGAGCGCCGCCCTGGAAGAGGTGTTCGAGCGTGACGCGGTGACCTTGTGGTGGCTGAGCGGGGCGGGGGCCACCGCCTTCCTCCCCGACCCGAAAGGACCGGTCGCCGCCGCCGTCGCCGAGGCGGGAACCGCGGGCCTTCAGGTCACCTTCCAGCGCATCCCCTCGACGTTCGACATCACCGTCGTCGGCGCGTTCATCGAGGACCCGGCGCGACGGCTCGTCGCGTTCGGCAGCGCCTGCCGCTCCACCGCCGGGGCCGCGGCGGCCAAGGCACTGACCGAGGCGGTCGGCATGCACGAGACCGGGCTCGAACTACTCGACCACGACGGCGACTTCTGGAGAGGCGTCCGGGCCGGACGTATCTGCCACCGGCCCTACCGGCCCCAGCGAACCGACCGCGCCTACCGACAGGACTTCCGTCCCGACCTGCGCGATGTCAACGACGTCCGGCTGCATCCGCAGCTCTATCTCGACCCGGGCATGCAGGACTCCCGGCTCGACCGGCTGCGCGCACCCGGCGCCGTCCGCCCCCCGGCCCCGGCCGCCGGCGCCGGGCTTGCGGGAGGTCTGCGGCAACTCGCCGCACAGGGGCTGCGGGCCCTCGCCGTCGACCTGACGACACCGCACGTACGGGCCGCCGGTATGCACGTCGTCCGGGTCCTGGTCCCCGGGCTCAGCTGCAACGCGCCGGCCGCCTTCCCGTTCCTCGGCGGACGCCGGCTGTACGAGGAGCCGCCCGCCCGCGGCTGGGTGCCCGGGCCGCTGCGGGAGGAGGACCTGGTGCGCGATCCCCTGCCCTTCGCCTGACTCCGCCGGCCCGGAGCCACCCGTCATGAGGCCGTCTCACGGACCGACCATCCCCCGTACGAGGAAGGAGCCGCTGTATGCGCCTCGGGCTGGCCCTGGGCTATGGCGGAGAACCCATCGAGCAGGTACTGCCGATCGTCGAGCGCGCCGAGCAGATCGGCGTGGACTCGGTGTGGAGCGTGGAGGAGTACGGCCCCGACGCCGTCAGCGTGCTCGGCTATCTCGCCGCCAGAACACAGCGGATCGAACTGGGCACCGCCATCATGCAGATCCCGGCCCGGACACCGGCCGCCACCGCGATGACCGCGATGACCCTGGACATGCTCTCCGGTGGCCGTTTCCGGCTCGGCCTCGGACTGTCCGTCCCGTGGATCGTCGAAGGCTGGCACGGCCAGCCGTACGACAGACCGCTGCGCCGGACCCGCGAGTACGTCGACATCGTGCGCCGGGCCGTCGCCCGTACCGAACGCGTCGAGTACCACGGAGAGGTCTACCAGCTCCCCTACCGGGGCCCCGGCTCCAGCGGACACGCCCGCCCGGTGAGGTCGGAGATGGCTCCCCTGCGGACCGCGATCCCGCTCTATCTGGGCGCGGTCGGCCCCCGCAGCGTGGCACTGACCGGCGAGGTCGCCGACGGCTGGCTCTGCGCTCTGTACGCGCCCGAGCACGAAGCCGCCCTGACCCGCCCGCTCGACGAAGGCCTCGCCCGGGCCGGCCGCAAACCCGGCGACGTCCGGATCTGCCCCATCCTCTACGTCGCCCGCGCCGACACCCTCCAGGAAGGCCGCGACGCGCTGCGCCCCCTGTTCGCCCACCTCATCGGAGCGGTCGGCCCCGGAGCCCGCAACACCTACTTCGACGTGGCCTGCCAGATGGGATACGAGGGCCCGGCACGCACGATCAGAACACTGCTCGCCGACGGCCACAAGAAGGACGCCGTCGCCGCCGTCCCCGACACACTCCTCGACCAGGCAGCACTCCTCGGGCCCCTTCCCGCGATCACCGACCGGATCCTCGCCTGGAAGGACTCCCGCGTGGACACCCTGATCCTCCTCGACCGCGACCTCGAACTCCTGGAAGCGGCTCAGAGCGCGCTGTGAACGACCGCTCCGACACCGCCCACCCCCCGGACGGACACCCCGGCGGGGACAGCCCCCCAGCCGTCCCCGCCGGGAGAGAACCCACCGGGCACGACCCCGCACGCCCGTCCGCACGGCGGGTGTGGACACTGGCGTATCCGCTGCTGATCGCCGGCCTCACCCAGATCACCCTGAACATCGTGGACACGGTCATGCTCGCCCGGCTGTCCACCCGCGCACTGAGCGCGTTCGCGCTCGCCGCGCCCGTGTACCTGGTGGCCCTCATCGTCGTACGCGGCTGGGCGACCGCCGTACAGGTACAGGTCGCCCAACACCATGGAGCAGGACGCCCCGGCGAGGTCGCCCGGGTGGTCCGGACCGGCACCATCACCGCGATCCTCACCGGTACCGCCGTCGGGGCACTCCTGTACACCACGGCCACCCCCGTACTGAACCTGCTCGGAGCCCCGGACAACCTGGTCGGACCGGGTACCGCCTATCTGCGCGTGCTCGCCTGGGCCGTGCCCGTCGCCGCGGTCTCCTTCACCCTGCAAGGCGCTTGCGCCGGGATCGGCGCCACCCGGGTCTCGATGTACACCGCCCTGCTGGTCAACGCGGTCAACCTCCCCCTCGGCCTGCTCCTGATCTTCCGGACCGGCCTCGGGGTCACCGGCGCCGCCATCGCCACCCTCGCCGCGACCGCGGCCGGGACCGGCTGTCTGCTCCTGTACTGCCGCACGCGCCTGCTCCGGCGCACCGGTGACACGGACGGCGACTCACCGAAGATCACCCGCGACCTGTGGCGCATCGGCTGGCCCGAAATGAGCACCCTGGGCATCGGCTACTTCAACGAAGCCCTGCTCGCAGGCTTCGCCGCCCGGATGGGCACCCACGACCTGGCGGCCTACCGCATCGTCGACAACCTCCTCCTCGTGATCTTCACCGTCCTCGCCTCGGGGGCCTCAGCCGTAACGATCCTCGCCGCACAGGAGATCGGCAGCGGCAACCACCTCCGTGCCGACGTCTGGCGGCGCACCGGCACCAGACTGCTGCTGCTCATGCTCACCCTCCCCTCACTCGCGGCCCTCGCCCTCGGCCGCCCACTGATCTCGCTGGTCACAGGGGACCCCACCGTCGCCGAACGCGCCTGGGAAGCCCTGCCCCTGGCACTGCTGAG
The DNA here is from genome assembly GCF_044456085.1 of Streptomyces sp. NPDC051018. Classification (NCBI taxonomy): domain Bacteria; kingdom Bacillati; phylum Actinomycetota; class Actinomycetes; order Kitasatosporales; family Streptomycetaceae; genus Streptomyces; species Streptomyces sp. NPDC051018. The sequence continues at coordinate 43,404 of NZ_JBITFN010000003.1, forward strand.
CATGGCTCCCATGGCGCTCGCCATGCCGCTCGGCGCACTGCTGCGGGCGGCCGGAGACACCAGATCAGTGATGATCGCGTCGGTCACCTCCGACTACCTGCTGCTCATCCCGGTCGCCTGGATCCTCGGCGTCCACACGGGCCTCGGCCTCCCCGGGCTGTACACGGCCTGGACGGCGTTCGCCGCCCTCTACGCCTTCCTGCTCCACCGACGCCACCGGCACCGCTACCCGCAGCACGACAGCACCGAGGCAGACACCTCCGCCTCCCCGCCCGTCTCGTCGTGACGGTGACCGTGGGACAACCACCTGCACTGCCTGGGCATGGGGGCAACCCCGGAGCTCGACATGGGGTCGGGCCGGGAGGCGGGTGGGCGGCGGTCCCGGCACCGGCGCCGGGGCGTCGACGTCGGGACCGGGAAGAGATGTGGGCCTCGATCGTCTGGATCACCGACCCTGTTCGGGGCAGCTCAGTTCAGGTGTCGCAGCTTGGCCGGGTTGCGGATGATGCGGATCTCGGTGATCCGAGCGTCCACGACCTCGACACAGGCGACGGAGTCCGGACGGCCCGCAACCGTGAGCAGCAGTCCCGGCCGGCCGTTGACGTCGACCGCGTGCAGTTTGGGGTCGTCCATCGGCTGGGTGAGGACGGCGGTGAGGAAGCGGGCGACTTTCTCCGCGCCGCGTTGCGGGTGGACGGCGGCCTTCACTTTGCCGCCGCCGTCACTCCACGCCGTCACATCGGGGGCGAGCAGCTCCATCATCCGGTTGAGGTCGCCGCCGAGACAGGCGGCCAGGAACTCGTCGGTGATCCGGCGCCGCACCTCGGCAGGTGTGCTGTAGCGCGGTCGGCGGGCCTGGATGTGGGACCTGGCCCGGTGGGCGACCTGTCGTACGGATGCCTCGCTGCGCTCCAGCATTCCGGCGATCTCCTTGAGCGAGAAGCCGAAGACTTCCTGTAGCACGAAGACGGCTCGCTCCAGTGGAGAGAGGGTGTCGAGTACGACGAGCATGGCGAGGGAGACCGACTCGGCGAGTTCCACTTCCTGGCTCGCGTCGGGCTGTGTGACCAGTGGTTCGGGCAGCCAGGGGCCGACGTACCGCTCGCGGGTGGCGGCGGCCGACGTGAGTCGGTCGAGGGCGAGGTTGGTGACCGTACGGGCCAGATAGGCGGCTGGGTTGTCCACGGGGGTGGGTACCCGGCTGCAGCGCAGCCAGGTGTCCTGCACAAGGTCCTCGGCATCGGCGACACTGCCGAGCATGCGGTAGGCGATGCCGAACAGCATGCGCCGGTGTTGTTCGAAGACGGCCAGGTCGATCATGCCTGCGACGGTACCTCGCAGGTGTCCGAGAAGCCCTGGCTCGTCAGACCGAAGGCGCTGTTCATGCGCGAGCGGTAGTTTTCCAGGGCGACCATGGCGGTGAGTTCAACGAAGGCGGCCTCGCCGAGCCGCTGGATCAGGGCGGCGGTGAGTTCGTCGGTGACGCGGGGCTCGGTCTCGGTCATGGCTTCGGCATAGTTCAGGACGAGCTGTTCCAGCTCGGTGAAGGCGTCCTGGTTGTCGCGCCACTGGGGAACCTTGGAGATCTTGTCCATCGGAAGTCTGAGGGCGTCGGCCTCCCAGTGGCCGAAGTCCATGCACCATGAGCAGTTGATCCTGGCTGCCGCGGCCATGACCGCGAGGTGCTTGAGGCCCGGGTCGAGGCGGTTCCACTTCGCTGCACCGCGCTCCTGCCGGACAAAGGTGAGCAGTACCCGTGCGTTGTGGCCGACGGCCAGACCGGGGTCGAGCACCTTGCCGTAGGTGCGCCGGGAGTACCAGGCGCCGATGCGGTTCAGCAGGGTGCTGGGCGGGGTGAGCGAGATTCGGGCCATGGCGGCTTTCTCCATCGTGTCGTACGCGTGACTCGGGCGTCTGCCGAGCCGGCTCTTCCCAGGGCTTCTGGAAGTACGACGAGGCAGCCCGCCGGAGTGTGACATCCGATGCCCCCGGCCTGCCTCGCGGAACAGGCAAGCGGCGCGGCGGCCTCAGGGCCACTGACAAATGATCACCGAGCGGGGATGTGCGTGCTCGTTCCCCTTCCCTTGCCGTCCTGACGCCGGTCGGTGATTCTGGGCAGGCGCCAGGGCAGGGGAGAAAACGGCGACGGCAAGAGGACGCGCGGCAGCGGCTTGCCGCACGCACCGCGCCGGACGTGGGGCAGTGGGAAGTGGTTGTCGAGACTCCGGACCAGGCGGAGCTGCGTACGCGGTTGAGCCGTCTTCGGGAGGCGGGAGTCGACGGTTCGATGATCCGGATCGACACGCTGTGCGGGCGCCTTGCGCTGCCGACCGCTTACCGGCTGAGCCGCTTCGTGACGGACCCTGCGCAGGAGTCGGAGCACGCGCACTCTGATGATTGGTCTTGTGGCAGGCCGAGGTGAGTTGACGGATGCGGCGTGGGAGCGAACAGAGCCCCCGCTGCCGTCGGATGGAGTCGTCCGTTGCGTGATCACCGGCAGGTTGGTCAACGGGGTCCTGTAGTGGCCCCGGGACCGGGGTTCGTGGGGTGATCTGCCCGAGCGGTACGGGCCCCGGCAGACCGTCTACGAACGGTTCACCCGCCGGGAAGCGGACCGGACCTGGGCGAGGCAACTGAAACCCGCCCCGGCCCGCCACGACGCGGTGGGCCGGGTGGAGTGGACCTGCCATGGTGACCAACCCGAACCTCACATGCCTGCCAACTCCGTCAGCCGGCGTTCGAGGAAGCGCCGTTCGGCGCCGTCGTCAGTGAGTTCCCTGGCACGCCGGTATGCGTCACGCGCCTCCTCGAAACGGCCGAGACGTCGCAGCATCTCGCCCCTGGTCGAGTGCAGGTACCGGTAGTCGTCCAGGCCCAGCAGGCCGACGATACGCAGGCCGGCCTCGGGGCCATCGGTCTCGGCGACGGCGATGGCGCGGTTGAGCTCCACGACCGGCGAGCCGGTCAGCCGGCCGAGCTCGCCGTACAGCGCCGCGATCTGCGCCCAGTCGCACGGCACCTCGGCATGCAGTGAGGCGATGGCAGCCTGCAGGACGTAGGGCCCGCGGCCGCCCCGAGCGAGCGCCCGGTCGAGTTCGGCACGGCCACCGGCGATGGCGTCGGGGTTCCACCGGGAACGGTCCTGATCGCCGAGCAGCACGAGCTCCCCGTCGCGCACCCTCGCTTCGCGCCGGGAGTCGTGCAGGAGCATCGTCGCCAGAAGGCCGTGGACCTCCGGGTCGTCCGGGAGCAGCCCGGCGAGCGCACGTCCCAGCCAGATCGCCTCCGCCGCCGGCTCGTCCCGGCCGCCGTAGCCCTCGTTGAAGATCAGGTAGACGACCGCGAGGACGGCGTCGAGACGTTCTTGGAGCAGATGGACCGGCGGCACGCGAAACGGGATCCCCGCGGCCTTGATCTTCCGTTTGGCCCGCACCAGCCGCTGTGCCATCGTGCGCTCCGGCACCAGAAAGGCGCGGGCGATCTCGTCGGTGGTGAGCCCCCCGAGGGTGCGCAGGGTGAGTGCGACCTGCGCCTCGGTAGCGAGTGCCGGATGGCAGCAGGTGAAGATGAGCTCCAGACGCTCGTCCGGAAACGTGCTGGCGTTCATCGGCGCCTCCTCGCTCTCACCCGCGACGAGCAGGCCGTACTTGGCCGCGCGCGCCCTGTCGCGACGGATGTGATCCGTCGCGCGGTTGCGGGCCACCGTCATCAGCCAGGCACGCGGGTTCCCGGGGACACCGTCGCGCGGCCAGCGGTCGGCGGCCGTGGCGAACGCCTCCTGCGCGGCTTCCTCTGCGAGGTCGAAGTCGCTGAGGAAGCCGATCAGGGTGGCCAGGATGCGGCCCCATTCCTCACGGAAGACCTGGTCGAGCGTGGTTACCAAGACACTTCCGAGGGGCGGATCTCAACGGCGCCACCGTAACGTGCCGCGGGGACGCGGGCAGCCAACTCGATGGCCGCGTCGAGGTCGTCGGCCTCGAGGACGAAGATTCCGCCCAGGGACTCTTTCATTCCGACGAACGGACCGTCCGTGGTCAGGGTCTTGCCGCCTTCGACCCGCACGGTGGTCGCATTCTCGGGCCGGCCCAGCGGCGGCCCGGGAGTCACGCCGGGCGTCTGGTTGATCCCGTTGTAGTCGGCGTAGACCTGCTTCTGCTCCTCCTCGGAAAGCGCGGCCTGCCGCTCCTGCGCGGTGCCCTGGTAGATCAGCACGACGTACTTCATCACTTGCTCCTCATCACGGCCGGTTGGTCACTACCAAGACGAACGACGCGTCAGGAAATCGACAACCCGCCTCCGGCAATCATGGGCTCGTCGTCACGCCGCCCCGCCCTGCACCGCGCCTGGTGACCGCTGGAAGACCGGCGACGCAACCCCGAGGATCGCATGTCCCGAACTCACGGCCATCCTCGAAACCGGCCTGCCGCGCATCAGGACTACTCCGTGCGATACCCGACCCCACAGGAGGCCGCCGCTCCGCGGGCGGGACTGAAGTGGTCGCGACTGGGGGATGCCACTCCTGCGGCAGCCGCCGACAGCGTGACCCGGTCGGATGGCGTCCCGCCGAGTGGAATAGCCGATCACGGTGATGGGATCCCCGGGTCGCGGCCCGAATCGCCCTCGCCGAAGGCCCTGTTGACGCTCGCCGGGCCGCGACCAGCGGTGATCGCACGACGGCCGGGAGCGGCACGTACCGGACGGGTCCGAAGCGGAGGCGACGGACCGTGATCGGCCACACCACGACGGGGGACACGTCCCCCGATCGCCGTCCCACAGTCCGCCGACGCCGCGGACGGCCACGCCCCAGCGGCTGAGATCGAGCAGGGCGCAAACTGCGCGTTGAAGGAAGGGGGGTGACGGTGGCGATCAGGGTGTCTGCGTCCCATACCGGCGGATGCCGCACCGCGTGAACCGCCGCCGCGGTCCCCGCAGGAACACCGTCCCGGCGCAGGCGGGCGACGGCGAGGTCCCCGGGTAGTCGGGATCTGTGGTGTGGACGACGTCGAGCCGGTCGATCTGCCCGGCGATCCCCGGGTTCCCGGCATCGGCCAGGCCCTGGACGACTTCCCGGCTCGTCTCAGAGCTCGCGGGCCAGGGCGCCGTCGTCGAACTCGACCCGGCCACCGACGACGGTCGCCCCGATCTGCAGGTGATCGATCCGGTCCGGGGCGACCTCGAGGAGTTCGTCCGAGAGGACGACGAAGTCGGCGAACCGTCCCGGTGTGAGAGCTCCCTTGCTGCCCTCCTCGTGGGCCGCGAACGCGGATCCGATGGTGAAGGCGTGCAGCGCCTCCACCGGAGTCAGGGCCTCTGCTTCGCCGAGTGGCTGCCCGCCGGACGTTCGCCGGTTGACCATGGCGTGTATGCCGCGCAACGGCTCACCGCTTACCACCGGGCAGTCGCTGCTGCCCGGCAGCGCCGTCCCCGCGGCGAGGAAGGACCGTCCTCGATAGCACCATGCGGTGCGCGCCGCCCCGAGGGCCTGGATCATCCCGTCGCGGATCTCGTGGACGAACCTCCCCTGGGGTACCGGGACGGCGCCGAGCGTCGCGATGCGCGGCAGCTGATCGGGCCGGGTGACCGCGCAGTGCTCGATGCGGTGTCGGGGATCTCGGCGGGGGTGCCGGTGCTGCGCCTGTTCGTAGGCGTCGAGGACGAGGTCGATCGCGGCGTCGCCGATCGCATGGGCAGCGATCTGCCAGCCGAACTCATGGGCCCTGACGATGCGCTCGATGACGACCTCGCGTCCCTCGCGGAGGTAGCCGGATCCGCCCGGAGTGTCCGCGTAGGGCTCCGACAGATGGGCCGTGCGACCGATGAGCGAGCCGTCGACCATGAACTTGGCCGCCGAGACCTTCAGCCACTCGTCACCGAACCCACTCGCCACACCGAGGTCGAGGCCGAACCAGGGCCGGCCGTCCTCGAACGGGGTGATCTCGTGGAGAACGTCGGCGGACGGCATCACGCTCGTCCGGACGCACAGCTCTCCGCGCCGCCGTGCCTCGGCGAACGCAGCCAGGTCGGCGCAGTTGTTGCCGAGCAGCCCGGTCGTTCCGATGCCCGGCTCGGTCACCGATGTGATGCCGGACGCGACGGCCTGGCGAGCCGCTCGGCCGATCGCCACCGCGAACTGCTCCGCGGACATCGGGCCGACGGCCTCGAGCGCGACGTCGACGGCGGCCTCGGCCAGCAGGCCCGTGGGACGTCCCGTCTCGTCGACATCGATCGTCCCGCCCGCGATCTGCGTGACGGGCGGCGCCGTGCCGATGCCCATCCGGGCGAGCGCGGCGGAGCTGGCGACCGCGAGATGTCCCGAGCAGTGCAGCACAAGGGCGGGGCGAGGTCCGCAGGCACGGTCGAGCTGTTCCCGGTCCGGGTGTGCGCCGAGCTTGTTCTGGTCGTACCCGACCCCGAGCACCCAGTCGCCGGGCGGCGTCTGCGCGGCGTGCTCGGCGACCCGCCGGTACAGCACGTCGAGGGTCGGCGCGGTGTCCGGTCTCAGGTCGATGCGCAGCAACGCCGTGCCGGCCGCGCTGAGGTGGTAGTGCGCGTCGTTGAAGCCGGGCACCACCGGCGCGCCTCCGAGGTCGACCATCCGGGCGGCACTGACCCCGTCGAGCTCCTCGTCCAGGCCGACGATCCGACCGGCCAGTACGCCGATCCGCCGCGCCCGCGGCCGGGAGCGGTCGAGTGTGGTCACCCGGGCGTTGGTGTAGATCGTGTCGATCTGCACGCAGTACCGTCCTTCCGAATGCGACTGGCGATCCGACGATGATGACCGGCTCGGACGGTGGCGGAAACGGGAGGAATACCCGTCCGCGTACCCGCTCCGCGGGCCCGTTTCCAGCAGGTGGCGACGAGCGATCCCGATGGCGTCCCGCCGAGTGGTGTAGCCGATCACGGTGATGGAATCCCCGGGTCGCGTCCCGAATCACCCTCGCCGAAGTCCCTGTTGACGCTCGCCGGGCCGCGACCAGCAGTGATCGCACGACGGCCGGGAGCGGCACGTGCGCGGCAGGTCCGAAGCGGAGGCGACGGACCGTGATCGGCCACACCACGACGGGGGACCCGACCGCGATCCCCGGGTTCTCCTGGTGTCCCGGGGCTTCTCGCACGGTCGCCCGGCATACGCGCGGGCCGACTTCCCGGAAGCCGCCGTCGGCGTCGCGCGACTATCCGGACTGGCCCCGGTCGGCACGGTCGGCGCGTTGTGCGGTCTGGTGTCACGCGACGACCCACGGAAGCCGACTGGCCGGGAAGAACTGATCGCATTCGCCCGGGAACACGGTCTCCGTGTCGTGGCGGTGCCGGAGATCGTGGACCGACGCCGTCGGCACGGCCCGGGCGCCGCATGATCTCCCGGCCCGGAATGCGTAGCGGTAGGGGACATCTCCCGTAGCAGCCGAACACAGCGCGTTGCGATTGTTGGGGCCGAGCCGACGCGCCGGCCACCTTCGCCGGCCGGCGCGGAAAATGAGGAGATGTCGTATGCGGGTCAACCTCCTGTGCATGTTCGCGGGCAACAGTTCCTTGAGCGACGTGCAGGTGTACGAGAACGAACTGGCGCTGGCGCTCGACGCGGAATCGATGGGGTTCGACCGGGTCATGGCGGTCGAACACCATTTCACGGACTACGCGTTCTGTCCCGACAACGCGCAGTTCTTGAGCTACGTCGCGGCCAGGACCTCCACGATCGAGCTGTTCCCGGCGGCGTTCATCCTGCCCTGGAACGACCCCGTCCGCGTCGCGGAGAAGATCACGATGCTCGACCACCTCAGTGGCGGTCGGGCCGTCCTGGGCCTGGGGCGGGGCCTGGCCCGGCGGGAGTTCGACGCGTTCCGGCAGGACATGGCCGAGTCCCGTGATCGTTTCGACGAGGCCGCGGTAATGGTGCTCGAGGCCCTGGAGAGCGGTTTCATCGAGGGCAGCGGGCCGCATTACGTCCAGCCGCGCGCCGAGCTGCGGCCACGTCCCTTCCAGTCCTTCGCGGGCCGTTCGTACATGGTCGGCACCTCACCCGCGTCCATCGACGTGGCGGCCCGGCTGGGCCTGGGCGCGATGAAGTTCGGGGCGGCGCCGTGGGAGACCGTCGTCGACGAGGTGCGCCGGTACCGCGAGAGCTTCGCCGCCCATCACGGCACCGTGGCGCCGCCGCTGATCACCGGTGATGTCATGGTCTGCCATGACGACGACAAGCGCGCCGAGGAGCTGGCGCGGGTCCACCACCGCAACTATTTCGTCTCGGTACTGAGGCACTACGAGCTGCTGAGCGACCACTTCAAGGAGATGCTCGGGTCGTACGCGCACTACGCCGGCGTGGCCGAGGCGATGCGGGGCACCACTGAGGAGGCGTCCTTCGAGGGCTACTTGAGCGCCAATCTGTGGGGGGATCCGAAGCGGATCGTCGATCAGCTGGCGCGGCGGCGCGAGCTGCTGGGTGACTTCGAGCTCGGGGTGGCGGTGAACTTCGGGGACATCGACATCGAGCAGGCCCGCCGCAGCATGCGGCTGTTCGCCGACAAGGTCCTCCCCGAGATCAAGAACTGGCCGGCCGGAACGGCGTGACGTGCGGTCCCCCTTCGAATACATCACCTGGAGGCGAAAGCGATGACCAGTGCGCAGCACGAGGCCGTCGTCACGATGCTGGAGAACGAGCCCCGGCGTGGCGACACCACACTCGACGCGATGCGAAAAGGCTATGACCGGGGACTGCTCGCCTTCCGCCCGGCCGACGGGACGACGACCCGGGTGGTGACCTGCAACGGCGTCGGCATCCACCTCGTGAGCGGTCCGGGAGCGAGCACCGATCGGACACTGCTGTTCGTGCACGGGGGAGGGTACGTGCTGGGCTCGCCGCCCGCGTACTACGAACTGGCCGGCCGCATCTCGACGGCGTGCGGTGCGCAGGTGGCGGTCGTCGACTACCGCCGCGCACCGGAGGCACCGGCTCCAGCGGCCCGTCACGACGTGCACAGGGCCTACGCCTGGCTCCTGGAGAACGGTGCGGATGCCTCCCGGACCGGGCTGATCGGGGATTCAGCCGGGGGCGGGCTCGCCCTGCTCGTCGCCGCGCAACTGGGACGGGGCGACCTGCCGGCGCCTGCGGCCGTCGTCGCGCTCTCGCCGTGGATCGACCTCTCCGTCGGACCGGACTTCCCGGACGAGAGCGCGGTAGCCGACCCGATGCTGACGCGCGAGGGCCTCCGCTGGTTCGCCGGCACCTATCTCGGCGGTGCCCGCGCCGACAACCCCGAGCACAACGCGCTTCACGCCGATCTGTCCGCGCTGCCTCCGGCGCTGCTGCAGTCGGGGCCCAGGGACATCACCCACGCGGACGCGGGAGCGTTCGCCGAACGCGCGAGGGCGGCAGGCGCCGAGGTCGTGGTGGAGGTCTCCCCGGGCCTCGTGCACAACTGGCACGCGTTCGGTCCGGACCTTCCAGAGGGGCATGCGGCGCTGGCCCGGGTCGGCGAGTTCCTGGCCGGGCGGTGGACGGCGTCCTCGACGGACTCGTCCCGGCCTGAGGGGGTCTGATGGAGACCCCCGCGGACGCGAGGTGGTTTCGCCACGTGCTCGGGAACTTCCCGACCGGGGTGACCGTCGTGACAGGGCTCGATCGCTCCGGCGGGCCGCAGGGATTCGCCTGCGGCTCGTTCTTCTCGGTCTCGCTCGACCCGCCACTGGTCGGGTTCTGCGTCGGGAAGAGTTCCACGTCCTGGCCCCGGATGGCGCCGATCGCGCGGTTCTGTGTGAACCTGCTTGGCGCCGGGAGGGCTCGCTGCCGCTGTTGACCGAGGCACTCGGCTGGATCACGTGCACGGTCGCGAGCGTCCACGATGCCGGTGACCACCTGATCGTCGTCGGATCGGTGCTGGAGCTGAGGCTGAACGACCGGCAGCCCAAGCCGCTGGTCTTCTACCGGGGGCGCTACGGGCGGGTGGCGGACGGCGTGGACCCGCGCATGTGCGCTACCGGGGCGCCCGGGACACCCACCACACCGCCACCTGCGCACGCGAGTTGAACCCCAGCTTGCGCAGGATGCGCTCGACGTGTCCTTCGGCGGTCCGCTCGACGTGTCCTTCGGCGGTCCGCTGGGCGATGACCAGCCGCTGGGCGATCCTCCTGTTCGTCAGTCCTTGACTGATCAGCTCGGCGATCTCCAGCTCGCGCGGTGTCAGGCCGTCGAGTGGCGAGGGCGCCGGAGCCCGGTGGTCCGGCAACGGTGTCAGCGCGCCGCCGATGATCCTGTCGACCGCTTCGGCGGCGGGGGTCTGCATTCCGCGGCGGTAGGCGGCCCGGTAGACCTCCTCGCCCAGCGTCACCCGAGCGTGCCGCTGGGCGTTCGCGTGCAGCCGTCCCCACCCGGCGAAGTGCAGGAGGGAGATCCCGGCGTTGCCCCACGCGCTGTCCGCGACGCCGAGCAACCAGGCGACCGAATCCGCCTCTCCGCGCTCCGCGGCGATCCAGGACAGCGCCTCGAGGCAGCAACCGACCGTGACCGGATCGTCGAAGTCGCGGTTGTTCTCCAGGATCGCTTCGAGCAGTTCGACGGCTCGGTCCCACTCCCCCTGTATCCGCCGCAGATCCGCGAGGATCCACATGAGGTAGGACTGGCTCCAGCGCGCCCCCTGGTCGGTGCACTCCGCGATGGCCCGTTCGCACAGTTCGATGCCGGACTCCGCTTCCCCCGTCGCGCCCAGCACGCCGGCCAGGTCGGCACTCGCCAGCCAGCGGCCGGGGAGGTCACCTGCCCGGTCGTGCCGCTCGACGGACTCCTGCAGCAGGGCCCGTGCCGACGCGTAGTCCTCGTCGCAGGCGGCGAGGAGCCCTGACACGTACCCCGCGCAGGCCGCGCTCCTGCCGTCGCGGATCCTCGCGGCCAGCGTGGTCGCCTCGTGGCTGTGTCGCCGCGCGGCCACGAGATCACCTTGGTAGAACGCCAGCCATCCGGCCACGCACAGGCCGCGGGCGCGTGCCGCGTCGCCCGCCCCGCCCCGCGCGGCCGCCGCCAGCAGCCGCTCCACATGCCGGCGGCCCTCGCTGATGGCGTGCACCTGCCAGAAGAAGTGGAGGTCCGCCGCGATGTGCAGCCCGGCGATCGCCTCGTCAGGGGTGGTGAGGCAGAACTCGATCGCGGCCCGGATGTTGTCCCGCTCGGCCTGCAGCCGCCGGCTCCACCCGAGCTGCCGGGTTCCGGACCAGGCGGCGACGGACTGCTGCGCCGTGGCAGCGCACCAGTCGCGGTGGTGCGCGCGCATCCGTTCCGTCTCGCCCGACTCGCGCAGCCGCGACCGCCCGAACTCGCGCAGGGTGTCCAGCATCCGGAACCGGACCGTGCCGTCCCCGGTCTCGTCCCGGATCACGATCGAGCGTTCGACGAGGTCGTGCAAGCGGTCCAGCAGCGATTCGACGGGGAGGCCCTCGCCACCGCACACCCGCTCGGCGGACGCGACGTCGAAGCCGCCCGCGAAGATCGACAGACGCGCCCAGAGGGTCCGGTGCGGCGGGTCGAGGAGGTCGAAGCTCCACTCGACCACGGCGGCCAGCGAGCTCTGACGCGGTACCGCGCTCCGGTGGCCGATGGTGAGCAGGCGGAACCGGTCGTCGAGTCTGCCGGCGATCTCCTCGACCGAGAGCGATCGCAGGCGGACCGCGGCGAGCTCGATCGCGAGCGGGATCCCTTCGAGCGCACGGGCCAGGCGTCCGACCGCACCCGGAGCGAGCTCCAGTTGGAACGTCGGCACGATGGACCGGGCCCGCTCGACGAACAGGTTCACGGACTCGAAGCGCATCAGGTCGCCGCCGGCCGCGTCCTCGGGAGGGACCGTGAGCGGCGGTACGTGCACCACCTGTTCGCCCTCGACCCCGAGCGGTTGCCGGCTGGTGGCCAGGATCCTCAAGCCCGGCGCGGCGCGCAGCAGCGCACGGGCCAGCGCCGCGCAGCCGTCCACCAGGTGTTCGCAGTTGTCGAGCAGCAGCAGGACCTGCCGGTCGCCGAAGTATCCGAGCAAGGCGTCGAGCGGCGCGGTGGACGATCGGTCCGGGAGGCCCAGCGCCGCGGAGACGGCCTGCGGCAGCAGGCTCCTGTCGGTGAGCGCCCCCAGTTCGACGAGCACCACCCCGTCGGGGAACGCGCGATGCTTCTGCTCGGCGACATGCAGCGCCAGCCGGGTCTTGCCGATGCCGCCCGCCCCCGTCAGGGTGACCAGGCGGCTCGACACCAACGCCTGCCGGACGTCCGCTGCCGCCTGCTTGCGCCCGACGAAGCTGCTGAGCTCGGCGGGAAGGCCGATCGGGGATCGTGTTGCTCTCACCACGCCGCGACTCCTCATATTTGAAGGGCGCATCCGTCGCCGTTTGCGCCATCATGACGCAGGCGACGCTCAGCAGCCGGAGCGTAGCCTGCGACGCAGGATCTTCCCCGACGGGGACCTCGGGATCTCCTCGACGAAGCTCACGTGCTTCACCCGCTTGTGGGGCGCCACCGCGGTGGCGACGTGGACGAGGACCGCGTCGGCCGTGAGGCCCGAGCCCGGGCGCCTGACCACGAACGCCTTCGGTGCCTCGCCGCCGACGTCGTCGGGAACGCCCACGACGGCGGCGTCGAGGACGTCGGGGTGGCGCAGCAACGTCGCCTCGAGCTCGGCCGGAGCGACCTGGAAACCCTTGTACTTGATCAGTTCTTTCAGCCTGTCGACGATCGTGAAGCAGCTGTCGGCGTCCACGACCACCATGTCACCGGTGTGCAACCAGCCTGCCGGGTCGATCGTCGCCGCGGTCGCCTCCGGCCGGTCGAGGTAACCGCTCATCACCTGCGGACCTCGGATCCAGAGCTCGCCCGCCCCGCCGGACGCCACGTCGGCGCCCGACTCCACGTCGACCACGCGGCACTCGGTGCCGGGCAGCGCGTAGCCGATGCTGCCCTTCGGGGCACGCGGTGCCCCGGCCGGCTGGAGGCCGGGGTCGGGCGAGATGTGCGAGACCGGCGAGAGCTCCGTCATGCCGTAGCCCTGCAGCACGTCGACGGCGCCGCCGAGCCTCTCCTCGCAGGTGTGTGCCAGCGCCTCGTCGAGCGGAGCCGCACCGGAGGTGATGCTGCGCAGCGAGGACAGGTCGTAGCGGTGCAGTGCCGGGTGCTTGTTCAGCGCCAGGACGATCGGTGGGACGACGTAGGCACGGGTGATCCGGTGGCTCTGGACGGCCCCGAGGAACGACTCGATGTCGAACCGCGGCATCGTCACGATCGTCGACCCGGTCTGCAGCCCGAGGTTCATCAGCACCGTCAGACCGTAGATGTGGAAGAACGGCAGGACGGCGAGTACCCGTTCCGCTCCGGACGCCAGGGTGGACGTGGGCCGGAGCTGAGCGATGTTGGCGACCAGGTTCCGGTGGGTGAGCATGACGCCCTTCGGCAGTCCGGTCGTTCCGCTCGAGTAGGGCAGAGCCGCCAGGTCGACCGCCGGCTCCACCGGCACGGTGGCCGACGGAGCCTCCGTGGCCAGGAGGCCGGCCAGCGTGAGGCGTTCGCCCGCCCCGTCGACCACGACCAGTTCCTCGACCGAAGTGCCGTCCCCGACCGCTGCCTCGGCTCGGTCCACGGCAGCGGCGACGGTCACCAGGACGCGTGCCCGCGAATCACGCAGCTGGTGCGCGATCTCCGTCGTCGTGTACGCGGGGTTCATCGTGGTGCTGACCGCGCCCGCGGCGGCGGCGCCCAGGAACACGACGGGGTACCAGATGGAGTTCGGGCACAGGATCGCGACGACGTCCCCGCGGCGCAGGCCGCGCGAGACCAGGGCCGCGGCGAATCTGTCGACGTGGTGCGCGAGTTGCCGGTAGCTCAGCTGCTCCCCGGTCCGCCCGTCGACCAGCGCGGGCCGGTCGGCCCGATCGGCCGCGCCGCGCAGCACGAACTCCGGCAGTGACATATCGGGGACGGTGACATCGGGGAATCGGCTGCGCACGGACGGCCTTCCGGCTCGCTGGGGTGGGTTCACACGGGCGGTGGAGAGCCACTTCTGCATCTGCCCGGACCCCGGTCACCAGCGGCCGGTTGTCGGGGCGTTGTCGACCATGCGGTGGACCCACCACTGGTGGAGCGCCCAGATCGGCAGTTCGCGCTGGTTGTAGGGGCCCGGGATGTACTCGCCGGACTCCATCGACTTCTGGACGGGACGGGTGCACCGCTCGTCCTCCTCCTGGATGAGGTCGGCGAAACCCTCCTCGCTGTGCCTGAACTTGTCGTAGCCCGGGGACGCCGTCGCCGACGGGTGGGTCAAATAGAACCAGGTGAACGTCGACTCCCGCGGCCCGTGCGGAAGTGTGATGTACGCCTGCAGCCCGTCCACTCGCTGGTTCAGGATGAGGTTGGGATAGACCGCCCAGAACACCAGCTTCTCCGACGCCCAACCGGGGAGGTCCGCGATGGGCGGGATGCCCGCGTCTTCCGGATGGAGGTACAACGCGTCGGCGTCCGATCCCGTCGGGGTCTCGTTGGCGTACGGGTAGTGCGACTCGCTGTAGTTCTCGCCGTCGCCGGGGTCGCCGTAGCTGATCTTCGCGGGAACCGAGGCCTCGATCGATGCCCGGTGCGTGCCCAGGATGTGGTAGCTCTCGATCCCGTTCTCGAACATGATCTTCCAGTTCCAGTCGCACTGGTAGGGCCGCTCGTACATCATCACGAGCTCATCGGCGCGCCACGGCCGGAGGGCCGCGTCGATCCGGCCCAGCCTGCTGCCGAGACCGGCCGCATCCCGATCGAAGTTGACGAAGACGATGCCCTGCCACACCTCGGTGCGGACCTCGGTCAGGCGAACGCCGCAGTTGGCGAACTCCGGCATCAGCGGCGCATGGGTGACCTCGCCGTCGAGGTCGTAGGTCCAGCGGTGGTACCCGCAGCGGAAGAACCCCGCATTGCCGCTTCCCTCGGCCACCTCGTTCCCGCGGTGGCGGCAGACGTTGATGTAGCAGCGCACGGCACCTGAGGTGTCGCGGACGAACACCAGGGGCTTGCCGGCGAGGTCCATGGTCGTGTAGTTGCCGACCGAGGCGAGCTTCGCGGCGGCGAACACGGCCACCCACTCGCGGAGGAAGATGCGCTCCACTTCCGCGGCATAGATCTCTTCGTCGTGGTACACCCGGCCGGGAAGGTAACGAGCTTCGTCCAACGGCCGGCAGGTCGCGCCTGCCTCCTCGGCGGTGAGGACGGGAGCAGTCATCGGATCGCCCTTTCTGGGGTGGTGGAAACGCGGACGGAGGAACGGGACCCGATCCGCAGGACCGAGCAGGTCGCGCACCTGCGGGTCGCGTACATCACGACCGTGCCGCAGAGGGTGGCGCGGCATCGTGCGGGTGGATCGCCGGAACCTCTTCCTCGTAGTGGTAACAGCCCGGCGCCGGCCTGGCCTAGGGGAGAAACCCCCGACCGCCCGGTGGAACCACGCGCTCTGGACGAGCCGCCCATTTCCGCCGCCGGGCAGCCCCGGCCCCGGGCCACGGTCCCGGCCCGCTCGATCGGACGGGTACCGGAACAGGTGGAACTCCCGTTAGCCGGGTCGACCGCCGCTGCGACAGTCGGGCATCCCCGAAACGCGCACGGCATCCCGAGGACCGCCGGGCCGCAGGCGGCCGAGGTGTGATCCCACCTGCCCGCCTCCCCCGTACGTCCTGTCGACGCGGCCCGCTGCGGGTCCACGTCCCAAGCGAGGTGTTCGACATGTCCCCACCGCGAACAGGCACACCCGACCGGCTCGCCGCCCCCGGCGTCAGGCTCGGCGCCCGGAGCTGGGCGATGCTCGCCGGCCTGTGCAGCCCCTTGGTCGTCGACTCGATCGAGGTGGCGTTGGTCAGCGTCGCCCTCCCGGCCATGAGGACCGATCTCGGCATGTCCACGGCCGCGATGCAGTGGATCGTGACCGGCTACACCGTCGGCTTCGGAGGGTTCCTGCTCCTGGGCGGAAAGGCCGCCGACCTCCTCGGACGACGCCGGCTCTTCCTGGTCGCCGTCGCCACCCTGATGATCATCTCGGCGGGGACGGCGATCGCCCCCACCGGCGAGATCCTGATCGGGCTGAGGTTCCTCAAGGGCGCCGGCCTGGCGTTCGCCACCCCGGTGAGCCTCTCGATCATCACCGGCCACTACACCGGCCGCGCCCGGAACAAGGCGCTGCAGGTGTACGCGGCGTCGGCCGGTCTCGGCGTCGGCGGAGGGCTGGTGCTCAGCGGGCTGCTCACCGGTCTGAGCTGGCGATGGGCCGTGCTGCTTCCCGTCCCGTTGCTGATCGCGGCCCTCGTGGTCTCCTACTTCCTCATCCCGGAGACAGGCCGGCCGACCCGTGTCTCCTCGTCCTTCGACGTCGCGGGTGCGGTGATCGCGACCGGAGCGATGCTCCTCGTGGTCCTGACCCTCGTCGAGGCTCCGGCGGCGGGCTGGGGATCGGCACGCACGCTCGGCTCGTTGACCGTCGCCGTCGCGCTCGTGGCTCTGTTCATCGCCGTCGAGGTGCGCGCCTCCGACCCGCTCGTCCGGCTGGGCGTCCTGCGCTCCGGTTCGCTCGTGCGGGCGAACCTCGCGGCGATGTCGCTCTACGGTGCGGAACTCGCGTTCCTGGTCATCTCCACCCTCTACATGCAACAGGTCAGGAGGTGGTCGGCACTGGAAGCCGGGCTCGCCATCCTTCCGCTCCCGGTGATGGCGCTGTTCGCCCCGATGTTCCGGCCGGTGCTCGACCGGTTCGGCGCCACGCGGACGACGGCCGCCGGGATGGGCGTCGCGGTGGTCGGCTACGCGCTGTCCCTGACCATCGGAACGGACTCGGGCTACGCGTTGACGATCCTGCCCACGATGCTGCTCATCGGTCTGGCGTTCGCGTTGGCCTTCGGCCCGCTGTTCATCGCCGCCGTAGAGGACGTCGCTCCACACGAGCACGGGCTCGCGAACGGCCTCGTGAACACCTCCCTCCAGTCCGGGGCGGCCCTCGTGGTGGCGACGGCCGTCGCGGTCAGCTCGACGGCCACCGGCACGAACCTGTCGTCCCCGGGACTCCTGCACGGCTACCGGGTCGCGCTCGTCGTCGTCCTGGTGGTGGCGGTGCTCGGTCTGCTCGCGGTCCTCCCCGGGCTGCGACGGGCGTCACCGCGCGGAACGTCGACGTAGCGGGGCGCTGTTCGACCTTTCCGGCACCGGAGCAGGGGTCCCCGAGGGACGTTGCACACGTCGAACCCGAGGACCCGGAGGTGGTGCCGGCACCATCGGGTGGGGGGTGTTCCGGCTACCGCCCGTACGGGTGCTGGACCCATTGGGGCCCCGGCGCCCTTCTTCTACTGTCTCCGGGCAACGACGCCTCAGGGAGACCGTTATGAGTGAACAGAGCCGACGACATGTCCTGGGTGCCGCCGCGCTGACGGGCGCGGCCGTCGCGCTGCCGGCGGGGCCGGCCGCCGCCCGGGCCGGCAGGCCACGGGACGCGATCCGGGTGACGCCGGAGGATGCCCGGTATGGACATCTGGTCTCCCGGGGGGCCAACCGCTTCCGGGGTACCCCCGACGAGGTGCTCCTGGCAACCTCGGCCGCGCAGGTCGTCCAGGCGGTGCAGGATGCCGTACGGCGTGGCCGACGGCTCGCCGTACGCAGCGGAGGCCACTGCTTCGAGGACTTCGTGGACCACCCGGAGGTCCGGACGGTCATCGATCTGTCCGCGATGCGGGACGTGTACTACGACCCTCCCTCGTATCCCCGCTGCTGCATCAGCAGCGAGGCCGCATGCACCATGCGGTCTCTGGTGCCCAGTTCGGTCGCGGGTGTCATGCGGCCAGCCTGCTGGATACAAGTTCACTACAGAGTTGCCGACCGCACTCCCCCGCCGTCAGCGTCCTTCTTGCTAGAACGTTCTATCTAGAACACTCGCCGTCACTTCCGTGCCATGGAAGCGCGCGTGAACCGCAGGCAGGCCACCGTCGGCGGGCTGGACTTGGTCCGCGTCCCAGCGGGCGGAGAGGCACCGCCACACGGCTTCGGTGCCCGCACCCGTGCCGTCGGCTGCTGCGGCCCAATGGGGGCGGCCACCGCGGCCGCTTTTCTCAACTCCGGCCACCCCACGACGGTATGGAACCGCACCACGGCCAAGGCGGACGCGCTCGTCGCTGATGGGGCCGTCCTGGCCGCATCCCCCGCCGAGGCGGCCGCCGCCAGTCCACTGGTGATCGTCTGCGTGCCCGACTACGACGCCTCGGACGCAATCCTGCTGCCGATCGCGGACTCGTTGAAGGGCCGCACACTGATCAACCTCACGGCCGATACGCCGGCACGCTCCCGCACCGCCGCGGCCCGGGCCGCCGAGCACGGCATCGACTACCTCGACGGGGCGATCATGCCGCCAACCTTCACCATCGGCACCCCTTCCGCCGTCGTGCTGTACAGCGGCCCCGAGGAGACCTACCGGGCCCATGCCGGGACCTTGGCCGCGGTCGGCGGTTCGCACACCCACCTCGGCACCGAACCGGGTCGCGCCGCAGGCTTCGATCTGGCTCTGCTCAACATCTTCTGGACGTCGTTGAGCGGTCTCACCCACGCTTTCGCCCTCACCGAAGCCGAGGCTATCGACGCCGCGGACTTCGCGCCGTTCGCCCTGGGCATCGTCGGGCTCCTGCCCGAATCCGTCACCGGCATGGCGGGCGAACTGGAGCGCGGCGAGTTCCCCGCCGACGGATCCAGCATCCTCTCGAACGTGACCACGATGGACCACATCATCCACGCCGCCGAGAGCCGCGGCATGGACCCCGGGCCGCTCAGGGCCGTCCGCCCCCTCGCCCCGGCCATTGTCGACGCGGGCCACGGCGGGCCGACAACCTCGCCGCCTCACCCGGCACTACCTGGACAACCGGTCCTGACGCCTCTGCGGCATCCCCGGAACGTCCCTCATCAGCTTCCTGGATCGGGGATGCCGGGCTCCCTCCCCGCCACGGGACCCGCACAACGCTGCGAAGCCGGCATCTGCCCCGCTCACGCGGCCGGGCGAGGCCCGGACGGCGGCTCGTCCCCGCGCACCGTGCTCTGGTACCACCTACCCCACTGGTCCAGCTGCTCGGTGATCGAGTCCAGGCTGTGCCCGACATCGGTCAGCGTGTACTCGACGCGCGGCGGGACTTCCCGGTAAACGGTCCGCTTCACCAGACCGTCGCTTTCCAGTTCCCTCAGCTGACGGGTCAGCATGCGCTGGGTGATGCCCGGCAGCGCGCGCCTGATCTCACCGAAGCGCAAGGTGCCCGGAACCAGCTGCTTGAGAATCGCCAGTTTCCAACGGCCCCCGAGAACCTCCATGGCGAACTCGACCGCGCAGTAATCCGGACTCTCCTCGACACGGGAACGCACAGCTGACCTCCATTGGTATACCAAAGAGCACTATGGGACAGAAAAGTCCGTACTTGTGGTGCATGCCGGTACCTACTGAACTGAGAATATGGTGAACAGGGATGCGCCCGCGCCGGTGGGCGCGCCAGCGGGAAGAGACCAGCCGGTGTCGCGCCAACGGTGGACAGTCCTGGCTGTGGTGTCAGGCAGCCTGTTGCTGTGCGGTATCGACCTCACCGTGCTGCACGTCGCGATACCGAGCGTGAGCCGGGATCTTCGGCCCGACGCCGCGCAGTTGCTCTGGATTGTCGACGTGTATTCCCTGGCGCTCGCTGCCATGCTCGTCACCTGCGGAACCCTCGGTGACCGTATCGGCCGACGCCGCATGGTTCTCAGCGGCTTCTCCACTTTCGGCCTGGCCTCGGCCGCGTGCGCGTTCTCTGCGTCCACCGGACAGCTCATCGCCGCACGTGCGGCATTGGGCGTCGGCGCGGCAATGATCATGGCTTCGACAGTGGCGATCATCAGAGTCGTGTTCACCGACGACCGTGAGCGGGCCTTCGCGATCGGCGCCTGGACCTCCGCCCACAGCGTCGGGGCGACCATCGGGCCACTGGTCGGCGGGCTCGTCGCCGAGCGGTGGGGCTGGGGCGCCGTCTTCCTGGTGAACGTCCCCGTCATCATCGTCATCCTGATCGTCGGGGCCCGCGTCATCCCCGAGTCGAAGAACCCCGTACCCCGACGCTGGGACCTGGCCAGCGTGCTGCTTTCCGTCACCGGCCTGGGCGGCGTGCTGTACGGCCTCAAGCAGGCCGGCGAACACGGCGGCGTGAGCACCGCGATCCTCGTCACCACCCTCGGCGGCGCGGTGCTGCTGTACGTCTTCGTACGCCGCCAACGGCGCCGGGCGGAGCCCTTGCTGGACTTGTCGCTCTTCGCCGAACGACGCTTCACCACCGCCACTGTCTGCGTCATCGGCTGCTTCGGCAGTTATGTCGCCCTGCTGTTCTTCTTCACCCAGTGGCTGCAGCAGGTGGGCGGGTACTCCCCACTGCACGCAGGTCTCTCACTGATGCCGTTGGCCGCCGCCAACGCCATCGGTGCCCTCACCGCGCCCTGGGTGGCGAACCGGTGGGGCAATCGCGGGGCGCTCACCGCGGCGCTGCTGCTTTTCGCCTTCGCGTACGCGGTCATCGCCGCCGTCGGCGACACCGGCCGCTACGGCCTGCTCCTCCCGTCACTGCTCGCCGCCGGATACGGTGCGGGCATCGTCATGACGCTGGGCGCGGACTCCATCATGAGCGCGGCCCGACCCGAACGCTCCGGAGAGGCGGCCGCCATCCAGGAGACGTCCTTCGAACTCGGCGCGGGCCTCGGTGTCGCCGTCCTCGGCACTGTCATGGCCGTCGTCTACCGCACCGGTATGCCGCCGGTTCCCGGCCTGGGGCCGGACGAACGGGTCACCGCCGGCGAGTCGTTCGCCGCCGCCGAGGAACTCGGGTCACGCCTGCCCCCGGTGACCGCGGACGCCGTGCTGGAAGCGGCCCGGCAGGCGTACGACCGCGGCTTCGCCGTCATCGCGGTGATCGCGACGGTCGCACTGGTCATCACCGCGGCCCTGGCAGCCGTCCTGCTCCGTCCGGGCAAGGCCGACAGCGCCTGAAGCGCCGCATTCATCCGGACCGTGCCCGCACCACTCAGCCGCTCCTTGCGGAGCCCGGCGCCGTGGGCGACGGGCCGACCGCCCGCGCCCTCAGGCGGGGAGGGGCTGTTCGGCCCAGATGACCTTTCCCTCGCGGTTGTGCCGCGTACCCCAGCGCTCGGCGAGCTGCGCGACGAGCAGCAGTCCGCGGCCGCCCTCGTCGAGGATCCGGGCACGACGCATATGCGGGGCGGTGCTGCTGGTGTCGAAGACCTCGCAGGTCAGCGTGGACTGCAGGATCAACCGCAGCTGGATGGGGCCCTTGCCGTAGCGGATCGCGTTCGTCACCAGTTCGCTGACCATGAGCTCCGTGGTGAAGGACAGTTCCTCCAGTCCCCACACGGCCAGCCGGTCGGACGCGAAGGCACGGGCCCCGGAGACCGCCGCCGGATCGGACGGGAGGTCCAGCGTGGCGACGTGGCAGGGGTCGAGTGCCCGGGTGCGTGCCACCAGAAGGGCGACGTCATCCGCGGGCCGGCTGGGCAACAGCGCGGCCAGCAGCCGGTCGCAGATCTCGTCCGGCGATTCCGGCGCCCGGGTGAGGACGTCGCGCAGCACGGTGCGCGCGGCGTCCGCATCACGGGTGCGGCTCTCGATGAGGCCGTCGGTGTACAGGGCCAGGAGGCTGCCTTTCGGCAGTTCGAGCTGAGCTGTCTCGAAGGGGAGTCCGCCCAGGCCCAGGGGTGGGCCGATCGGCATCTCGGCGAAGTCGACCGCACGGGAGGCCGGGCCGTCCCCCTTGGCGGCCAGGGGGATTCCCACGGCCGGCAGGACGTGACCGGCGCTGGCCAGCGAGCAGAGGCGGGACACCGGGTCGTAGATCGCGTACAGACAGGTGGCGCTGAGCTCGCCGTCGTCCTGTCCCTCCTCGCGCTGCAGCCGGATGACCACGTCGTCCAGGTGCGTGAGCAGTTCATCAGGCGTCAGATCGATGTCCGCGAGAGTACGGACGGCCGTGCGCAGGCGGCCCATCGTGGCGGAGGCGTGCAGGCCGCGGCCGACGACGTCGCCCACCACGAGGGCGACGCGGGCTCCGGACAGCGGGATCACGTCGTACCAGTCACCGCCCACGCCCGCGCGTGCCCCGCTGGGCAGGTAACGCGAGGCCGCCTCGACAGCGGACTGCTCCGCCGTATGCCGGGGCAGCAGACTGCGCTGGAGGGTGAGCGCGGTCAGGCGCTCGTGGGTGTACCGGCGGGCGTTGTCGATGGAGACCGCCGCTCTGGCCGCGATCTCCTGGGCCAGGTGGAGGTCGTCGTCGTCGAACGGGACCGCGGTGCGGTCGCGGAAGAACTGGACGAGGCCCAGGGTGTTTCCGCGGGCCTGGAGGGGCAGCAGCAGCACCGAGTGGAACCCGGGGGCGTCCGGGGACGCGTCGCGGTCCGCGGCCGGAGTCCACCACGCGGGGACGGGGGAGGCCGTCACGTGGTGCAGGAAGGGCTGCCCCGTGCTCAGGGAACGAGCAGGCTCCGACTCCGCCGGGTAGGTGTGCGTCCGCCCTGTGGCGACGGGGAGGCCCCCGTCGCGGGCGGGCGCCTGCGCGATGCGACGCAGCAAGGGCTCGGCCGCCGGTGGGTACAGCGTGCCCCCGTCGTGGAGGACGGAGTCGAGGAGGTCCACGGTGACGAAGTCGGCGAAGTCCTCGGTTCCGACCTCCGCCAGCTCCTGAGCGGTACGGGTGATGTCGAGGGTGCTCCCGATCCGCCTGCTCGCCTCGTTGGTCAGCATGAGCCGCTGCCGCAGTCGGCGCTCGCGCTCCTCCTGATACGCGGCGACCATCTGTTCCGAGCCCCGGTCGACGTATGCGAAACCCTTCGCGATCAGTCGCATCGTCGCGTCGTTGATCAGCCGCCAGTCGGCGGTGAGCCGGGCGGCCTCCTCCTGGATCTGCTGGAGCAGGGTCAGGTGACCGAGCTGGTAGGCACGCAGTTGGCTGCTGAGGGGGATACCGAGCCGGGCGGACTCGTGGGCGACCTCCAGGGCCTGGGGAGGGAACTCGACCTCGGCCGCGTCGAGGCCGTGCTCGAACATGTCCAGGAAGGCGGCCACATGCCCGGTCGCCTCCTCCAGTGTCAGGGCGGTCAGGTCGTCGTACACCCACACTTCGGGAAGTTCGTCGCGCAGCCCCCGTACCAGCGCGTCGGCCACCTGGTTCGCCCGCGGTCGGAGCCCCTGAGCCAAGCGACGCAGAAACGCGTCGACGTCCGTCTCCATGAAAGAAAATTTACCGAAAGATCAGGACATACGCCCTCACCTCGGGGTCGGATCTTGGAGGTGCCGCACCCTGAGCTCTCGACTCGAACTCGCATGCGATACGAGGCCGAGTTATCGAGTTCCGGCGTCCCGTCCCGCCCGGCCGTCGGCGTCTCCCCACGGCCGCACCGCCGGGACAGCGCTGTCGGCGCTCTTGGAAGATCCCCACCTCTTGCTCAAGCGTTCCCCAGGGACCTGCTCACTCTGACTCCCCCACGAAATTTTCACGAAGAGTCGATTCTGTCTCACTTTCCGTGAAGAGCCTGCATTGAGTGACGCCTACGCGCAGAGAACTGGCCTCCCAGTGTCAAAACGGCGGGTCCTCGGCGCAGTCCCCTGTCCGCTGCTTGCCCACCACAGATCGTGTTCCGCCATGCGGGTGCGAAGTTAGCGGGCGGCGTTGTCGTTCGCGTTCTCCGGAGTACTGGTGTCGCGGTCCCAGGCGTTCAGCGCGTCCAGTGCGCGGTCGCGTTTGCATCGTTCTGTGCTGGTGCCGAGCAGGCGGTGGAAGTGGTCAGCCAGCTCATTCCGGTGCCCGGTGAGGGGGTGGTGCTCCCCGAGGGGGACGGTGGCGACAACGGCCCCGTCGTGCACCTTCGCGTCACCATGGGTGAGGAACGGTTGAACAGTGGAGTGGATCACCGGGCGCGGCCGGGCCGTCTTGCGCCCGGTGCGGGGTCATTCCGCCAGGCCGCGTTTCCGCAGTTCCTCCAGCGATTCCAGGAAGTCCCGGAAGTACCGGGATCGCTTGGGGGCGACGGCGACCATGGTGTCGAAGGGTGAGTACTGGAAGCGGTCCACGAACAGTTTCGCTCTCCTGGGCAGTGTTTGGGGATCCAGGCCTTCCAGTTTGTCCCGGTGCAGCAGGAACTGGGTTTCGGGGTCTCTTCTGATGAGGTTTCCGGGCACCAGGTCGAGGGCGACGTCGGTGAACTCGGCCTCCGAGATGTCGAGGGCCCAGTCGACGGAGGCGTAGGCGTCCACGATCGCCCCGGTGGCGTACGGGTGCAGCTCGGAGCCTGCGGGCGCGAGAGGCGTGGCGGCGACCAGGGGGCCGATCCTGCCCTTGAGGGTGACACGGGAGAAGACACACCCCCGGATCAGGGGCCAGCCCCTGACGGTCAGATGCTCGATCGTGATGTCCTCGAACCGGACTCCCGCGACCGAGCAGTTGTCGAGGGTGCACCGGGTCGCGGTGATATTCCGGGCGACCAGCGGGGGTTCCGGGTCGTCGAACTGGACCAGGGAGCAGACGATGAACACACAGCGGTCGAACCGGAGATCTTGCACCACCCCCCCGGCACCGCTCCACAGCCTGTGCTCGAACGTCCTGCCGCTCACCACCGTCGCCATCGCCCGCCTCCCGTCACCGTCACCGTCACCGTCACCGTCACCCGAAGATAGCCCTGACACGGCCGGCGCCGACCCTCGTGCATGTAATCACCGGATTCTTTCCGGCAAGCGCCGGGCCAGGGCCAGGGTCGGCGCCCCCGGTCATGTCCCCGACGCCCGGAAACGGTACGCAGCCTCGTCGGACGCTCTGCTCGTGTGCTGCGCTGTTTCAGGTCTGGGCGGGGAATTCAGGATGGCCGGTGCAGGGCAAAGCAAGGTCACGCAAGTCGTGGTACGGCCAAGGATCGCCGGCGTGACGGGCCAGGATGCGCCGCTTGGCCTCGACCTCGCGCAGGACTCGGGCCGGGTCGTGCAGAGCCACATGCAGAGCGACCGTGGGGTGGAAGCCGACGAGGTCTACCTGGCAGAAGTCGACCCTGTGTCCTTGGGCAGACCACTCCCCGCATCCGTCACCGTCGCAGCGCCGGGCCAAATCGGCCTCCTCGTCCAACCGTGCCTCAAGGAACCTCACCAGTTCTTCAGCCATGGAAGCATTCTCGATGCCGCCGCCGGGGCCGGCGGCCGGGTTGGGGCACGGTGAGCCGACGACCGTGGTGAACCAGGGCCCGGGCGGCGGTGGAGCCGTCCGGACCTGGAGACCCCGCGCAGCCGCGCGGGGTCTCCAGCAGGCGTCGGCGCGATGCCTGAGGATCTCAGGCGGGGGTCCTTGCCTGTGTCCCACGGTCGAGGGGTGTCGGCCGCTCGGCGGCCGGCCGGGGCCTGCGGATCGCGCGGACGATCCGCAGGACGATCACCAGTGCGCCGGCTCCGGCCGCGACGCACAGGGCGATGAAGGAGTCCGGTACCCACGTCAGGAGTTGGCCCGTCCCCGTGAACTTGACCGCCATGGCGATCAGCGTCCCCGGCAGTGCACCCGCCAGCACCCATACGGCGGTTCCGGCGATCCGGCGGACCGCTGATACGGGTACGGGTGTGCGGCGCAGCAGCAGTGCCGAGCGCACCGCGGCCGCGAGCATCAGGACGGCCAGGGCGGTGGTGCCCCACACCGTCACGTCGTACAGCCTGGTGGACGGGGAATCGGCCGGTGCCGGTGCGCCGGCGAGGATGCGGGCGGCGCCGAATCCGACCTGCATGACCGCCTCGTCCTGGAGCAGTCCATGGAGATTCTGCTCCAGGACGAGGGAGAGGTTCCGCTCGGGGAGCAGGAGCAGCATTCCCGCGTAGCCGGGGGTGGCACCCGTGTGCCAGATCGCCTTGTCGAGCGGCGCCTCGAGCCTCGGCTACACCGCCGTGTTCGTCTTCCTCGCTGTGCTGGGCGTCACCAGCGGTGTGCTCGCCATGGCCTTCGGCCCCCGTACCACCGGTGTGAGCCTGGAAGCCGCCCCACCCTCCGAAA
Source organism: Streptomyces sp. NPDC051018 (assembly GCF_044456085.1). NCBI lineage: Bacteria > Bacillati > Actinomycetota > Actinomycetes > Kitasatosporales > Streptomycetaceae > Streptomyces > Streptomyces sp. NPDC051018. Next base: position 69,456 of record NZ_JBITFN010000003.1, read on the forward strand.
GCCACCACACAACACAGGAGCCCGCCCGCCCATGACCGACCTGTCCTTCGCCTCCGCGACCGAACTCACCGCCCTCGTGCGACGCCGCGCGCTCTCGCCCGACGAACTCATGCGCCACACCCTGGACCGGATCGAAACCGCCGACGCCGAGCTCAACAGCGTCGTCGCCCTGGACCCCGAGCGGGCACTCGCCGAAGCCGCCTCCCTCACCGCGCGGATCGCCCGCGGCGATGACGCCGGCCCCCTCCCCGGCCTGCCCGTCCTGGTCAAGGACCTCGAAGACGCGCAGGGCTTCGTGACCAGCCGGGGCACCAGTGCCTATCGGGACAGCCCGCCCACGACCCGCGACGGCATCCACATCGCCCGGCTGCGCGCCGCCGGCGCCCTGATCATCGGCAAGACGAACGTGCCGCCGATCGGCGTGAGCGTCCACACAGCCAACGACGCCTTCGGCACCACCCGCAACCCCTGGAACCCGCGAAAGTCCCCGGGCGGCTCCAGCGGCGGAGCCGCCGCGGCGGTCGCCGCCGGACTCGTCGCCCTCGGCACCGCCGGAGACGGAGGCGGCTCCACGCGCATTCCCGCGGCGCTGTGCGGGGTCGTCGGACTCAAACCGAGTCGCGGCCGCATTCCCCAAGGTCCCTCCCGCCTGCCCAACTGGCCGCAGCACATCTGTCTCTCCGGCATGGCCCGCACCGTCCGCGACACCGCGTTGCACCTCGACGTGGCCGCCGGCTACCACCCGTCCGACCCGAACTCCCTGCCCGCACCGCCGAACCCGTACTCGGACAGCCTCGACAAGCCTCTGCCCGTCCTGCGCGTGGGAGTCCTGCGCACCCTCGGTATCGCCGCCCCCCGTCCCGAGATACTGCACGCCCTGGAGCGAACCGCCGCCCTCCTGCGAGACCACGGCCACGATGTCCGGGACGACGATCCCGCGCTGCCCGGCGCCGCCGAGTTCCCCGCGCCCTTCCTCCTGCGGCAGCGAGTCCTGGCGTACAACCGCCTCCTCGGCGTCCTCGACGACTTCACCGCCCGACGCGGCGACTTCGAACCGTGGTTCGCCGACATCCTCGACGGAGGCCGCACCCTCACGCCCGGCGACTTCGCCGCCTACTGGACCCACCGGGGACGGCTCGACCGGTGGACGGCCGAACTCTTCGAGCGGTACGACCTGCTGCTCATGCCGACCGTACCCACCACGGCATGGGCCGCGGAGGGCCCCGACATAGCGGCGGCGGTGCACGAATGGACCCTCCCGGTCTCCTACACGTCCGTCTTCAACGACACCGGCCACCCGGCGATCAGCATCCCCACCGGCCTGAGCCCGGACGGACTGCCCTGCGCCGTGCAAGTCATCGCCCCGCACCGCCGCGAAGACCTCGCACTCCGCGCCGCCCAAGCCATCGAAACCGCCCTGGGCACCTTCCACCCGCCGGCCTTCACCGGCCCCCGCCCGGCCCCCTGACCCACACGCGAACCAGGCGCCCCGGTTCTGCCTTCGTGTGCACGTGGTCGAAGTCGCGGGCGCACCGGGGTGATTCGGCCGGCAGTGCGCCCCCCTCCGGGGCCGGAGGGTGACCTCCATCGGCCGGTTCCCGGGAGGTTCCGGTGAGCGGTGGGCAGGAGCCGGTCCGAGAGCACCTCGGGCGTGTCCGGCGCCGGACACCGCCGTGCACAACACCTGAATCGCGTCAGTGATCTCGGCCTGTCGTCCGCGCGGAGCAGTCGTGTCCGTCGCCGGGCAGGCCCACGACGTTCAGAACGGGTTCCTCGTCCTCGGGTATCGCGAAGGTGAAGGTCGCTCCGGACGGGATGGCCACGAGTGTGGACTGGTCGCCGAAGGTCAGCGGCGCATAGGGCTCCCAGGAACACCCGGCCTTGTCCAAAGCGGAAACGACGTCCGCGCGCTTCAGCCCCGCTGGGAAACCACCCGTCCCTCCGACAACCGACGGAGGCAGTTCGACAGTCTCACGCCAGGTCTGGAGGCAGATGAGAGAGACCTTGCGGCAGCGGCACACGCTCAGCTCAAGATCTCCGTAGGCGAAGAGCCTCGGCCACCTTCTGTTCCGGCTCATCGATCCGATGTCCCACGGCTCGCCGAGCGCCGAGGTCACATCGCTCCAGTCCGCACCACTGAACACCGGCCCCAGCCGGCCGATCTTGGCCATGCCGGCCAGGACACCGAGAATCTCCACGAGCCGGAGCCTGACAGGTGCTCTGACCGGCAGTCCAGCGATTTCACGGACCAGTCGTGGCGTTCGGTGTCACGCGGCTGCCGGGTGGGAGTCCGCCACGCCGAAGGGGCCTCGGGCGCTCTCGGTCTCCGGACCGGCTCACAGTGGCAGGTCACGGTGACGGGCCGCTACGGCGCGAACCGCGTTCGGTGGGCCGTGTTCATCGCGTCAGCGGGGTCTCGGTTGCGACGCGAGTCAGCTTCTCCGGGTTGCGGACGTAGTACATACCGGTGATGAGGGCGTCCTCGACGCGGACCACCATGACGCCGTCGATCTCACCGTCCAGACGGAAGACGAGTCCCGGCCCGCCGTTGACCACGGCCGGACCGGCGGTGACCGTGGCATCGGTTCTGCCGAGTCCGCCGGCCAGGAAGCGGATCACCTTCTCGGCGCCGATGACGGGCCGCAGCGCCGCCTGCTTGATGCCGCCGCCGTCGCTGACGACGACGACCTCAGGCGCGAGCACATCGAGCAGCCTCCGCAGGTCCCTGGTTTCCAGCGCCTGCCGGAACGACTCCAGAACCGCCCGGGTCGCGCTGGCGGAGACCACCGAGCGGGGCCGACGGGCGTCGATGTGCCGGCGTGCGCGGTGTGCGATCTGGCGTACGGCCGCGGGGCTCCTGCCGACGGCCTCGGCGATCTCGTCGTAACCGACGTCGAAGACCTCGCGCAGCACGAACACCGCCCGCTCGGTCGGTGACAGTGTCTCCAGGACGAGCATGAGCGCCATCGACACGCTCTCGGCGAGCACGACGTCCTCGGCGACGTCCGGCGCGGTGAGCAACGGCTCGGGCAGCCACGGTCCGACGTACGCCTCCCGGCGGCGCTTGATGGTGCGCAGCCGGTTGAGTGCCTGCCGGGTGGTGATCCGGACCAGGTAGGCGCGCCGGTCGCTCACCTGCCCCAGGTCGACCCTGACCCAGCGCAGCCAGGTCTCCTGGAGGACGTCCTCGGCGTCGGCCGCCGATCCGAGCATCTCGTAGGCGACGGTGAAGAGCAGATTGCGGTGGGCGACGAACGTCTCCGTCGCCGTGCTGGTGGCGTGGTCACTCATCTCGTGAGCTGTCTCCTTCGCGGCGGTCCCTGGTTTCCGACGACGGTCGATGGTGCATCCATCCCCAGCGAGGTCCCCGTTCATCGGTGTCTGTTCGACCCGCCCCATTCACCCGGTACGACCGGCTGTGGGGTCGGCGTCCGGTGCACGGCCGCCACCTGACAAGCCCTGCCGGGCGGCACATACGCAGCCGGTGAGCGGCTCAGGGACGAAGCGGCTCCACGGCGATCGGGGCTGCGGGCACGAGACGGACGAGGTTCAGGATCACGAGCCCGTACCTGACCGAGGCGGCCGTGACCGACCATCGCACCGGCCATGAGCACACCCGGCACGCACGACGGGCTTCTCCCTGGGTATGAACGCTGTGCTGATCCCGCCGCCCGGGGCGGCCGCGGCCGGCAGTCCGGTGGCCGTTCTCGGAGTGGGGTTCACGGAGTCTTCCCTTGTCCGGTGTCGGTGGCTCCGGTGTCGGCCCGACCGATCGCCAGTGGTTCGCCGGACTTCCGGTCAGCGGTGGACGGCTGCCTCGGCGCGCTGGGCCCGCAGCAGCTGTCGGCGCTTGTGGTCCTTGAACTTCCAGGTGAACGAGCCGGGCTTGAGTGCCTCGTCCGCCAGTACCCTGACGACGTCCGTACAGGCGCGCTCCTTGATCCCCGCGGCGATGCGGCCGCCGATGTGGTACCTGTTCGCGGTGTCGTCCTTGGAGGCGAGCTGTACGGCGGCGGCACGACGGCCCAGGGCGATGCACTGGCCGAAGAAGCCCACGTTGATGGCCTCGGGCTGCGCACCCGTGATCCGGGCCAGGACCGTGTCGGCAGCGTGCGCTCCCAGCGGACGAGCGGTCTGGCAGCTCATGCGCAGCGGCATGTCCGAAGGGGCCGCCGAGTCCCCTGCGGCGACGATGTACTCGTCGTCCACGCTCGTCAGCGTCTCGTCGGTGAGCAGACGGCCCAGGCTGTCGGTACTCAGCCCGCTGCGCGCGGCCAGGTCCGGCACGCCGAACCCGGCGGTCCAGATGGTCACCGTGCTCGGCAGTTCGCCGCCGTCATCGAGTCGCACGGCATCACGGGTCACCGCCGTCACCTTCGCGCCGGGACCATCGAGTACGGTCACACCGAGCTTGGACAGGCGCTTGGCAACCGACCGCCGAACCCGCGGATGCAGATAGGGGCCGAGAACCCCGCCGCACACCAGAGTCACCCGTCGGCCCTGCTCCGCCAGCTCGGCAGCGGTCTCGATACCGGTCGAACCGGCTCCCACAACCGTCACCGGGGCCGTCGCGGGCGCTCCGTCGACCACCGTCGCCAGCCGCTGTGCCTCCTCCAGGGTGGCGATCGGGTAGGCGAACTCGGCCGCCCCGGGCACGCGCGGGCCGGCGCTGCCACTGCCCACCGCATAGATCAGATAGTCGTAACCGACCGTGCCTCCGGCTGCCAACGCCACGCTGTGCCCGGCCGCGTCGATGCGCGCCACGGTGTCCACCACCAGCCGGACGCGCTCGCCCAGGACCTCACGGTAGTCGACGGCCGCCGTATGGGATCCGCCCACCAGCTGGTGCAGCCGGATCCGCTCGACAAAGGCCGAACGCGGGTTGATCAGCGTCACCGTCACGTCGTTGCGCTGCGTCAGACGATTGGCCGCCAGGACGCCCGCGTATCCGCCGCCGATCACGACCACATCGGTGTTCCCAGTCACGGTGTCTCCTTCGTTTCGAGGGGTTCGGGCACAAGACACCGCATGGCCGATCGCCGTGACAGCATGTGAGGCAGATCACTTCACGGGAGCTCGGTACACGGTTCTCTCGTTCGGCAGGGGTACGGATGGCGACGGGCGCGGCAGGCGTACTGCGTCTGCGGCCGGCGGGTACGGGGCCGGCTCCCGGCTGTGCCGGGCGGCCCACCCCACTACCTTCGGCACATGAAGAGGGCCGACATCCTTCGCAGCCTCGCCGTGAGCGGGCGGGACACCGCCCCGCGGCGACTCACCCAACTCGCCGCAGAACTCGGCATTCCGGCTGCCGACCTCCTCGTGGTCGCGGGCCATCCGGTGCCCGCGGAACTCCTTCCCCCCGAGCGCGACGCCAGGGTCATGAAGCAGTTCGCCTACCGCGTCAGCCACTGCGACCACCCGCAGCTCGCCGCCCTGGAGGCTTTCGTCCGCTCGCTGCCCCGGGTCTCCGCGTCGGAACCCTTCGTACAGCCGACGTGGCCGGGCCGCCGGCCCGCCGAGACCAGGTTTGCCGCCGTACTCGGCGGGCTGATCCGCAATCGCGGCTTCGGCCTCCGCGAACTGCCGTTCATGGGATTGTCCTTCAGCACGCTGCTCGGGATGGTGTGGCGCTGGGACCCGAGTCCGCACCATCGGCTGCGGCTGTCTGCCGTGGCAGGTCCACTGGGCTGGACACTGCCCGATCTCTTCGCGGTCGCCGATGAGCCGTACCCGGAGGAACTCCGCCCGATGCTGCACTGTCACCATCTCGGGCGGGTGTTCGCGGCGGCCGTTCCCCTGACCACCGCTCAGCTGATCGAGTCCGCCGAGGAAGCGGACCGGCTGAGCGTACGTGAGGACCACGGCGTATGGCAGCCCGTCTCGCAGGGCTTCGCCGCGGAGTGTCCGGACTTTCCCTGAGTGCAAGGTTCGCGATCGGCCAGGGCTTCAGGGACACGCCGATGTTTGCCGTTCCGCGTTCTGCCCTGCTTCCGCATTCCGCGTTTCCTCGGGACACGGCGTGCGCCTGCCGCCTCCGATCGGAAGCCCGGAGCGCTGGAGGCCCGGCTCCCGTCCGGTCGCCCAGACGATCAACGCGCAAACCGCGAATCCGGCTCCGAGGAGACTGGAGCCGGCCCATCCGCAGGAGGCGAAGACGGAGGTGGCGGCGGCCGCGCCGAGGGCGGAGCCGAGGGAGTAGAAGACCATGTAACCGGCGATGACGCTGCTCGTACGCTCCGGGTGCACGGTGGTGAGCACGTGCTGGTTGCTCACATGCACGACCTGGACAGCGAAGTCGAGCACCACGATGCCGATGATGAGCAGCCACAGGGACCGGGGCAGTTGCGCGGTCGCGGCCCAGGAGGCGATGAGCAGGGCCAGCGCGAGGCCGGCCATCGGGGCCGCCCGCCCCGAATCAGCCCACCGTCCCGCGCGCGCCGCGCCCAGCGCGCCGACGAGCCCGGCAACGCCGAACATGCCGATCTGGCTCTCGCTCAGTTCCCACGGCGCGTCCGCCAGCGGCAGGGACAGCCCGCTCCACAGAGTTCCGAACGACGCGAACAAGAAGAACGCGATCAGGCCGCGCGTCAGGAAGAGCCGCTGTCCGAACAGTCCGCCCGACGAGACCACCGCCTGCCGGTACCGCATGGGCCGGTGAGAGCGATCCGCCCGTGGCAGAGCGCGCAGAACGAGGGCCGCGAGCCCCAGTGCCAGCACACCGAGCACGACATAGACGCTTCGCCAGCCCCACTGCTCGGCGAGTACGCCGGTGACGACCCGTGCGCCCAGAATGCCCACCACCACACCCGAGGTCACGGCGCCGATGTTCCGCCCGCGTTCGGCGGGCGGCGAGACCGACGCGGCGTACGCCACCGCGGTCTGCACCACGACCGCGAACATCCCGGCCAGCGCGAGCCCCGCGAAGGCCATCCACGCGGCGGACGCCGCGGCCGTCAGAACGAGGCCGGCCGCGGTGATCATCAGATGCACCGCGATGAGCCGGCGCCTGTTGGCCACCACGTCGCCGAGCGGCACCAGCAGCACCAGGCCGGCCAGATAGCCGAACTGACCGATCGAGACGATCCACCCCAGCCGGCCCGCCGGCACGCCCAGGCTCTCTCCCATCGGCGCCAGCACCGGCTGCGCCGCGTAGACGCTCGCCACCGCGACACCGCACACGATCGCCAGCAGTACCCGTCGCCGGACGTCCATCGCACCCCGATCGAGATGAGTAGCAAAATGAAACCAATGCGACCGTAGGGCATTATGGTTTCAATACGCAACTCATCAGGAGGTGTCATGCCGCGCCCCTCGACCACCGCCCCGAACCCCGCCTGGACCGATCCCGACTGCCCCGTCGCCCGCACGCTCGATCTGGTCGGCGACCGCTGGAGCCTCCTGGTCATCCGGGACGCGATGGACGGGGCACGCTCCTTCACCGAGTTCCAGCGGCGCACCGGCATCGCGCGCAACATCCTCAGCGACCGCCTCCGCAAGCTCAGCGCCCACGGTCTCCTCGCCCGGCGGACCGCGCCCCCGGGACGCCGCCCGGAGTACGTACTCACCGACAGCGGCCGCGACCTCTTCCCCGTGCTCCTCGCCCTGCGCCAGTGGGGCGAGCGCCATGCCTTCGATCCCGGCGAGCCCCACTCCACCCTGGTCGACGAGCACGGCATCCGCGTACCGGACATCACCCCGATCGGCACCGACGGCACCCGACTCGACGCCGATTCCACCCACGTGCGCAAGACCGGCAGAACCGTGTGAGGTGTCCGTGAGGTGACCGTCACCTCGCCGTGCAGTACCTCACCTCGTTTCTCCTCCCTCATCGCCCTCGTCGATGTCGGCGGACTCCGGGGCACGCAGGGGACGTGGGCCGCCATCCGCTTGGGACGACGGTCCTGGCGCCGCCGTTCCGCCCGTCCGGGATCCCGGGTGTCCCGGGGCCCGACGCCGTAGCGCCGCAGGGCCGGTACGGGCCCGGGTGCGGCGGGGACCGGGGCATCCGGCGCGAGTGGTCCAGCGGGCCCCTGGCGGTCGCCCCCGGTCATCCGGCCGGTGGTCATTCGGCAGGTGGTCATTCGGCAGGTGGTCATTCGGCGGCCTCCCGGCCGAAGACACGGCCGAGGAAGGCGTCGAGGGCGGTGCGGGCGTCCTCCTGGTGGGGGCCGCCGAAGATCTCGGCGGCGTGGAGGGTGCCCGGGAGGACGGTGGTGCGGGCGGCGGGGAAGCGCTGGGCGACCTCACGGAGCCGGGTCTCGTCGGCGAGGGGATCGCGTTCGGTGCCGAGGAGAAGAAGTTCGCCCCGGTAGCCGTCGCCTTCCCCGGCGTCGGCACCGCCGAGGGTGGCGAGCGGGCTGATCCCGGCGACCCCCTCGGGCCGTTCGGCGCTCCGGTCGGCGGCCAGGCCGAGCATGACGGTGCCGCCCATACAGCCGCCGACCCAGGCGACGGTACCGGCGCCCCGGCCGCGCAGCAGAGCGGTGGCGGCGAGGACGGTCTCCTCCCGGTCGTCGCCCCAGTCGAAGGTGACGACCTGGTGGCCGTGCCGGGCCAGCCGCTTGGCCTCTGCGGCCCATTCGCAGGCGTCGCCCCAGGAAATGGGCGCGAAGACGATGCCCCGGGGCCCACTGCCGAGGGCGACCATCCGGCCGCTGGTGGAGCCGGGCAGTCGATGGGCGGTGGCACCGGTGCCCTGGTAGCAGCCGGGCAGGGGCGCTGAGGCGGTCACCGTCCCGGAAGCACCGGGGGTGGGGGTGGTGTCGTTCACCGAGGTCTCCTGACGGGTGCCGTCCTGGTCGGACGCGGGCCGGGGGTTCCCGGCGGAGGCGGTGCAGCCGATGGTGGCGGCGAGGGCGAGGGCCGCACCGGCCGCCAGGGCCCGTAGCCGTACGGCGCGGTTCATGTCAGGACCGGGACTGCGGTGGCCCGGCCCCGGAGGTGGACGTGGGTCACCTCGGCGACCCGGCGGCCGAGGGCCTGGGCGGTGCGCAGATCGCTGGCGCAGGGGGCGGTTTCGGCGCTCTCGTCGTTGTTGGACTGGGACATGGCGCCCAGCCAGCTGCCGAGGCGGTTGAGGTCCGCGCTGCTGCCACTGGAGGTGTTCCAGCCGCCGTACTCGGCGAGGCCCACCCAGATCATGCCGTGCTGGGCGGCGAAGAGGGTGATGTCGACGAGGGTGTGGAGCTTGTCGCCCGCCATGTTGCCGCTGTTGGTGAAGCCTGCGGCGATCTTGTCGCGCCACTGGAGGTCATTGCCCCAGACCTTGCTGGTGGCCTCGACGAAGGTGCGGAACACAGCGCTCGCCCCGCCCATGTAGGTGGGGGTGCCGAAGATGATGGCGTCCGCCTCGTCCAGGGTCCGCCACAGCTCGTCGTCGAGGGCCGTGAGCGGCAGCAGCCGTACGCCGGTGTCCGGTACGGCCGCCGCGCCCGCGGCCACGGCCTCCGCCTGCCGTGCGGTGTGGCCGTAACCGCTGTGGTACGCCACCGCGATCTGCACCTGCGTGTTTCCGTTCACAATGCCTCCAATGAAAGCTATAAGGAAAGCTTTTCTGTGAGACATAAGCTAGCGGCCTTCCCTGGAGCTGTGCAACCAGTGGGAGTGGGTGGCTTTGGCGCCGGTGACCGGCGCGGAAGATCTCTTTATACTGAGGCAATCAGCGGTGCGGAGGCCCGGCCGGCAGCGGACACCGCGGATCCGGGCGGGAGAGGCGGATCATGGCAGAGCCCGACCACGTCGACGAGATCATCGCGGCGTGGCACACCCAGTTGCCGGACGTGGCCGGCCTCCCGCTGGAGCTGGCCAAGCGGAGCGCTCTGCTCACCTCCGCCTTCGACATCGCCGCCGCGGGGGCCCTGGAGAAGCTCGGGCTGACTCCGGCGGAGTACGGCGTCCTCGCCGTACTGCGCCGGGTGGGGCCGCCCTACCGGCTGCGACCGACAGAGCTGACCCATGCCCTGCTGCTCTCCTCGGGCGGCACCAGCAATGTCATCAAGCGGCTCGCCGGGGCCGGTCAGGTGGTCCGCGAGGCGGCCGAGGACGACGGGCGCAGCTCCTGGGTACGGCTGACCCCGGCCGGGGTGGAGGCCGCCGAGACCGCCGTACGGGAGGTGACGGCGGCACACGGCCGCCTGGTGGAACGGATCCCCCCGGCCCAGGCCCAGTTGCTCAACGAACTGCTGCGCTCGGTGCTCGCCTCGGTCGAAGAGGGTGTACTGGTCCGCGGGTGAGGGCGGGTCAGCGGAGCGCTCGCCCCCGCAGGGGGCGGATCGTGGCGGCCCGGGCGCACGCTCCAGTACCCGGCCTTCTGACGGACCGGTCCGTCCGGGCGACGGAGAGGAGGCCGTTCTCGGTGAGGGTGGTTCTCAGCCTTCGGCACCCACCGCCGCCCGCGGGGCCCTCGCCGTCCCCGTGATGTGCGCGCCGCGCTCCTCGACCTCACCGTCGACGGCCCGAACCTCGCGGCGCAGGCGATCGCCGCCGGTCTGGTGGACGAGTACCGCCTCTTCATCACCCCGAGCGTGGTCGTCGGCGGAAGACGATTCTTCCCCGACGGCGTGCGCTTCGGCCTCGAACCGGTCGAGGAGCGTGCCTTTGACAACGGACTGATCTGCGCACGCTACCGGACCCGCTGAGCCGCTTCCGCTGGTCTCACCTGTTGGCGGCCGAGGCGGGACGGACCGGGAACGGGCCGCCAGGACGCAGGGGCAGGAACCCACAGGAACCACCCGCCGTAAAGGGACGAACCGGGCTGCGGGACCAGCGGTGCCCAAGCGCCGTCCACGGGTGCGCGCGGAGCTGATTGTCAGACCCATGCGACAGGATCACCTGTATGACGACTGCCGCATCTGCCCCTTCGCCGACCGACCGCGCCGGCTACGACCACGCGGTCGAGCAGGCCCTCGCCGCGAGCGCGGCGTACTACGGGGATGGGGACACCACCCTCGACGACGCCTCCTACGACGCCCTCGCCCGCGGCATCTGCGCCTACGAGCAAGCACACCCCGACCATATCCGGGCCGACTCGCCCACCGGGAAGGTCGGCGGCGGCGCGGCTCCGGTGGGCGACGTGGCGCACACCGTGGCCATGCTCTCCCTCGACAACGTCTTCGACGCCGAGGGTCTGCTGAAGTGGGACGCGTCCCTGGCCCGCAGGATCGACCACCCGGTGGAGGGCGGTTACGCGGTGGAGCCGAAGCTGGACGGGGCGGCGATGGCCGCGCGCTACCGGGACGGGCGCCTGGTGCAGCTCGTCGGACGTGGGAACGGCACGCACGGTGAGGACCTCAGCCACGCGATCGGGTCGATCGCCGGCCTTCCCACCCAGGTACCCGGCCGGGCCACCGTGGAGATCCGGGGTGAGGTCCTGCTGACCCGGGACCAGTTCGCCCGGGCCAACGAGATCCGCGCGGCACACAACGCGAAGGTCTTCTCCAACCCGCGTAACGGCACGGCCGGAATCCTGCGCGCCAAGGACCGGCCGTACACCATCGAGACCACCTTCTTCGCCTACGGGGCGGTGGAACTGGACGGAGCCGGCTTCCTCACGGGCACCAGCCACGAGGCCGTGATGGAACAGATCGCCGCACTGGGCGTGCAGACCACCTCCGCCACCGACGTCGCGCTGCGCGTGTACGCCACTCTGGCCCACGCACAGGCCCGCGTCGACGAGATCCAGCAGCTGCGCCCCGAGTTGCCGTTCGGCATCGACGGAGTGGTCGTCAAGGCCAACGACCACTCCGAACAGCAGGCCGCCGGTTCCGGCACGCGTCACCCGCACTGGGCCATCGCCTACAAGCTGCCGCCCGTGCAGGCACAGACCAGGCTCCTGGCGGTCGAGTGGAACATCGGCCGCACCGGCCACATCGCCCCGCGCGCCGTGCTGGAGCCGGTGGAGGTCGACGGCAGCACCGTCACCTATGCGACGCTGCACAACCCCGCCTTCATCCGCAACAGCGGGCTGAAGCTGGGCGACACCGTTTCGCTGTACAAGGCGGGGGACATCATCCCGCGCGTCGAGGCACCCGTGGTGGCACTGCGCACGGGCGAGGAGACGGACATCGTCCTGCCCGAGGCGTGCCCGGGATGCGGCGGGGACATCGACACGTCCGGTGAACGCTGGGAGTGCGCGGCCGGGGTGAGCGGCGGGTGCGGGAAGCTGCCGTCCCTGAAGTACGCCGTGGGCCGCGACCAGCTCGACATCGACGGTCTGGGCGTAACATATCTGGAGGCCCTCATCGAGGCCGGCCTGGTCGGCGATGTCGCCGATCTGTTCTTCCTCACCCGGGAGCAGCTCGCTGAGGCGACGGGAAGCGACAAGCGCGCCGACGCGCTGCTGCTCCAGCTCGCCGGGGCCAGGAGGCAGCCGCTGCACAGGGTATTCTGCGCGCTGGGTGTGGTGCGTACCGGCAGGACGCTCTCGCGGGAGATCGCCCGTCACTTCGCCACGATGGACGCCATCCGGGCTGCCACGCCGGATGAGCTGGCGGAGGTCAACAAGCTTCCGGGAGCCAACGCCCCGAAGATCGCGGCTCACATCGCCGCATTGGGTCCCGTCATCGACAAGCTGGCCAGGGCCGGGGTGAATATGACCGAACCCACCGCCGAGGGTGCGGCCACGGGGAGCCGGCCGCTGGCGGGCGAGGCGGTGGTCGTCACGGGCGGCATGCACGGGCCGCTGGCCGGGCGCAACCGCAACGAGATGAATGAGCTCATCGAGCGTGCGGGCGGGACGGCCTCCAGCAGCGTGTCCAAGAAGACGACCATCCTCGTCGCGGGCGAGGGCGCCGGGTCCAAGCTGGCGAAGGCCGAGCAGCTCGGCACCAGGGTGCTCACCGAGGACGCCTTCGCCGCACTGGTCGCCGACTACCTGGCCTGACCCACTCCTTCCCCGAAGGCGGGACGGCCCACGAGCCGTCCCGCGCGCGTGCGCGGCACCGGCCCAAGCCGCAGACCCGATCGGGCCGCCCGGCGGATCACGCCGGTCCGGGCCGACTGCGCCTGCACCGGCCTGCTCGGCCGTTCCCGACGGCACAAACCTTCCGCCGTCACCGGATCGCGGATGTCCCAACGGAGTTCTTCAGGACGCGGCCCGCGCCCGGGGTCACCGGTCTTGGGTGGCGGCCGGTATCCCGCCCACCTGAGCGGTCACCGCCTTCGCCGCTTCCATGACCGCTGTGGCGAGTTCCGTCTCCAGCCCCGGAGTGAATCGGCTGTCCGGCATCGTGATGCCCACATCGCCGATCACGCCGCCGTGTGGGCCGAAGACGGCGGCCGTGACCGCCACGGCTCCGCGGATACGCTGCCCCCGGGAGAAGGCGTACCCCTTGCTGCGCACATCGGCGAGTACGTCTTCCAGTACTGCCGGATCGGTGATCGTGCGCTCGGTGACGGCCCCCAGCCGCCCTGATTCGGCGAGTTCGCCGCGGACGTCCTGCGGAAGGTAGGCCAGGATGGCCAGGCCGCTGGCGCCCGAGTGCAGGGGGAGCCACCGGTTCAGCTCCATCACGTACCGCAGCGGGTGCCGTGATTCGACGCAGGCACCGAACATCATCTGATGCTGGAGGTCGTCGTACACACCGAGGAAGGCGCTCTCCCCGGTGGCCCGGGCGAGTTCGCGCAAGGAGGCGTGCGCCGCCTGCCGCAGGGGGAACTTGGCGGTCGCGGCCCAGGCGAGCCGGTAGAACTCCAGCCCGATCCGGTAGTCGCCGCCTTCCGCGTGCGAGACCAGGCCGAGCTTCTCCAGATCGCCGAGAAGGCGGTGGGCCGTACTCGCGCTGACGGACAGCTCGGTCGCGAGCTGGCGGACGCCGAACGACTCGGCGCGTGAGTCGATCATGGCGGTCAGGATGCGGAAGGCCCGGGCCAGCGGATGGCGCTGCCGCATGGAAGTCTCGCTGGCACCATCCGGCGGGGGGAGGGCGGATGCCATGGTGGCCGAGCTCCTTCACGAGTGGAGGCGTCACACCCCGGGCCCAACCCTGGGGTGGTCAGCGGAAGCACTGTCAACGAATCTGCTGAGCGAAACTGCCATTGCACTTAACGAAACACTAGCACGCGGCCGATGCCCGGCCCGCACCCTACGGCGCTCGGCATGCGGAACAGTGACACCCCGCCAGGACGCCCGGTCAGGGCTCTGGATCACCCGCCGTGACCCGGCGCGCCGACCAGCGGGGCACCCCGACGCGCCGGAACCCGCCTCCGCGAAGCCGTCGCGCCCGGAAGCACGGAGCGCGGCCGGGCAGCCTGCCCCGGCTCCGTGTCCCGCGTACGCGGGTGCGGCTACCGCAGCCGGGGAGAGGGGGAATGCACGGCGGCGAGGAAGGACCTCAGCGTCTCGGCAAGGGGGCCGGGCCGCTCCAGCGGAATCAGGTGGGACGCGTCCCGGAGCTGAGTGAACGTGCCCTGCCGATAGGCCGCCACCAGTTCGCGTACGACCTCGGCCGGGGTCGAGGGGTCCCGTTCTCCGGCAATGCCCAGTACCGGGATATCGGCGACCGCAGCGGCGCCGGTGTTGTCGAATGCCGCCAGTGCCAGCCATGCGGCCTTCCACTGCTCCACCGTTGTGCGGTCCAGCTGCTCCCGGGCGTAGCGGACCGGTTCCGCCCCGGCGTCGTCGAGCAGGTCGGCACTGAACCACCGCCGCAAGGTGGTGTCCCGGACGGCGGCCCTCCCCTGGAGTTCCAGCGTCTGCGCGCGCTTCGTCATCGTGCCGGCCGGGAACCGTACCGCTGTCGCGACCAGGGCCAGCGAGGACACCCGGGCGGGCCGGTCGGCGGCGAAGCGCTGGGCGACCGCGCCGCCCAGCGAGACACCCACCACATCGGCCGTGTCCAGCTCCAGGATGCTCGTCAACTCATCGAGGTCACGGGCGAGTTGGGCGATGCCGGTCGTCGGTGCGGCCTGGCGTGCCGAGCCATGGCCGCGCAGGTCGTAGGTGATGACCCGGTAGCCGGACAGGCCGGCCGCCGTCGCGGACCACATCCTCTGGTCCAGGAGCGCCGAATGCACCAGGAGGACGGCCGGCTCCCGCCTGTCCCCGGATTCGGCGGGCTCGGGGTGTTCCGTGTACTCCGGGTGTTCCGTGTACTCCGTCACGAGTGTGGTGTGATCGGAGAGCCTGACGGTGTACGAACGCTGTGGCACCGCCGGGAGGGCCGTCCCGGACACCGCACTGTCGGCAGGCGGTGCGGAGGAAGCGTGATACGGCTGCTCAGCCGATCGTGAAGGGTTCACCGGTATCTCCACTGAGTTCGTCCCTGACGGATTCGGTCCCGATGCGTGTGCGAGGTGTGACTCCCGGCCGTTCTCCCGGTCCGCGCCGCCGCGGCCGGCCTGCCGGAGGCATGGTGTACGGCTCTGCGCGGCTTGTGCCGGTCCCGTACACCGGCACGCCCGGAGCGAGCCCCGGGGCCGTACCGCCGCGGCGAGATCCGGGCCGGGTGCCGCACCGGCCGGTCCGGCGGCGCCGTCCACACCGCCGAAAGGGCACTGGGGCCGTGCCGCACGATCCGTCACCTTGGATGTTCCCCGCCACTCCGGCCGATCGCCCGACCGGCGAGACGGGTCACGCCACCGCCGACAACCGATCATCGTTCCGTTAAAGAAGAAGTAATTTCCATTGAACGGAACGCCACTGTAACCCGGCACTCACCGCGGAACAAGGGGGCACCGAGGGCACCACCAGGACAGCCCCACTCCCCCGCGACCCCACCGGCGAATGACCGGCCGAACCTTCCCCGCAGCCGCCGCAGCCGGCACCTCAACACCGCCGTACGCATCGCGGGGCAATGACGAACGTGCGCCGCAGGGGTTGACTCCACGAGCCTTCAGCCCATACAAACGTCCCGCAGAAGAGAACTCCCGTTCTCTTCAACAGAACACCTTCGATGCTTGCAGCCCTCACGCACATTAACCCGTCGCCCGCGGGGCCGGCAGGCAGCAACCCCACCCGGCAGACGGACGCGCCGTGGTCCCACCCCACGGACGTTCGCCGCCCCACACCCAGAGGAGGCCAGCCATGACGGCACCGGTCACCGAGCCCGAGGGCGTACGTGTCCCGCCGGGCCACGTCGATACCGACGGCACCCGACTGATCGGCGGGCACTGCGACGCCTGCGACGTCACCGCCTGTCCGCCTCCGGCCCAGTGCCCGGGATGCCTGGGCGAGCTCAGGCCGATGCCGCTGTCGCCGACCGGCAATCTCTACAGCTACTCCGTGATCCACATCGGCCCGGCCGACCGTGCCGTGCCCTACACCGTGGGATACGTCGACCTCCCCGAGAGTGCCCGCGTATTCGCCCACATCACCGAAACCGACGAGTCCGCGCTGCGCCCCGACACGCCGGTCCGTCTCCGGCTGACCGGGCACGAGGACGGCCATCTCGCCTCCTGGGTACCCGTGGCCGGCGCGGCGAAGGGAGCCGACCATGCGTGACGTGGTCATCGTGGGGGCCGACATGGTCCCGTTCGCCAAGCACCGCGACCGCACCCTCGCGGACCTCGGCGCCACCGCGGTACGCGGTGCGCTCAAGGACAGCGGCGCGGACCAGCGTGACATCCAGGCCGTCTACTCCGGCAATGTCGTCGGCGGCATGCTCGTCGGTCAGCGCATCGTGCGTGACCTCGGCCTCGGATCCATCCCGGTCGTCAACGTCGAGAACGCCTGCTCCTCCAGTGCCACCGCACTGCGCGAGGCCTTCATCGCCGTCGGCGCCGGGCTGTACGAGACCGTTCTGGTGATCGGCGCCGAGAAACTCACCTCGCTCGGTGGCGGACCGCTGCCTCTGGCCGAGGAGGACCACGAGGTCGCCGCCGGCCAGATCATGCCCGCCGTCTACGCGATGCGCGCCCGCCGCTACCTCTACGAGAACGCCCTGACTCCGGCCGACCTCGCCGAGGTGTCGGTCAAGGCCCGCCGCCACGGCAAACTCAACCCGTACGCCCAGTACCGCAAGGAGACCACGGTCGAGGAAGTGCTGGCCTCGCGTCCCGTCGCCACACCACTCACCCTGTTCATGAGCTGCCCGAACGGAGACGGCGCCGCCGCCCTCGTGGTCACCTCGGCCGACAACGCCCACCGCTTCGGCGCCCCGCCCGTGCGCATCCGCGCCTCCGTGCTGCATTCCGGTGAACTCACCAACGGGTTCAGGGACATGACGATTCCTCAGATCACGGTCCACAGCGCCGCCGAAGCCTATGAGCAGGCGGGCATCGGACCCGAGGACCTGGACGTCGTGGAAATGCACGACGCCTTCGCCATCGCCGAACTCCTCTACTACGAGGCCCTCGGCCTCGCCAAGCGGGGGGACGCGATGTCCCTGCTGCGCAGCGGCGCCACCTCCTTCGGCGGCACCACCGTCGTCAATCCCAGCGGCGGGCTGCTGGCCAAGGGACATCCCATCGGGGCCACCGGTGCGGCCCAGGCCGTCGAAATCGTCTGGCAGCTACGCGGTCAGGCGGGGGACCGCCAGGTCGAGGGAGCCCGGCTCGGACTCACCCACGCCACCGGCGGGGGGATGTCCGGTGTGGATCACGGCGCCTGCGCCGTTCACATCCTTGAAGCGCCGAAGCGGCGGAGCACCTCATGACCCGTACGCTCCGCCCGACCGCCACCGAGGAAACGGCAGAAACGACATGATCCCCCAAGGACCGCCCCTGACCGGCCTGCGGGTCCTGGACCTCACGACCTTCCTGTCCGGCCCCTACGCCACCCAGATCCTCGCCGACCTCGGCGCCGACGTGGTGAAGGTCGAACCGCCTGCCGGGGACTCCAGCCGGGCGATCCCGCCGCACTTCATCGACGGTGACAGCGCCTACTACCTCAGCGTCAACCGCAACAAGCGCAGTGTCGTGCTGGACCTGAAGACCCCCGAGGGCGGCAGCCGCCTGCGCGAACTCGCCGACGTCGCCGACATCGTGATCGAGAACTTCCGGCCCGGGGTACTGGACCGCCTCGGCCTGGACTACGACGGTCTCAGCGCCACGAACCCCGGCGTGATCTGGTGCTCCATCAGCGGTTTCGGACAGGACGGCCCGTACCGGCAGCGGCCCGCGTACGACATGATCGTGCAGGCACTGTCCGGCGGCATGAGCCTGACCGGGCTGCCGGACGGCCCGCCGGTACGCTCCGGGATCCCCCTGGGCGACCTGAGCGCCGGCATGTACGCGGTCATCGGGGTACTGTCCGCGCTGCATCAGCGCGGTCCCGGGGGCCGGGGACGCAGGCTGGACATCTCCATGCTGGACTGCCAGATCTCCATGCTCTCCTACCAGGGTGTGTACCACCTGCTGGCCGGCGTCACCCCGGGCCGCCAGGGCCGCGCCCACGACTCCATCCCCACCTACCGTGCTTTCACGGCCGCCGACGGCGTCGACGTCATGGTCACCGCCAACACCGAGGGCATGTGGCGCGGGCTGTGCGAAGTGCTGGGCGTCCCCGAACTCCTGGACGACCCCCGGTTCACCGACGGCGGCGCACGCCAGGCCAACCGCGAGGAGCTCGGACCGCTGCTGGAGAAGGCCTTCGCCGCCCGCCCGGCCGCCGACTGGCTTCCCGACCTGCACGCCGCCCGGGTGCCGGCCGCTCCGGTCAATGCCGTACCGGACGCGCTGGCCGATCCCCAGGTCCGCCACCGCCAGATGGTCATCGACGTCCCCGAGGACGCGGGACGGCCGCCCCTGCAACTGCTGGGCAATCCCGTCAAGTTCGCGGACGGCGGGCGGGACCGCGACGTCACCCGTCCGCCGCGGCTGGGCGAGCACGGGGACGACGTGGTGCGTGACTGGCTCGGTCCGCAGAGGGGCGGCAGTCGATGACCCCTTCGGTGTCCCCCTCCCTCACCGTCCGACGCGAGCAGGACGACGTCGCCGAGGTGGTCCTCGGCACCGCCCGTCTGACACTGCCGGACATCGCCGCGCTCACCGAGGCGATCCGGGAACTCGACCCCGCCACCAGGGCCGTGGTGCTGCGCTCCTCGCTCCCCGACTTCTGCCTCGGCCGTGCTCCCTCACCGCCCGACGGACCGGCAGCCGGCCCGGAGCAGATACGCGCGACGGTGATCACCCCCATCCTCGACCTGTACGAGACGATCACCACCGCGCCGTTCCCGGTCATAGCGGCGGTCCGGGGCCGCGCACACGGACTGGGGTTCGCCCTGGCCGCCGGCTGCGACCTCGTACTGGCCTGCGAAGACGCCACATTCGCCCTCCCCGAGATCAACGCCGGGTTCGCCCCGCTGCTGGCTCTCACCCAGCTGGCACCCGTCCTCCCGCGTCCGCTCGCCTTCCATCTGGCTTCCTCCGCACACGAGGTGGACGCCCGCCGGCTGTGGATGGTGGGAGCCGTCGCCCAGCTCGTACCCGACGACGAACTGGAGGTCGCCGCACACCGGGCCGCCTCCCAGGTCACTTCGGCCGTCCGGGACGTCAAGCAGTTCCTCAACCGGCGCACCGGGGAGTCCCACCGGTCCGACACCTCATTCGCGGCCGGCGTCCTCAGTGCGGCGCTGTCCTCCGTATGACCGTCCACACCCCTTCGTATGACCGTCCACACCCCTTGAAGGCACCATGCCCACCACCCTCCGACCACACAGTCCGGTCCACCGCCGGGCGCTGCACGATCTGCGTCATGCAGTGACCGCAGCCGCTCCCCGGCAGGCGGATACCCGGACGGATTCATCACCCGTGCCCGCCGCGGCTCGCCCCCTCAGGCACTTACCCACCCGGGTCCAGGGCGCCCCGGGCACCGGAACCGTCATCGGCGCACGCCACCACGACACCTGCCCGACCGTTCGTCGAACCGGCACCACCCCACGCTGACCCACAGCTCCACCCGGGTGACCGCCGGTGCCCTCCTCCCCCTCCCCGAAGGGACGGCGATCCGCTTGAACACCGACTTCCCACCCCGCGGAACAGCCGCGGAACAGTCCCGCTGCGGCGGCCGGGCGCCCGCATCCCCCGGGCGGCCGCCGACCGCCCGGCGCAGGCACACCCGCACTGCCTCGGCATCGAGCACCCCTTACGCTGGATCGCAGGGGCCGTCAACCGGATCAGCCGGCCCTCATGTCCGCACCCCACGGCGTCCTGCCCGCCCGACCGCAGCCGGCCTGCGGCGCGCACCTGGAAGATCCCGGGTTCCCGCGACGGACCCACCCCCGCACACGTGTGCCGGAAGCTGCGGCCCACCCGCCCCCACCCCGGACGGACACCAGGGCGCAAGAACACGCGACCCGCCCCACACCGCCCTGTGCCCCCGCCGCACAAACCTAAGATCACACCAGGTGCCGCCGTGAGCAGCACAGCCAAAGCGGTCTCCCCACACCGCAGCCGCAGCACAGATGCCGGGCCCCAGGGGCCGCGGCGCAGCGACCTGGCGCTTGCTCGGACGAGCAGCCCCAGCGCCCCTTTCTCTTGCACCAAGGAGCACGGCCCCGATGGAGCCGCCCGGTATCCCCGCCGGCGTCCAGGGCCGGCCGACTGCACACCCAGGAGTGTGGCATGACGATTCACGAGGACAGACCGGAAGCGAAATCTGTTCCCGGCACCGGGCCCCAGAGGCTGCGAGACGCACCGCGCTACCTGTGGCTGGTCTTCGCCTCGACGTTCCTCGGCTGGGCGTTCGACGCGATGGACCTCAATCTCCTCACCCTCGTGCTGACGGAGACCATCTCTGATCTGGCCGACACCACGGACCGTGGGACGATCGCGTCGATCGGCGGAACGATCATCGCCCTCAAGCTCCTCGCCTGGGGTGTTGGCGGCATCGTCTTCGGCGCACTGACCGACCGTTTCGGCCGGGCCAGGATTCTGGGCATCACCGTGGTGATCTACGCCCTGTTCACCGGGCTGAGCGCCGTCGCCACCAACGTATGGCAGTTGGCCGCGTTCCAGATGCTGGCCGGCCTGGGCATCGGCGGCGAGTGGGCCGCGGGCGCCGCCCTGCTGGCCGAGACATGGCCCGACAAACTGCGCCCGAAGATCATGCAGTTGATGCAGATGGGATTCGCCGCGGGCTTCTTTCTCGCCGCGCTGCTCGCCCTGATCGTCGGACCGTTCGGCTGGCGCTGGGTGTTCGCCGCGGGCCTGGTGCCCATCCTGCTCACCGTGGTGATGCGTAAGTTCATCCGCGAACCCGAGCGGTGGCAGGCAGCACGTGAGGCGGCGCCCGCTGACCAAGGCACCCTGCGTACGACCCGGCGGCTGCTCGACCGTGACCTGCGCAAACCGACACTGATCGCGGTGCTGCTCGGTATCGCCATGATGGTCGGGTCCTGGGGCGGGCTGACCTGGCTGCCCTCATGGATCACCGAGCTGTCGGGTGGACCGGCCCATGTGGGCGACTCGCCGAGCCACGCGTTCATGCTGCTCAACGCCGGGGCGATCGCGGGCTATCTGACCCTGATGGTCCTGTCTTCCGTACTGGGCCGCCGGACGATGTTCGCGCTGTTCTGCGCCGGTGCGCTCGCGGTCTCCCTCGTGCTGTTCACCCAGGTCGACACCCTGTCGGGGGTGATGTGGATGATGCCGCTCTACGGATTCTTCGTCGTCGGCGGCTTCGGTATCTTCGCCGTCTATCTGCCCGAACTGTTCCCCACGGTGGTACGGGCCACCGGGCAGGGACTGGCCTGGAACTTCGCCCGGGTCATCACCGCGTTCGGCGTCCTGGGCAGCAGCGCCCTGGTGACGGCGTTCGGCTCGTTCCCCGCCGCCGCGGCGGCGGTGGCCGCTGTCTATGTCGTCGGCCTTGTGGCGGTCTGGTTCGGCCCCGAAACCGCCGGCCGCGCACTGCGCGACGTATAGCCGGGCGCTCACCGCGCGACGTACGGCGACGGAGACGGACACCACCACGAGCCGGACGACGACCGTCGCCACCCGCCTCGGCCCAGCCCACCGTCACCTTCTCCGTGGCTTGACGGTGCTCCGGCCTCCGGGCCCGGCATGGCATCGCCCTCTCTGCTGCTCATGCTCTGGAGGGTGGTGTCACCGGCCCCGGAGGCCCCGGCGGAAAGGGGCTGACGCGGGGCCTGAACACCGGCCTCACCCGTGCCGGAAGAGCTCTCCGTCACGCGAACACGGCGGTCCGGTACCCCGGAAAGGCCGCACCACAACGTGATGACGAGGACGCACGTCATCGGCACCGGCATATCGACGGGCGAGGGACTTCCCCACACCGGGCCGCCCGGGCCCCGTCCAGGGACACAGAACGCCCGCACGGGCCCCTCGGGGGCCCGTGCGTCCTCGCGTATCACGGACACCACCGCACGGGTCGATCCGGCCGGGCCATGGCCGCACACGCGTCCCGGGGCCGACCGCGGCGCCCACGGCCCCCTCCCGGCCCACCGTGTTCCGGCCCTCGTCCTCACGGATCCCGGGCCGCCCGATCCGGGTGCGGAAGCCGCCCTCCCCTGGCTTGCCGCTCCATCGAGCGGCTGACATCATCGGCGAAGACCTTTGGCAACCCGAACACATGACGGTGCCCGCGGACAGCTAGCGACAGGCGTGGAAAGTTTGATGGACCTCCGGGACACGAAAGGTACCGGTCGGCAGGAGAGCACCCGTCTCGCCGCTGTGGCGGACGCGCGCTACTTCATGCGGCGGGCCTTCCGCATCATCGACGAGGAAGCACGCAGGGCCGGAGTCGACCCGCTGGAGTGCCAGGCACTCGTCCAGCTGATGGGAGCCCCCGACCGGACATTGTCGGTGACACAGCTGTCGGCACGGCTGGATGTTCCCCGCCCTCTCGTGTCACGGCTGGCCAAGACACTCGACGAACGGGAACTGGCCCGCCGCAGCCGTTCCCCGTCGGACGCCCGCGTGACCCTGGTCGCGGCGACCGAGACGGGCGCCGTCCTGGTCACCGGCGTCGACGCCGCGGTACAGCCGCGTTTCCGCGCCTTGCGGGAAGAGTTCCCCGAAGACGTGCGGCGGCAGGCACTGGGCATCTGGGCCGACAACTTCGGCGTCGGATGACGCCGGGCGGCTGGTCCGACGGCCGGGACCGCCGGACCTGTTCCGGGCAGTGGGCGGCCGCAGGGCCGGATGCACGGCGAAGGGGCCTTTGACCCGCTGCACGCGGCTTCAAAGGCCCCTTCGCCGTCAGCCGATCCGATGCCCGGAAGGCCGGGCGGACCGGGGTCAGACGACCTGCGAGTAACTGCTCGCGAACGCGTGCACCTGCTCACCGACCGTGGTCAGCTGTGCGCCGACCTTGAGGTCGCTCACCGCGCCGTCCCTGTCGAACGGCTTGCTCGCGGAGTTGATGACCACTCCCAGCGGCGTCGGCCACCCGCGCAGCGCGTGAACCGTGGACCGCAGCGCCGTCAGCGTGGCAGCACCGGCCTGCCAGCCCGCCGCGGTGACGATGCAGCCCACCGCCCGGTTGTGAGCGTAGGGCGTCCGGTCGGAGGCGAGGCCCTGGAGATAGTCCATGGCGTTCTTGATCAGCCCCGAGACATTCCCGTGGTAGCCCGGACTCGCGATGATCAGGCCGTCCGCACGGCGCACGGCGGTCAGGAGGTGCGCGGCGATGTCGTCCGAAGCCGGGTTCTCCGGATCGTAGATGGGGAAGTTCAGGCTCTGGGCCGTGATCATCTCCGTCGAGGCGCCGAGCCGCTCGGCGGTGGCCAGCGCGTGCCTCAGAGCGGTTTCCGACGTGGAGTGAGGGCGGAGCGTTCCTCCGATGCCGACGATGTACGGCGCCCGGCGCGCATCAGATGCGTGGCCGGCGGGAGCGGCGGTGACGATGCTCATGTGACGTGTCCTTCGGTGAGTGGGAGGGGCAGGGGGGCGCGCCGGCAGCTGGCCGGAGAGTCAGGCGTGGGACGTGGTGGCGGCCGGAACACCCAGACCGAGGTTGTCGCGGAAGGTCTCGTGCTCGTAGTCCAGATGGAACAGCCCACGGCGCTGCAGCTCCGGGACGAGCATCTCGGCGATGTCGCGGAAGCCGGACGGAACGATGTCGACCATCAGGTTGAAGCCGTCGGCTGCGCCGCTGTTGAACCAGACCTCCATCACATCGGCCAGTTCCTCGGCCGTACCGACCACCTGCTGGTGTCCCCCGCCGTAGCGGGCGATGAGCTGCCGCACCGTCAGGTTGTCCTTGGCGGCCAGGTTCACCAGCGAGCGCCGGAAGCCGACCGAACCGCTGAACTCCTCGTCCGGACCGATCAGATGGTGCGGGAAGGGCTCGTCCAGCTTCAGGACCTCCGGGTCGAGCCCGACCCGCCGGGCCAGCTTCACCAGTTCCGGACCCGTGCCGAGCCGCTCGTCGAGTACGGCCTTGCGCCGTTCCGCGTCCTGCGACGTCCTCCCGAGGACAGGAGAGATACCGGGCAGGATCTTGATGTCGTCGGGAGAGCGACCGTAAGCGGCCGCACGCCGGCGCATGTCGTCACGGAACGCGATGGCATCCTCCATCAGATGCTGGGCGGTAAAGACGACATCCGCGTACTTGGCGGCCTGGTCCCGGCCCTCGGGTGACGAGCCGGCCTGGAAGATCACGGGCCGTCCCTGGGGGCTGCGCGGAAGGGGGAGAGGGCCGCGCACCGAGAAGTGGTCACCGGTGTGGTTGATCTCGCGCACCAGAGACGGATCGGCGAACAGCCCCTTCTCCTTGTCGCCGACGAGCGCGCCCTCACCCCAGCTTTCCCACAGCTTGACGACGACGTCGATGAACTCGTCCGCGCGCTCGTAGCGGTTCTCCCGTGTCGGCAGCTGACGCCCGCCGAACATCGCGGCCACGGCCGGAATGAACGTCGCAACCGAGTTCCAGCCCGCCCGTCCCCCGCTGAGGTGGTCCAGAGAGGCGAACCGGCGCGCCAGGTCGTAGGGCTCGCAGTAGGTCGTGGAAGCGGTGCCGATCAGTCCGATCCGGGACGTCGCCGTGGCCATCATGGCCAGCACGATCGTGGGGTCGAGCGCACCGAGGGAAGGACGGTCCGTACCCTCCTCGGCGTTGGTCAGCGCGTCGGCGAAGAACAGCCCGTGCAGCTTGCCCGACTCGGCGATACGGGCGACCTCGACGTAGGTCGCCTCACTGAGGTAGTCGGAGGCCTCGCCCTCACGTGCCATCCACGCGCCGAGGTGCATACCGAGCCCCATGACGGACGCGGAGAGAATCAGTTTCTGGCCAGGTGTGTTCGTCATCTGTGTCCCTGAATGTGCGGATCGCGAGTGATCGAATGACGGGGCACGCAACACCAATTGCGTAACCTGAGTTAACCAAAAAGTAGCCACAACGCCAAGGAACGTCAAGAGTCCGGCACACCACAAACAACAACCGGCCCCGGCGATGCCGCCGGGGCCGTATCGACCCGCCCGGGAGATCACCCGACCCGGCACGGCCACGGCCGCCCCGGCGGACGCCGCCGGTCTCCTCCCGCGGCTTCTCCACGCGCCGGCGAGGAGCAGATTCATGCCGTTCCGGCGGCCCGGCGGCCCACGGCATCCGCGACCTCCCGTACGGCTGCGCGGCACCACGGGCCACAGCCCCCAGGGCAGCACCGGCCCGGGGCCTGACCAGCTCAAACGCCACTTTCAGACGGAGGGAAGGACGACAGCCGCCCTCGCCGAATCGCCCGTCGCACTCCAGCCGCTCATATAATGGTGAGCGATCAGTACCTGCCAGCGGCCGCCGGTCCAGCGGTCGCTGCCCGCCCGTCGTACGCCATTCACCGGGTGGATCCCATGGATTCTGAGCTCTCTCCACCGCTCGCCGTCGACCGTGGTGGGCTGGAAGCACGGCGTGACGAGGCCATCGCCTCGGCACTACGCAAGGTGTACGACCGGTTGCAGCCCGGTTCCTGCACCGCCTACCTCCTCGCGGCAGACGCCGAGCTGCTGGTCGCCGCGATGACCGTGCACACCCCCTTGAGCTTCGCCATCACACCCGCGTTCAGGGTGGACAACTTCGCCTGGCCCGCGGCCCGGGCGTTCCAGACTGGCAAAACGGTGAAAGTGGACGCGGAAGACCTGCAGATCCTGTGCCGCCGGACACCGGCGCTCCTCGTCTCCACCCCCTTCCCCATGGTGCTCGTGGTGGCACCGATACGGGCGACACCACACAACCGCCTGGGAGTCATCACGCTGCGCTGCGTGCCGCCGCGGGAGATCAGTGACGGCGAGCTGGAGTATGTGCAGAGGACCGCGGACGAACTGGCGGCCGAGCTGCAGAGCCTGGTGGAACAGGGCCTGCCGCTGGAAGGGCCTTCGATCCCCTTGTTCATCTCCAGCCGGCCGGAGCCCGGGGCCGCCGGCGCCGCCTCGGGAGCCGTTCAGCAGCACCGGCAGGCGACGGCCTCGTCGTCCACACCGGGCAGTCCGTTCCTCTACCAGCTGCAACGGCTCGCCACCGAACTCACCGCCGCGGTGGACACCCAGGGCATCCTCGCCGTGGTACAGACCCAGATCCTCCGGCCCTTCGGGGCCAGGGCCGTGGCCTTGTGCGTCACCGAAGGCGAACGCCTCCATGTGGCCGGGGCCGCGGGCCTCTCCCGCGAAGTCCTCAACCGCATCGAGGGAACACCGCTGTCCCAGCGAAGCCCCGAGACCGACACCATCACCGGTGTCGGCGTCAAGATCTTCACCACGGCCGGCGAGATCCGGCAGGAGTATCCCGGTCTCGGTATCGATCCCGAGCGCCAGGCGCGGGCCTATCTGCCGCTGATCTCCAACGGCCGCGCGGTGGGCTGCTGCCTTCTGGAGTTCACCGGGCCCGGCCGCCCCCTGGCCGCCGAGGAGATCGCCGTACTGGTGATCATGCTGGAGCAGGTGGGTCAGTCCCTGGAACGCGCCCGGGCCTATGAACGTGAGCACGCGCTCACCCAGACCATCCAGCGCAGCCTTCTGCCCAGGAGTTTTCCCCATCTGCCCGAGGTGGTCGCCACGGGCCGCTACTTCCCCGCGACCGAGGGAGCCGCCGTGGGGGGTGACTGGTACGACGTCCTCACACTGCCCAACGGCGGGGTCGGGCTCGTCATCGGCGACGTGGAAGGACACAGCCTGGAGGCCGTGTCGGTGATGGGGCAGCTGCGCAGCGGAGTGCGGGCCTACACCGCCGAAGGGCACGACCCTGCCCGCGTCCTGGAGCGGAGCAACCGTTTGCTCGCCGAACTGGACACCGATCTGTACGCCACCTGCTGCTGTGTATGGCTCGACCCGGCGACCGGGCTCGCCCTCGCCTCGACCGCGGGCCATCCCGGGCCGGTCATCAGCGACTCCCGGGGGCAGATCTCCGAGCCCCGGCTGCCCGTCGGGCCGCCGCTGGGTGTGGGCCGGCAGACCGCCTACCAGCAGGCCGAATTCCAGATGCAGACGGGCTCGGTGGTAGCACTGTTCACCAACGGTCTGCTGGACTCACGACAGCTGGGGACCGACGCCGCGGTACACGAACTGGTCCGCCGACTGGCCGACCACAGCTCCGAGAACCTGGAGACGCTGGCCGACATCCTGGCTTCCCACCGCGCTCCACCGGCAGAATCCGGTGATGACGATGCCGCCCTGCTCCTGGTGCGCTACGAAGGAGTCCAGCCGCGTGACCGCCCGCGTGTGGCACGAACCTCGATCCACCGCCACGACCTGCGAGGTGTCGCCGGAGTACGGCGCTTTCTGCACGATGTGCTCCACGAGTGGAACAGACTGCCGCTGCTGGACGACCTGGAGCTCCTGGTCTCCGAGATCGTCACGAACGCACTCATCCACGCCCACAGCGAAGTAGATCTGCGATTGAGGGAGTATCCGGACCGGATCCGGGTGGAGGCGCGTGACAGCGATCCCTACCCACCGGTGCCGACCGTCCTCCTCAACGACGAGAGCAGCAACCAGGAAGCCGAGTCCGGACGCGGTCTTCTGATCGTCGAGGCGCTCGCGCTGGCATGGGGAAGCTCGCCCGCGGGACGCGGTAAGACCACCTGGTTCGAAGTCGGCACCGAAGCGGCGGCCCCCGCGCCCGGGACCGACGATCACCCCTCGTCCCCGGCAGGGGACTTCGACCCCGCGGCCGGGCAATGAGAGGGTGAGGAAGGGCAGTCCGCAATCCGTCGGCACCGGTCCCGGGCGGGGCCGCCGTCCCCGCGCTTCGCGCTGTCATACCCCCGTCGTACGCTGCCGTCATGAGCGTCTCTCTCTACTACAGCGCGCACCGCGCCACACCGCTGACCGAGGCCGAGTCGGCTTCCGTCGCGCGCGTCGCCGCCGAACACACGGCGTCGTTCCCGTACGACGACGAGGAAAGCCTGTACCTGTACGACCGGAGTCCCGCCGAACCGCAGGAGATCGTCGCCGGGTCCACCAAGATGCCGTTCGATCCCGGTCGTCTGATGCCGGTGATCGCTCATGTGCTGGATTCCGTATCGGAATTGCGCAGGGCCGTACCGGACGCCGAGTGGCGCGTCCATATGGACGATCTCGACATCCCGTGGGATGAGGCCGAGGGGTATGCCCTGCCCGGGATGCGCGACGCGGATCTGATCGCGGAACTCGCGGCGGACGGCTACAACTCATGAGTGGGCCGGTGCCCCGATCGTGGGCGCGATGGCCCCCTCCAGCCGACAACAGACGGGATACACGCTGTGCAGGAACTGTGGCACCGCTTTGAAGAGTGGCTTCGGCAGCACGCGCCGGGCGATCATTCCACGCTCCGTCCGGGAGCGTCGGACGCTCAGTTGTCCAGGCTGGAGCGCGAGGTGGGGTTTCCGCTCCACGGTGAACTGACGTCACTGCTGTCGGAGCACAATGGAGTGACACCGCGCAGGTCCAGCATGGCACCCGGCGCCTTTCTTCTCGGATACAGCCCGCTGGGCACCGAAGCAATCTCAGAATGGCACCGGAATCTTTCCGCTACGGCACACGAAGCGGTCGAGGACGGTTACGAGGAAGACGTGGTCGGGCACACGGCGCACACCCAGTGGGTTCCCTTCGCTCAGGCTCTCACCGGTGATCTGCTGTTCGTCGACCACCGTGAGGGCCACTACGGAGAAGTCGGCGAGATCTCGTTCGGCGATCCCGGTTACCTGCCGCTGTGGCCGTCCATGACTCTGATGCTGTCCGATCTGTGCCACGCGGTGGAGGGATCGCTGCGGCTACCGGTGACGCGCCGTCGTCCCTCGGTCCATGAAGGGCGCATGCTGGAATGGGTCATGGACTGAACCCCGGGAGGCAGCGCCCTGCCGGATCACCGTCATCCGGCAGGACGCTTCGCTCAGGTCGTACCGTCAGTTGAGGTTGCAGACCGAGTTGATGTCGCAGTACTCGAATCCGGTCTGGACGAAATAGGCGTCGCTGTCGAGCAGGCGGATCTCGGAAGTGAACCGCCCGAGGTCGCCACCGGCATCCGTATTCTGCCTGGCCGGGACCGCGGCGCGGCCGCAGATCTCGTTCCACGTCGGATACGGATAGTTGTTGTCCAGCTCCAGCATCCAGCTGCCGTCGGCCCGCTTGTCCGCGTAGAACTGCGCGCAGTGCTTGCCCGAGGACAGCGTCATCCCGCCGCTCTCACGGGATTTCGCGAACGGGTACTCGTCGCAACTGGTGCCGTCCGCGTTCGGATGCGGGTTCCATTCCGCGACCGCGAGCATGCACATCTTGTCCCGGTTCTCCTTGGCCTTCACCTCATCCGCCAGGCGGTGCAGTGGCTTGTTGCGCTGCTCGCTGCCGGGGTGGGAGGCCAGCTTCTCCATGAGCACCCAGTAGTACGCGGCGGCGGCCGGGTACTTCTTCGTGTTCATCTGAAGCGTCGGGGTGTACTTGTGGAAGACACATCCGGTGTTGCCGCCCACTTTGTTGTCACAGCGGACATCGAAGGCGTTGTTGGCCCACCGCGGGACGGCCTGGACACCGGCGCCGGGTGTGGACCAGGCAGTGTTCCAGGTGAAGTCCAGCTTCGATTCGCCCCCGGTGGTCCTGTTCCAGGTGTAGGTGTTGGTCCGGGTGGCGACGTGCAGGTCACCGGGGGTCCATGTGGTACTGCCCATCCAGGGGCCGGTGCTTTCCGTGCAGTCGGTGGTCGGCCAGCAGTCCTCCGCGAAGGACGTCAGCGTCGTGGAGGTGAGCCCCGTCATAGTGATCAGGGACAACTCGGTCCACGTGGTGAACACGTTCGACCTGGGGTCGAGGTTGATCTCCTGGATGATCTTCATGGTCGCGTTACCGATGGGCACACCGTTGCGACTCGCGGTCAGCGGAAGCATCCCGCGCAGACACCCTTGCGTCCTCGTCTGCATGGCCGCGCCGTTGACGTTCGCACACCAGCCGACGGGGCCCGCCGCGGCGGCGCGCTCAACCGTCGTCTGGGATGGGGCCTTCTTCCCTTCCAAGGGAACGTAGGAGCCGCACCAACGGATCCCGTCACGACCGGTCGCGCACGTCCGCTTCCCCTGAGCAGCGGCCGCCGGTAACTGCGGAGCGGCGCCCGCCCTGACCTTCTGCGCGGCCACGAAGTCGATATCGGGCGCGTTCGGGTTCGCCTCGGGGAAGGTGACGTCGTGCAGACCGTCGTAGTCCCCGGGCACAAAGGCGATGGCGTCGAAGGCGATGTCCTTGGTGCCGTTGCCGCCGTTGAAGTTGTCCAGGCTGACCTCGGGGACGGTGCTGTTGAACTGGTAGGCGCCCAGGTCGACCCACTTGTTGGACTGGTTGGCGTCCTGGGAGATGGACGTGACCGTGGTGCCGTGGGCGTGCTTGATCCGGTATGCGGCGCCGGCGGTCTGCGCCCCGTGGTCGGGGATGTGCGCGTACACCTTGGCCTGGCCGCCGTGTTCGGTGATACGACTGCCCAGTTTCCAGGTGCCGGTGACCTTCATGCGGTCTCCCGGCGGCGGGAACGGCTCCGGCGAGCGGGTGTGGGTGAACCAGAAGTGGTTGCCGTAGCCCGCGCCGATCTGATGCGTGTCGATCTTACCGGGGTAGGTGGTGACGGTCTTGCCGGTGTCGGAGTCGATCAGATCCCATGGCTGGTAGGTGAAGGTGAAGGTGCCGTCGGACTTCACCGCACCGCAGCCTCTCGTCGCTGATCCCGCCGGGACCGTGCCGTTGGGCAGGTCGTCCACGATCAGCGCGTTCGCGGGCATGCCCGTGAGGCAGCGCGGCGGATAGGAGGCCGCGTCCGGCTGTTCCGGGTAGGTGGTGTTGAATCGGTGCACCGCGTTGCCGCACTGTGCGAGCGTGGTGCAGTTCTTCCAGGTGGCGGACTGATCCCACCAGCAGTGCAGCCAGTGCGGGTTGCTCGCGCTGTCGCCGCTGTCCAGCAGGCAGGCGCCCATGCCGGGGTCGTTGGAGTCATTGTCGCCGATCTTTGAGGGGTTGCAGTCGTTCGAGGCGTCGCAGAAGAGATCGATCGGCGGCTTGGCCCTGGTGCGGTCCGGGTTGCTGTTCCACCAAGCGGGCCGGTAGCCGGCCTGGAAGTCGCCGGGAGCGAACATCGCCGAGATCGGGCGTGCGGCCCAGCCGATCACCTTCTCCTCGTACGGCCAGTGCTGAGGAGAGGCGGCGTGGCTGTAGTCGTCCGCCCCCGTCGGGGACTCCAGGAAGGGGGTGCGGTTGGCCTTCCACAGCGGGTTGGCCGGGTTGTTGGTCCAGCCCACGCCCTTGTGTCCGGCGGAGTCGGGGGTGTCGTAGAAGCCGGAGTTGTACGCCCACAGGGCGAAGAACCAGTTCTCGATCCACCGGGGGTGTCCGTCGTTGATCCTCATGCCCGCACGGCGGGTCTGGTTCCACTTGGCGGACAGAATCCGCGCGCCGTAGGAGATGTTGGCGGTGTAGTCCAGCGCCACCGCCTCCTGGGTGAAGGGGCTCAGAGGCGTCTCGCCCGGCTTCTCCCTGCCCGCCAGGCGCATCCCGTCGGTCGCCTGGGTGATGCCGTAACCGCAGTCGGCGTCGGACCAGTTGATGCGCCACGGGTCGGCCTGGGTGCCGTCCGCGGTGTAGTCGGTGCCGTAGTAGTTGCCGATCAGACTGTTCGCCGTCACACCCGGCACCGCGAACCGCGTGGCCTGCCACATGTTGGATTCCTGCGCGGTGATGCCCAGAAGCACCTGCGCGGGTATGTGCCACTTGTCGTTGGCGCCGTCCTCGGGGTCGAGCGTGCCGTTGGGGTCGCCGTCGAGGACGAGCGGGGGGAAGAGGTTCTGCGGTGTGTAGCCGCCCGCGCCGGTGTTCTTCCAGTTGGGCGAGCGGTAGAAGTCGAGCCTGCCGACCACTGCCTGGTCGGCGGCCCACTCCACCTGGCGCGGGGTGGGCTGGAACGCCTGTTTCCGGACATCGTTGCGGGCCACCGCGCAGTACCGCTCGCCGGTGCCCTCACCGGGGTCGGTCGGCGACGCCGACTGTGCCCGGGCCCCTGTGGTCCGCGCGGACGGGCCGCTGTCACCGTCGCCGGTCCTGGCACCGCCCATCAGCGCCGGCGATGTCCGGACGCCCGTGGAGGCGTTCCTGCCGCCCGTGGCGGGCTTCGCGTCCAGGGTGACCGTTGTGCCGGTGGACAGCACCGTGAGCCGTATGCGCGCGGCGCGGGCGGCGTCGGCTTCGTTCGGCGTGATCAGGCTGGTCCTGCCGTCCGCCCACGTCGTCGACACGGCGGCATGCCCGAGGCTGGACATGCGCGCGCCCTTGGACAGACCACCCGGGTTGGAGATTCGGGCGGGCAGCCTGCCCGTGCTGGAGGCTCTGCCCATGATGAACACACGGCCCGAGGCCGTGCCGGCCAGATCCCATTCCGCGAGCTTCCCGGCCGCCACCGTGGCGGGCGCCGTTCTACCGCCGCGCGTCCCGGCGGGGGTGAGGTGCCTGGCCCAGCTCCGCGGCCCATTCGATGCCTTCTTGTCCAGCTCACGCTCGATGAACGTCACGCCGCCGTCGCCGTCGGCGGTGAGCTGGAAAGGCACCGTACGGGTGCGTACGAGCTCGGTCTCCCTGGACCCGTTCAGGCGGACCAGCCTGTTGCCGTGTGCGGCGACGATCCCGTTCCTGACGGGGATCGCGGAGGTGACCTGGCCGGGGAGGGCGATCGGCCCGGAGTGCCGGCCGGTCGTCGCGTCCACGGTGATCAGCCGGGTCCGCTGCTCTGTGTCGCCGTCATGCGTGAGCTGTGTGAAAACAGCCTGCTCGCCGTTCCCGCAGCCGGGGCTGAAGTAGGCCAGGGACGCGGTGAACGGGAGCTTGGTGACTTCGCCGGACACGAGGTTCACCACGGCGGTGAACGCGCCACGGACCATCAGCTCCGGGCGGTTGGTGAACGTACGGGGCGCGTAGGCGACCGCCGCGTACGTGCCGGAGGAGGTCAGACAGGCGTTGCCGATCCAGGTGTCGGCGTCGAAGCCGTCCTCCCGGAGCGTGGCGGCTGTCCTCCACCCGTAGCCGTTCGCCTCGTCGGCGACGAGCAGGTGGAAGCCGGTGCCGTCCCCGCTCGTGGTGAAGGCGGTGTCCTGGGATGCTCCGTACCGCGCGCCCAGGGTCGTGGCGCGATCCTTCGCGGGGATCGCGGACGGCCGGGCGGGACCGGTCCCCGGCCGGCTCTTCCCGCTGTGTGTCGCGCTCTTCGGCACAGTGGGCTCAGCGGCCTGCGCGGGCAGGCCGAGGGGTATCGCCAGTGCGGCGGCCACCGTGATGGTGACCGGCACGCACAGGCGCCGTATTCGTCTCTTCACACTCTTCCTCTGGTTGGATGGATGACCCGCTCGGGCGGTGGATGCCGGCCGGGCGGATCGCTACCGCCGGATTCCTCGGGCGGAGGCTGTGTGCGCGGAGTCCGTCCGTGGCCTTCCACTCCGTCGGCCGTGGAAGGCCGAGGACGTCGTGGTGACCGCTTCCCCCGGCAGGCGTGCGGCCGGCCCGGGCAACGGCGCGATCCCTGAGTACGTTCATGACCGGGCCATGACCTGCGACAGAGGCATCGTGGACGGCGTCACGTCGTGCGAAGCCCACCGGTGCACGCGATGGCGGTGTCAGCACGCTGTGGAAGGTTCACCGTCGAAGCGCCTCCACGGGCGGAATACGGGAGGCGCGCCACGCGGGATACAGGCCGGCGAGAAGCCCGGTGACACACCCCAGCACAGGCGCGGCGGCGACCGCTTCCATGTGAATGACGGGTGTCCACTGACGAGCGGCACAGACAGCGACCACGGTTACCGTGCCGAGGGATGTGCCGACCAGACCTCCCAGCAGTCCCAGGGTGGCCGACTCGGCGAGGAACTGGAGGGTGATGTGACCACCGCCTGCTCCCAGGGCTCTCCGCAGCCCGATTTCGCCGGTGCGTTCCATGACGGCAACCAGGGTGGTGTTGGCGATGCCTACGGCGCCGATCACCAGGCACAGCGCGGCGAGCAGGAGGAAGAGATGGCTGAGGTCTGCGTCGACCGCCGAGCGGAGGACGCGCGGGTCGGGCGGCGCGACGGCCCGGAAGTACTCGGGGTGTTCCGGAAGCAGGGCCAGTGCGGCCTCGTGGGCGATCTGGGGGGCGGCACCGAGCCGGGTTGATACGAGCATCCTGGCGCGGCCGGCGCTCGGAGGGCCCCACATCCGCTCGGCCGCTGTGCGGGGGATGACGACGGACAGGAGGAGATCGGACTTGCGGTCGACACCGCTGAGGATGCCGATGACGGTGAACGGGGTGTTCCCGATGAATACGGCCGGCTCGGTCCGCAGGGTGGTGATGCCGAGGCGGGCCGCAACCGAGGTACTGATGACAGCGACTCGCTGCTGGTGGGAGTTGTGGTAGGAGTCGAAGAGCCGGCCCTCGGAAAGCGTCGGGCCGGCGGCGTTGAGGACGCCCGGCGAGGCGGACACCACGGTTGTGTCGCCGACTGCGCCGACGGCGTCCTCCAGTGGCCGTGCGCTGACGGTCTGACGGGGCCCCAGCCTCACATTCCAGTAGACGCCGGCCGCCGTGACACCGTGGAGCCGTTCCATGCGGGCGTCGGCGTCAGCGGGAAAGGCCAGGGGGACGGTATCGGGGGTCTCACCGCCGGTGTCTTCGATGTTGACTTCCGTGGCGGCGAGTTCGCTGAAACGGCCGTCGATCTGTGATGCGGCAGTACCCGTCAGGCCCAGGACGGCGACGAACGCTCCGACGCCGAGTACGGTGCCGAGCACGGTCAGGGCGGACCGGGCCGGACGCTGGAGCATGCCTGTGACGGCTTCGGACACCAGGTCGCGCAGGGACAGTGACGAACGGCGAACTCCGTGGTCCGCGCCGCCGCGGCGATACGGGGCGCGGATCACCGGGCCGTCCCCATGGGGCTGAGGTCCCTCAGGCTGCCGTCGAGCATCGTCAGGGTGCGCCGCCCCTGGGCGGCAACACGCGCATCGTGGGTGACCACCACGAGCGTCATACCGGCGTCATGGAGTTCGCTGAGCAGGCCGAGGACGGACGTGGTGGTGCCCGAGTCGAGGTTGCCCGTGGGTTCGTCGCACAGGAGCAGTGACGGGCGGGTCACCACGGCGCGTGCGATGGCGACGCGCTGCCTCTCCCCTCCCGACAAGCGGGTCGGCAGGAAGTCACCGCGGTGTCCCAGACCGACTCGGTGCAGCGCCTCCTCCGCGCGAACACGCCGTTCTCGTCGGGGGACTCCCTGGTACACCATCGCGAGTTCCACGTTCTCCAGGGCGGTGCGGTGGGCCAGCAGATGGAATGCCTGGAAGACAAAACCGATACGTGTCCCACGCAGGGCCGCGCGCTGTCTTCGGGTGACGGTTCCCGTGTCGATACCGTCCAGCAGATACCGGCCGCTCGTCGGTGTATCAAGCAGACCCGCGATATTGAGGAATGTTGACTTTCCCGAACCGGACGGGCCGACCATCGTCACGTATTCGCCGCGGCCGATCCTCAGATCGCAGGTGTCCAGCGCCACGACCCGCGGCCGGCCGCTGTAGCACATCCCGACGGATCTGAATTCCATGACCGGCGGCGGTGCGGCATCCGTCATCGGGGCGTCCCGTCATCGCCGCCTGCCGGCCCCACGCCCACCACAACCCGATCACCGGGAGAAAGGCGGGCCTGCGGCACGGGGGTGATCTGCACGAGCCCGTTCCCGGACATCCCGGTCCGTACTTCGACCCTCTCCTGCGAACCTCCCGGCTCCAGCACCGAGACCGTCGTCCGGCCGTCGGCACCGGCCGAGAGGGCGGCCGACGGGACGGCCAGCACCTTGCTTCTCGAAGAGGCCGCCTCGATCGTCAGCCGAACATCCTGGCCGGTGAAGGACTCGGGCAGCGCACGATCCGGCTTGACCCTGACGGTGTGGCCCGCGAAGTCCTGCCGCGCTTCTCCGGCACTCTTCGCGGAAGGCTCAGTGGCCACGGAGAGCACCGAGCCGGGGACCTCCTCGCCCGAGGTCTCGGAGAAGATGCTCACCTTCTGGCCCGCATGGACCAGGCCGACTTCATGAGCGGCAACCGATCCGCGCACCATCAGAGTTCCGGCCGAGAGCGTCAGGAGTTTCCCGTCCGGCTCTTTCCCCACCGACGCGGTGATCTCTCCGGTCCGGACCGGCCCGGACCGGAGATAGACCAGTTCGCCTGCCGGCACGATCACTCCTGTCTCGGGCACCGGCGCCCTCGGGTCCGGGCTCCCGGCCGCCTCACCGCCGGCCGGGAAGGCGGCGGCGTCCTCCACGGGCGCGGTCAGAGGTTCGTAACCGCGTGAGCGGTAGAAGGCGGCGGCGGCACGCTCCGTGCCCCGGCCGAACACCCCGAAGTCATCCTGGCCCGGGAAGTAGCCCAGCTTCGTCAGCGCTCGCTGGAACTGAGCCACGTCCTTTCCCCGGCAGCCCCGCCCGAGGTCTCGGTACGAAGGCAGTGCCCCCGGCAAGGGGATCACCGGCCGTCCGGAGATCTCGACGAGAACCTGCCCGAAGGTGACCGCGGCGCCCCTTTTGGTCCTCACCTCCGTCACCACCGATCTCACAGCACTCTTGTCCGCCCCGAAGGCCGCGACATCCACGCTCTGAGCGGCTTCCACGGTTCCGCGTGTCACCAGCGTCTCGGCAAGGACACGACGCTTCACCTCGGCGGTGAGGACATCAGGAGCCGGAGCGGCCGTCTCGGCCGCCACCTGCGCCGGAGACTTGATGAACACCGCGGCCCCCACCCCGCCGCCCGCGGTACCGATGGCGCCGGCGACCAGGCACGCCAGTATCCGACGGCGGCGGGACAGCCCCGTGCGCCGCCCCGCCATGCTCTCTTCACTCACCGGTGCGCCTTCCAGCGAACGTGTCATTTCCCCGCGAGTCCCAGATTCACGCCGCCCCGGAAATCCACGGGAGACTGGGCGATCACGGCACCGTGCCTGCGACATGATTCCTGGACGGAAACGCTTGAGGGGAGCGTCCCGCAGGACAGACTCCGGTACTGCTCAGCGGCATTGCGCGTGGCCACTGCCACTCTGCGCAACGCCGCAAAACCACCGGGGTTCCCCTTGATCTCAGTCAGCACGGCCTCCGTGAACCTCTCCACCGCGTCAACCATTTCTGCACAGGATCCGGAGAAGAGTTCCGCAGTGGCCGAGCTGCACGGGGAGTTGGTTCCTTCACCAAAGGTGCCGGCGAGGCCGTCGATCTGAGGGGACAGTACGTCATGGACCTGTTCGGCCCTGAGCTCACGGGCGCCCGGGAGCGAGGGTGCGGCACTGCTGGAAGTGCTTTCCCGGTTCGAATGCCCCGATTGTTCCACCGAAGGTGAATCGCATCCCGTCAGGCACAGACCGAGGACAAGAAGCCCCCGGAGCCGGCGGCTCACGGGGATTCCTCAAGGACCTTTGAAGCAATCTCCAGAGCGGTCTCCATATGGCGCTTCTCCGAGATGAGAGCCTCTTCCCTGTCGCTGATCATCCGGTTCTGGATGCGAGTTTCAACACCGTGCCACACGGAGATCAGGTTCGTTTTCTTCTTGCACGTGACATCAGCAACTGCGGTTGCTATTTCAGTCCGCTCCGGCCCGGGATTGGTCACGGCCTCCGATATATCCGTCGGGGAGGAGTAGATATATCCATTCCCCTTCATACACGACGACCAAGCCGCAAACACTGCCAGGACTTCCGGGTCCGACAAGGACTTCCCCTGACTCTCCTTGTTGATCTCCCCCGCCAGATCGTGAGGTGCCTCTGTCGTGATTCTTCTTCTGGCTTCGCCGGAGCACCCGCCCTCGGGAATAAGCTTCCCGTTGGAGCGGTCTCCTCTGCGTACACCGCTGTTCGGATCGGCATCCCCGATGAATACGCGAATCTCGGCATCGCTCATACGCGACCCTGAAGATTCCGTCTCGGGTTTCCCGTCCCTCACACCAGGCAGGTGATATCCATGGTCTTTCGCCGTTTCGAGGTCGGCGACCCCATACCGCCGGGCGCGGTTCGTTCCGTTCTCGCCCAAATTCTCCGTGGTGTTGAAATTCGGTCCCACATAATCGAACCCAAATTTAGCCATGCATTGCGTGATCAGAACTTTGGAAGCCTTCATGAGCTGCATCTCCTGCCCGGTATCGAGCAGGTACTTCTCAATCGGCAGCGGGGGGACGGTCGCCCGCTCCGCACGGCTCGGACCCCGGCTGTGCGCGGGCGGAGCATCCACCCCCTTCGCGTCAGTTCCGCGGTCGCCCTCATCACAGCCGGCCAGAAGGGCCAGCAGAGTCGACGCCAGCAATACGGGCCGCGCCAGTCCGGCGGCTCCTTGCGCCCGGCCGGTGGCCGGGCGCAAGGAACGGCTCGCGTCAGAAATCATGGGCTCAGCCAACACTCAGGGTCTGCTGAGAGGCGTTGTTGTTGTAGGTCGTGTTGAGGTTCCCGTACCACGGATGCGAACCGGAGTACCCGTACGCCGGCCAGTTGTCCCAGGGGCCGACATACTCGGAGTGGGCGTACACACGCATAACGCCGTAGTAGTAGTTGCAGACAGACGCAGTATCATTTTTCACCGCTCGCCCATTACCACTGCCACTCGTAATGAATTTCACGCGCGGATCTACATGAGGATTGTTCACACAGTAGTCGTAATTATGGCAGTTGATCTTGATGCCGACGCGGGAACCCCCATTGTTCGATTTATAGTACAGGCAGAACGCATCGGTACTCGTTCCACAGCTGCTGATGACGGGATAGGGCTCCGCATGAGCAGGAACTGCCATTGCGGGCACAGCCGCGACGGCGGATACGGCTAAGGCTATGATCTTCGAGCGCATTTATTCTCCCCCAGTGCGAATGAAAGACTACCCACGACTCCGGATATGGCATCCACCTGCCGAGCCGGGCCCTTGCACCCCGCACTGTCCGTGAACCAAGGGGCGCACGAAAACCGTTGGGCCACCTTTGAGGCGAACCCGCCCGGCATTTCCCCGCACCTTCACCATGTCCGAAATCTACAAACCCTTCGGCCTCACCGGCATTCATGAAACCGATCATGCCGGTCCGACAGCCTCCCGGGTTCCTGCAAACTGGTCCAGACCATAGAACAGGGCCATAGGGCTGTCCACCCCGGAAAATAAGACACTGACTCGAATTGACTAACGGATCGTCTATGCGTTTACCCTCGCCCATGAGACGCCGATGTGAATCCTCATGAGAATGTCTCATGAGGTGAGTTTTTCGGGTTCTTGCCAGGGGTCAGTGCGGTGGCGGGCCGGGGAACGCCGGGAAATGGCTTCCTCTGCGTTCGTTGACAGCGGTGAACCGGCGGTCGGCGGGCGCCGGCTACGGCGTTGAGGGGATTCCCGGAGGCGGCCGGGCACGGAGCACCGCAGGTCCGCGCAGCACACACGGCGGCCCCCGCCCGAGGCAGGGACGCTGTTGGCGAATTCGGAGGCTGGCCCTACTTCGCCCCGTCGAGCGTGAGCTCGGCGGGGCGAAGTGCTGCGAAGTGGCTGGTGCGGGTGCGGGCCCGGGGTGTGCCGGTGAGGTGGGCGTCGATGCGGGCGAGGTTGATGGCGGCGCCGGTGAGCTGGTGCTGGAGGCTGGTCTTCGCGAGGCCGCGGTAGCGGGATCGGCGCAGACCGCAGCGCCCGACGGCTTGGGAGATGGTGCCCTCGATGCCGGCGCGGGTCTTGTAGCGGTCCTTCCATGTGTCGGTGTCCTGGTCGGCGCGGGCCTGGCGGAGGGCTTCGTGTTCCTCGCGGGGCCGCAGGGTCAGGCGCCGGCCGACGTTGGAGGTGGTGCACTGCTCGCGCACCGGGCAGGGCCGGCGGTCTCCGCCGTTGAAGCGGACCCGGATCACCGGGGTGCCCGCGGGTGAACGGTCGGGGTTCCAGCGGGTGGTGGTCTTACCGCCGGGACAGGTGACCTGCTCGTTTCCCCAGTCGATGGTGAAGTCATCGGCGGTGAAGCCGTTGTTCGCGGTGGACTGGTGGCTGACGACGCCGGCGACCGGCCCGGTGAGCGTGATGCCGTACTCCCGGCAGGCCTGCACGAGCAGATGCGCGTCGACGTATCCGGCGTCGACCAGGTGCTCGCCGGGCAAGCGGCCGTCCCGGGCGAGGCAGGCGTGCACGGTGTCGGTCATCGAGATGTCGGGAACCGTTGCCACCGTGGTGGCCACGTTCGTGATCAGATGCGGCGCGTCCGGCTCGCAGGTCTCGGTGAGGTGGACCTTGTAGCCGTCCCACAGGGTGTCGCGTTTGACGCTGCCGCGTGCCTCGGTGTCATAGGGCGTGACCAGGCGCTTCGCGCCCGGCGGCCGGTCTTTTGGGTCCCGTCGCCTCACCTCGCCGTCCACCTGCTGGAAGTACTGGACCCAGACCTGCCGCAAGGTCTCCACCTGCTCAAGCGTCCGCAGCTCTTCGGGTGCCCCGGGTGAGAAGACGGCTTCGAGCAGCCGTGTTCCGTCCGCCCCGATCCGCAGGCCCACCTCATCCCGCTTGGCGCGGGACTTGGGGAAGCGGGTGTCCTCGGCCCGCGTTGCGTAGTGGCGGAACCAGTCCGGCTCCGCCACACCTCGCAGCCAGTCGGGGGCGGCCCGGGCGATCTCGTTGAGCGCCGCCCGCAGGGTCTCGGCGACCAGCTCCAGCCAGCACACCTGGCGGGCTGCGGACTGCACATGAGTGGAGTCGGTCCTGGCTCGGCCGGCGGTCTTCAGCAGGCCCTTTTCCCCGGCCGCCGCCAGGATGCCGTCCAGCACCCGCCGCCCGGCCTCCGCCTCCACCAAGCGGTCCCGGAACTCCGAGAGCACCGAGAAATCGAAGCCCGGATCATCAAGGTCCAGTCCCAGCGCGTACTTGAAGTCGATCCTCGCCCGGACCGCCTCCGCCGCCTGCCGGTCGGTGAGCCCCTCCACGAACTGCAACACCAGCACCAGCACCAACCGGCCCGGTGACCAGGCAGGTTTCCCCCTCGTCGGGAACAGGTCCGCGAACTCGTCGTCGCCGAACAGGGGCCCAAGCCCGTCCCGAATCCGGATCGCCAGACTGCCCTTCGGGAACGCTGCCCGCGCCACCCGCACCGTCTCCGCCGGGACCTCACCCGGCCCGCTCGGCTGCATCGACATCCGCACCCACCCCAAACGACAACGTCGGCCTTCAAGACCACAACCGGGTCTTGAAGGCCGACGTCACGCGAACCCCCGAATTCGCCAACAGCGTCCAGATGGTGCCGGAGGCCGCCGCGTTTTCCCTCGTCGGGCCCGTCAGTTCATGGGCTGGACCCAGATGTTGCGGTAGCGGACCTTGTTGCCGTGGTCCTGGAGACGGACAGCGCCGGTGAAGGCGCCCTCGGCGATGGAGCCACCGGTCGGGCCGGTGATGGCCACGTCGTCATGGACCTTGACGCCGTTCCAGACCACGGTCACCCGGGCGTCCTCGGTCTTCTTGCCCGCACTGTCGTAGCGCGCGGCGCGGAAGGTGATGTCGTAGGACTGCCAGGTCTCCGGGGCCTTCGAGGCGTTGCGGTCCGCCGCCTTCTGCTGGTAGATCGCGGCGGCCTCGTTCACGGCCAGCTTCGGAACGCCGAAGGAGTCCAGGACCTGGATCTCGTAACGCTCCTGGAGGTAGACGCCGCTGTTGCCCCGGTCCTGGCCGGTCACGTTGTCCGGCAGCTTCGGCACCCGGAACTCCACGTGCAGCTTGTAGTCGCCGAAGGACTGCTTGGTGCGGATGTCACCGCAGCAGACCTCGACCGAGCCCTCCGCGGCACGCGGCCAGGCGACCGCACGGCCGTCGGTGTGCTGCCACTGCGACAGACTGCCGTCCTCGTCGAGCAGGTCGATCCGGGCGCCCGGCCGGTTGAGGTGGATCATGTCGAGGTTGACATGGCCGTCGTCGCCCTCGTCGTACCGGTAGGCGATGGTGTTGGCGCCCTTGCGGAGCGTCAGCCG
Source organism: Streptomyces sp. NPDC051018 (assembly GCF_044456085.1). Taxonomy (NCBI): domain Bacteria; kingdom Bacillati; phylum Actinomycetota; class Actinomycetes; order Kitasatosporales; family Streptomycetaceae; genus Streptomyces; species Streptomyces sp. NPDC051018. Next base: position 111,734 of record NZ_JBITFN010000003.1, read on the forward strand.
CTCGGTGTGGGTGGCCCAGATGCTCCACGAGCCGGTCGGGGGCAGTGCGGTCTGGCGCACCTTCTTCCCGTTGACGTAGACGCTGATCTTCTTGGTGCCGGTGAAGGGGTGCGGGCCGTTGGCGTAGCGCAGGCCGACGTCGTACGTGCCCTTCTTGCCGGTCTCGACCTGGAAGGTGGTGGTGGCGCCGACGGTGCCGTAGCCGTCCACGAAGCCGCCGCCGGAGAAGCCCTTGTGCTCCGTGGCGATCCCGGCGCCACCGGACCGCTTGGCCTCCTCGGCCTCGTACTCGGTCGGCGTCGACCGGTCGCCGGGGATGGCGTTCAGGGTGTACCAGGCCTCGGTGCTCCACAGGGCCTGACCGTTCGCGGCGGTGAAGGGGCGCGGGGAGCGGACGTGAACCACCCGGTCGGCGCGCAGACCGGGGATCTCCAGCCGGACCTGGGTGCGGTCACGGGAGACGACGGCCTCGGAGACGGTCAGCGGCTCCTCGTCGATCTTGGGTCCGCCGTACTGGGGAGTCGGCGAGTAGCGCCACTGCCGGACCTCGTAGCTCTGGGCCAGGTTCTGGGCGATACGGTCGGCGGTGGCCGGGGAGAGCGGCTGGGTGTACTTGAGGACGAAGCCGTCGTCGGTGGCGCGCATGGAGTGGATGTCGAAGGCGCTGGTGCCGTTCGGGGTGAGCTTCTGCAGACCGAAGCGGAGCTTGCCCTCCTGGCCCCAGTTGCCCTCGGCGCCCAGGCCGCCGGCGTAGATCGCGCCGTCGGGGCCGACGCTGATCCGGTTGACTCCGGCTTCCAGTCCCTGGGTGTGGCGGAAGACCGCGCCCTGGTACTCGCCGTCGACCTTCTCCAGGCTGGCGCGCTGGAGTCCGCCGTAGGTGACGTCACCGAACAGAAGCTGCCCGGCGAAGGGACCCTTCTTCAGGGTGAGCGGAGTGCTGGGCGAGTTGGCTATCTCGTTCTGCGGCAGCCACAGCACCGGCTTGGTGACCGGCCGGTCGTCGAAGCGGCCGGAGACGGTGGCGGCGCCGTCCTTGGCCCGGGTGTAGTGGTTGAAGAAGCGGTCCTTCTTCACCTGCACCAGCTTGGAGGCGGGAAGCCAGCCGCCCTGGTTGTCGGTGACGAAGATCTCCTTGTCGGGGCCCCAGCCGATGCCGTTCGGGGTGCGCAGACCGCCCGCGAGATAGGTGACCTTGCCGGTCTTCTTGTCGATCTTGATGGTGGTACCGCGGTCCTTGACGGGCTGCGGATCGGTCGTGGCGCCGCCGTAGTCGATGGCGACGGAGAGGTTCAGATAGAAGCTGCCCTTGTCGTAGAGCAGTCCGAAGGCGAACTCGTGGAAGTTGCCGCCGTAGGGCCAGGAGGCGATCTTGCGGTAGCTGTCGGTGACCTCGTCGCGGTTGGTGTCGTTCAGCTCGGTCAGCTGGTGCTTCTCGGACACGTACAGCTTGCCGTCGACGTACTTGATGCCCATCGGCTCGCGCAGCCCGGAGGCGACCTTCTTGGCCTTCACCTTGTCGGGGCCGGTGGCGCCGGTGACATTGCTGAGGAGGTAGACCTCGCCCTCGGTGGTCTGGCTCTCGCCCCAGGTGGTGACGGCGAGCCGGCCGTCGGGCAGCCAGTCCATCGCGGACACCTTGGGCTCGAAGCCGGCCGGGCGCAGATCGGTCAGGGAGTAGTTGGGGTGGACCCCGGACAGCGGGAGCCCGTCTCCGGGGCTGTCCTGGCCGCTGACGCACTCCTTGCGGCCCGGCGCCGTCACCCGGACCACTCCGGCGTCGGTGCTCAGCACCGAGTTGGGGACGAGGGTGAAGTCACTCGCGCCCGGCGGTTTCCACTGGAGGGTGAGCTGCTGGCCGCCGCCCGCCTCGAAGTGCTCGACGCGCAGCGGGTGCAGACCGGCGGTCAGCTGGACGGTGCCGTCCTTGGGTTCGGCGGCGTGCAGTCCGTCGTGGTCGATGACCACCCGGTTGTCCAGGAGCAGTCGTGAGCCGTCGTCGCTGATCAGGCGGAAGTCGTACGACCCGTCCTGGGGGACGTTCAGATAGCCGATGGCCTGGGTCATGAAGTTGTCGGCGAGGCCGAAGTCGGCGTCGCTCGACCAGTCCACGACCGGCATCAGCTTGTCGACGTTGGGGGTCTGGCCCTCTTTGAGCTCGCAGAGCTTCTTCAGCGGCGACTGCAGGTCGAAGACCCGCAGGGTGACGCCGGGCTCCTGAGGCGGGATGTCGGCGGCGGCCCGATCCGGCCCGACGGCGGCGGCGGGCGACCAACTGCCGGCGACCAGCCCGGCGAGCACAAGTGCCGCCATGCGTCTGGGAAATCGACGGTACGGCCGTGATCTCACACTTCCTCCTGGCACAGGGGTGGACGGACGGGCGGCTGCCCGTCCCGGAGTGCGCGCAGTCGGCACCCGTTGGGGGGGGAAGGAGGTGCGGGTGCGCTCTACGCATGTCTGCGGGGGTGACCGGGCTCACGGTGGGGCCGCCGGTGCGAGCGTGAGCAGTTGTGCTGGAGCGGTGGTGCTGGAGCACTGGTGCTGGAGCGGAACGCCTTGAGGGGTGACGCGAAGACGATGAAGCGGTGACCGTTCTCAACGGTGGTGGTCCGTCAGCACCGTTGTGTCTGCTGTGGTGCGTGCGACTGACACTAAGGACTTTTCTTTACACGGTCCATACTTCGTCCACAGAGAGTTGAAAGTTTTTGGACAACGAGCGTTGGCAGGGAAGTCCGGGGACCAACCCGCGCCTGGATCGGCCGGGCCCCCGCGGGGGCCCATATCGGGTCATACGCCCCTGCCGCGGGTCGCCGGCCGGGCGCCCAGGGGCGCGGTGGGCGGCCCGTCGGCCGGATCGACGGTCTCGGCCCCGGAGCCCGTCCCGGGGGCCCTGAACCCGTCTCGACAGGTCGGCCCCTTCTGCGTCTCCCGGATGACGGGGCGGGGCGCAGCCCCCTGCCGGACAGCCGCAGTGACCCGCCTTCTTGACGCCGGGTCACCGGATCCCGGCCGTGTCCGGCAACCGGACCCGTGCCATCGGGTGTCCCAGCAGTCAACCGTCGGCAACCAAGGGGGCGTTCGCGTTGACAAGTCCACTCGCAGCGGAGGACCCGGAGCGGTTGGGTGACTACTGGGTCGCCGCGCGGCTGGGGTCCGGCGGTCAGGGGGTCGTGTACGAGGCGTACGACCGGGACGGTACGCGGGTGGCCGTGAAGGTGCTGCGCCGGGAGGCGGCTCCGTTCGCATGGGACCGGTTCGCGAAGGAGGCGGAGGCGGCCCGGAGGGTCGCGCCCTTCTGCACGGCCCGCATCCTCGGTGTGTCCGTCCCCCCGAAGGGCGTCACGGCGCCCGAGAGCACCGTGCCGTACATCGTCAGCGAGTACATACCGGGACCCGCTCTCGCGGTCCAGGTCCAGCGGGACGGGCCGCTCGGCCCGGACGCCATACTGCGGCTGGCGATCGGCACCGCTACGGCGCTCGCCGCGATCCACAGTGCCGGCGTGATCCACCGTGACCTGAAGCCCGGAAACGTACTGCTGAGTCCCGAAGGTCCACGCATCATCGACTTCGGCATCGCGCACGCCCCCGACATGTCCCTGACCGCAACGGGTGCTCTGATGGGCACGTTGGGATACATGGCGCCCGAGGTCCTGTCCGGCATGCGTGCCACCACCGCGTCCGACATCTTCGCCTGGGGCGCGGTCGTGCTCTTCGCGGCGGGTGGCGGCGAGCCCTTCCGGGGCTCCCATCTCGGTGAGGTCGCCCACCGGACCGCGTCCGTCAACCCCGACCTCGGTGCGATCCCCTCCCGGTTCCGCCCGATCATCGCAGCGGCCCTGGCCAAGGACCCCGGCCTGCGGCCCTCCGCACAGGAATTGCTCATCGGCCTGATCGGCGGGCAGAGGAAGGCCGCGGATCCTCGGCGCGCCCTGCTCGAAGCGGGCGCCCGCCGCGCAGCCTCGCCGGAGGCGGGAGACATCCCGGCCGCGGTGTCCGATGTGCCGCTGGGCGAGCGCGCGGAATCCGCTTTCACCGCGCTGCCACCGGCTCACCAACTCGCCGCCCATGAACTCCTGTTACGCCTGGTCTCCCCCGGTGACGCCGTCGACGGCTCCCAGGACTCCGTACGGACCGCGAGCCGCGACGAACTGTACGCGGGGCGCCCCGAGAGCGAGCGGCGGGCCATCGACGCGGCCGTCACCGTGCTCGCCGGGGCCGGTGTCCTGGAGGCCTCCGAAGAGGACGGTTCCGTCCGGCCCGTCAGCGCCGCGCTCCCTCCCGCATGGCAGAGGCTGCGTGACGCTGTCGATGCCGACCGGCCCCGCCTCCTGGTCCACCGGGCCGTGGGTCACGCGGCCCGGCAGTGGCACGCGCACGGCGAACGCCAGGACGATCTGCCGCACGGCACCGCTCTGCGCACCTTTCTGGACTGGCTGGCCACGGTCCCCTTCCATCTGCGGCCGAGCCCTGTGGAGATCCGCTTCCTGGAAGCTGCCCGGCAGGCATCAGCCGGCGCCGCCCGCCGCAGACATCAGCTCCTCTCGGGTGTGGCGGTGCTGACGGTCATGGCACTTGTCGCCGGGACGCTGGCATGGCTCCAGAGCCGGGAGAGCGCCCGGCGCGGCGCCGAGGCCGAACTCCGCCGCGAGCAGGCGACGTCCCGCTCCGTCGCCGCGATCGCCGACAGCCTCCGCGGCAGCAGCCCGGACACGGCCCGGCTGCTGAGTCTCGCCGCGTGGCGCACGGCGCGGACACCGGAGGCACGATCGTCGCTGAGCGCCGCGGCGATGCAGCAGGCGACGGGCGTGGTCAACGTACGCAGGACCAACTTCTCCCACGAGAACCGGGAGCAGCTCATCGACCGGGGGCGCACGTTCACCACCCACGTCAAGGACAAGACGGAGCTGTGGGATCTGACCAAGGGCCACGAGGGCGCGGCCGAACCGCGGCTCACGGTGATGGACGGCGTACCGGCGGCGGATCCGCTGTTCAGCCGTGACGGACAACTCCTACTGAAGAAGGGCGCATCCGACACGTACCAGGTCGTGTCCACCCGCGACGGGGAACCGTTCGGCGGGCCCGTTCCCCGCCGGCCCGGGTTCCAGCCGACGCAGTTGTCCAACCGGGGGCACGTACTGTTCAGCCCGGATTCCTTGCCGCACGGACGGCCCGTAGACACCTACCGGATGGTCTCGCCCGGCGGCCGTACCGTCTCCTGGACCGCCGAGAAGGACAGCTCGGTCCAGCTCTCACCGGACGGCACGCATTTCACCTCCTGCGTGGGCAGCGGACATCCTCTGAGGGTGTGGGCGATTCGCCCGGGGAAGGCCGCGCCCCGGTTCGTCTTCTCCAGTGCCCCGGCCCCGTCGGACGACTTCGGGGATACCATCACCTGCGGTACGGAGGTCACCTTCAGCACGGACGGCAGCGCGCTGGGCCTGCAGGACGAATACGGCTTCCACGTCTGGTCCACCGCCGACGGCCGCAAAAGGGCCTCGCTGTCGACGGAATCAGCGATCCTGCGCGCTCAGCTGAGTGACAGTGGCCGCTACGTTCTGACCTCCACCACCGAAGATCCGATCAGTGTGTGGGCCCTCGACGGTTCCAGCGATCCTCTCTTCCGGCTTGCCACCAGCGCCCGTACCAACGACAGCCTCGACCAGATGTCCCTGGACGAAGAGTCCAAGACGCTCACTTACCTCACCACGAACACCGCACAGGCACACCGCGTGGACCTCACAGAAGCCCTGTCGAGCAGTGCGCGGGGACCGGACGCCACGGGCTCGGCGCTGTCTGCCGACGGCCGGACCTTCGTCTACCGCGACGACAACGACCCACCCCTCCAGCACTTCGTCGACGCGCGCACGGGCAGAGAATCCGGCAGGCCGCTGCCGCACCGGCCCGGCCCCCAGGAGAGCGCGGCGACTCTGCGGAGCGCGCTGTCCCCCGACGGCCGCATGGCCGCGTTCACGGACGCCCGGCCGTCCGGCGGCAGCGTCAACCGGTCCGTGGTCGTGTGGGACCGGTACACGCGAAAGGAGCTGCTGCGCGTCCCCCTCCCGGAGTCGCACTCCGCCTTCCTCATCAACGTCTCCCGCGACAACCGGTACCTCGTCTTCAACAAGGACGTCCCGGGCCTGCCCGCCGGAGAAGGCACCACCTTGGACGTATGGGACATACGGGCCCGCAAGCTGGTACGACGTTACACACAATCCCAGTTCGGCTTCGGTCAGTTCAGTCACGACAGCCGCCGCCTGGTCACCACCGACGGCGATGTCCTCGACCTGGAGACCGGCGCCGGCCGCCGGGTCCGATTCGGCGGCGACGGAGCCAGCCACCTGGCCTTCTCACCCGACGGGGAACTCCTCGCCGTCGTACGCCCCAGCGGCTGGATCGAGCTGTGGGACAGTGAGGTCCGCCGCCCTCTGGCCCGCATGCCCAGCAGCGCCGTCCACGGCGGCACCCGCGCCGGATCCCTGATACTGAACGCCGTCTTCTCGGCCGACGGCGATCTGCTCGCCGCGACCGTCGGCAGGGAATCGGTCCAGCTGTGGGACGTCAAGGCCCGTATCGCCCTGAGCCAGCCCCTCGAAATGAGCGGCCGTACGATCGACTCCCTGGCCTTCGACGGCAGCGTGCTGCGCACCCTCAGCCTCACCGGCAGCCGCGTCCAGTCCGTCGACCTCGCACCCGACTCGCTCGAAGCCACCGTCTGCGCGAAGGCCGGCCGCGACATCAGCAGACAGGAATGGCAGACCTACATCCCGGATCTGCCCTACCGCAGCCTCTGCTGAGAGCGGTCCGCCTCCGGAGGACGGAGGACCCCGCGGCCATGGGCCGGGGCCTCCGGCGCCGCCCCGTTGTCCGTACCGGCAGTTACTCGGGTCCGGTACGGACAGTGGCCGCGTGGTCCTCACTCCCGCTTGAGGTTCCTGATCGCAGGCACCGCGAGCAGCAGTCCGACGACGACCAGGACCATCGTCGAGGAGAAGAGGAGCACCGGCGTCACGCCCACCCACAGGGCGGCCGGACCGGCCGCGAGCTGGCCCACCGGCCGCATGACGACCGAACCCGCGACATCGTAGGCGTGAACCCTGCCGAGAACGTCGGGCGGGACCCTGGTCTGAACCGCCGTGTGGAACATGACCAGCCAGAACGCGGCTCCCGCACCCCACACGGCATAACCGCCCGCGATCAGCGGTACCGACAGCTGCGACGCCACCGCCACGACGACGACCACGGTGCCGGCCTGAGCGAGGGCGCCTGCGCGCAGCGGGTACACCGGACGCAGGCGCACCGCGGCAAGGCCGCCGATCACGCTTCCGGCGCCGAACATCGCCATCACGAAGCCGAGGGTGCCCTCCCCGTACTCCAGTGTGACAAGGCTCGGGCCGAGCGTCAGAAACGGACCGTTCACGGTCGCCTGGAAGAGCATGAAGATCACGATGACGCCCCAGAGCCAGGTGCGCGACGAGAACTCCCGCCATCCCTGGACGAGGTCGCCGCGGACGGACGACTGCCGCACCGCCCGCACCATGCGCAGCCGCATGGCGAGCAGACAGGCGCAACTGATGGCGAACGTCGCGGCGTCGATCACCAGGACCACCGAGACGGACCAGAGCGCGATGAGCACTCCGGCCAGGGCGGGCCCGAGCACCGTCATCAGTGATTCGGCGACGCGGATCGCCGCGTTGGCCCTCTGGACCTCACGAGCGGTACGCGGGATGACGCTCACGTAGCCGGGCTGGAAGGCGGCCGTGGCGGTCCCGCCCAGTGCGAGCAGCAGGACGATCAGCCAGAGGTCCGGAGGGCCGACGGCGAAGGCGATCGCGAGACCGCCCTGGAACAGCAGCCGGGCGAGGTCCGCGACGACCATGACCCGGATCGGAGTGAACCGGTCGACGAGCACGCCGCCGAAGACGACGAAGAGGGCCAGGGGCGCGCCATGGGCCGCGAGTGCGTATCCCACGCCGGTGACGCCGTGCCCGGCCTGAAGTACGGCCACCGTGATCGCCGTCGGCACGAGCATCTGGTCACCGAGCACGGATATCGTCCGGGCCGTGAAGAGGAGCGTGAAGTCCCGGGACCAGAGCCGCTCCGGCAACTCGACCCTCTCGTGCGAGAGCGCCGCGATCGGGGTCTCAGCCATGACGGACGGCGTCGTACCCGACGCGATCCCCGATCTCCGGCTCACGGACCGGGCGGGCCACCCTGGGGAAGTGCGTGGACATCAGGTCCGTCCCCGGCACCCACCGCCCCGCACAGCGGCCGGCGCGCACCTGCCCGAGCGGCTCGGCCGGAGCCCCCGGCACGGGCGCGTACGGCGTGACGGGTGCGTGGACGGGCTGCCCGCACATCGGCTGTACCTCCTCATGGACTGTTCCTCCCAGCGGATCGCCACCCCACGGTACGCGTGCCGGATCGCCGTGGAGACGGACATACGGCGGTCTCCTTGCTCTCCCCGGCGGTCGGAAGGCGGTGAGTGCCCGCGGGGCTCGAACCGTCCGATGCGGGTGAAGAGGTAGCTCCGCTCCGCCGGTTCACGTGGGAGTCGGTCCGTTCCCGAACCCACGGTCAAGCGGAACGCGTCAGCTCGCGCCTGTATGTCCTTAATCTAGGCGGAGGCGGCGGCGGCCACGAAGAACGGAATCGCGATCAGCAAGCGGTCGGCCCCGGCACGGCGGCGCTGCTCGGCGAGCCACTCGTCGGCCCGGTCACGGCCGACGGCGCCGCTCGTGCAGACCGGCTCGATGAGCCTGGTGAGCAGCGGCAGCATCGCGGGGTCGGTGAAGACGCTGGTGCGGACCTCGACGGTGATGTCGTTGAAGCCGCCGTCAAGGAGCAGATTGCGGTACTGGCGGCCGGCGCGGGGCGCGCCCAGAAGGTCGGCGCGGGCGTGCACGATCGTACGGGTGAGCGCCGCGTCGTCCGAGTCGATCATGATGGCGTCCCAGTCCTGCCCGACCAGGACGATCCTGCCTCCCGGGTACAGAACGCGCCGGGCCTCCGCCACCGCGCGCCCCGGCTCCCGGAGTAGGTGGAGGACCTTGTCGGCACGGTAGCCGTGCACGCTCGCGTCGGCGAACGGCAGATCCTCCGCCCCCGCCTCCCGGAACTCGGCCGCCGGCCACCGTTCCCGGGCCGCGGCCAGCATCCACGGGTCGGGATCCACGCCCACCGCGTGGACACCGCGTTCGGCCAGGTCGGCGACGGCGCGTCCGGCGCCGCAGCCGATGTCCACGACGGTCGAGCCGGGGACGAGCGACAGCAGTTCGTAGGAGCGGGACCGCAGCAGGCCGGCGCTCGGGATCCGGTCCGCCGCGTCGAGTACGGCCAGCAGGGCTTCGGTGTCGCGGTGTGTTCCCACCGCTTCCTGGTTCTTGGACATGGACGCCAGACTGCGACTTAATGTCGACATGAAGTCAAGCGGAGAAGCCGGTGCGGACGCAATGAGCATCGGCGCCCTCGCGGCACGGTTCGGACTGGCCACGCACGTCCTGCGGCACTGGGAGTCGATGGGCCTGCTCCACCCCGTACGGGACGCGGGCGGACGGCGTCGCTACGGTGCGGACGACCTCACCCGTGTGGCGACGATCCTCGTCTTCAAGAAGGCCGGCCTCGGCCTGGACACCATCAGAAGCCTGTCCGCCACCGTCGACCACACCACCCGGCAGGGGATCCTTCGTGCCGAGGCCGAGGAGCTCCGATCGAGAATCGCCGCGGCCCGGGCCTCACTGGAACTCATCGAGGGCGGCCTGAACTGCGCGTACGAGGACGTCACCCAGTGCCCGGATTACCAGCGGCTCATCACCGAGCAGGTCGGCTCCCCGGTGCCGCCCCACGGGCGGACGTGAGGCGGGCAGCCGCCTGCCGCGCGGGAGACCGAGCACGCCCCGGACGGGGCGAGGAACCCCCGGAAGTAACCATGGGTCAGGCCGGGGGTGCGGTCTCCGGCAGGTGATCGGCGCAATCGCTGAACTGCGGAACACCACAGGGCAGTGGCGGGAGTTGCCTGACGGCTTCGGCCCGTGCCGGACCGGGGCACCGGTTGTGTTCGGTCGACGGCATCCGGGAAACGCCACTCCCGCACGCCGGGGTCTCAACGAGCCCCCTCTGAGGCGACAGTGACCTCATTGCCCTGCAAGGCCCGTCCTGAACGCCGGCCACCGACGGCCACCGACGGCCGGCGTACGGCGGCCCCTGACCACCTGGCCACCTACCCCTGGGGCGGCAATTCCTCCAGCGGGGCGACCGTGCGCCCACCGCGTATGACGGGCAGCCCGCTCACCATCCGATCGATCAGGGTCTCGTAGCGCAGGCCGGCATCCGCCAGACAGAGATCATCGCCGGGGGAATCGCCTTCGCAGAGGAGGACTTCGGGAACCAGAAGGTCGGCCAGGCGGGCGAGGGGCGCCGGATCCTCGGCTGCGAGGCCGCTGTCTTCGAGGTCGAGATACCCGGGCACCAGGGCCCGCCCGCGCAGGCGCCCGGCGATCCCGGGAAGGAACTCGTCCCACATGATCGCCAGCGTCGCACGCACATCGCCGAGGACCTCGACGTGTTGATCCGTGGAGTTGCCGAGGAAGGTCTCGACCTCGATGTCGCCCTGTACCAGGAGGTGCGAGCTGCCGCTGAGGACGAGATTGGCGACTGTCAGATCGCCGAGCACGATCAGCGCCGGGCTGCCGTACTCCAGGTTGAGAACGTTGCCGTCGACATGAAGGTCGCCGTCGATGACATAGCCGGTGACCGCGCCGTCGATTCCCTCGTACTCGGGTCGGCCACCGGCCTTGATCCAGGGGTTCTGGTGCCGGTACTGATGGTCGTCCAGCCAGAGCGAGCCGGGAAGCGCCGCAGGGCCCGGGTGCAGAATGTACTCCTCCTCTTCGAGATTGCCGTAGGTCTCCTGCGGGAAGCCCCGTCGCTCGAAGAGAGCAGCCGTCTCCGCCCATGTCCGGTAGATCGTCTCCATGGACGGCACAGTAGACGCCCGCACCGACAGCTCCGTACCGGGCCGCCATGGAGGAGAAGCTCCGGCGGTGAATCCAGGCGGTGGCGGGGGCACCGACGCCCCCGGCCGGGCGGTCGGGGGCCGGTTCCGTCACTGGCGTACGGCGATCCCTGACGCGCTCCCCCACAGGAGGGCCAGGGCAGCCGTCCTGGCCGGCGGAGGTCGGGGGCGCCCGGGGGGAGGGCGGCGCCCCGGATCGGATCACCGAACCGCTGCGGTGACGGCCGGTCCTCGCCTCCTGATTCGCCGTCACCTCAGGAACTGGTTGGAGGCAGGTTCTGGAGCCCCATCCTCCGGTAGACCGTTTCGGGCGGCTCCACCGAGATCCGCCAAGCCAGGTCTTCGAAGTACGCCATGCTGGTGTATCTGTGCAGTTGCCGTTCCAGATACACATAGGGTGCCAATATCGACCAGGCGCGAGCGACGCTTCTCCCGTAGGACCCGATGATCAGCGACTCTTCGGTGATCCCGTGAGCGACGAGCTTTCCCAGATCGTTGCAGAAGAGCCCTACGCGCAATACATGCTTCCTCGATTCGACCGGAAGCAGCGAAATCGCCAGAGGCTGTGGGTGCTCGTCGGTCAGACGGTTCAGAACCTAGTCGACGGCAGCCAGGTAGTCCTCGTCCCGCACTTCCCGGAAGGCTTCCAGGACCATCGACAACACGTTCGCCCTCTTGGCGGACACCAGCTGCCTCAGGGCCAGACCGGTGGAGATCGCGAGCGCTGCCACCGAAACCAGCAGTGTCACCAGGCCAAGGACCACGACAGACCCCTTCCGTCCTCAGTGATGACTGAGACATCGTGCCGCCGCGCTCTCTGCTGCTGATGGGCCTCGGACGTCGGACGCGAGGGAGCACGTCGGGTTCCCCTTCCCCTCAGCGCCAGGATTGAACGCCCAGGACCCTCCTTCACGGGCTCCGGCCCGGGGAACGGGGCCGGAATCGGCTCAGCGCCGCAAGGCCCGCTTCTGGAGCGATTCCAGCGGACCGGACCGGAAGCGCCGGAGCCACAGTGCCGAACCGGCCATCAGCACGGCGCACACCGCCGCCCACATACCCATGACCCACCAGGGTTGCCATGAGTCACCGAGCCGATGCGCGAGCCCGAGGCCGAGGCCGTACGCGAGGAACATGCACAGCACGTTCTGGAGGACGTAGCCCGAGAGGGCGGTCCTGCCGACGGCGGAGAGGCCGTTGAGCAGCGGGCCCGGAGTCCGTATCCGGTCCACCAGTGTGCCGATCAGCCCGATGTAGCCGAGCGCCATCAGCGGGCCCGCGGCGTACCGGTCCAGGAGGAACAGGTCCGCGTCCGCCAGCGATGTGACCAGGCTGAGCGGGAGTCCGAGGCCCAGGCCCCACACGAGCAGATGTGCGCGGATGCGGCGGCCGGCCCCGTCGGAGCCGAAGGCGCCCGCGCGGAAGAGCCGAACGCCCAGCAGGAACAGGAAGACGAGAAGGGGCAGTGTCAACAGCGGCTCCATACGGAAGGCCGGCGCGTGCTCCAGCCGGAACGCGACCTGTTCGAGGTAGCCGCCGTGCGCGTACAGGTCGGTCTCCTGTCGCGAGACCGGATCGCCGTTACCCGCTTCGTACACCGTCAGGGCGACCGTCAGCAGACAGATCACCGTGAGATGCAGCCCTGCCGCCCACCACATCACCCTGCGCCGTGCCGTGGGCGAGCGGGTCAGCAGCCACGCCACGAACAGCGCGGTGACCGCGTACCCCATCAGAACGTCCCAGGCGAACACGAGGAGGAAGTGCACGGTCCCCTCCGCGAACAGGAACAGGGCCCGCCACCGGTAGCGTCCCGGCCAGGGTTCGCCGCGGCGGGCGGCCGATTCGTACTGGATGGCGAGCCCCACACCGAACAGGATGGTCAGCAGTGACAGGAACTTGCCGTTCGCCAGCATTCTCATGGCACTCCCGACGGCGTCCGGGAGTGAGGCGAAGGACGCCTCGGCCATGCCTCCGTTCAGAACGCCCCATTCCGACCCCGGGCTCGTGAAGACCCAGACGTTCGTCATCAGGGTCCCCAGAATCGCCGCCCCACGCAGTACGTCGAGCAGCGGGAGACGGGCGGACTTGCCAGACGTCCCGACGGGCGGGGAGATGGTTTCGGTCATACGTTCATCGTCCCGGCGCATCCGTCCGTGTACGTCATGACCACAGACGAACAGCCGCTCCGTCGAACGATGTACCAGCCGGTGAGCAGGGCTCCCGCTTGCGTACGACCGGCCCGTCACCGAGTGTGAACAACCGGGCACAAGTCCCCCGGCTGCCCCGGCCCCCGGCCGTCGGCCCGAGTCGCTTCGCCCGCGCGAGGACGCCGCCGAGGCCCATCTCCGGGGCCGGGACCACGAGTCCGGTCGCACACCGCAGCCGTGCGGCTACGTACCGGAATCGACCGACAACGCCCACCGGCCACATGACCGCCGAAGATGAGGGCAGGGGAGGCAGCACCGGGACGAACCCACGCATGAGGCCCCTACCGTCAGAGCAGCGACGCACCCGTGGGTGCGCCCCTGGTCGACATTCCGGCTCCGGACGGACCTCGTACAGTCCGCGCTATCCGCCGTACTCCCGGGCATCTTCGGCGGCCGGCCCTTCCGCCCGGATCTTCGGTAACCGCGAGGTGATCGCGCCTTCGTTGCGGCCGAACTCCTGCGACAACTCGGGCATGGAAGCATCTTGGGTGCAGCGCTGGGCGAGCCGCTGTTCGTCCTGGGATTTCCAGGGTTTGTACGCGTTGGGGTACAGGCGCCGCTTCGCCTCCACGGTGTACGCCTTCGGTACTTCGGGCTCAGCCGGGTCGCTGGGACGGGGCGCGAGCCTGAGACCGTACAGCTTCCAGCGGATGGACTCTTCGCTGCGCCCGAGTTCTACGGCGAGTTGCTTCGGGCTCTTGCCTGCCCGGTGATGTGCTGTGAGGTAGTCGACGGCTTCGGGGGACCATGCCCGGCCGGGACGGGTGGCTTTGCCCAAAGCCGGGGAAACGCAGTCCGGCGAAGCGGCGGCAGAGGCGGTCTCCCCAGCGGAAGTGAGGAGACGGCTGATCTCGCTGAGGTCGCATGTGTCCATCTCCCCGGTCAGCTCGCCGTGGACGACTCCGTCGGCGTCGCAGACGACGACCGTGATGTCCGCACGGCCATCTGCCAGGACATCGGCGTGCAGCAGGTAGCGGCGGCGGGAATTGCCGGTCTCCAGCCTCACGGTCGTCGCGTCCCGCTCTGCGGCGGTGGCCGTACGCGCGCGGTGGCGGGCCGGAGACAGTAACTCGTGGACATGCCGGGTAGCCGCGAATGAGCCGCCGTCGTCGAGCCGGTAGCTCGTCCGGCTCGCTTCCCCATCGCATGCCGCGTAGCGAACCTCGACCCGCTGGCCGTCGAACGGACCAGGGGCCTGGCCCGGTGCGGTGTGCGGGAGGGTCAGAACCCCGCGCCCCGGCCGGGCATCGTGGACGACGGCGTCCGGATCTCCGTGCCAGGTGCCACGGGCATCACGGAAAGCGTAGATCAGCACAACGAGCCGCCCTTCATCCGCTTGAGACGTCAGTACATGATGGCTTGGCCAACAGCAGCGCGGCCCCCGGTTGGCGAACTCCGCGGCCGTACCCGCCTCTCGCCCGGCCAGGGCGGCGACGTGGCCACACCGGTCGGCGCCGAAGCCGTCCCGGGCGAGAGCGCCCGTGGTGCCCGGCTCCGTGTGCACGGACGTCCAGGTGGCGGAGACGGATGTGCGTGGACCGTCACGGACAGACCCGTCACCCTGGGCTCGGCCGTCCGGGCACGCGTGAAGAATTCACGGCACCGGTCGTCACGGGGAATACTGCTGCGGAGGTGACGGTGATGCTGGTGAGCGAGTTCACTACGGAGGGGGTGAGCCCGCCCGAGCGGTTCTCCTGCTTCGTGGAGACCGCCAACCGCTGGCATGTTCCCAACGCCTTCCGCAGCGACCGGGCGTGCGATTTCCGGGCGGGCATGCGGACCCTGGACCTCGGCGCCTTCCATATGACCTGCCTGTCCTTCCGGCACCTGGAGATCGACCGGACCACCCGGCACATCCGGCGCGGCGACACGGAAGCCCTCCAGTTCCACGTCCTGCTCCAAGGCTCCGGTTCCTTTGCCCAGAACGGCGTCGAAACGCCCATGAGACCGCGGCAACTGGTCATCGCCGACACCTCCCGCCCCTCCCGCGGTGTCATCACCGCCGCGAACGGCACGCCCTGCTCCCTGGTCGTGTCCGTCCCCCACCGGCTGCTGCCCCTTCCGCCGAGGACGCTCAGGGAACTGACCGCCGCGGCCATCCCGCTCGACAGCGGTGTCGGCGCCGTCACCGCACGCTGGCTGAGCGAACTTTCCACCCGCTCCCCTCAGTTCCGGCCGGCCGATGTACCCGCCCTGGCCGAAGGCACCGTCGAACTGCTCACCGCCCTGCTGCACCGCCACACCGCCGACCCCGGCGCCCGTCCCCAGGCACTGCCGGCGGAGATCCACGACTTCATCCGGCGCCACCTTCACGACCCCGCACTCACCCCCGCGGTCATTGCCGCCGCCCACCACATCTCCACCGCACACCTCCACCGGCTCTTCCGTCACCAGGAGCTGACCGTCGCCGCGTCGATCCAGACCCAGCGCCTCGAACGCCTCCGCCGCGATCTGGCCGACCCCCGCCTGCGGGCGTACACGATCACCGCGCTCGCCGCCCGGAGCGGGTTCACCAGCGCCACCCATGCAGGCCGCCTCTTCCGCCGGGCCTACGGCACCCCGCCCAGCGACTACCGAAGGCGCACACTGCCCCGCTGAACCCCCGGAGCACCGGCGACGGCCGGATCGGAGAACCGGATCAGAGAACCGGCCGTCCGGCGGCCCCGGCCACCGCCCACACCGCCCACACCCGCGCGCGACCAGGTGCCCGCCGCCGGGCGTCCCGAACCGCGGAACGGGGCGTGATATCCCGGCACCCGGCCGAGTCCGCCGTGACGGGCCATACGCTGGCGCGCATGTCGACGCGAGAGCCGGAACCCGGCCTGAGGGAACGTACAGCCGACTGGGTCGCGGAGGGGCCTGAGGGCATCTCCACCGCGCCGGTCCGCGTACCGGGCGGCTGGTGTGTGCTCAACGGCGACGGCGAGGCGCTGTGCCTCGACGACGAACTGGCGGTGCTCGCCCGGTTCCCGGCACCGGACGGGGTCGGTCTGTCGCTGCCCGGGCGGCACGCGGCGGTGAGCGCGGATCGCCGGTGGGCGGCGTTCGCCGGTGACGGGCAGATCGCCGTCGTCGACGCCGGCGGCCGGACCGTCTGGCGCACGCTCCACCCCGACCTGCTCGGAGCCGGCGGGGTCCGGTTGCCTGGCGCCGTCGCGTTCCCGCCCGGGGACGGCCACCTCCTGGCGTTCGTACCGGTGTCGGGCGGCGGGGAGGAAGGGAGCGGCGCCGGGCGGCTCGAACGGTGGGTGGTCGAGCTCCCCTCCGGGCTCGTGCGTTCCCGTACCGCCACCGGGTACCGCGAACGGGAGGGCCGGATCCGGCCCGACGGTCAGGGATCCGGCGAAGCGGACCTGGTACGCGAGGGGTGCCCGGCCGACGGCCCGGCCGGGCACCTGGTGCTGGACGCCCGGACGCTGGAGCCGGCGGCGCGGGTGCACTACCCCGATCCCCGCCACTCGCCCCGGACGGCCGGCATCGTGGGCGGCGGGGACGGCACCTGGGTGACCTGGGCGAAGGACCAGCCGCTGCAGCGCTGGCGGCTGCTGCCGGAGCGTATGGCCGAACTGAGCGGCGAGGCACCCGTGGAGACGGTGGACGCGCCGGTCCGGCTTCCGTACGGCTGGTCCGCCGTGGCCACCGACGGAGCGGCCGTGCTGCTCGGGGAGGATCTCCGGCTCCTCGCACGGTTCCCGGCGCCCGGGCCGTCGCCGGTCCTGCGCGCGGCGGTGAGCCGGGATCTGCGGTGGGCGGCGTTCGCCGGACTCGGGTACATGGCCGCGGTCGACGCCGACGGCCGGACCGTGTGGCAGGTGCGCCACCCCGACCTGATGGACTGTGTCTTCACTCCGCTGCCGGGAGAAGTGGTGTTCCCGCCCGAGGACGCTCATCTGTGGGCGTTCGTACCGGTCCTGGGCGACAACGACGAAGAGGACGGCGCCGGGTACCTCGAACGCCGGGTGATCGAGCTCGCCACCGGACGGGTGCTGTCCGTATCGCCGGAGACCTCGTACTTCGAACGCGCGCTGCGGATTCATCCCGACGGCCGCACGTTCGGGGAGACCGCCTTCGACGCCGACGGCGAACACGGCGCCTGGGTGCGATGGACCGGGGAAGGCACGGCCTCGCTGCTGGGAAGGGTGTACGCCACTCCGCAGGACGTTCATCCCGATCGGCTCCACTGGCTCGCCTCCGGGGGCACGGGGCCCGTTCTGGGACGCTTCGACAGCGCGGACACCGTCGAGTACTGGGACGAGTGGTACGAGTACGAGGACACCTGCTTCGCCTCGGACCGCGACATCCTCGTCCGGCGTACGGCCGGCGAGCGGGTCGAGCATGTGCTGGTGGCGATGTCGGACATCAAGGCCGTCGCCGCGGCGGTGCGCTATCCCGGCGCTGACGGTGCGCCGGGAACCGGCACCGTCGTCGGCGGGAACGACGGTACGTGGGTGACCTGCGAGGACGGCCGGCCCCTGCGCCGGTGGCGGCTCCGCGACCAACGGCCGTGATCATCCGATCCGTCCCGCCCCGCCTGATCGGGCCACCAACTCGGGCGGCCGCTCGCACATGTGCACCACGATCTCCACGACCGGCTCAGAGCAGTCCGTGGTCACGGGCGTACAGGGCGGCCTGGGTGCGGTCGCGGAGGTTGAGGCGGCCGAGGATGCGGGAGATGTGGTTCTTGACGGTGCCTTCGCTCAGGAAGAGCCGGGTGGCGATCTCCCGGTTGGTCGAGCCGCCCGCGAGAAGGCGCAGCACCTCCACCTCGCGTCCGGTCAGTACGTCGGCCGGCCCCCGGGCCTGACGGCCTGGCCGCTCCGGGGCCGGGGCCACCGGAGCGGTGGCCGTCAGCGCGGCGGCCAGGTCGGCCATCACCGAGGTGTCGAGCTGGGCGACCCCGGCGTGGACGAGGCGTACGGAGCGGGCGAGTTCGGCGGAGGGGAGGTTCTTGAGCAGATAGCCGACGGCCCCGGCTCCGAGCGCGCGGGCGACGTAGTCCCGGTCGTCGAACGTGGTCAGCATGACGACCCGGCAGGAGGGCACCCGGGTGGCGAGGACGGCGGCGGTCTCGATGCCGTCCATGCCGGGCATCCGTACGTCGACCAGGGCGACGTCCGGCCGGTGGGTGACGGCGGCCTCGACCGCCCGCGGTCCGTCGCACGCGGTGGCGACGACGGTGACGCCCGGCTGGATGCCGAGGAGCGAGGCAATCCCCTCCCGTACGAGCTCCTGGTCGTCGACCACCAGGACGCGCACGGGCGCACCGGGATTCCCGGGGCCGCTCATCCGGCGCTTCCCGCATGCAGCGGGCTGCGGGGAACCATGACGGTGACCACCGCTCCCCCGGCTGCCGGGTGATCGTCGAAGTCGACGCGCCCGCCGAGGAGTTGGACCCGTTCACGCATACCGCGGATCCCGAAGCCGGTGCCGCGGGGACGCGCGGTGGGGGCGGCGGCGAAGCCCCGCCCGTTGTCGGTGACGACCAGCCGGGCGGCGGACTCGCCGTAGGCGGCCGTGACGTCGATACGGGTCGCCCGCCCGTGCCGGTGGGCGTTGGTGAGCGCCTCCTGGGCGGCCCGGTACAGGGCGGTGAGTGATTCGGCGTCGTACCCGGCCTCGTCCCCGGTGATCCGGAGGGTCACGGTCAGGCGGTCGTCGCCGAGGTGTCGGACCAGGTCGGCGAGCGCGCGGGTGAGGGAGAAGGGGCGGGCGTCGCGCAGCGCGCTCACGGATGCGCGGACCTCCGTGAGCGCCCTCCCGGCGGACCAGCGGGCGTCCGACACCGCTGTGGCCGAGGCCCCCGGGTCGAGTTCCCGGAACGCCTCGGCCTTCTCCAACTGGATGGCGACGGCGGTGAGATGGTGTCCGAGGCTGTCATGGATCTCCCGGGCGACCCGGTTGCGCTCGTCGGCCGTGGACAGCTCCGCCACCCGCAGGGCGTACTCCGACAGCCGCTCGTGCGAGTTCTCCAGTTCGGCCAGGACGCCTTCCAGCCGTACCCGCCCCTGCTGCTCCCGCACGGCGACGGCTGCCATCGACAAGGCCAGCGCCAGCCCCAGGGCGAACATCAGCAGGTCGGACACGTACGCCGACCGCACCCACCACCCGGGTACCCACAGCGTGTAGCCGGCGACCAGCAGGGCGACGCAGCCCGCACCGCTGACGAGCCCGGCCCGCCGGCCGAACGCGAGGCAGGCGGTGAACGGCACCAGCACGAGCAGGGCCCGCGAGACACCTGAACCGTCCAGCGCGGCGACGGCCGAGAACAGCACCAGGCGAGTGGCCAGCAGGGCCGCCGCGGGACGGGCGGGGGTGCCGGGTGACCGGCGGCGCCGTTCGACGGGTTCGAGGGCGAGGAGCAGAAGCAGCCCCGCCACGAAGCCCGCGATGCGCCCGGCGTGCACGGGGCCGTCCGAGACGGCCGTGTGGTAGATCCCCCCGGCCAGGACCGTCGTGTACAGCACGGGCGGAATCCACGGCACGGCGGTCGGCGGTGAGGCCATCGGATCCCCCTCCACAAAGCTCATCACCAAGGGACGGTACGGGACCGAGGCCGCCGGGCACCGGTCCCGCCCGAAGTGTGGCCACCGGTCATGTGCCGATCGGCACGGGTGGCCCCGGCGGGTGTGCCGGATGCCCGCGAGGTGTGGCCGTCCGGCACTCCTCGGCATCAGGGCCCGCGGCCTACGGTCCACCTGTTCCTGTTCACCGCACCACCCATCCCGAGAAGGAGTGCTGGAGCCATGTCCCGCCCGATGTACCGACGTCGGCGCCTCCTCGCCGCCCTCGTACCCGCCCTGCTGGCGGTCGGCCTCCTCCCCTCAGCCGGGGCGAGCGCCGCCGAACCGGCCTGCGAAGGGGAGCGGCTGCGCGTCCCCGGCGCGGAGCGCCTGGTCAGCCACTGCGTGGACGACCTGACCACGACCGGCACCCGTCCGCTGGGCCTCACCAACCCACAGGACTACGCCGGGCTTCAGGCCCGCAACACCGTCAACCCCTCGAACGTGCCCGGCATCCAGCTCGACGGCTACTTCCCGGACACCTCCCGCACCAACACCAACAACGGCTGGAACCACGACAGCCAGTTCGTGATCCGGCTGCCCGACAACTGGAACGGCGGCCTGGTCGTCGCGGGCCCGCCCGGCCTCCGGCGCCAGTACGCCAACGACCAGATCATCAGCGACCAGGTACTGGCGAAGGGCTTCGCGTACGCCGCCACCGACAAGGGCAACACCGGCCCCGAGATGTACCGGGACGGCGCGAAGCCGGGTGACGCGGTCATGGAGTGGCATATGCGGCTCACTCAGCTGACCGTCGCCGCCAAGCGGGTGGCAGCCAGGCACTACGGCAAGCCGCCCACCCGGACGTACGCCGCCGGCCTCTCCGCGGCCGGCTATCTGGTGCGCTGGCAGCTCGAGCACTTCCCGCGGCTCTATTCGGGAGGCATCGACTGGAACGGCCTGCTGGTCACCCGGGACGAGCCCAACCTGCTGACCAACCTGCCCCCGGCCCTGCGTGCCTTCCCCCGGTGGGAGCGGGGCGAGCCCGGCGCGGCCGAGGCCATGTACGCCGAGGGGTACCCCAGGGGCTCCGAGGTTCTGTGGAAGGCCCACTACCTGAACCAGTGGGACCTGCTGCAGCGCGTCATCCGCGAGGAGTTCGACCCCGACTACGACGGCGCCACCCAGGCCGGCACGCCGTTCTGCGCCGAGGGGACGGGCGCCGGCTGCGACACCGACTACGACTACGCCTCCAGGCCCGACAGCGTCCACGACGCGATCGAGCGGGTCTCACTGACCGGCCGTATCACCCGGCCGCTGATCACCGTCCAGGGCACATTGGACGTCCAGCTGCCGATCACCCGGACCGGCGATGTGTACGACCGGATGGTGAAGGACTCGGGCCGGGGCAAGCTGCACCGGTACTACCGGATCGAGGGCGGCACCCACGCCGACGGCTTCCACGACCTGGCGCCGAAGGTCGTACGGCCGATGCAGTCCTGCTTCACCGCGGCCTTCGACGCCCTGGTGGCGTGGACACAGCGCGGTGTCACCCCGCCGCCGAGCCGCACCGTACCCCTGCCCGGCGGCGAGGCGACCACCGGCTGCACACTCTGACGGCCCGGAACGCCCGGGAGCCGGCCTCGCGCGGAGGCCGGCTCCCGGGTCCCTTGGCCGGAGTCAGCGGTGCCGGGGGCAGGTCCCGCTTCCGGACCAGGTGTCCTCGCGGCCCGTCCGGCGCCGGACCGCGATCACCACGAAGATGCCGGCGAGGAGCGCGAGCCGGGCGAGGACTCCGGTGACCGTGGCGGCCGTTCCGGTTCCGGGAAGCCGGCCCCCGGGTTCCGCGGGCTTCGAGCCGGTCCCGGCCGTGGGCGAACGGTTGACACTCCGGAGCCCACGGAGGCGTGGCGGCCCTCTCCCGGGCCCCGCTCGCGTCTCGCGCTACCGCGCCGCCCCGGGCCCGGCCGCCGTGCGCCCGTACACACGGCTCACGTTGTCCTCGGGCACCGGCATCGTCCGGGCCGCCGGGCCCGCCGAGAAGGCACGGAGCACGTTCTCGGTCGCGCGGGTGACGAAGGCTCCGGTGCGCGCGTCCAGCCCGTGGTTGCGGCCGTTCTCCCGGGTGCCGGCCATCAGGCCTTCCACCCATCGCATGGTCCCGGCGGCGAAGACACCGGCACCGCTCGGGACGGTGTAGTACGCCGTGTCCGCATGGCTGCTCCGCCCCTTGCAGATCAGCGGGGAGTGGGCGACGATCTCCAGCGGCCCCGGGGTGGGCGCGTCCGGGGTGACCCGGTCGTACTCCACTCCGACGAGATGGGCGAACGAGTCGCCCGTCCGCACCCCCGTGTCCGCGAAGATCCAGTGGTCCGCGTTGTGGACGACGTAGGAGGCGTCGGTGGGATAGCCCTCGTAGAGCACCCCGGTCAGGGCGGACTCCGGGGCGGGCGCGGGCGGTGATCTGAAGTCGTTGGTCGGCATCGTGGGGTGGTCCGCCAGCGCCGGGTCGCTCCGGTAGCCGGACTTGTAGCAGACGACCGTGCGCAGGGCTCCTCCCGGCCCGGGCTCCAGCCTGATCCGGCGGAAGCACGCGTTGGCCCCGAGGAAGGCCACGTTGGCTCCCGCGTCCCGGGCTTCGGTGACATGGCGGCGCTGCTGCGGGGTCCAGTACTCGTCGTGGCCGAGCGAGATCACGGCGGTCGCCCCCTTGAGCACCGAGGGGTCCCGGTGGACGTCCATACCGGTGGTGTACGCCAGCGGGATGCCGAGCCGCTCGGCGAGCGCCACCGCGGCCCGTTCGTAGACGGGGAACTTCTCCGCGCCGTTGCTGTCGTACGGCCGGTCGAAGCTGACGGCCAGCGACCGGGTCCCGTACGAGCCGTCACCGCCCGCGTAGAGGCTGTACCCGCCCCATCTGTTGTACGCCTGCCAGGTCGCGGCGGCGTGCATCAGCAGGGTCCGGCCCCGGGCGGTCGCGGAGCGGACGATCAGCGGTACGTACCGCTGGTGGCCGTTCTCCGCGTCCAGCCTGAGCAGATACGCGCCTTCGGGCCAGCCCTCGGTGCTCACCCACGGCGGAGCGCTGCCAGCCCGCCCGTACCGTCTGGGTGGCGCCTTGCGGACCCGGCCGGCGCTGTGCACGGCCCGGCAGGCGGCCGGACCGCCACCGCAGCCGCGCCTGCGCGCCGCCGTACCAGCCCATCCGGTAGGCCGAGACGCGGAAACCCGGTGCCGTGGTGGAGACGTACAGCCCGAACTCCTCCCCCGGCAGCACACTCACCCGGTCGGTGTAGCCCTCGACCGCCCCGGGCGGGCCGACCGACCGGACGCGCCAGTCGGAGGTGCCCGGCAGGTCCCGCTCCGGGGCCGCGGGGCGCCCCGTCCGGCCGGGGCCCGGTCCGGAGGGCGCCTCGGCGGTGAGGCCGCAGCCGGTCACCACCCCGATGGCGGCGCCACTCGCCCCCGCAGCGGCCGCGCCGAGGAACGTCCTGCGGTCCAGAGCGCGCCCGGGGCGGCCGTCGGGGCCGTGGCCGGGGCGGGCCGAGTCGTCGTCCATCGTGTCCGTCCGCGCTGCCGTGCCGACGCTGCCGTACCGTCGCGCTGTCGGATCGATCCTGCGGCGGCCCGCGTACGCGGGCGACCGGTGGAGGGCCGAATGGCCGGTACGGGCGGAGGCGCCTCCCCCTTCCCCCAGCCCGCCGGTGCCCGCGCCGGGGCACCGGGGCCGTACCGCCGTCCCGTATACGCCGGGGGCCGGGCGGATCGCACCGGGGGCGGGATGCCGTGCGACCGGATGTCCTCACCGGGAGCGGACGAGTGCGCGGGCGGCGGCCCGTGCACCGGAACCGCCCGTGGCACCCGACCGGCGCGGCTCCCGGGACCCGGCGCCCAGCCGGGCGGCATCGCCGTCCCGGCAGCCAAGTGGCCAGGGTGGCCCCGGACTTACTCACCCTGCCGTGCAAGGTTCGGACCGTCATGGCAATCGGACATCGGGATGATCGTCTGCTGCTACCGTGCAGCGGTGCCCACTCACGCAAAGCCCGCGTCACTGCTGTCCGCCCTGAGGCCCCGGAGCCAGGACCGTCTCTACGACTTCTACCGGGATCTGCGAAACACCGACGAACTCTTCTGGGACCGTCATCTCAACGCCTGGATCGCCACCAGTCATGCTGTGGTCAGCAGCACGGCGAGTGATCCACGCTTCTCCTCGGTGCGCTATCCGGACATCGAGGCGGTCTCCGAGGAACTACGGCCGCTGGCCCGGGTCCTGAGCCGGCAGATGCTCTACAGCGACGCCCCCGACCACGCCCGTTTACGCGCCCTGCTCAGCAGAGCCTTCACGCCCCGGGCCGTGGCGGCGCTCCGCGGCCGCATCTCCGACGCCGTCGACCGGATCATCACCCGCGCGGAGCCGGCCGGCCGGCTGGACATCGTCGCGGACCTCGCCCGCCCTCTGCCCCTGGCCGTCATCTGCGACCTCCTCGGCGTCCCGGAAGAGGACCGGCCCGTCCTGTCCTCCTGGTCCGACCCGATCGCCGCGGCCATCGGCAGCTCCCGGCTCGACGCCGACGAATCCCGGACCGCCTCGCAGAGCATGGCCGAGATGCTCGCCTACCTCCGGGAACTCCTGACCCGCGAGGACGGCCCGCCCGCGCCCCACACCCTGCGCGCCCTTCTGGCCACCGGGACCGAGAACCCGGACCAGGACTTCGATGAACTCCTCGCCAACACCGCCCTGCTCCTGATCGCCGGGCATGAGACCACCACCCACTTCATCGGCAACGCGGCACTCGCCCTCCTCGACCACCCGCGGGCCGCCGGGCAACTGCGCGACCGCGGGGACCTGATCCCCGCCGCCGTCGAGGAACTCCTGCGCTACGACAGCCCGGTGCAGTTGCTGCTGCGCAGGGCTCGGCACGACCTGGACCTGGCGGGCCGCTCCATCGCCGCCGGTCAGGCGGTGCTGCTGGTGTGCGGCGCCGCCAACCGGGATCCCGCCGCATTCCCCGACCCCGACGTACTGGACTTCGAGCGCCCCGGCGGGCGGCACATCGCCTTCGGGTACGGGCCGCACTTCTGCCTCGGCGCGGCGCTGGCCCGGCTGGAGGGCGCCGTCGTCCTGGAGGCACTGCTCACCCGTCTGCCCGACTGGAAGCTCGACGGCGCCGCGCCGCGCTGGCAGAACAGTCTCAACTTCCGGGGACTGACCGGCCTCGACATCGCTTTCACCCCGTCCCCCGCACCATCCCAAGAGCCGTACGCGGGCCCGGTCGACCGGATCCTGTAGGCCAGGATCCATCCGCAGGACCAGCGGTCCGGGCCCGGTGGACCGGGGCCCGGCCCACCGGGCGGGGGAGGGCCGGGCACGGGAGCGCCCCCAGGGGCGGCGCAGCGGTCAGCGCGGGATGAAGACCGGCTTCAGGTGGGTGAAGAACACGATCCCGTCCTCCGCGCCCTCGTACTCACCGCGGCCGCTGTTCTTGCGGCCGCCGCCCGGCACATGGTGGTCGCCGACGGAGGTCGGCATATTGATGCCGACGCGGCCGGCGTCGACGGCGGCCGCGAAGCGCCGGGCCCGGTCGGTGTCCCGGGTGAAGACGGCCGCGCACAGGCCGTACGAGGTGTCGTTGGCGAGGCGGATCGCGTCGTCGAGGCCGGTGGCGCAGAGCAGGGAGACGACCGGGCCGAACACCTCCTCCTGGACCAGCGCCGAGGCGGGGTCGGGGCGTTCGACGACGGTGGGCTGGATGTAGTAGCCGTTCGCCACGTCCTCGCCGGTGTGCGCGCCGCCACCGACGAGAACGGTCCCGGTGAGCGTGTCGGGCCTGAGGTAGGAGAGGACCTTGTCGTACTGGACCTTCGAGCTGACCGGTCCCATGTCGGTGCCCTCCGAGAGGCCGTCACCCACCCGGACCTGCCGGGTCCGGGCGACGAAGCGGTCCCGGAACTCCTCGAAGACCGGTTCCTCGACGATGATCCGGCTGGTCGCGATGCACCACTGCCCCGCCGCCGTGTACGAGGCGGACACGGCGGCGTCGATCGCGCGGTCCAGATCGGCGTCGGCCAGGATCACGAGCGGATTCTTGCCGCCCATCTCCACCTGGACCTTCACATCCCGGCCGCCGGTGTCGCGGGCGACGGCGAGCCCGACACGGGTGGAGCCGGTGAAGGAGATCGCGCCCGGCACCGGGTCGTCCACCAGAGGGGCTCCCGCGTCCTGCCCGGTCCCGTACACCAGGTTGAAGACACCGGGTGGCAGACCGGCCTCGGTCAGGGCGGCACCGGTGATCTCCGCGGTCACGGGGGTGAGTTCGGACGGTTTGACCACCACCGTGTTGCCCGCGACCAGGGCCGGCACACTCTTGCGGATGACCGCGCTGAAGGGGTAGTTCCAGGGCGTGATCAGCGCGGCGACACCCACCGGCGAGCGGGTCATCTCCACGTCCAGGCCGGACGGGAGCGACCTCTCGCCGTACAGCAGCCCGGGCGCGATCTCCAGTTGGTATCCGGTCGCCGCGAGCGCGCGGGCGATCTCACCCTCGCACTCCGCGAGCGTCTTCCCGGACTCCAGCACGTCCGCGGTGGCGAGTTCGGCGGCCCGTTCCCCGAGGATGTCGAGCGCCCGGCCGATGATCCCGATCCGCTCCCGTACGTCCGTGGCCGCCCAGCCCGGTGCGGCGGCCTTCGCCGCCGCGATCGCCTCGGCCACGTCCTCGGCCGCGGACGCGGGGCAGGTGGCGACCGTCTGATCGGTGTCGGCCGGGTTCTCGCGGGAGATCGTGAGCCCCGAGACGGCGGGTCGCCAGGTCCCTCCGATCAGATTCCGCACATGCCGGATGCCTTCGGTGGTGGTTCCCATGATGTCGGCCTTTCCCTGTCCACGAGTGCGATGTCCTGGTCGTTCGTACGGGAGTCCCCTGACTGGTCACCGGCCGTGCGCCGGGGATCAGCAGTCAGGAAGGGAGTTCGGTCATTCAGAGCGGACCGGAGCGAGGGCGGCTCCGGCGAGTGCGAGGGTGCCGAGGATCTCGGCCCGGCCGCCGAGCGGCGACGGCAGGAGGTAGTTCTCGATGTCCGTCACCACGGGGGTCACACCGGGGTCGTCGCCGAGCCGTTCGACGGTGGCGTCCCGCAGTGCGGCGAGCATCCCGGGCACCGCCATGAGGACTCCGGCGACGACGATGCGATCCGGTGACAGGAGATAGGTGAGCGCGGTGGTGAGCTGGGCGAGGTACCACGCCTCCAGCCGGACCGCCTCCCCGGGCAGCCTGTCGAGATCCGCGCCGGTCAGTCCGCCGAGCGCCGAAGGGCTCCAGCCGAGGCGTGCCGCGATCGCACCGGCCTTCGCCAGCCCCTCCAGGCAGTCGCGGTGGTGCCGGCAGCGTCCGGCCACCTCGTCGGACGGGTGGCGGGCGACCGGCAGATGGCCCATCTCCGGGTGGGCACGGCCGTGCACCGGTCGTCCGCCGGTCACGGCGCCCGCCCCGAGTCCGGTGCCGACGGTGAGATACGCGACGGTGCCGAGCCCCCGCCCGGCACCGGCCGACCACTCGGCCATCGCGGCGCTGTTGACGTCCGTGTCCAGCACGATGGGGACGTCGAGCGTACGCCGGACCGCGCCCACCAGGTCGTAGCCCTGCCACCGCGTCATCAGCGTCGAGGTCACCCGGCCGTACTCCGGTTCTCCGGGGCGCAGCCCCAGCGGGCCGAAGCAGGAGAGCCCGAGCGCGGTGACCTCGCCGTACCGCTCCTGCTGTCCGGCCAGATACCGGGTGACGCGGTCCACGGTCTCGTCCGGCGAGGTGACCGGGAAGCCGGCCGTGGCGTGGACGTCGCCGGGTCCCGTACCGATCGCGCACCGGATGCGGGTGCGTCCGACTGCTATCCCTGCCAGCATCATTCCTCCTCGGTGTCCTCGGGGCGCTGGGTGCTCTGTCTGTGATGTCTGCGCTGGCTGCGCTGTTCGGGGGTGACGGGTGCCCCGGTCTCCGGGTCCCAGTACGGGCGGGGCAGCGAGAACACCTCGCCGAACCGCGTGTACGCGGAACCGGCCAGCCTGCCGACGGGCGCGAGGTGCCGGGGGGAGACCCGGCCGTCGCGCCAGACCGAGGGGTCGACCCGGATGTGTACGACCTCCCCGATGACGAGGTTCGCGCCGCCGACGGAGATCTCGCGTTCCAGCCGGCATTCGAGATGGGCCCTGGCCTCGGCCACGTGCGGCGCGGTGACCCGTGCGGAGGGCCGCGCCGTCAGGCCCGCCCACTGGAACTCGTCCTCCTCCGGCGGGAAGTCGGCCGCGGTGAGGTTCATCGCCTCGACCAGGTCCTCGGACACGATATTGACGACGAAGTCCCCCGACGCCCGGACGTTCCGCAGGGTGTCGCGGACTCCGGTCGCGCTGAAGAGGATGTGCGGCGGCTCATGGGCGACGAGGTTGAAGAAGGAGTGCGGGGCGATGTTCGGGACCCCGCCGGGGCCGCTGGTGGACACCCAGGCGATGGGGCGGGGCACGACCAGAGCGGTCAGCAGAAGGTAGGTCTCGCGGTGCGGCCAGGCACCCGGATCCAGTTCGAGTGGTTCGTCGAGCCGCCGGGGCGGGCCGCCGGTGGGGTCCTTCATGATCGACCGCCCGAAGTGTGAGTACCATTGGCGCGCTCATCCGTCGCGTCCGAGGAGGTGGGGACCGTGTTTGTCGAGCACCGTACCTTCGCCAGGGCCGATCCCTCGATGGTCCGCGCCATCAACCGGCGGTCGGTCATCGACGCGATCCAGCACCACGGTGTGCTGTCGCGGTCGCAGGTCTCGCGGGTCGTCGGGCTGTCCAAGCCGACCGTCTCGCAGGTGTTCACGGATCTCGTCTCCGCCGGACTGATCCGTGAGGCCGGGTCCACGCACGGGAGCCAGGGTCCGAAGGCCGTTCTGTACGAAGTGAGCAATGAGGCCGCCTGGGTCGTCGGGATCGATGTGGGGCGCCGCTGGGTGCGCGCGGCGCTCGCCGATCTGTCGGGCACCATCGTCGCCCGCCACGACGAGCGGGTACGGCTGCGGAGCAACCGGACGCTGCTCGACCAGATCGGGGCGATCACCAAGACGGTGATGCGGGACAAGGGCGTCGGCTGGGCGCAGGTCAACCAGGTGACGGTGGGCAGCCCGGGTGTCGTCGACCCCGCGCGCGGGCTGATGATGCTGGCGGCGAATCTGCCGGGCTGGGAACGCCAGGGCATCGTCGGGGAGATCCGGGCGCAGTTCGAGACGGACGTCGACATCGAGAACGACGTCAACCTGGCCGCCCTGGGCGAGTTGTGGAAGGGGTACGGCCGGCAGTGCGGCAACTTCGCGTATCTGTCGGTCGGTACGGGAGTGGGCCTCGGCCTGGTGATCGACGGCAGGCTGCACCGGGGAGCGCGCGGGCTCGCCGGTGAGATCGGGTACCTCCCGATCGGTCTGGACGGCGGCGCGGAGAGCGGACCGCCGTGGCGGGGCTGGTTCACCAGCCCCGCGGTCTCGGACGCGATCGCCCGCCTGGGCGCGGCGCGCGGCGCCGAGCGCCCGATGACGCTGCGCACGGTCTTCTCCCTCGCGCGCAAGGGGGATCCGCTGGCCCGCGAGGTGGTCCAGACACAGGCACGGCTGCTGGCGCGGGCCGTCTCCACCGTCGCGGCGGTGGTCGACCCGGAGGTGGTGGTGCTCGGCGGCGGTGTCGGCCACAACGGCGATCTGCTGATGCATCCGATCGAGACGGAGCTGCGGTCGCTGACACCGCTGTCGATCCAGGTCGTGAACTCCATGCTGGGCACGGAGGCGGTGCTCCACGGCGCGGTCGGCAGTGCGGTGTCGACGGCCTGGGACCGGCTGCTGAGCGAGCCCCCGCCGGGCCCAGGCGGCTGAGCGCCGGTCGCGGTGGGCCGGGGGTGGCCGGCAGCCCTGTGGGTCCTGGCGGTCCCGGCGCACCCGGTGGTGTCGGCGGCCCTGCCGGTCCGGACGGGCGCGGCCATCCCGGAGGACCCCGTGGCCGTGCCGGACCCGACGGTCCCGGCAGTCCGAGCGGACCCGGTGGGCCCGGCGGAACCTGCGCCCGTGCCGAGGGTGCTCATACCGGGCCCGACTCGATCGCCGTTCCGCTCAGCGGGTCCGCGGGCCCGGGTGCCGGCTCGTCGGCCGCCGCCCGGGGCACCCGGCGGCGGCCGAACGCCCGGGCCACGCGCTCCTCGGCGCCCGGTTCGGCGTCGTCGAGCGACGCCAGCCCCCGCAGCGCCGCGCCGAGGACCGGCGGGGAGGTGAGTACGCGGATGAGCGCGTGGGGTGCGACGGCGGTGATGCCCTCCCGTACTCCGTCGAGGAACGTGCGGTCCCCGGAGTCGAAGAGCCCGCCGCCGAGGACGACCGGGACACGGGTGCCGGCGAGTTCCAGGCGGCGTACGGTCGTGGAGACATAGGTGACGATCTCGTCCGCGATCCGGTCGATCAGTTCGCGGGCGACCGTGTCGCCCTCGGCCGCCGCGCGGAAGACGGTCGGCGCGAGCGCGAAGAGCTGGCGTTCCTGGATGCGGGACGTGTAGACGGCTTCCGCGACGGCCATCGGTGTGGGCAGCCCGTAGTACTCCGGGACGGCCCGTTCCAGGATCGTCCGCCGGCCCCTGCCGTCCGCCGCGCGCACGGCCTGGCCGAGTGCGCGCACACCGAGCCACCGCCCGCCCGCGACCCAGTCTCCGGAGATCCGGCCGAGTGCGGGAAACCGCAGTTCGCGTCCGTCGGGTGCGATGCCTACGCAGTTGAGGCCGGTGCCCGCGCCGACGGCGACGCCCCACTTCTCGGGGCAGCCGGCCCACAGCACGGAGAAGGCGTCGTTGTTGAGGACGAGCGAGTCGGTGAGCCGTTCCGCGCGCAGGGCGGCTCCCACCCGGCGGTCGTCCACCGGCAGATCGATCCCGGCGAGGCAGAAGACGCCGACTCGTGCGATCGGGGTGCCGGAGGGGAATGCCGGATCGGGCGGACCGGCGTGCGGCCCGCACGGATCCTCAGGACCTGTCCCTTCGCTCGGGTATCCGGCCTCGGCGCGCAGCAGCGCGACGCCTTCCCGCAGGGCGCCCACGGCTCCCTGTATCCCGAGCCGCTGATGCGACGAGCCCGGCCCGCGTACGGCGGCGACGAGTGTGCCGTCCGCCGCCACCAGCGCCAGATCGGTCTTTGAGTTTCCGCCGTCCACAGCGAGGACGGCCGCCTTCGTCATCGTGTCCCGTGCCACCTGTGCCCCGTCGTCCCGAGTCCCGCAGTTCTCTGTCACTCACGACTATAGTAAGGGATCATAACTATCTACTGCGTTTCCTTCCAGAGAAGAGGAGTGATCCGCATGGCGGTCAAGATCGCTGTGATCGGCGGGGCCAGCACCTACACCCCGGAGCTGGTCGACGGACTCGCCCGGTTCGGGGACCGGATCCGCGTCGGGGAGCTGGCCCTGCACGACATCGCCGCCGAACGGCTGGAGACCGTCGGCGGGATCGCCGGCCGGATCCTGCGGCGGCACGGCTGGGAGGGCCGGCTCACCACGACCACCAGCGTCCCCCGGGCGGTCGAGGGCGCGGACTTCGTCGTCGTACAGCTGCGGGTGGGCGGCCAGGAGGCCCGGCTCCTCGACGAGACCATCCCGCTCTCCGAGGGCCGCGTCGGCCAGGAGACCACCGGCGCCGGCGGGTTCGCCAAGGCGCTGCGAACGGTCCCCGTCGTGCTGGACCTGGCCGAGCAGGTGGCCCGGCACGCGGCGCCCGGCGCCTGGATCGTGGACTTCACCAACCCGGTCGGCATCGTCTCCCAGGCACTGCTGGACGCCGGACACCGGGCGATCGGGCTGTGCAATGTGGCGATCGGGCTGCAGCGGAGGTTCGCCGGGCTCCTCGGTGTCGCTCCGGACCGGGTGGAGCTGGAGCACGTCGGCCTCAACCACCTCACCTGGGAGCGCGCGGTCCGGGTGGACGGCGAGGACGCGCTGCCCCTGCTGCTCCGCGCACACGGCGACACGCTCGCCGGACATCTGGAGCTGCCGCGCGAACTGCTCGACGACCTCGGGGCGGTTCCGTCGCGCTATCTGCGGTTCTACTACCGCACCGCCGACATGGTGGCCGCCCAGCGGGCCGGCGACATCCGCGCGCGGGAGGTGATGCGGATCGAGCGGGAACTGCTGGAGCTGTACCGGGACCCGTCGCTCGACACCAAGCCCGAGCTGCTCACCCGGCGGGGCGGCAGCCACTACAGCGAGGCGGCGGTGCAGCTGATCGCCTCGCTCCACGACGACCGGGGCGATGTGCAGGCGGTCAACGTCCGCAACGACGGCACCGTCCCCGGCCTGCCGGACGACGCCGTGGTGGAGGTGTCGGCGCGCATCGGGGCGGACGGCGCCACGCCGGTGGGCGTCCGTCCGCTGCCGCCCGAGCTGCTGGGGCTCGTCCAGCAGGTCAAGGCGTACGAGAGGCTCACCGTGGAGGCGGCCCTGACCGGCGACCGCCGCACCGCACGACTGGCCCTCATGGCGAATCCGCTGGTGAAGGACTGGGCACCGGCGGGGGCCCTGCTGGACGCGCTGCTCGAACAGCACCGCGGAAACCTCCCCGCGGTCTGGACGGGCTGAGGACGGCGCCGACGGCGATGGCACCGGCAATGGCGATGAGGAGCGACGGCCAAGGACACGACTTGGTAAGCAGCCCTTCCTATCTATTGCCACAGCAGAGACACGGGATTACATTCACCACTCCCGGGAGGGCCATCACATCGGGGACATTCAGCCCGAACCCTCGCGCCAGGCGAAGGAGGCGTTCAGATGGAGGGATCCCGACGGACCGGAGGCCGCCGACGCGTACCGGTCGTCCTCGTGGCCGTGGGCACGCTGGTGGCCGCGCTCACCGCGGGGTGCGGCAGCGGGGACAGCGGCGGCGGCAAGGTCCGCCTCACGATCGGTACGTTCAACGACTTCGGCTTCAAGGATCTGTACAAGGAATACATGGAAAAGAACCCCGATGTCACCATTGTGGAGCGGGTGAGCGACTACCAGACGCACCACAAGCAACTCGCCACCCAGCTGGCCGCCGGCCGCGGCGCTCCGGACGTGGTGGCCGTCGAAGGGGACTTCCTCGCCCAGTTCACCGCGCAGCCGCAGAAGTTCCGCAATCTGTACGACTTCGGCGCCGGCGAGCTGGAGAGCCAGTGGCTGCCCTGGAAATGGGCGCAGTCCAAGGCCGACGCCAAGACGCAGATCGGGCTCGGGACGGACGTCGGCGGGCTCGCCATCTGCTATCGCAAGGACCTCTTCGAGAAAGCGGGGCTGCCCAGCGACCGGAAGTCGGTCTCGGGACTGTGGCCCGACTGGGAGAGCTACATCAGGACCGGTGAGCGGTTCATGGAGGCGAAGACCGGGGCGAAGTTCTTCGACAGCGGGGCGCTGATGTTCAACGCGGTGCTCGGACAGGCGCCGAAGGCGTTCTACGACGAGGACGACTCGCTCATCGTGGAGACCAACCCCGCGGTCAAGGAGTCCTTCGACCTGGTCACCAAGGCGACGGAGGCCGGACTCTCGGCGAACATCGCCGCCTTCAGCCCCGCCTGGGGCACCGCGTTCCAGCAGGGCAAGTTCGCCACGGTCACCTGCCCCGCCTGGGTGACGGCCTTCATCCAGAGCCAGGCGCCCAAGACGTCCGGCCAGTGGGACATCGCCTCCGTGCCCGGCGGCGGCGGGGGCAACTGGGGCGGCTCCTGGCTGACCGTACCGAAGCAGTCCAAGAACGCCGACGAGGCGTACAAGCTGGCCCAGTGGCTGACCGCGCCGGAGCAGGCGATGAAGGTCTTCAAGAAGATCGGCAATCTCCCTTCCACACCGTCGCTGTACGAGGACCCGGCGATGACGGGCTTCAGAAAGCCGTTCTTCGGCGACGCGCCGATCGGGCAGATCTTCACCGACTCCGCGAAGGCGCTGAAACCGCAGTACCAGGGCCCCGCTTCCGCCGCCGTGCGGCTGGCGGTCCAGAACGGCATCCGCCGTGTCGAGCAGGGCAGTGAATCACCGGCGGAGGCCTGGAAGAAGGCAGTGAGCGATGCGAAGAAGGCTGCCGACTAGCCACGCCGGGGCCGGGGCGGCGCTCGCGGGCGGGGCCCCGGCGGGAGCCGGACCGGCGGACGGGAAGAGGCCGGGGCCCGACCGGGGATCGCTGCTGGTGCGGCTCGACGAGAAGTTCTCGCCGTATCTGTACGTCTCCCCGTTCTTCCTTCTCTTCTTCGGCTTCGGTCTGTTCCCCATCGGCTACACGCTCTATGTGTCGCTCCACGAGTGGCAGCTGATCAGCGAGAGCCCCGACGATTGGGTGGGACTCGGGAACTACGCCCGTCTGATCTCCGACGAGTACTTCTGGAACGCGCTGTTCAACACCCTCTCCATCTGGGTCCTGTCCACCGTCCCGCAACTGCTGCTCGCACTCGGTCTCGCGCATCTGCTCAATATCCGGCTGCGCGCCAGGACGGCGTTCCGGATGGGAGTGGTCCTGCCGAACGTCGCCTCCGTGGCGGCCGTGGGGATCATCTTCACCCAGTTGTTCGGGCGGGACTTCGGGCTCGTCAACTGGGCGCTGGACCTGGTCGGCATCGGCCCGGTCGACTGGCAGGCCGGCCGGGCGAGCTCCCATGCCGTCATCTCGGTCATGGTGATCTGGCGCTGGACCGGCTACAACGCCCTGATCTATCTCGCGGCCATGCAGACCGTCCCGAGGGAGCGGTACGAGGCGGCGCTCACCGAGGGCGCGAGCGGCTTCCAGATGTTCCGCCACATCACCATTCCCTCGCTCCGGCCCGTCATCGTCTTCACCGTGATCATCTCGACGATCCAGGGCCTCCAGCTCTTCGCCGAACCGCTGCTGTTCGACCCGACACCCGGCGGTGTCACGGGCGGCTCGGACCGGCAGTTCCAGACGCTCACGGTCTACCTGTACGAGCAGGGCTTCCGCGAGTTCGACTTCGGCTACGCGGCCACCATCGCCTGGGTCATGTTCCTGATCATCATCGTGGCGGCGGCCGTCAATTACCTGATCACCCGGCGGATCCGCAGCAGCGACTGACGACGGCGGCGACCTCCGGCACGGGGAAGGAGAGGGAGAACGATGACCGGCAATGACACAGGGCCGCACCCGGCCGTCCGGGCTCCGGTCCGGGCCTCGCGCGCCGGCGGCCCGGACGCCCAGCGCGCGGGCCCCGGACCCGGACCCGGCAGCGGCGGCAACGGCGGCAGCGGCAGCGGCAGGGCCCGAAGACGGTACCGCCGTTCACGGTTGCAGCGGCTCCACGAGGCCGGACCGCTCACCTACGCGCTGCTGACCGCCGTCGTCCTCGCCTCGGCGTTCCCGCTGTACTGGACGGCCGTCGTCGCCTCCCACGACAACGAGGCCGTCGCCCGGACTCCCCCGCCGCTGCTGCCGGGCGGCAGTCTGCCGGAGAACATCCGCCGGGTCTTCGAGACCACCGACTTCCTGCTCGCCCTCGTCAACTCGCTCATCGTCGCGAGCGCGATCACCCTGTCCGTCCTGGTGTTCAGCTCGCTCGCGGGGTTCGCCTTCGCCAAGCTGCGGTTCCGGGGCAGACAGGCACTGCTGATGATCGTGATCGGCACCATGATGGTCCCGACCCAGCTCGGCATCATCCCGCTGTACATCCTGATGGGGCGGCTGGGGTGGGCCGGAACCCTGCCCGCCGTGGTCGTACCGGGCATGGTCACGGCCTTCGGCGTCTTCTGGATGCGGCAGTTCATCAGCGAGGGCGTGCCCGACGAACTGATCGCCGCGGCCAGGACGGACGGCTGCCACACCTTCCGCGTGTACTGGCACGTGGTCCTGCCGGCGATCCGCCCGGCCGCCGCCGTACTCGGCGTCTTCACCTTCATGCAGGCGTGGAACGACTTCTTCTGGCCGCTGGTGGTGCTCACACCGGAGGATCCCACCGTGCAGGTGGCGCTCTCCACGCTGTCGGCCGGATACTTCCAGGACTACTCCCTGATCCTCGCGGGCACGGCGCTGGCGACGATCCCCGTACTCCTGGTGTTCGCCCTCCTCGGACGGCAGATCATCGGCGGAATCATGGCAGGGGCGGTCAAGGGATGACGAGGGGCTACCGCTATATCGTCGTGGGCGGGGGCAGCGCGGGCTGTGTCCTGGCCGCCCGCCTCAGCGAGGACCCCGCCGTCCGGGTCCTGCTGCTGGAGGCCGGACCGCCGGACGACTCGGAGGACATCCGGGTCCCCGCCGCCATGCCGAGACTGTTCCGCGGTCCCTACGACTGGGCGTACTCCACCGTCCCCCAGCAGCACGCCGCCGACCGCAGCGTCTACTGGCCCAGCGGCCGGACCCTGGGCGGCACCTCGTCGACGAACGCCATGATCTATGTACGGGGCAGCCGGGCCGACTTCGACTCCTGGCGCGATGCCCACGGCTGTACGGGCTGGGGCTTCGACGACCTGCTGCCGTACTTCCTGCGCGCTGAGCGCGCGCTCGGAATCGGGACGCACCGGCACCGCAGCCGGCTGACCCGGGCCTGGGTCACCGCCGCCGAGTCGTACGGGCTGCGGGCGAACGACGGCTTCGGCGCGGATTCGCCCGACGGCACCGGGACGCTGGACGGCGTGGGCTTCTACCGGCTCACCCAGCGGCGCGGACGCCGCCGTTCGGCCGCCGACGCCTATCTGCGCCCGGCCGCCGGGCGCCGGAATCTCACCGTGGCGACCGGGGCCCTGGCGACCCGGGTCGTCATCGAGGACGGGCGTGCCACCGCGGTGCGCTACCTCCGGGACGGCGTCGAACACGAGGCCCGTACGGACGGCGAGGTCATCCTCTGCGCGGGCGCGATCCGCTCGCCGCAGCTGCTCATGCTGTCGGGCGTGGGCGACGGAGGTCATCTCGCCGGGCACGGCATCGAGACCCTCGTCGCGGCACCGGCGGTGGGGACGGGGCTCCAGGACCATCCGCGGGTCGACATGGTGTGGCGGACGCCGCCGTCCGCGCCCGTCCGCGGCAGCGCACTGCTCTGGCGGACGCTGGGGCGCGGGCCGTGGACGTCCAACGGCGGTGAGAGCGGCGGATTCCTGCGCACCCGCGAGGGGCTGCCCGCGCCCGATCTCCAGTACCACATCGTCCCGCCGGCCATTCCCGGCTCCGGGGACGGGGACGGGGACGGCTCGGACCGGGTCCTGGTGCTGGTGACCTGCTCCGACGTACGCAGCCGCGGCCGGATCGGGCTCGCGTCGGCGGACCCGTCCGCCGCGCCCGCGATCGACCCCGCCTATCTCACCGCCGAGGCCGATCTGGACGTTCTCACGGCGGGGGTGCGCATCGCCCGGGAGATCGCCGCACGGGAGCCGTTCGCCGGGCTGACGGCCGGAGAACTCCTGCCCGGTCCGCATGTGCGCGGCGGCGAGCGGGAGATACGGGAGTGGATCCGGCACAACGTCGTCACCATGCACCATCCGACGAGCAGTTGCGCGATGGGCGGAGCGGACACCGCGGTCTGCGACCTTCGGCTGCGGGTGCGCGGAGTGGACGGCCTGAGGGTGGCGGACGCGTCCGTGATGCCCTCCGTACCGAGGGGGAACACCAATGCCCCGACGCTCGCGATCGCGGAACGGGCCGCCGATCTCATCCGCGGCACGGGTCCTCCACCGGAGAGCGGTCGGGACACCGGTCCGTCAGCCGTCCGGCCCGGGCCTTCCGGGCGCCCGCCGGGCCGTCCATGAGCGACCGCACCGCACCGTAGCGCACCGCACCGTCCCGCAAGCGGTCGCCGACCGCCTGTCCGCCGGACCGACCGCCCGACCACCAACCGACCGCCAGGAGACATGAGATGCCCCGACCCCGCACGCCGTCGATCCTGTTCGTCCTCACCAGTCACGGCACGCTCGGCGAGTCGGGCCGGGAGACCGGATTCTGGCTCTCCGAGGCCGCGCACCCCTGGCAGGTGTTCACCGACGCCGGCTGCCGGGTCGAGATCTGCTCCGTCCGGGGCGGTCGCCCGCCGGTCGACGGCGCCGACATCTCCGACCCGGTGCAGCGCGCCTTCCTGGAGGAGGTCGATCTGGATACCGCCGCCCGGATCGACGACCTGGACCCCGCGGACTACGACGCGGTCCTCTACGTCGGGGGTCACGGCGCGATGTGGGACTTCCCCGGCAACCCGGCGGTGGCCCGCCTCGGATCCGCGGTGTACGCGGCGGGCGGGACCGTGGCCGCCGTGTGCCATGGACCGGCGGGGCTGCTCGATCTCACCCTGCCCGATGGCCGCCCTCTCCTCGACGGGCAGAACGTCACCTCGTTCACCAACGCCGAGGAGCGCGAGAGCGGTGTCGACGCCCTGGTGCCCTTCTTCCTCCAGGACGCGCTGGCGGAGCGCGGGGCCGACCACAGCGATGCGGGCGTCTACCAGGCACATGTCGTCGTCGACGGCCGACTGGTCACGGGCCAGAACCCGGCGTCGGCGACGGGTGTGGCGGAGGCCGTGCTGACGCTGCTGGCCCGCTGACCAAGGCGCCGGGAGCAGGCCGTTCCTGACGCTCCGTTCCCAGCACGAACCGAACGGGATGTGACCAGTTACTGCATCAGTTCGGTGTGGGGGTGTTCCGGCGCGTCCGGGCAGATGTAGAGCTGCTGCTTGTAGCCGCTGCCGATCTGGACCTTGGTGGGTTGCCTCGCATCGGAAGAGCCGGGGCCGGTGGCCGGCCCCTCGGCCGGATGCCCGTACGGATTCCAGCTGCGGGTGGTGCCGGAACTCTCGAACGTGGCGATGGTCAGCAGGGCGTCCATCTCGCTGTCGCAGGCGGGGCAGAGCCTGGGTGCGGGGTCGGTGGGGCCCCAGGAAGGCCAGCCGCCGGCTTTCCAGCCGGGCGCGACGGACAGCGCGCTGTCGTAGAACTCCTGCGGGTAGGGCGCGTAGGAGCTGTCCACACCCGCGTCGGCTGCCTGCCAGAGGCTCCAGTTCCCCAGCTGCTCCCGCAGTTCCTTGCTCAACTCCATGGGACTGGGGTACTCGGTGACCCGCTCGGGGCTGATCAGGCAAGGCTCGGGCAGATAGTGGTCGAACTGCATCGCGGGCGGTTCCGGGGGCGTGGTGAGATGCTCGGTCACCGTGGCCGCCGACCGCCAGAACAGCGCGGTCCTGGGCATGACCGGGTGGTCGAAGGGACACCACAGGACCTGGAGCAGGTCCGCCCCTTCGGGCGCGTGCAGATCGGGTACGTCCCGTACGTACAGCTGCGCGACCGGCAGCATCGCCATGGAACCCTCATACGGCCGGGCGACCGCCGGCTCCGGTGGAAGCTCCCGAGGGGGACGGATACGGCGGAGGGACTCCTGCTCCCCCGGGGTCATGCTCCTGTTGTGCGCGGCGGCACGTATCCGTCGCTCCAGCCTCACGTCCGCCGGGGACATGGCGGGGTTCATTCCGTCCACCGCATGAGGTCCCCCGCAGTGCGGCCAGGGCTCGTCGGCGGGCCACAGCAGCGGCCCGCCGACCGAGCTGTCGTACGGCGACGGAGACCCGGGGCGGGGGTGCAACCGGGTCGCTGTGCGTGCCAGCGGGGCCAGTCGGGGGAAGATCGCGGTGACGTCGAGTGGCCGGGGCGGAGTGGTCGGAATGCCGTTCATGGCCGCAATCCTGTCAGCAGCCTCCGGCAATGCCGCTCGCGGTCACCCCGGGAGCAACTCCCTGCCGGCCGGTCGCTCGCGGTGCCGCCGGCGAACTCCGGAGCAAGCCGGCCTACGACGGACCACGGACCGCCCAGAGCGAACGCGTGCAGGCAGCAGGCCGGGACCGTCACCGCAGAACCGGTCGTGGACGTCCTCGGACCGGCCCGGCCGATCACCGAGGCCCCCGTCGCCCTCGCCCGTACCGCGCCCCCCCGGGGCACCCGTACCGCCCCAGCGGCAGCCGGCCCGTTCCCCGGGGCCCGCGGTCTCCGGGGGCGCCCGGCCCCGAGAACCCGGGCGCGCACACATGAACGGGCCCCGTCGCCCGGGCCGCCCTCAAGCCCCGGAGGCCACTCGGCTCAACGACACCGCGCGGGGCCGCTCACCCCACCGGCTGAGCCTAAAAACGGGTGCCCTGTGTCCCCGTTGGACCGTCCGCGCTTCGGAGTTGCGTCGCCCCATCCGCCATGAGTCCGTGGGAATCGTGCCACGCCAGATCTCACTGTCAGGAGGAGAGATGCGCACTGAGACCAACAGCCCCGCGAGCGACAAGCTGTCCGTGGTCTACGCGGTCCGTGTCGTCGAGGGCGGCGAACAGGGGTTCCGCGAGGCGTACGACCGAATACGGAAGTCCGTCGCGAGCGTCCCGGGACACATCATCGACCGTCTCGGCGAGCCGATCGACGACTCCCGCCAGTGGGTGATCACCAGCGAGTGGGAGACACCCGAGCACTTCTTCGCCTGGCTGCGCGGCGAGGACCACCGCGCACTGCTCGGGCCGCTGCGCGCCTGGGTCGAACAGACGCAGTCGCTGCGGTACCGGGTCGTGCAGGAGACCATGAGAGTGACGTCATGACCCGCGACACCGGCCCCGTGGCCGTCCTCGGACTCGGCACGATGGGCACCGGACTGGCCACCCGTCTGCTCGACCAGGGACTTCGGGTACGGGTCTGGAACCGCACCCCGGAGCGCGCGGAGCCGCTCGCCCGGGCCGGTGCCTTCTCCGCAGCCCACCCCGCCGACGCTGTCGAGGGGACGAGCGCCGCCATCTGCACCGTCGCCGACGGGGACGCGCTCACCGCCGTGCTGCGCGGGCCCGACGGGATCCTCGCGCAGGGGCCCTACCCCGGCTCGCTGGTCTGCGCCGGGACGGTCGCCCCCGAGGAGGTCGTCCGGCTGGCCGATGACACCCATTCGGTCCTGGACGTCGGGATGCTGGGCAACCGGGAACACGCCCGCACCGGCGAACTGCGGTTGTTCGTCGGAGGGGAGGAACGGGTCTTCACCGCCGCCCGTCCCCTGCTCGAACTGCTGGGCAAGCAGGTCGTCCACCTGGGCGCGCCCGGCTCCGGCATGCGGATGAAGCTGCTGCTCAATCTGCTGATGGGGATCGAGATGCAGGCGCTGGCCGAGGCGGTCGAACTGGCCGCCGCCAGCGGACTCGACCGCGAACTGGCCCTCACCACCATCGCCGGCAGCGGCTTCGCCTCCCCCGTCATGGCGTTCAAGTCCAAGCGCCTGGCCGCCGGACGCTTCGACAAGCCCGACTTCCGGCTGCGGCTGATGGCCAAGGACCTGCTGCTCGCCGTCGACGAGGCCGAG
Organism: Streptomyces sp. NPDC051018; assembly: GCF_044456085.1. Classification (NCBI taxonomy): domain Bacteria; kingdom Bacillati; phylum Actinomycetota; class Actinomycetes; order Kitasatosporales; family Streptomycetaceae; genus Streptomyces; species Streptomyces sp. NPDC051018. The sequence continues at coordinate 152,751 of NZ_JBITFN010000003.1, forward strand.
GCGGCCGGACTGCGCCTGCCGCTCACGACCGCCGCCGCCGAGACCCATGTCCGTGCCACCGGCATGGGCCACGGCGACGAGGACTGTATGGCGGTCAGCCACGCACTCACACCGAACGCGGGAACCAGCCATGATCATTGACATCCACGGGCATCTGTCCCCACCCGAGGCGGCCAAGAAGTTCCCCATGCCGCCCAGCCTCACCGATGTCGACGGCATGCTCGCGGCCCGCGCCCAGGCGGGGATCGACCTCACCATCATCGGCAGCCCGGTCGGCGCCGGCGCGATGGCACGGATCCCCGGCGTCGACAACTACGCCCAGCCCCGGGACCGGCTGCGGAAGTTCCACGCCTGGATGTCCGGTCTGATCACCACCTTCCCGGACCAGCTGCGCGGATATGTGTACGCCAATCCGTTCGGCGACGACGATCATCTCGAAGGGATCCGGGAGACCCTGGCAGACCCCGCGTTCGTCGGGCTGATCACCACCTCCAGCGTCCACGGCGAACTCCTCGGCTCACCGCGGGCCGACTCCTTCTTCGCCCTGGCCGCCGAGGCGGGGGCGCCGGTCCTGGTCCATGCCCCGGCCGAGCCGATCGGCACCGACCGGGTCGACCATCTCGGCTTCGTCGAGCAACTCGGCCGGTTCCACGACATCTCCCTGAGCATGGCCATGATCGCGTTCGCCGGCTGGCTGGAGAAGTATCCCGCCCTGCGGCTGATCGGTTCCACGGGCGGGGGCGCGCTGGCACTGCTCCCGGAACGTCTGCAGACCGCGGCGCGTCCCCGGCACTGGGGCGGCGACGGCGCCTCGGGCCCCCCGACGGCCCGGCCATCCGGCGCACCGGGGAGCGGCGGCCCGCCCCCCGGTGCCGCCCGGCCGCCCGCCGGAGCGGCGAAGCCCCCGGCCGGGGGCGGGACGATGCCGCCGTCCGCCGACCCCGCGGCGGCACTGCGCCGGATGTACGTCGACACCAGCACCTTCAGCCCGGCGCACCTGGGTCTCAACGCGGAGGTCCTGGGGCCCGAGCGGATGCTGTTCGGTACCGACTCGCCGCCGCTGTCCGTGCCGCTCGGGGAACTCGTACGCCTGATCGAGAAGCTGCCCGTCGACAAGGCGGCCCAGCAGCTCATCCTCGGCGGAAACGCCGAAGCCGTCTTCGATCTGAGGAGCCGTCCGTGACCACTGTGAACGACCCCGTCGCCGAGGCCTCGCGCTGCACGCCCGAGTTCCGCCGGAATCCCTATCCGGTGTACAAGCACCTCCGGGACACGGCGCCCGTCTGCCCGATGCGTCCGCCGCACGGCATCGACACCTATCTGATCACACGGCACGAGGACGCCCGGGCCGCGCTCACCCACCCGGGGCTGAGCAAGGACATGTACGGGTCCCTGGACGCGTACCGCAGGATCTTCGGTGACTCGTCGGTGGCCCTGGACGACAACATGCTCAACTCCGACCCGCCCAAGCACACCCGGCTGCGCAAGCTGGTCGGCTCGACGTTCACCCCCCGCCGGGTGGAGTCGCTGCGGACGCACATCAAGGAGGTCGTGGGGTCGCTGCTGGACGACTGCCCGACCCGGGAGCCCGTCGATCTGCTGCCGGCCTTCGCGTTCCCCCTGCCGATCATCGTGATCTGCGAACTGCTCGGCGTGCCGCTGGAGGACCGGGCGGACATCCAGACCTGGTCCACCACGGTGGCCCACACCGGCTTCGGCAAGGAGGCCAAGCAGGCGCAGCAGCGGGCGGAGGAGAGCCTGCACGCGTACTTCACGGAGCTTCTCGCCCGTAAGCGGGAACGCCCCGGTGACGATCTCCTCAGCGCGCTGACCGAGGCCCGGGACGAGGAGGGCCCGCTCACCGAACAGCAGTTGGTGTCCACGGCGTTCCTGCTGATGTTCGCCGGTCACAAGACGACCGCGTATCTGATCGGCAACTCCATCCACAACCTCCTCACCCACCCCGATCAGCTGCGCGCGGTGAAGAAGAACCCGGAGCTGATCGGGCAGGCGGTGGAGGAACTGCTGCGCTACGACGGCTCGGTGGAGAGCGCGACCTTCCGCTACGCCAACGAGGACCTGGAGATCGCCGGGACACTGATCCCGAAGGGCGCTCTGGTCCAGATCGCGCTGAACTCCGCCAACCGGGACCCGCTGAGGTTCGAGGAGCCGGACGTGCTGGATGTGACGCGGCCGTCGAACACCCAGAGCGCGCACCTCGGGTTCGGACACGGGGTGCACTACTGCCTGGGCGCTCCCCTGGCGCGACTGGAGACCCAGCTCGCCCTCACCGGGCTGTTCGACCGGTTCCCGCGGGTCGCCCCGGCCGACCCCACCCGGGAGCCGACGTGGCTGGAGGTGCCGTTCCCGGCCTTCCGCGGTCTGACGGAACTGCCGGTCGTCCTCGACCCGTCCAGGTGACAACCGGAGGGGGTCCGGCCGGCGCTCCCCCTCCCAGGCCCTCGGCGTCGCGGCCGCACCCTGTGCGAGCCGGTGTCAGTAGTCGAGATCGAGATAGTCGATGTCATTGATTTCGACGTCCGACAGCCCCATGGCGCGGCTCCCGCCGTCCTGGAAGTACACGTCCTTGAATCCTTCGGCGATGATCCGTCGCATCTGCCGGTCGCCCGCTCCGGCGTCGCGGGCGTCGAACAGCCTGCGGGCGTAGGCCGGGGGGAGGTGCACGGTGAGCCGTCGGAAGCGTCCGTCGTCGGTCGTGCCGATCGGCGCGGTGTACCCGAACCGGGCCCTCGTCTCCACGGTGATCCCCCCGGTGGTGGCGGCCTTCTTCTGCTGGCGCCTGCGGACCTGGGGCTGCCAGCGGGACCGTACGGCCGCCTCGATCCGGTCGGCGATGGCCTTGGGCGGGTGCTTGCGTTCGCCCGTGAGGTAGCGCTCCACGGACCGCTGGCTCACGCCGATCTCCGCCGCGACGGCCCTGGTCGTTCTGAGCCGCCTCATCAGGAATTTGATGCGGGCCTTGACCGTCTTGGGCGGCTGGCGGGTGAAGCTCTCCCGGTCGGCGCGCTCGATGGCGTCCTCGATCTCCCCCACGGCTCTACTCCCCTTCGTCCAGGACGGCGTCGCCGCCCTTGATGTGGCGTGCCGGGTTGAGGCCCTGCTCCATCAGGCCGACCGCCCACAGCATCGGCTGGACGCCCTCCAGCTTCGCCAGACCCGGCGTGGGTCCGAGCCGGAACCCGCCCGGCTGCGGCTTCCCGGAAGCCGCGTAGGGCAGGAAGTCCAGGGGCGAGTCGCCCGGAGAGGGGTAGACGACGCAGTCGGACAGCACGGCGAGCGGGAACAGGCCCGTCATCGACGCCATGTTGCGCAGCTTGCGGTGCATGTTCACCCGCGCCTTGCTGATGACGGCGGCCCGGACATCGGGGCGCCAGGTCGGCCGCTCCAGGGCCGGCCACCGCTCCCCCTCCTTGTACTTACGGCCCTGGGGGCGCTCGCGGAGCTTGCCGACACCGCCTTTCACCGTCGCCTTGATCGCGGACAGCACGGCCGCCATCGCCGGGTCCACCCGCTTGTGCCGCTCCATCGCCGCAAGAAACTCGGAGTCGGACAGGTCCTTGGTCACGCCGAGGTCGGCGAGAGTGTCGACGTACGCGTTCTTGAGCCGGTCGTGCCACGGGTCCAGATAGGCGCCGGTCTCCCTCCGCAGATACGCCTCGATCGGATGGACGTTGTAGCCGAGTTCCTGGGCGTAGGCGACGGTATGCGTCTGGTACCAGGCAGGTCCCTCGGGCCGGACGCCGGACGGCGTGAACGGCGACGGCAACCGGGGGTCCAGCTCAACATGTGACAGGTCGACGTACCAGCTGCCGGGGATCTTCGGGTTGAACTTCGGCCCGTGGAAGTGGTCCGGGGCGGACAGACCCACCGTGAGCCGGGCCGCGGCCGCGAGGAACGCCGTGTTCAGGTCGAGGCCCACCGCGTACGGCAGCAGGCACTCCTCATCGGTGAGCGTCTCGACCGACCGCACCCACTGGTACGCCTCTTCATCGAGGAACCCGCCCGTCCAACCGGAGTCGACGACCACGGGGTGCTCGACGGTGGCCTCGGGCGGTGCCGGGTCCATCGGCTCCGTGCCCAGGCTGCCGGGGTTGTGGCCGGATACCCAGTTCCCGGTCGCCTCGTCCCGCGCGGCGCGCGTGGGCGGTCGCAGGGCGGTCATCAGCTCCAGCCCCGACACGGCCGTGGAACCGCGCGGGGTGATGACCCGCTGGGCGTACACGCCGAGGACACGGGCGATGTCCGCCGGCTCCATCTCCGCCACGCCGGGCCAGGACCGCTCGTCGAGGGCGTCCCAGGACAGGATCGCGAGCTGCACACACTGCCGCTCACGCCCCTGCGCCGTGCGGTAGACCCTGGCCCACGGACCGAACCCGCGCTGCGTGAGCTGCCACTGCGCCCTGCCGATCTGCTTCACGACCGGGTGGTCGGCGGGCAGACTCAGGGAACGGCGCTGCTCGTGCCCCTCCAGACGCTCCGGCAGCCCCAGCTTCACCGCCGCGGACGCGGTGAGCACGATCAGCGGATCACTGTCCTTGCCGCGGCGGTGCAGCCGCGCCGCGCCGAGGCCCGACTCCTTGAGGGTCCACTCCACCAGCTCGGGCACGGTGACCGCCGGACACTCCAGCACGATCCCGCCGACCCCGTACGCACAGCCGTCCCCGTCCAGCACCGCCAGCGGGCCGTGCTGATACGGCGCGGCGGCGATATCGGGAACGACGGGATTGCGGGCCGGACGGCGCGAGGTGACGGCCGGACGGAAAAGCCCCGCGGGAGCCGCCCCGGCGTCCGGAGCCCCCGACGCGGCCGGCCCGGTGGAGGCATGTGGCGCTTCCGGCTGCGCGTCGGCGGTGGCGGGGCCCTCCTTGGGGTACTTCGCCGCCCATCCGTTCAGCAGCCGCTGATACGCCTCCAGGCGCGGCGACTTGGGCTCGGACCGGCCGTTCTCGTAGTTCTTGACCGTCTGCGTCGTGGTCTTCAACGCCCGTGCGAGGCGGACCTGGGTGATACCCGCGGCCTCACGGAGCCTCGCACGCTCCGCCGGAGACGGAAGCTGCGGCTCCTCCTCCAGCAGAGCGTCGATGTTCGCGAACAGCTCTTCCTCAGATGCCATATCTGTCGACCTCCACCACCCGAACGCTAGCAGTCTTTCCTCTTTATTTAACTCACTTCTTTAACCCGATCGAAGTAATTCGCCTCGATGGAGGAGAGCAGGACGTCAACCGGCCGCAAAAACCCTCGGCGTTGATGACGGTCCGGCCGACGAAGTCACCGCCGAAGCCAGGGCGCCCCTTACCGGACCGTCCGCGGCTCTCCGGCGGCACCGTGGTCGGGGCGGGTGGCGCTGTACGGGACGCTCGCCGTCGTCACCTCCGGAACACTCGCCGCGATCGGCCTGTACGCCGGGACCACACCGTCACCTCAAGCCCTCCCCGAGGCGATCGCCCGAGCTGACCAGCCTGCTCGCATCCGACGACTCCCGGCGCCGACGCTGCGTCGGCCACGCTGCCGGGCGGGCAACAGGGCCGCCGACAGACTCGGGCCGTCACCCCCCGGTGCGAGTGATCTCCTGGGTCGCCGGACTCGCACTCGTGTGCGGCGTCACCGGGAGGTTCCGCAGCGTCATCCTGATTCGGTCGCCCATCGCGTCAGCAGCGTCGATGATCTCAAGGCAGTGCCAGTACAGGCCCTCGTCGTCCGTACTACAGGCGACGCCGACCATCGTCGTTCCCACCTCGGCAAGCAGGGGAAGCAACCCGCTCAGCGCCTCGTGGGCATCTGGCACGCCGGAGAGTCGTTCGGCTCGGAGGCGGGCATCGGTGACCGGCCCCAGGGTGGCGGGCACCAGGCGATCGAGTTCGGCACGGCGGACTGCGTCGGCAAGCCCCGGCTGACCGTACTCCACCAGGTAGCTGCCGATCTCGTGGGCCAGAGCCAGTGCTCTCTTCGCTTCCTTCACAAGGTCCGACGGCGCGGCAGTACCCGCGAGAGCCCGTCGGCTGATCCTGATGAGGTGAACCGCGTCCCTGCGCGGGCTCGTCGGGCCCGCGTCCTCAACCTGAGGGGAGTATCGGGCTCGCAGCCGGGCGAGCCGATCCCGAGTGGCCCTGTCGTCGCTCCACATCTCGTCCACCGCGTGGGCGGCATCACGGAGGCGATCCTCAATGCTCATCCGTCACCCCTCCCCGTCCTCGCCGAGCAGCATCTTGAGAGTCTTGCGCGCGTGATGCACATGCGTCTTCACCGAGCCGGTCGAGATACCCATGATGCCGGCGATCTCGTCGAGCGGCAGATCGTACTGGACCTGAAGGGCGATCGCCGTGGCCTGCCGTGGCGGGAGTTTGCGTACGGCGTCCAGGATGGCCAGTCGGTCGTCCTGGACCGCGAAGGCGTCCCTGACCCCCGGTGGGGAACGGTCCGGAAGTTCGTACGGATCGGTACTCACCCCTGATCGCCGACGCGCCTCCTGGGCATCGCCGAGCCGTTGGCCGGCAACCTTGAAGAGCCAGGCCCGCGGCTGTTGGAGTTCCGTGACTGTTGACCAGTACCGGAGGGCGCTCATCATGGTTTCCTGTGCCGCATCGTCGATCACGGCCCCATCACCCTCCAACCAGACGAGATACCGGCGGACCTGAGGCTCCCAGTGTGCGAAGAACAGGGAGAAGTCCTCCGATTCAGGCTTCACGTACTGCCCCGTCCCCCTGTGTGCCACGGATGTCCCACGGTTAGGGACGCCGACTGTCCCGAGCCGCTGAACCGATCGCTGTGCCGCGTCCGCTCTCACAGCCATCCGTATCTTCCACCTCAATACCGCCCCTGGGGAGCCGTTCAAGCATCATCCGCAACGTGGCCCGGCGCTCCCGCTCGATTCCCGCGTCCACCCGGCCGCGTGCAAGCTCGTGCAGAACGTCCCAGAGGTTCGGGCTTCCGGTCCGGGAGCGAAGCAGGATCCCCACAAAGGCGAGAACGGTCGGTACCAGAACGGCGATCAGGTCTGCATTCACCGGCGTAACACTCCGTCAGTCCGTGCCGTGGGCCTCCTGCCCCGGAACTGCCCACTACAGGGACCGGGGGCCGAAAAGGTTGAACGCAGGCGGTGGACGAACGCAGAAGCGACCGAGGGGAACTGCCCCGCCGACGGCTCGTCCTCTCCTCGCGACGACGGCGCGGGCAGTCAGTACTCGCGCGTCCTGGACCACCACCAGCCGCCCACTGTCCATTCGCCCGCCGGTCCGGGGTTCGGCAGGGTGCGGCGTTCGAACTCGTCGTCGATACGATCTATCAGCCGACCGAGATCACGCCGGGCACCGCAAGGGAGGTGGAGCATCGCCTCCTCCAGATCATCGCGGGCGTACTCCACCTCCAGTCCGGGCTGCCAGACCTGGAACGCGTTCAGATAGCGGCCGGATTGCCCGAATGCGCACTCGAAACGGGCGAGTGCGTCAGCAACCGCGTCAGGCCACATACGCTCTTCTTCGACACGCCGAACAGCGGCACGCGTTCTCGCCGAAACACCACGGATCTGTCGAACGACAACATGTCTGCGAGGCCGCCATCGCTCAGCACGGACGGCCTTCGGGCGCCTACGCGGCATCGCCCTTTCTGATCAGCATGCCGTCATTTTGCCACGAACGCGGCCGGCTTCGCACGCACGATCGAGTCCCCTGCCGCCTCGGGTGTTCCCCAGGAAGACCGAGTTCTCCCCCGAACCGATGCGGCACCCCCTTCACGCTCTTCCACGCGCTCGGCCGACAGACAGACCCCGGCCGTATCGCTTGTCTCGCAGTCGATTCGGATACTCAGGCCAGGTACTCGGTCAGGTGCCGGTTGAGCAGGGCCGCGTCCTCCGTCGGGATGGTGTGGTGGGACGCGTTCGCCAGTACGGCGACGTCCGCCTGGGGCATGAGGCGCTGTACGGCGGCGGCCGTACGCCGGGGGTTGTGGGCCCGGCTGCGCTCGGCCAGGAGCACCAGGGTGGGCACGGTGCAGGACCGCAGAGCCTCCGCCCCGGGACGGCGCATGACCAGGATCTTGGACCGCCGGGCCCCGATGGTGCTGTCGAGGAAGGACTGCCAGCCGGGATCCTCCGGAGCGCGTCCTGTCTCCCACCTCAGGAATCCGCGGTGGCGGGCGACGGAGGGCTTCACGAGCGCCGGAAGCGCGCGCAGGAGGTAGCGGACGCTCATGCCGGCGAAGCAGTTCGTCGGGTCGAGGAGGACGATCCTGCCGAGCCGGGCGGGCGCGTGCAGCGCGTAGTTCAGGGCGATCCAGGCGCCGTAGGAGTGCCCGCAGAGATGGGCGCCGTCGAGTTCGAGGGAGTCGAGCAGGTCGTCCATCCAGGCCGTCAGATCGGCGATGCCCCGCAGCGGTGCCCCGTCGTGGACGCTGCGGCCGATGTCGCCCATCACATCGACGGCGTACACCCGGTGGGCGCGAACGAGTTCCCCCACATTGGCGAACCAGACCATCGACGTCGTTCCGCCACCGGGCAGCAGGACGAGCGGGACACCGCTCTCGGGGCCGCTGATGTGAACCCGGGTACTCCCTGAGCGGGTTGGTACGTCGACGCTGCTCACCGCCACCGGCCAGCGACGCAGAGCCGCGTCGTAGGCTGCATCGAACTCGGTGTCATGGGACATGGCTCCGCCCTGGTTTCTCGTTCATCTAGAATCTCGACTAACGAGATATTATTCGGAGGGTACGCGTGGATGACAAGGACTCCCGGCTCGAGATGGTCCACCTGCTGCGCGCCGTCACCGTGGAACTGGACCTGTTCGCCGCCGGGTTCGCGCAGGAGTACGCACTGCACTCCACGGACGTACGGGCCTTGATCCACCTGGTGGACGCGGACCGCACGGGCGTGACCGCCACTCCGGGGATGCTGGGCGCGCACCTGGGGGTCAACTCCGCCTCGACGACGGCCCTGGTCGACCGGCTGGAGCGCAAGGGGCTGGTCCGCCGGGACCGTGACACCCGTGACCGCCGAAGGGTGCTGTTGGTTCTTGAGGACAAGGCCGTCACCATGGGCTGGTCCTACTTCGGACCGCTCATGGGCGAGATGATGACGGCGATGGACGCGTTCGACGAGACCGAGCTGGCCACGGTGCGGCGGTTCCTGCTCGCCATGCGCGACACCACGGCGGCGGAACGGCTGTCGTCAGGGGGCGACACCGCGGGGAAGCCCGCGCGGCCCGCCGTACCGTCGGAGGACTGAAGGCGGGCACCGGTGCCGCCGGCGCACCGGCCGTCGAGGACCGGGGCAGCCCCTGCGTCCCCCGTTCGCACCGGCGGGTCCGCGGGGCCGGGCCGCCGCGGGACCACGGGCTCGCCCTGGACGCCGGGCGGGATCGCGCGCCGGGGACGGGCGCGGTGATGGTCTGCGCCGAGGAGTCCCTGGATGCCGTCGGCCATGGCCAGGGCGTCGTACCGCTCACGGATCCGGCCGTCCCACCGCCGTACGGGTGCGGGCCGTTCGGCCCGCAAGGGGGATCGGCGGAACGGTCGCACGAACCACACCTGATGCCCTGACAGGCCCTCCACCGTCGGCCGGAAGTACGGCGTCGCCTCGGGCGCGCAGCGGCCCGGTCAGGGGTGAGGGTGTGCGCCGATCGGTGGGAGACCGGCTTGCTGAGGTGCGGGCACTGGTCAACGATCAGCTTACGGGAAGCGCCGCCCATCAATCGTGATGATCCGATTCATGGCGTGTCGCCCTCTGTCTGTTCGACCTCCTGAGGAGTGGCCATGGAAGAAGACAGTCCGCCCAGCCGCCGACGGCTGCTGTGGGGTGCCGCCGGCGCGGCCGGTACAGCTCTGGCCGCCGTCGGGCTGACCCAGCTGACGGGATCCGAGGAGAAGGTGAAGGCCGCGCCGCCGCGCCCCGTGAAGAAGGCCCCCGCCGCGGGACCGCCCGCGACCCGGCGCAAGGACCCCTCGGTGGACTACGCACCCGCCGTCTGGATCGAGGCCAACGAGTCCAACTACAACACGGCCGACCGTCCCGAGGACTATCCCATCGAGTACGTCGTCATCCATCTGACGACGGATGTCGTTCCGATCATGCTCGCGACGTTCAAGGACCCCGCCGAGCGGGTGTCCGCGCACTACATGATCAGCGCGACCGGCAGACAGATCATCCAGTGCGTGCGTGAGTGCGATGTTGCCTGGCACTCCGGAAACGTCTGGTACAACCACCGGAGCATCGGTATCGAGCACGAAGGCTGGATCGAGCAGCCTGGTTTCACCGATGAGATGTACGAGACATCCGCCGTCCTCACGGCCACCATCTGCGCGAAGTACGAGGTCCCGATCGACCGGGAGCACATCCTGGGCCATATCGAGGTCCCGCTGTCCACGCACGAGGACCCCGGCCCCTCGTGGAACTGGGACAAATACATGAAGCTCGTCGAGACCGCCCACCGGCGCATCAGGATCTGACACCGCGTCGCCCCCTCACGCCGGCTTGCCGTCGCCGTAGAGCCACGAGTCCCAGATCTGGTCGAGATCGCGGCCGGTCCGGGCCTCCGCGTACGCGGTGAAGCCGTCCGTGGAGGCGTGGCCGTGACGGTGGCGCAGGGTCCAGCCCCGTACCAGAGCACGGAAGGCCTTGTCGCCCACGGTCTGCCGGATCCTGTGGATCACCATCGCGCCGCGCACGTACACCGGCTGACCGGAGATGTCCGAGGCGTCCGGCGGCGCGGCGGGCGGGAAGTCCCACTCGTTGTCGTCCGCGGCCTTGGCGTGGTTGCGGTCGAAGTGCGCCTGGGCGCTGGCCCCGCCGTGTTCCTCGGTCCACAGCCACTCCGCGTAGGTGGCGAAGCCCTCGTTGAGCCACATGTCCCGCCAGGTCCGCGGGGTGACGGAGTTGCCGAACCACTGGTGGGCCATCTCGTGCACCACGTTGGTGGTGTTCAGGATGCCGGCCGGAATGGTCGGCCTGGTCTGGGTCTCCAGGGCGTAGGGCACATCGGCCGCCTGATCGACGATCACCCCGGCGGCGGAGAAGGGGTAGGGACCGAACCAGCCCTCCGACCATTCCATGATCTCGGGGAACCGGCCGAGCACCGCTCCGTCCGCTTTCGCGGTCGTGTCCATCGCCGACAGGACGGGAACGCCCGAGCGGGTCCGGGAGGTCCTGATGTCGTAACTGCCGATGGCCACGGTCGCCACATAGCTGGCCATCGGCTCGGGCTGGTGCCAGTGGAAGGTGGCACGGTCGCCGCTGGTGCGCCGGGCGCGCAGCCGTCCGTTGGAGATGGCCTGCACCCCCTTGGGGACGGTCACGGTGATGTCGTACGAGGCCTTGTCCGAGGGGTGGTGGTTGCCGGGGAACCAGGACATCGAGCCCGTCGGCTCACCGAACGCCACCGCTCCGTTGCCGGTCCGCAGCCAGCCCTCGCGCCACCCGTGATCATGGGTGACCGACTCCGGAGTGCCCGCGTAGCGCACGACGCTGCGGAAGACGGACCCCTTCCTGAGGTGAACGCGCGGCTGCAGGGTCAGCTCCTGCCCGTCCTGCCGGACCCGGGCCTCGTGACCGTCGACGGTGGCGCTCTGCACCTCCAGGCCGAGAAGGTCGAGATTGAAGGCGCTGAGGTTCCCGGTGGCCTTCGCGGTGATCTCCGCGGTGCCGTCGAGCCGGCCGCTGCCGGGATCGTAGGCCAGTTTCAGGGCGTAGTGGGTGACGTCGTAGCCGCCGTTGCCGAGTTCCGGGAAGTACGGGTCATCGGCGCCTGCGGCCGCGGGGCGTCCGCCCCGGAACACCGGGCCGGCGGCCCCCGGCCGGGCGGTGTCCGCTCCGGGACGGGCACTGGCTCTCGCGTCCGCGCCGGTACGGACGCCCGCCCCACCGCCGCTCTGGCCGCCGGACTCCGAGCACGCGGGGAGTACGGCGAGCAGGCTGGCGGCCGTGAGGGCGGCCAGACGTCCGGAGGTCTTCACAGAGCCGATCATCACCCGGCCCCCGGGCACCCCGGCCCCGCCACGCTGTGCGCATCGCTCCACCGGCGGGTAGGCCGGATGCCGTGCGCGTCGAGCCGTACGGCCGTTCGGACGACCTCCACGATGCGTTGCTCACCCCGGGCGCGCGGCTCCGCCGACCGCGACCCCACGCGGTGCGGAGGGAGTCCCGGCTAAGGGCTGTCCCGCACCCAGGGCCGCAGTTTCTCGGGATTGCGGACCACCCAGATCCGGGTGACGCGCCTCTCGAAGACGTCGAACGAGGCCACGGTCAGAACGACTCCGGCACGCCGGGCCACCAGGCCCGGCACGCCGTTGACCGACCGCTCCAGGAGTTCGAGCCCCGGAGCCTTGTCGGCGATGGCGGCCATGTACTGGGCGATGCGCGCATCGCCCTCGACGGGGCGCAGGACGGTGCCGACCATGCCTCCGCCGTCGGCGGTCATCACGGCAGCCGGGTCGAGGAGGCCGACGAGGGCCCCGATGTCCTTGGTCTCCCAGGCCTCCTTGACGTGCCTCACCACCTCGGCCTGGCCCGGCGCCGCCACCGGGGCCCGTGCGGCGCCCACGCGCCGCCGGGCGGAGGCCGCCAACTGCTTGCAGGCTCCTGGGGTCCGGCCGAGAACACCGGCGATCTCGGCGTACGGGTACCGGAAGACCTCGTGCAGGACGAACGCCACCCGCTCGGCGGGCGTCATCGATTCCAGGACGACCAGGAAGGCCATGGTCACCGACTCGTCCAGGACGATCTGGTCGGCGGGGTCCGCGAGGCCGGTGGGACCGTTGGGGCCGGCATCGCCCGTGCGGCCCCACTCGGCGTGGTCGGGCAGCGGCTCGGGCAGCCACGCGCCGACATAGCGTTCACGCCGGACCCGCGCCGAGCCGAGCAGGTCCAGGCAGATACGGCTGGTCACCGTCATCAGCCAGGCTCCCGGGGACAGGATCTCCTCCCGCCGGCGTCGCTCGCCGGCCACCTCATCCGCGCCGGTCCCTGCAGTCCCCATGCTGCTTCCGGCCCCCCTCGCCTTACCTTTCGCGGGCCCGCTTCGTCGCACAGGTACGACCATATCGATCTAGTGCCCAAGGGCGGAAAAGGGGACCGTGGCATGGCCACTCAGGTGACGGCGAAGGCACAACGCAGCTCCTCGTTCCTACGGACCGCGGTCGCCCTGCAGACCCTGACCATCTTTCTTCAGGCGGTCTCCGCCGGGCTGCTGCTCACCACGTCCTACGGAGAGGCGCTGCACAGTGCCGGAGCACGGGTGATGTACGGGGCGTCGATGCTGTACGTGCTCGCCGCGGTGCTGGCGTGGAAGCCGGGCGGCGGGTCGCCCCGGCCGGTCCGGCACGCGTCGGGATTCCTCGTACTCGCCTCGGTCCAGGTCGTGCTGGGCATCGCGCACGTCCCCTCGGTCCATGTTCCCCTGGGTGTCCTGATGTTCGGTCTGAGTCTGCTGGCGCTCGCCCGGCGCTGAGGTCCGAGAGGGGTCCGAGGGCTCGGCCCGGTCCGCACCTCGCGAATCATCCGGCCGTTCGCCGGTGCCGTTCACGGACGGCCGGTGGGCACGGACCGAGCCGTTGCCTCCCCCCGCGGACGGTCCCGGTGCCGGACCGTGTCATGGAGCGATGAGTTCCCGGCACATCCCGGGTCTGCACGCCGTGGGGTCACCGGCCGCCGGACGACACGGTCGGCCCACATCGTCTCCCCCGGCGCATCCGGTCGGATGCCGCCGGGAGGAGACGGGGCCGACCGGCTCTGTCGCAGCGGCCGCGGCGGACGGAGAGGAAGAACGGGATTCCGTGTCCGATGACACTGAGCACGTCCGCGGGTTGATCGAGCGATGGGCGCGGGCGGTGCACCGGGGCGATCTCGACGCCGTGACGGCGGATCATGCCGAGGAGATCGTGATGTTCGACGTGCCTCCGCCGTTCGAAGGCGTACGGGGCATGGCGGCCTACCGGGAGACATGGCCGCCGTTCTTCGAGTGGCAGGCCCAGGGCGCCTCCTTCGACATCGAGGAGCTGAACGTCACCGCGGGCGACGATGTCGCCTTCGCCCATGCCCTGCTGCGCTGCGGTACCGAGCCGGAGCCGGCCGCCCGGCCCGGGTTCCGGTTGCGGCTCACCCTCGGGCTGCACAAGGAGGAGGACCGGTGGATCGTCGCTCATGAACACCACTCCTTCCCCGACCTCGGCGGCGGCGACCCGTAGGCCGAACGCCAGGTGCGGAACGTACACGAGCACTGGTTCGATCGCACTGCCCCGAAGGACCCGGGCGGGCTGATGGAGCACATCGCGGACGATGTCGTCTCGGCTGTGATCACATGCGCGGGACCTGGCAGGGCCCCGGCCCTCTCCGGTGCCGCGCTGTCCCCCGGGCCGCCCGGCCGACGGCCGCCCGCCCGCTTTCCCGGAGGATCGGCCCGGCCGGGCCGGCGCGCCGTGGCCCGCGTACGTACATCGTGCACGGCTCGCCGGTTCGCGGCCGGTTCCTCCCCCGGCCCGCCTCAGCCCGCCGCTTTCTCGATGAGCGCGCGGATGCGCTTCTCGTCGTCCGCGGTCAGCTCCCGCAGCCCGTAGGCGACCGGCCACATGGCGCCGTCGTCGAGTGTCGCCTCGTCGCTGAAGCCGAGCGAGGCATACCTCGTCTTGAACTTCTCCGCGCTCTGGAAGTGGCACAGCACCTTGCCGTCCTTGGTGTAGGCGGGCATCCCGTACCAGAGCTTGGACTTGAGGCCCGGAGCGGCGGACTTGACGATGTCGTGGATCCGCTCGGCCAGGACCCGGTCCGCTTCCGGCATCTCGGCGATCTTCGCGAGCACGTCCCGCTCCGCCGCCGACTCCTTCTCCGCCTTGGACGAACCGCGCCGCGCCACCGCCTTCTTCTGCTCCTGCGCGTGCTCCTTCATCGCGGCCCGCTCCTCGGCGGAGAATCCGGCGTACTGCTCGTCGGCCGGTCCGGAGTTGCCGGCGGACGGCTTCGTGGACTTCATGGCGGGTTCCTCTCGTACGGAGTGATGTCGTACAGGGTGATGCGGGTCCGGGTGGGGGTGCGAGCCGTGGGTCAGGACCGTGCGCGCGGCGTGGACGTCCCGGGGGCGGGCCCCACGGCGGCCTCCCAGACGAATCCGTCCGGGTCGGTGAACGAGCCGGCGGTGCCGCCGAGGACGATGCGGTGCGAGCCGGTGCCATCGGCGGGGACCCCGAGGTCCTTCGCCAGGCCACGGCGCTTGTACAAGGCGAGCTTGACGGGGCTGGACTCGTCGGAGGTGAACTCGGCGTACTTGCCGCCGAAGCTCCTGGCCACGGTCAGCCCCCGTTCGACGTAGAACTGCTTGCCGGCCTTCACATCCTCGACGCCGAGCAGCAGGACCATCTCGTCGATCTCGCGGGTCGCGGGGCCGGTGTCCCTCTTCGCCGGAGTCGCGATCTTCCAGATCGTCCCGTCCGGGGCCCGGACGACGCCCCCGTACCCCCACATCGACTTCGTGGCGGGCTTCAGCAGCGTGGCGCCGGCGGCCGTGGCGGCGCCGACGAAGCCGTCGACCGTGGCCGGCTGGGACACCGTGAGAGCCAGGGTGAAGCCGCGGAATCCGGTTGAGGGCGCCTCGGACGCCCGCTGATGGATGTACGTGTCCACTCCGAGGGCGGCGGAGAAGCTCCGGGCGACCTCGGGGTCGGCCACCTCAAGGGTGACGGAGGCGAGGGATGTGCGGAATGTGGTGGAAGCGGTGGTTGTCATGGCTTTTACGCTAGAGGCTGCCCGGCGGCTGGGGCTTCTCGAATCCTGACCGGTCTCGTCATCTGCTTCGCCACGCACGCCGGCATCCCCTCCACCGTGATCGCGGAGCCCGCTTCACGGTCACCGGCATCGGCATGACCGGCATCGGCGTAACCGGCGGCCGCATCCGCCGCCTGCCGCCGGAAGGCCCCGGGCGGCATGCCGACCAGCTCGGTGAAGCGGGTGGTGAACGTGTCCAGCGACGCGCAGCCGGCCGTGAAGCAGACATCGGTGACACTGAGGTCACCCCGGCGCAGCAGCGCCGCCGCGCGCTCGATACGACGGGTCATCAGATACGCGTACGGCGACTCACCGTAGGCCGCCCGGAACTGCCGGCTGAGGTGCCCGGCGGACACATTCACCTCGCGGGCGAGCGCCTCCACGTTCAGCGGCTGCGTGTAGTCCCGGTCGATCCGGTCACGGACGCGGCGCAGCCGCGTGAGATCCGCCAGGCGACCCGCCTGGACCCGTGCGTCCCGCCACTCGGGCTGACACATGAGGACACTCCCCTTCCCTTGTCTCGAACGTCTACGAGTGCCCGGGCGCCTGCCGGAACAGGCACCCCGGGCACTCGGTGGAGCGAACCGTTCCAGCCGGTGGGACCCGTATCGCCACCCGCACGGCTCAGCGAAGCTCCTGGATGCGGATCAGGTTGCCCGCGGGGTCGCGCACGGCGAAGTCGCGGATGCCGTACGGCTGCTCCGTCGGCTCCTGTACGACCTCGGTGTCACCGGTCTGCACCTTCTCGAACGTGGCGTCGAGGTCCGGGGTGGCCGGCAGGATCCAGCCGTAGGTGCCCTTGGCCATCGTCTCGGTGATGGTGCGGCGCTCGCCCTCGGTGACTCCCGGGTCGGCGGCCGGCGGTGCGAGCAGGATCGATGTGCCGGGCTGATCGGCCGGGCCCACCGTGATCCAGCGCATCCTGCCCTGCCCGACGTCGCTGCGGACCTCGAAGCCGAGAACGTCCCGATAGAAGGCGAGCGACGCGTCCGGATCGTCGTGCGGGAGAGAAGTCGTGTGGATGCTGATGCCCATGCCGGGCAGGGTAGGGCGACGCCGTGAACCACGCTTCTCGATTCCTGATCGATCCAGGCGCGCACACGGGCTCACCGGCACCCCTCCCCCAGGTGCGTCCGGCGCCGGCCCTGAGCCCCGGCCTCGGCACGCGACGGCCGCACCCGGGTGCCACGCCGAAGGTCGCGGCCCGTCGGGTTGCGCTCGGCCACTGGAGTGATGGCCGGAATCAGTCGGGTCTCCCAGGTGCGGCGACGTAGGCTCGTGTCCATGAATGTGCTCCTGCCGTTCCTGATCTTCGTTGGGGTCCTTGCCGCGGCCATGGGCTTCTTCGCGTGGCTGGCATCGCGCATTCGCCGACGGGGCCTCGCCGGCGGGGCCATGAGTGCGGCCCTGGCCTCGTACGAGGAGGCGTTCCGTATCACGGCTCACGAGGCTCATGTGGAGATCCGGGCCCAGGCGGAACGCAAGGCGCCGGCCCTCTCGCCCGACGGCCACGGGGGGCGCAGCCCTGGCGGCGGCCAGAAGGAGACCGGGAAACGGCGGCCGTCCGAGCCGCGGACTCGCCGATCACGACGGGGCCCGGGCCGCTGGCTCGTTCGGCTCAGGCGCGGCAGGTGACCGGTGCACCCCGTGTTGCTGGCGGCCGTCGCGCTGGGCGCAGCCGTGTTCCTGACGGATCGGGTTCTCCTCGTGATGGAGGCACGGGGCTGGATCTACTGGCGCAAGACCAAGGGTCTGTCGTCCATCGGTGTCGACCTCATCCAGGCGGGTGACCCCGGGGCCCAGGCGGTCAAGCGGGCCATGGAACAAGAACGCGTACGCAAGAACGTCAGGCCCGCGGAGGATCCGCCTTTCCGGGTGGACCTGGACAGGGGCACGGTGCACATCCGCCGCACCGGACACAATGAACCGGAGCAAGCACCTCCGATGTGATACGGGCCGGTTCCGTGGCAGCCGAGCCGAACCGGACCGGGGCTGCCGAGCATGCCCCGGCTGGGCGTTCACCCGCCCTGCGCCCGGCCGGGCACCGGTGAACGCGGTCGTGCCCCCCGCCCGGTTGACTCCCGGCGGGGGGCATCATCCGACGGGCGGGCGCCTTGTGGTCAGCCGACGGGCCTCTCCCAGACCGAGACATGCCGGCTGCTCTCGCTGGTAAAGGCGTCCCGTGTCCATCCGTCCCACCGCTCGCGAAGCCGCAGCCCGGCGAGCTGGGCCATCAGATCGAGCTCCGAGGGCCATACGTACCGGAAGGGAATCGAGGTGTACTCGCCACGGCCGTCGACAAGATCGATGTAGTTCGAACTCATCGCCTGGGTAGCGACGTCATAGACGTCGAACGCCCATCGCGTGGGGCTCACGTGGTAGGGCACGACACTCTGCCCGGCCGGGAGCTTCCGCAGTTCGGGGAGATGGACCTCGACGACGAAGCAGCCTCCGGGCTCCAGATGGTCCGCGACATTGCGGAAGCAGGCCACCTGCTCCGCTTGAGTCGTCAGGTTCATGATCGTATTGAAGACCAAATACGCGACGGAGAACATCCCGTCCACCCTCGTCGTCGCGAAATCACCGATCGTGACGCCGATCGCATCGCCACCCGGCTTGGCACGCAGGCGGGCGACCATCGCCCGTGACAGGTCGATGCCGTGGACCTCGACTCCGCGCCGTGCGAGAGGCAACGCGATGCGTCCCGTCCCGATTCCCAGTTCCAGGGCCCGGCCGCCGTCGGCGAGGCCCGCCAGAAAGTCGACCGCGGGGTCGAGGACGCCCGGCTCGAACATGTCCCCTTCCGACTGGTCGTAGCCGGACGCAACACGCTCGCCGAAGTACCCGTCCTGATCGTCCATTGGCCAGACCCTACCGGGGGGCCTTTCGCGGCGCACGCGAGTTTCTCACCGGCTGCGCCGCCCCGAGCGCACCCCCGGGTGCGCCACCGGTCGATGGGGCGGGTGGTGGGCATGGGGAGGATGGCCAGCGGGAGCAGTCCGGCCTCGACCGTGGCGCGGTCCAGGGTGAGGCCGCTGTAGCGGCCGACTCCGGTGAACACACGTGCCGGGATCTCGTGCGCGTGCTCCTCGCAGTACCGCTCCGCCTCCTCCTCGCTGGACACACCGTCGTACGGGGACGGGAACACCGCCCCCGCCGCCCGCAGCGCGGCATCAAGCTCCGGCCGGTCGGTCGCTGTGGGAGGGGAGCAGCGAACCGGTGTCGCTGCCGGAGGCTGTGCCGGGAGCCACCGAGCTGAGACCTCTCTCAGTCGAAATCCTCCACGAAGTAGCTGTCGTGCCGGACGCGGAACTCCTTCAGCTCCTCGGGGCCGCGCCGCGACATCTCCGCGACCCGCTCGAAGTACTCCTCGCGCGGGGAGCCCGGGGAGAAGAGCATGAGCAGGGACACGGGGTCGTCGGTCACGTTCTTGAAAGCGTGCAGACCGCCGGCCGGCACATACAGGAAGTCGCCCTCACGGCCCGTGATCCACTTCTCGCCGTTGAACAGCTCCAGTTGGCCGGAGAGGACGTAGAAGGACTCCGACATCGCCCGGTGGAAATGGGTCCCCGCCCCGGCGGACCGCGGGCCCAGCACTCCCTTGTACAGACCGAACTCGCCGCCGGTCGACTCCTCGGTGGCGAGATAGCTGGTGGATCCGCCGGGTGAGGAGACCTCCGGCGGGGTGCCGGCCGAGCGGAAGGACGCGTTCACCTCGCCCTTGGCGCCGTGGTAGCGGGGCTCCGGGTACTGCATGTTCTCGACGTACGACATCGGGCGCTCCTTGTCGGCAGGTTCCCCTCAAGGGTGTCCGCCGCGGCCGGGGGGCGCATCGGACCCGCGAATGATCGTCCCGGAGGGCTCGGACGAGGCCCAAGGGCCTAGGACCTGCCCGGGCCGGGTGAACGGGGTCAGCCACCCCCCTCGACGTACGAGGCCAGGTTGGCCGGCGAGGAGGCGATCCCCGCCTCGTGGACCGCTTGGTCGATGCCGGGAGGCACGCCCGTGGCGGTGACGGTCACCTCGGTCCCCACACCGGTGGCCGTGAGGTGCCAGGTCATCGTCATGGTGCCCGCGTACGACGGGTCGTCGGCCTCGAACACCGCCCGCTGCACCACGCGCTCCGGCGGCACCAGATCGGCGAACCGCACCTCGACCACATCCGTCGCATCCGTGGTCTTGCCCGGGCTGTCGGTGGGATCGAGGTAGGTGAGGACCATCCGGAACCCGCCGCCGGGCCGGGGGTCCCACCACTCGACCCGCCCGCGCATGCCGTCCGGCGGCAACCATGCCTCGATGGCCGCCCGGTCGAGGAGGGCGCTGCACACAGTCGCCGGCGGTGCCGCTACCACCCGGCCGGCGCGGTCGGTCCTCTCCATGACCGAAGTTTGTGCCAGGGAGTGTCTACAGGGCGCGTCACCGGCAGCCGAACCGACGGGAACGGCGAAGCCGCGCATGAGCTCGCCGGGAGAGACACGGATCTCCCGGCGAGCCCTGTCGGCACCGCGCGGTCAGCGGGTACGCGCCACGCCGGGCTCAGCCCCAGGTCTTGCCGGCCGGTTCCTTGATGGTGCGGTTGATCCGGTTGAAGAAGTTGGTCAGCGCGATCTCCAGGTTGATCGCGCCGATCTGCTCCTCGGTGAAGTGGGCGTTCACCTCGTCCCAGATCTCATCGGTGACGCCCTCCGCACCGTCCTGCAACCGGGTCGCGGCCTCGGCCAGCGCCAGTGCCGCGCGCTCCGCGTCGGTGAAGAACGGCGCCTCGCGCCACGCCGCCACATGGTGCAGCCGATCGTCGGTGTCACCGGCTTTCTTCCCTGCGGCGACACTGGCGTGGACGCACGCCGAGCAGCCGTTGATCTGGCTGGCGCGCAGATGGACGAGCGCGAGCAGCTTCGGGTCGGCGCCCCCGGCGGCGATCGCCTTATGGAGGTGCTGGATCGCGGTCCACAGATCGGAATGGTCCGGGTTCTTGTTCCTGAGACGGTTCTCCATGGGGGACTGCTCTCCTTCATCGGGTTACGTTGCGGGTGATGCGCGCGTCATCCCTATGACGGAGCAGCTTCGAGGAAGGTAACAACATGTCCGGCGCCTCTCCCACGGATCCGATCGCCGATGCCTTCGAGTCCCCGCGCGACCGGCTGCGGGCCGTCGCCTACCGCGTGCTCGGATCACACGCCGATGCGGAGGACGTGGTCCAGGAGGCGTGGCTGCGTCTCTCCCGCCAGGACACCGACACCATCGACAACCTCGGCGGCTGGCTGACCACGGTGGTCGGCCGTATCAGCCTGGATGTCCTGCGGTCGGGCCGGTCCCGCCCGGAAGTCTCCTTCGACGACCGGCTGGAGGAGTTCACGGTGACGCTCGACGACACTCCCGCCCCGGACGACCTCGTGGCGCTCGGGGACTCCGTCGGCCTCGCGCTCCTCACGGTCCTCGACTCGCTGCGCCCGCACGAACGGCTGACGTTGTGCTGCACGATGTGTTCGCCGTGCCCTACGAGGAGATCGGCACCATTCTCGGCAAGTCCGCCGACGCGACCAAGACGCTCGCCAGCCGCGCCCGCAGGAAAGTACGAGCCGCCGAGCAGTCGGCGAGCGGTGTAGGGCAACGGCGCGAGGTGGTTCAGGCCTTCCTGGCCGCGGCCGGCGAAGGCCGGTTCGAGCAGCTGCTGGAGGTGCTCCACCCCGAGGTGACGTTCACCGTCCACGCCCCGGACGGCCGGTTCGTCGTGCTGGGAGCCACCGAGGTCGCCTCCCGCGCGCGTCTGGTCGGAAGCGCCGCACGAGGGCACGCGGCGACCGTCAACGGCCACCCCGGCGTCATGTCCTGGAGCGAGGACGGCACCCCGCTCTCCCTCCTCGCCTTCACCGTCGCCGACGGCCGCATCACCGAGATCACCGCCCTGATCGACCCCGCCCGGCTCTCCCTCATGGACCTGCCGGGGCCGGTGTGACTCCCCACCGGCGCCCGCCGCTCCGACTCAGCTGCGGTCAGCTGTAGTCGTCGGGGTGGTCCTGCATCCACGTATTGATCTTGTCGCGGGTGCCGATCAGCAGGGTCTGGTGCTTCTTCAGGTTCTCGAAGGACCGGTCGTCGCCGATCTCCGCTTCGAGCTTCTTGATCAGGGCGATGGGCTCGGGAAAGTGGCCGGGGCCTTTCGGGTCCGCCTTCATGGCCCGGTCCATGCCCCGCAGTTCGTCATGGACACGGCCCAGGAAGTAGGCGCAGTTGCCCGGGGTGCAGGATTCGCCCAGAGTCGCCTGGAGCCCGGCGAAGGCGTCACGGACCTTCTCGACCGGTTCCCCATCCGGTGCGGAGGGCGGCGCGGAGCCGTCGGAGTCTCCACCGGACACCGAGGACGGCGCCTCGGGCGTCCCGGGCGACGTGACGGCTGCGACCGGGCCGCCGGGGGCCCCGTCGTCCTTCTCCGGCGTACCGCACGACACGCTGAGCGCGGCCAGGGCGACGACAACGGCCGCGCCCCGGGCTGTGGACCTGAACATCGGCTTCCCCCGTGATCGTCGAGTCAGCCGACCCTACACAACCCCCGCGGACGCACGGGAGGGCCCTGAGCCGGGAAGCCCTCGGCGGTCCGGACACCTCCTTCCCCATCACGCCCGGCCCGGCCTTCGAGGGAACCGGGAACGAAGCCGCGGCGCACTGTATCCCCGCGGCGGGCGGTCCCGCGTACCGCCGGCCGGTCCGGGCGGACCGTACGCCACCGCGGACCTGCCGGGACCGGCTCACCGGCGTCGCTCCGTCGCGTGCCGCAATAACGTACGCGGGCCGGACGAGGTCCGGACCCCGGCGTATCCGGCATGCGACTGGGGCACTAGCGGCGCAGGGTGGTCTCCCGGTCCAGACGCGACAGCTTCTCGGGGTTGCGCACGGCGTAGAGCCCAGTGACCAGGCCGTTGTCGATGCCCATCGCCAGGACGGTGTCGACTTCGCCGCCGAGTCTGACGATCAGCGCCGGGTCGCCGTTGACGTGTGCCGGCTGCATCGACATCGTGGCGGCGATCCTGCCCAGCACATCGGCCACCTGCTCGGCGCCCACGACGGGCGTCAATGCAGCGCGTACGACTCCACCGCCGTCCGTCAGCAGAACGACGTCCGGCGCGAGGATATCGAGCAGGCGTTGCAGGTCGCCTGTTTCCACCGCCCGCTGGAACGCCTCGACGGTGCGGCGGTTCTCGGCGGCGGAAGCGACCTGGCGCGGCCGGCGCGCGGCGACATGGGCCCGGGCCCGATGGGCGATCTGGCGGACCGCTGCCGGGCTCTTGTCGACTGCCTCGGCGATCTCGCCGTACCCGAGGTCGAACACCTCGCGCAGCACGAACACCGCCCGCTCGGTCGGGGTGAGCGTCTCCAGCACCAGCAGCATCGCCATCGAGATGCTGTCGGCCAACTCGACGTCCTCGGCCACATCGGGCGCGGTCAGCAGGGGCTCGGGCAGCCAGGGGCCGGCGTAGGACTCCCTGCGCCGGCCGAGGGCGCGCAGATGGCTCAGCGCCTCCGGGTGGTGATCCGGACCAGGTACGCACGCTGGTCGCGCACGATGCCGGGATCGACGCCCACCCAGCGCAACCAGGTCTCCTGGAGGACATCCTCGGCGTCGACGGCCGAGCCGAGCATCTCGTAGGCGACGGTGAACAGCAGATTGCGGTGGTCGACGAACGCCTGGGTGACGCTGTCCATGCGGCCGTCATGAGCGATCGGCCCGGCTGTGTCCCCTGTCCGGTCCCCGTTGCTTCGGTCATTCATCACCGGCTCCTGCCCGTTCGCTCTCGACTGCGTCGTACACCAGACGCCGCTCTCCCCCGCGTTGTGACGCCCGTGACCAGTGACGCACACCACATCGCCGCACGGTCACAAGGATCGGGCCGTCGGCAGCTTGTGTTCGTCCAGTGCGGCAGCACACGACACCACAAGTGAGCACGAGTGAGGACGACATCATGGAACCTCGTTTCAACCTGTTCGACAGCCCGACCGCCGCGAAGGTCGCCAAGCGGTTCTACAACGTCTCGTTGGCCATGGAGGGGTCGACACTGCCGAAGGCCCTGCGGGAACTGGTGGAGCTGCGGGTCGGCCAGATCAACGGCTGCGGATTCTGCGTCGACATCCACACCAAGGAGGCCGCAGCCGCTGGTGAGACCGCGCTCCGGCTCAACCTGGTCGCCGCCTGGCGGCACACCACGGTGTTCACCGAGCCCGAGCGGGCCGCGCTGGCGCTCGCCGAGGAAGGTACCCGGCTCGGCGACCACGGCGTGTCCGACGAGACCTGGGCCGAGGTGCGCAAGCACTACGACGACGACCAGGTCGGTGCGCTGGTCTGCCTGGTCTCCCTGATCAACGCGGCCACCCGGATGAACGTGATCGTGCACAATCCCGGGGGCTCGTACGAGCCCGGCATGTTCACCGGTATGTCCAGCTGACCGGCAGATGAAAGCGGCCCGCCCCGTGTCGTTGTTCGCCCCGGGGCGGGCCCTTGCCTGCCACAGACGTCAGAGTTTCGCACCGTCCCGAACGACACGGACACGGCCCCGAAGGCCGTCCAGCACTCAGAACAAGCACCGTTACGGTTCCGGAGCCGGGCCCGCACCGCGTTCCCGTCGGCGACACGGAGGGAGACGCATCCCGAGTGACATCGCCGGTCGTCGTGATCAGGAAGGGGCATCTTCGCTGCGTGCCGGCATAGGTGCGGACGACGGCCGGTCCCGGTGTGCCGATCCCTTGATCGTTTTCGGTAGGGGCAGTTCGCCATTCAATGCGCGTGCGGCCGGCGACGGTGGTTCGCTCAGATGACGCGCTGTGTTCTGCGGAGTGCGTCCCGGCCGGTCCTCACGCAGTCCGTGGTCGCTCACGCCACGCCCGGTGACGCCGATCGGTGCGGCGATGAAGGCGATGTCGAGCGATCTGGTCACCGGCCGGTGCCGGCTCACACCGCCGGCGCTGTGGCTGCTGCAGGGCCGGTGGGACGGGCGGGGATCACCTCGACACTGAAGACATGGCTTCCGAGAGCCGTGGCGATGCCGATGAAGAGCAGGGCGAAATGCTCCTGACCGGCGGCGGTCCCGATGCCGCCGAGGTCCATCCGGCTCTTCTCGGGCCAGCCGAGGTCGGCGAGAAGCCGATGGGTCAGGGCCTTGGCCTCCGCGTCGTCGCCGGAGAGGAAGACGGTCCCCGGCCGCTCCAGAATGCCGGGGTCCACCATGACGGCGTTGTCGACGGTGGCGAGGGTCTTCACCACCCGCGCGCCGGGGTACGCCAGCTGGATCTCCTCTCCGAGGCTCAACACCGGGTGCGAGAGCGCCATCTCCTCGGTGAACCCGACCCCGATGTCCACCACCGTCTTTCCCTCCAGCGCCGCCGCCCCGACCTCCGCCAGCACCGCCATCGACGCCGTCCCCGGCGTCGCGTTCACCACCACCTCGGACCCTTCGACCGCCGCCCGCAACCCGGCCACCTCGGCCCCCTCGACCGCCGCCACCTCCCCGGGCCGCCGCGACCCCATGACCACCTGATGCCCGGCGGCCGACCAGCCCCTCGCAAGTGCCCGTCCGACATTGCCTGTTCCCAGAATTCCGATACGCATGAGGAGGACGGTAGTGAGGGGGTGGGCACGGGCGGATCGGTCCACAGGCGTAGGCGGGGCGTAGGACCTGACGGAGGGGTTCTCGTCCTGTGGTCGTCGGTCCTCGCACAGCCGGCACACCTTCAGGGCGGTCACGGCCGGGACCTGACCAACCCGGTCACCGGTGCCCCACAGGCCACGACAGAAACACCGTCATCGCGGACGACGGATACCGGGCACCGGCCCGGTCATCCCACACCGCCGAGAACGCGGACAGGGCGATGGCTTGCGCCGACCTGATCCGGGAGACGGTCCAGCCGACTCGCGCGGAGGGCGACCCCGTCCGAGAGGTCCACGTCCCTCCGGCCCGGGAGAACACGGGCGCGTTCGCCACCCTGTTGCGCGTTGGAGGATCTCTATCTGGTCCACCATGCTTCTGGACCCTTCCATCTCTTCCGGGTGCACCGCGGGAGCTTCCGGATCCGCCGATCACGAACAGTTGAGGGTGGTCCCGTCATCGCTGGTCAGGGGCGAGACGATCACGGTGGGGCTCACGAAGGAACTGCTCAAGAACCGACCCACGAACGGACTCACGGCTGGGACCACGGCCGTGATCACGGAGGGGCCGGGTACACGTCCCGGAACCCGGGAGGCCATCAGCAATGACATTTCTTGCCGGACTCGCGTTCGGGATCACACCGTGAACGTTCGGGCGGGCGGGCTGCGCGGCGGTACACGGTATCTCTGATCTGCCTGCGCGACCGTCTGCCGTACCGGCTCGGTGTGTTCCCGGCCCGAGGGCTGTCCCGTGGGCAGCGGATACCGGGCTCATGTCCTGCGGCTTGCCTGCCGCCGGGGCCGAACGCCGGACCGGAACCACACAGTGACGATCCACGCGCAGCGGACATCCGCCGTCAGGGTGAAAAGCCCCGGAAATCCACACAAAGGAAATCTCCTCCTTTGGCTTTGGTTGTCACCGTGCGGTTCATGGTGGACTCGTTTGCGCAGGTGATTCCGGGCGATCCGGAGGAGCTGCCAGAATCCGTCCATGGTTGCGACGACATATCTGACCCTGGCAGCACACTAGGTTGAGTTCGGCCTGGTCACCGGGGAGCGGATGGACGCCGCCCTGGCGGCGATTGCCAGGCTCGGCTCCGGCCTCGACGAGACGGAGCTGGGAGCGGAGGACATCGCGGAGGTGCTGGAAGAAGCCGGTGTGGCGGTGATCGTGCCCGGCGGAGATGTGGACGACCTGGAGGAGAGTTACCAGGAAATCCTGGAAACGGCGGCGGCGTGTTCCGGCGGCACGGTCACGGTGTCCGGCGTGAAACTCACCGAAGACGAGAACGGTGATGAGTGCCTGAACTTCCTCCTCAACGGCAAGCCGACATCGTGGCCGGTCGAGCATCAGGCCGACGGATATCTCGACCAGCTCGCAGTATGGGAGTACATCGACGAACTGGAGCCCGGGGCCGATGATCAGCGGGTGTTCCACCCGATTCCCGGCGGGACGGCCGAGGAGGACGTCTATGTCCTGGCGACACCGGAGCAGGCCCTTGCCCTGCGGGACGCTTTCCCTCTCAAGCTCGATGTCCAGGGCCTTCCGGAACCCGGGGAACAGTCCAAGGCCGGAACGGAGGCGTCTCTTCGCGCCCGCGGGCCAAGATGAGCCGACCAGGCGCCATGTGGTGATCCGTACCCGAATCCCGGTGCAGACTCGCGCCAGGACCGTGCCGTCCACGGGGACAACACGGCTCCCGAACAGCGCCCGCTGAACCGGGTCCCACATGACACGGTGCCGGCCTGAGCCTCAATCGAGCCGGCCGCGAACTCAGGACACTCCTCACCGTCCGGACCCGCCGTCGCCGCACCATGCCGGAACCACCTGACCAAGCACCGCCCGTACGGCAACCGTGTTGCTGGTGACGCGGGTTGCAGCACTGGAAGACGGGGCCCCGGCACCCGCGGCCACAACGACCGGCCGGCGCGCTACGGTTTGCCCGCGACACCTCCGTAGATGTCCGTCGGCTCCGGCGAGGTGCCCGGGTCAGGGCGCCACAGAGGGCACGAGACGATCCCGGGGGCCAGGAGATCGAGCCCCTCGTAGAAGGTGGTGATCTGCTCGGGGGTGCGCAGGACGTACGGGACAGCGCCGGTGTCGTCGTACCCTTCCTGTGCCTTGGTGAGGTCGTCGTCGACACCGACGCTGTCGTAGTGCACGAAGTAACTGCCCGAGGGGAGAGCGGCCTGGAGGCGGCGGACGATCGCCTGTGCCTCACCGAAGTCCTGGATGTGGCCGAGGATGCCCATGAGCATCAACGCGACAGGGGCGCGGAAGTCGAGGATCTCGCCCACCGCGTCCAGGATCGCCTCCGGGTCGTGCAGATCCCCGTTGATGTAGGTGGTGACGCTCTCAGGGGTGCCGGGAAGCAGGGCCGCGGCGTGTGTCAGGACGATCGGGTCGTTGTCGACGTAGACGACACTGGCACCCGGGGCGATCCGCTGGGCGACCTGGTGGGTGTTGTCGTACGTCGGCAGGCCCGTGCCGATGTCGAGGAACTGGCGCACACCGAGGTCACGCGTGAGATGAGTAACCGCACGGATCAGATACTTGCGGGATTCACGGGCCATCGTCGCGATCTGAGGGGCGAGTGCGAGGTAGGCGTCTCCAGCCGCGCGGTCGACTTCGTAGTTGTCCTTGCCGCCCATCCAGTAGTTCCAGATACGTGCCGAGTGCGGGACGGACGTGTCGGGTTCACGCATGTTGTCCTCCGAGACGGGATGAGTGGTGGTCAGGTCGTGCGGCACCGTGCGGGTCGGACTACCGAAAGTTGGTTCGGGTTCCGGGCACGGTCCCGCCGAGGACGCGGACAGTGCGGTCGGCGGCAGCCGTCCTCGCGTTCGCGTCATGGTACGGAGAGACGGCGGCGGTGTCCGGGCAGATGCGGAACATGCCGGGTAAAAACCGGTGATGCGGAGAAGGCGGGCAACACGCTCCGGGGGCGTTGACCGGATACGTCCGGCCGCCCCGGTCCCGGGGATGCGCAGGGAACAGCGGGAGCAGGCCCGGACCGGAGGAGA
Organism: Streptomyces sp. NPDC051018; assembly: GCF_044456085.1. Lineage (NCBI taxonomy): Bacteria > Bacillati > Actinomycetota > Actinomycetes > Kitasatosporales > Streptomycetaceae > Streptomyces > Streptomyces sp. NPDC051018. The sequence goes on from NZ_JBITFN010000003.1 coordinate 181,166, forward strand.
GACAGAAGGGACCTGCCCTCGTCAACGTCATGCCCAGACCGTGGGAAGCCTTCGGCCTCGGCGCCCCGGCCGACAGGTGACGCTCACACCCCCGGGGAATGCCTTCGGACCGAACCGAGCGTGGGCTCGGTCCGGTCCGGTGGGCGGCAGGGTGACGGGTCCCGCGGTGTGCGGGCCGGGTGAGCGGTGAGGGGGCGGCCCGGCGGCGTCCACCTCGGTGCAGCCAGCTCTGGCGAGCGCGGCCCTTCGGCACCCGCCCGCCAGAACTCGAGAGCACCCGGCCGCGCCGGCCCCCGGGCCCCCGGGCCTCAGGGCCTCAGGGCCTCAGGGCCTCAGGGCCTCAGGGCCTCAGGGCCTCAGGGCCTCAGGGCCTCAGGGCCTCAGGGCCTCAGGGCAGTACGTTGACCGTGCCGACGTTCACGTATCCGCCGATCGCCGCAGGCGCACCGGCCGGGTTGAGGCAGCTCAGTGAGGCGATCAGCGCATAGGTCCGGCCGGCCTGGAGCAGCGGCAGGGCGATGTCCTGCCGGTAGTCGGAGCCACCGCTCAGCGGAACGGGCGGGGACTGGGCGGTGAAGTCGTGGGAGCCGCCGATCTCGTCCACGCTCACCCGCAGGATCCAGGTGCCGGCGAGCAGCGGAACGAGGAAGCCGGTGACGCCCCACTCGATCCGTACGGTGAGGACGGTGTCGTGGTTGATCACATCGGCGGGCTGCTCACCCGGGTCGATGACGACCGCGCTGATCTGTCCGGCGAGTGCCGTGGTCGGAAGGGGAAGCGACTGGAAGGATCCGGGAACCATCTGATGCTCCTGTCGGGCTGGTCGTGTCGGTGAGCGACTCCCCACATCGTGGGCCGCCCGGCCGTACGTGACCTGAGGCACCGGTCCCGTATCGCCCGGGCAGTCCGCCCTCCCGGACCGGGACTCCGCTCCCGGTCCGGGCGGGTCACGACGCTCCGGTGGGGCCGTCCTGCTCCCGGGCTCTGCCGAGTCCCGCGTCCCGGGCCCGGGCCACCGCCGCCGCCCGGTCGTGCACACCCAGTTTGGAGAGGATCGCGGAGACGTGGTTCCGGACGGTCTTCTCCGTCAGGACCAGTCGCCGCGCGATCTGGTGGTTGCCGCGGCCGGTGGCGAGGAGTTCCAGAATCTCCCTTTCCCGCTCGGTGAGTTCGGGGAAGACCCGGGACGCGTACTGCTGGTGCGCGCCGGTGAAGAAGGAGACGATCCGGCGGGCGACTGCCTCCCCGTACACGGCGTTGCCCGAGGCCACGGCGAGGACGGCACGGACGATCTCGGCACGGTCGGCCCCCTTGAGGAGATAGCCGTGCGCCCCCGCCCGCAGTGCGCCGAACAGCGCCTTGTCCTCCTCGTGCATGGTCAGAACGAGGACGGCGGTCTCCGGCCGGTGGGCCAGCAGGGCGCGGATGGCCGGGATACCGTCGGTGCCCGGCATGGCGAGGTCGGTCAGGACGACGTCGGGCGCGGTACGCGCGGCGACCGCGATCAGTTCCTCACCGCCGGCGGCCTCACCGACGACCTCGACGTCCGGGCTGGAGGCCAGGGCCGCACGCAGACCGAAGAGGAACATGGGGTGGTCGTCGGCGATGACGACCCGTACGGGGATGCGTTCACTCATGGCTCCTCCACGGCTCCGGGGTCCAGGGCGCTGCTTCACGGCTCCTGCGAGGGTGGCGGCGGATCCGGGCGATCCGGGGTTTCGGGACGCTCGGGGTCTTCGGCTCCTCGGCGGACTCCGGGTGCTCCGCGCGTTCCCGGGGTGCCCGAGGAGCCGGGAGGTCTCGGCGGTGCCGGGAACCGGAACGGCTCCGGCCGGTCGGGCGGCTTCGGGGAACCCGGGTTCCCCAGCGGCAGGGTGACGGTCACGACGGTGCCGTGCGGCGCGGACTCGACGACGAGTTCGCCGCCCTGCGCGTTGGCCCGGCGCCGCATCGACGCCAGCCCCACCCCCGCCGTGGCGTCCGGCGCGATCCCGTCCCCGTCGTCACCGACGCTGATCCGCAGCACCGCCCCGCGAGCGGCGACGGTGACCGTGCAGGCGCGGGCGGCGGAGTGCCGGGCCGCGTTGGTGACCGCCTCCGTCACGATGCGGTACGCGGCGGTCTCCACATCCGGTGGCAGCGGCGGGAGTTCACCGATGCGCGCCTCCACGGACAGGGCCGGTGAGACGGTGCCCAGGTGCTTCCGGACCGCTTCGGCCAGGCCGAGGGCGTCCAGGACGGTGGGGCGCAACCCGTCGATGATGCGGCGGATCTCGGTGACGGCGGTGCCGACCTCGTCACCGATACGGGCCAGCAGGGGGCGGCAACCGCCCAGGTCGCCGAGGTCCAGCGCGGTGGAGGCCGCCTGGAGGCCGAGTGCCATGCCGGACAGCGAGGGGCCGAGCCCGTCGTGGAGGTCGCGGCGGAGGCGGTCGCGTTCGGTGTGGGTGGCGGCGACGACCCGGTCGCGTTCCCGCTGGAGCGCCTCCGCAAGGTGCAGGGCGCGGACGAGTACGGCGATCTGGGCCGCCATCGCGGTCAGCAGCCGGATATCGGCCCGGCTGTAGTCGTCGCCCGGGTTCCGGCGGGCGATCCGCAGCGCGCCCACGGTGTGCCCGGCCACCCGGAGCGGCACGGTGTGCCCGCCGATGGCGGGGGTACGGCCCCGGGCGCCGAGTACCCTGCCGTCCGGCGCGGTCACCTCGGCGCCCGGCGCGCGGACGGCACCGGTGACAGCGTCGAGCGCGGCGGGCAGCAGATCGGTTTCGCCCGCCGCCGCGACCTGGTCACGCAGCCGGGTCAGGGCGCTCAGCGGGTCACGGCGGGCACCGTAGACGAGCCGGTCGGCGGCCCGCTGGAGCCTCGCGCGTACGGGCGCGAGCGCCACCGCCACCAGCAGGGCCGCCAGCACCCCGGGCAGGGGGCGGCGGTCGAGCGCGGAACCCGCCAGCATGGTGGCCAGCAGATAGACGACGACCACCAGGCCGGTGAGGGCCGCGTAGACCAGACCGCGGCGGAGCACGGTCTCGATGCCCAGCAGCCGGTAGCGCAGCACGCCCACCGCGACGACGACCGGCACCAGATAGACGCCGACCGCCAGGGCGGGGCGGGGCAGATCAAGGAACGTCAGTGCCAGCAGCGGTCCGGCCGCGCACACGAACCAGGCGAGCTGCTGGCGCTCGGGCGGCTCGGCCCGCGCCAGCCGGACGGCCGTCCCGGCCCAGATGGCGACCGTGGACAGCACGAGCGCGGGGACGCACACGCCCAGCAGCAGGGCCACGACCACGGCTTCGGGCAGGGCTGCGGGCGGATGGTGACCGGGGGCGATGTCGTCGTACGCGGGCGGGTGGAACGGTACGACGAGGATGAACAGCGTGACGGCGAGGGCGACTCCGGCCACGGGCAGGCGCCACCATCTGCTCGCGAGGCGTCCGTCGGGGTAGTACGCCATCACGACCGTCGGCGCGGCGAGAACGGCCGGTGACCAAAGGCCCGTACTGGCCGCCGCCGCGATGTCCGCGCCCGGCCAGGAGGGCTCGGCCAGCACGACGCCGTAGCCGCCGTAAGCGGCGAGTCCTATCTGCAGCACCGACGAGGCACCGGCGCCGAGGAACAGCCACCCGAGGACGTTGCGGGGGCGCAGCATGATGAGGATCGCCCCGGCCAGCTCCCACTCCAGGCTCCCGCCGCCCACCACGCCCACGAAGTAGGCGTGGTCCCCCAGCCGTTCGGCTCCCGGCAGCGTGGTGATCCAGCCCGCGCCGGCCATCACGGCGGTGCTGGCGAACACCACGGTCCAGGCGATCACGCGCGTACCCGTTCGGGACATCCGTTCAGGGTCCCGCAGGTGGCGTCCCGGGGGCTATGGCGCGTGACGTGCCGCGGCCGGGCTTCCGTCCCGGCGTCCGGGACCCGGGGCCCGCTGAGGGACGCGGAGACGCCGCCGGGCGCGATGCGGCGACCGGCCCCTGGCCGTCAGGTGACGGGAGCCGCCATCGGCGTACCGTTCACCCGGGGGCCGGGACGACGGCGCTCGGCGGGCCGAGGTCCTCCCCCGTCAGGAAAAGGGGCGTACACGATGTGCGGGGGCCGGCCTCCGGCACCGACAACTCCGGTATCGTCGCCGTGAGTTACGCCGGCGGCGGACTTCCCCACCGGAAGCGGCGGCGGGGCCGCCGGCGCCGGAGCCCGCCGTCGAACACCGATCCCCATGCTGTCGGCAACGGCCTCTGAGCAGATGGCGAGCCGAACCGTGATTCGAGACCTGTACAACGTCCGGTTGCGGACCGCGGAAGGCACCGGCACCCCGCTGACCGACGAGGAGGAACAGCGCTACCGGGCTGTGCTGTTCAGCGAACTCGGCACCACGATCGCCGGCCAGGGCTGGGTACGCTACCCGGCGTACACACCGGAGGAACGCCTCCGGCTCGTCGGGGTGGCACACCGCCTGAGCGCCCACTGGGGACAGCAGGTGTTCGTGGAGGCGGAAGACCAGTGTCGCCTCAGGCTCTTTCTCGCCGGACACGAGGCACGGCCACAGCAACTGCCGGCGGGTTCCCGAGACCGCGTTCGAGATCTGGTCGTGGGACGATCGCCCGGTGACACGCCCCTTGGATCGTGACCGATCCCTCGAAGAACTGGAACGTGACTGCCGGCCGGGTCCGCCGGCCGACGCCACCCGTCTTCTCACCACCGCACACGCCTTGCGGCGTCGGCCGATCGGCGAGCTGACCGTCGAGGACATGCGCTTGTTGATCGGGCAGGACATCGGCCTGCCCTACCTCCTGCCGCTGTCAGTGGAGGTACTGCGGGAGAACCCGATGGCGGAGGGGCACCTGTACGCTGGTGATCCGCTGTCAGCGGTCCTCACCAGGAACCCATCGGTGTGGGCCGAGTTCCCCGAACTCGGCCGAGAGCTTCGCGGGATCGTCTCGAAGTTGACTGGCCTGCCCCCTGACCTGGAGCGGAAGGCTGATCGCTTCCCGGTTCCCCAGGGCACCGACGCGGGAGGTTCCCCACGGAAGGGACGGTCGGCGCAGCCATGGAACGTTTCGCGGAAGCGAGCGTGGACCGGGCCGCGTGGCCGTCCGGCCGCGGGCGAGCCGGCGGACCATGACGCCGGTCATCGCCCAGCGGATCACGGTCTCTGAGCGGGCCGGGCTGGTCTCGTGGTCACGCGCGAGGCGGCGGTGGGCGGTGAGCCGCAACGGCCGCCCCTGGGACGCCACCAGGATCACAGCAGCCTGTCCCTGCCCGTGGGCCCGTTCCCGTGGGCGGGCGCGGGCGAACGGGCGGTGGGGCGCCGCGTCGGCGTACGGGGGGTGGGTGGGCCGTTGCGGCGGGGCGTCCTTCGATGGCGGCGGCCCGCTCCGGAAGGCGGCAGCGAGCCACCGTCCGTGCAGAAACCGACAACACGCGTGCACTCATCGCCGATGACATCACACGGCTGCCGCCGGATGATCCTGCCAGGTGCCCGTGACTCCGGCATCGAAGCAGACAAAAGGGGAGTGCGTATGAGCTACAAATGCGCTGCGCGTATCGCAGGTGCCGCGATCGCCGCCTTCGGCATGGTGGTGGGATTCACCGGACAGTCGGCCGCCGCGGACGTATGGTTCCGTGCAGTCAACCCGAGCCGGGGCGCAGAGGCCAGCGGGGAGTTCCTCTACCCGAGTTCGGGGTGCGGCTACACGAAGATCAAGAATCCTGCCTATCCCCATATGAACACGATCAAAGACACGGACGCGGACGGCAATGGCGCGATTGCCTACATCGGCTACATCCCGTGCAACAGGACCACGGGACAGATCGTGGAGAAGAAGCTGGCGAGCGTGGCGGGCGAGGGCAACATCGCGGATCTGCCCACGACCACCTACTACAACGTCAGGTGGGCTGCCGTGCGAGTATGCGAGTACTACGGATCGAATCAGCACATCGACTGCGGTGGCTGGACCAACTGACCAGTTCGTCGTCTGAGGCCCCGGATCCGGAAGGCCCCGCGTGCTCCTTCGGGGAGGCCGCGCCGGCCTGTCCGTCGCCTTGGCCGGGGGCCGCCCACGATACCGGCGCCGACCGGCTGCCACCCGCTGCCGCCATGGCGACAACGGCCGGTTCGGCGTGCGGGAGTCAGGCGATGCCCCCGTTGGCGTACAGGACCTGGCCGTTGATCCACCGGGCCGGGCCGGCGAGGAACGCCACGGCCTCGGCGATGTCCTGCGGGGTGCCCAGGCGTTCGAGCGGTGCCGCCTTGGCCAGGCCGTCGATCGTGGCTTCGTCCTTGCCCTCGAGAAAGAGCGGCGTCGCGGTCGGTCCCGGGGCCACGGCGTTGACGGTGATGTCCTTGCCCCGCAGTTCACGGGCCAGTACGAGCGTCATGGCCTCGACCGCTCCTTTGCTCGCCGCGTAGGCGCCATAGGACGGGAGCCGCAGCCGGGTGACGGACGTGGAGAAGTTGATGATCGCGCCACCGCCGCGTACGCGCCGTGCTGCCTGCTGGGAGACCACGAAGGTGCCGCGGATGTTGGTGCGGTGCATACGGTCGAGGTCGTCGAGGTCCAGCGTCGCGATGGGTGAAAGGATCATGATGCCGGCAGTGTTGACGACGACGTCGACACCTCCGAACTCCCGCTCCACCGCGTCGAAGGCGGCGGACATCGCATGCTCGTCGGCGATGTCGGCACCCACCGACAGGGCTCTGCCGCCGGACGATGTGATGTCGGCGACCGTCGCGTCCGCCCTGGCCTCGTTGCCTGCGTAGTGCACGCCGACGGCGATGCCGTCCGCCGCCAGGCGCCCGGCGACCGCCCGGCCGATACCACCGGAGCCCCCGGTGACCAGGGCGACGCGGGTCGTGTTGCTGCTCATGATGTGTCCTCCGGTGCTTCGTACGGAGAGTGGGAGGCTACGGACGCCCGGCTTCGGGCGTGCTTGTCCGGCGTCGCGAGCCCGGGGCTCCGGCGGTGCGGACCGTACGGGCTCATGCGGTGCGGACGGACCGGACGCTGCATGCGGTGCGGACTTCGTTGGCGCGGGCCGCGGAAGGTCAGCCCTGCGTACCGGCCCCAGGGATCTGGGCCAGCCACTGCCGGAGCAGTGCGGACTCGGCCGGCGTGAAGGGCTCGGGCGTGAACGCGTCCATGGACGACAGCAGGGTGGTGGCGGCTGTCCGCCATGCGTCCTGCGGTGCGGTGTCCGCCGCCGGGTCGAGGAGGATGGCCCGGTGGATCGCGTCGCGGACCATGTCGGACACCTTGATGTCCGGGTACAGCGTGGGACGCGTGATCAGGGCGAGGGCGACGCCGGTGTTCGCCGACATGACCATGCGGGCGGCAGCATCCGGTGCGACCCTCAGGCGCCCCTGCCTGGCGAGCCGTTCGAGGACCGAGCGCAGGATGTGCATGGCCTCCTCCGCCGGCCCGGGATCCGAGCCCAGCGCCGAGGAGAACATCAGCTTGTAGGCGTTGGGGTGTGCCAGCGCGAACATCGTGTGGCTGTCCCATCCCGCCCGCAGATCCCGCAGCGGGTCCTCGGACTCCTCTGCGGCCCTCTTGCTGCCCAGGTACTGGCCCCAGACATGGTCGACCGTGGCTCTGAGCAGCCCGTTCTTGTCGCCGAACAGCCGGTACAGCACGGGCTGCTGGACGCCGGCGGCCTCGCTGATCGCACGGGTCGACACCTCTCCGCCGGGAGAGCGCGCGAGCAGCTCCGCCGTCGCCTCGATTATCACTGATCTCGTATCCACGGAATCAACGATAACAGCACCTAATCAATGACAACGTCATTTCGTTATCGATGATTTCGGGGTGTCGCGAACTGACTCGGTGGGGGCCCGGCAACTGTTGGAGGCCTTGTCGTTGACGTCGAGCCTGAAGCCGTTGAGCACCGAGCCCCCACCACCGCCTTCGGCGAACACGGCGCAGGCGGTGGCTCGGGACCGCGCGTACGTTCAGCAGCAGTGGTGCTGTGCGGGCATGGCAAACATGGTTGACGTCCACGGCGTACTGAGGTCTCCTGCTGCCATGCCTGACGACCTTCACATCCGGCAGCCGGACGGCGACGCGGGGCTCAGAGACTGGCAGCACATCCACAATGTCGTCATTCCGACCCACCCTCTGTCTCTGAGTGAGGTACGGGAACGGGCCCAGCGCCACCACTTGGACATCGCGTATCTCGGTGACGAGCCCGTGGGCTGCAGCACGGTTCGTCCGCCGACGGAGGAGACCCGGACGGCCACGGTGATCGCCCGGGTGCTCACCGCTCACCGCGGGCGGGGATTCGGCGAGGAAATCTATGCGCGCGGGCTCAACCGGGCGCGGGAGTTGGGCGCCCGGGTGATCGAGACCGTCGTCCTGTCCTCCAACGAGGACGGGCTGCGCTTCGCACGGAAGCACGGGTTCGTCGAGACCGAGCGATACCTGCTGCCGGGAGACACCATCCCCTGGATCGACTTGCGACTCGCCTGACCGGTGCCTGCCCGAGGCTCTTGGCTCCGGGCATGGCGCCCAACCGGCGCCGGGTGACCAGACCTTCGGACACCGCGCCACGGCCGTACTCGGGCACGGCGAATCGCCGACGGAGGCGGCTCCAGCGGTGGAGGCCGGGGCGGCAAACGCGCCGCGAGCACATCCGCGTAGTGCGCACCACCGTAGATTGTGCGCAGGGAGGCCTATCCGCTCACCGAGGCGCGGAAGGCGGGGTCGAATTGCGGTCCCCGACCGCCGGAACAGGGGTCTGGGTATGTGTGGTGACTGGCGGACGGATCGGATCGGGGCTGCGCTGAGGGGCGAGAACCCGACCGTACTGCGACGGTTGGCCGCGGGGTTCGCGGTGATCGGGGACGTCCAGTTCCTGCCGGGCTACTCGGTTCTGCTCGTGGACGAACCGGATGTGCGGCGGTTGTCCGATCTGCCGAGGTCGAAGCGGCTTGCGTTCCTGTCCGACATGGACCTGCTCGGTGAAGCGGTCGAGCGTGCGTGCCGACGGCTGGATCCGGCGTTCCGGCGGGTCAACCTGGAGATCCTGGGAAACACGGACCCGTTCTTGCATGCGCACATCTGGCCCCGGTTCGCGTGGGAGCCGGCCGATGTGGTGGGCCGTCCGGTGTGGCTCTATCCGCGTGAGCGGTGGAGCGACGAACAGTTCGGGCTGGGTCCGCAACACGACGAGTTGCGGAATGCGATCAGCGGCGAACTGGACCGGCTGCGTTCGGTGGCCTGACGTTCCGGGTCCGCCGACGCGGGGGCGGGCAGCCGGGTCGGCGGGAGTGCGCCGGTGGTCGGCGTACCTCCGGCGGGACGAGCCCGGTGAGCTGTCCCCGCCCTGTGACCGGTCGCCGCGCCTCGCGGTCGGCCAAGGCCAGGAGGTCGGGGTTGCCCGTCTGTTGTGCGCCTTTGGGGACCGCAGTCTTCGGGTGGATCACCAGCGGCTTCCGGCTGGTCCGGCTTCATCCGGGTGGAGGGTTGTGCGCGGCCGAGTGGGTGACCGGCGTCGCGTGGCGGGCCGGCACGGCTTTTCGTGGACGAAGGGCACCGTCTCCCGTCTCACGCACAGCGGCTGAGACGGGGTGGTCGTGGAGCTGAGCCGTCACTGCGAGGAGTGCGGGTATAGAAAGCAGAGGGATTACGGCGGCTGCTGTCAGGGGGGCCGGCATGGCCGGCGCTGGCGGTGACCGTCATGGTGTGGGGGTCGGGTGCCCAGGTGGCACGCGCCGAGTCGGCGGTCGGGGAAGCCGGTCCGGGCGGCGGTGGTACGACGGCCGCGGTGCGGGCTTCGGGGTCCGGGAAGGCGTACGGCAGCGGTGGGCGGGTGCCGGAGTGCGCCCTGTCCGCGGGTCCGTATCAGCGGGAGGTGGAGGCGCATCTGGGTCTGGTGGTGGACGGTCTGCAGTCGCCCACGGACTGTGAGGCGATCCGGGCGTACCAGGTGAAGCACGAGATCGAGCCGGCGGAGGGGTATGCGGGGTTGTACACCTACCGGGTGGTGGTGTGGGAACGGGCTCTGGCGGAGGGGGACGCGATCGAGGGGTGTCCGGACAAGGGAGGGATGGTGGTGTGCGTGGACAAGAACCGGCAGATCCTGTGGGTGGAGAAGGCGGGGAAGGTTGTTCTCAGACCGGTTCCGGCGCGTACCGGCATGCCGGGGTACGGGACCCGGACGGGCTGGTTCCAGATCTTTCGGCGGGAGGAGGATTTCTGGTCGGACCTCTATGGGGGGCCGATGCCGTTCGCCCAGTTCTTCTCCGGTGGGCAGGCGCTGCACGGCAGCTATCGCCCGATCTTCGAGGACCCCGGCTCGTACGGCTGCGTCAACCTCCGGTACGAGGACGCACAGGCGCTCTGGAACGGCGTGGGGCTCGGTGACGAGGTGTATGTGTGGGGGCAGCGGACCGGGGGCTGAGCGGCCTCCTGAGCGGGAGCAGAGGTCCTTGGAGCCCTCTGCTCCCGAAAAGTGGAGTGGCCGGTGGCATGTGCCGAAGCCCGCCCGGAGCATACGGCCCCGGCATCCCTCTCCCTGATGTTGCGTCAGAGTAGGGATACCGCCATTGCGGGTCCCGCCTCTGCGGTGTCAGCGCGTCAGTTTCCCCTGCCGGTTCCGGTCATCGCACAGTGGGGCGTTCAGCGAATCCGAGCCGGGTGCCCAGCGCCGTGCGCGGGCGGCCCCGCCCTTGTCACGGCCGCCGTTCTCCGGTGTGCCGTACGGACCAGCAGGTGAAGACATGAGAAAGCTGTACGCCCTTCTGCCTGCGCTGGCGGCTGTCGCCGCGGTGTTCCCCGCCACACCCAGTCATGCCGCCTCCACGCTCATCGTCGGCCAGAATCCGGTCACGTGCCCCGGTCAGGCCTTCATGAGCATCCAGGCCGCCGTCAACGCGGCGGTGTCCGGGGACACCGTCCAGGTCTGCCCCGGCCTGTACGCGGAGATCGTCACCATCACCACACCGAACCTCACGCTGACGGGCGCGACCACCCCGCCGGCCGACTGCGACGTGGTCACGGCGCCCGACCCGACGACGGACTCCATCATCGCGACCACGAATGTCAGTGATGCGGTCGTCAACCTGATGGCGGACAACCTCACGCTCCAGGGGTTCACGATCCAGAACGGCGGTGCCGGCCCGGCCACCTCCGGCGTCTTCACGTCCCACCTCCACTCCGGTTACTCGATCACGGACAACCTGATCCAGAACAACCTGATCGGGATCTACCTCAACACGACCTCCCCGGCGACGCAGTCCGAGGTCGCGCGCAACTGCATTCGCCAGAACAACCTGGGCACGCCCGCCGCGGGTAACGGCATCTACTCCGATCAGGGCATCCACAACGTGCTGATCGACAACAACGCGTTCTTCCAGAACGTCAACGACGCGATGCTGATCACCCAGGCCGACCCGTTCACCGTCGACAACGTGAACATCAACCACAACGTCTCGCATCAAGACGGTCGTCTGCTCACCATCTTCGCCTCGACCAACAGTGTGGTGACCGACAACACGGTCGTCGACGCCACCGACCAGGCGATCACCATCGGGAACGAGAACACCGGACTCCAGATTCTGCGCAACGGCATCCAGGGCGGCGGTCTCGGCATCTTCTCGACCAGCGCGTTCGTACCCACGGCGCCCGGGAGCAGTCAGGTCACGATCAGCGACAACACCATCAGCGGTACGTCGGGTGACGGCGTCTCCCTGGACGTGAACTCGCTGGCGGACTCGACCATCTCGAACAACAGCGTGACGGATGCGGGCCGGGATGGTGTGTTCATCGACGACACCACCGGGAACGACGGCAACACGGTCACCGGCAACACGCTCACGGGCAGCGCCCGCTTCGACTGCGAGGACCTCACCACCGGGACCGGCACCGCCGGGACGGCGAACACCTGGACCAGCAACCAGGCCCAGACCAGCAACCCCGCCGCCCTGTGCCCCGTCCAGCCTCCGTCGCTGACGATCAGCAAGACCCACGAAGGCGACTTCAAAGCCGGCAAACAGGGCACCTACACCATCACCGCCGGCAACGCGGGCCCCGGCCCGACCGACGGCAGCACCGTCACCGTCACCGACGTCCTGCCCCGGGGACTGACCGCCGTCAGCATGACCGGCACCGGCTGGACCTGCGACGTGACCACCCTGACCTGCACCCGCAGCGACACCCTGGCCGCCGGAGCCACCTACCCGCCCATCACCCTCGTCGTCGACGTGCCCTGCGAGTGCAAGTCCAAGCGCGGAGGCGGCGGCTGCGAACCCCGCAAGGGCATCGACACCGTCACCGTCACCGGAGGCGGCGACAGCACCACCCACACCGCCACCGACCCCACCACCATCAAGGGCAGCGAACACTGCAAGAAGCCCAAGGACGACAAGAAGCCCACCCACCACCGGTAACCGCACACAAACAGCACAGCGACGACCGGCACCCCTGACCCATCGCACCACCCGACGGGTGGTTGCCGGATCCAGCCCCCGACGGCCGGACCCGGCAACCACCCCAACTCATGGGCCGTCACACCGGTCTCTCGGCTTCCGCCGCCAGGACGGCGGATCCGTGTGAACGCAGCCCCGCCGGAGGGCGCTCCCTCTGGCACGAGGTCCCTGGGGAGGTCATGATCGGCGGAGGGCGATGTCAGGAGGACGTCATGGCCGAGCAGCCACCCCGGGCGCCCGGGCATTGGACACGGGTCTTCCTGGTCGACGACCACGAAGTGGTCCGCCGGGGGCTGCGCGACCTGTTCGAGGACGAGCCCGGCATCGAGGTCGTCGGCGAGGCCGGAACCGCCGCGCAGGCACTGGCCCGGGGCCCGGCGCTCCGCCCCGATGTCGCCGTGCTCGACGTACGGCTGCCGGACGGGGACGGCGTCACCGTCTGCCGGGAGCTGCGGGCCAGGGTGCCGGAACTGGCCTGCCTCATGCTCACGTCCTTCGACGACGAGGACGCCCTGCTGGACGCGATCATGGCCGGCGCGGCCGGTTATGTGCTCAAGGAGATCAACGGGTCCGACCTGGTGGCGGCCGTACGCACGGTCGGGGCGGGACAGTCGATGCTCGACCCCGTGACCACGAGCCGTCTCATCCGCTCCCTGCGCGGCCCCGAGGAGGATCCGCCCCGGGACCCCAGATTGGCGGCCCTCTCCGAACGGGAGCGCGCCGTGCTCGAACTGATCGGCGCGGGGCTCACCAACCGGGAGATCAGCCAAGAGCTCCATCTGTCGGAGAAGACAGTGAAGAACCACATCTCCCGCCTGCTGTCGAAGCTGGGAGTCGAACGACGGGTACAGGCCGCGGTGCTCGCCGCGCATGTCCACGACACCGAGGAACATGCCCGCGAGGACATGCGCAAGGAGCCTTGACGGCCACGGGGCACCCGGTTCGGCCACCAGGCCGCCGGTTCGGCACCGGGCGCCCGGCGGCCGGTTCGGCCACCAGGCGCCCGGCTCGCGTACTCAGTCCCCCGGATCGCCGATCGGCACCGACCAGATCAGCCGGGTGCCCTTGTCGCCCGCCGGGGAGACGGTCAGCCGTCCGCCCCGGGTGCCGGCCCGCTCCTCCAGATTGCGCAGACCGCTGCACCGGGCCGGTGCGGCGGTGCCGATGCCCACCCCGTCGTCGGTGACCGCGACCGTCAGACGACCGCTCCGCGCCACCACGGACACCTCGGCACGGGAGGCACGGGCGTGCCGGGCCACATTCGCCAGTGCCTCACCGGCCACCGCGATGACATCGTCGGCCACCTCCCGGGACACCTCGGTGTCCACCAGCCCCTCCAGCCGCAGGGCAGGGGTGAAGCCCAGGGCGGGCACGGCCTGCTCCAGAGCGCGGACGGTCCGCACCCGCAGACCGGCGGGACCTGCTGTGCCCTCCGTCTGCCGCAGTCCGAAGATCGCCGAACGGATGATCTTGATGGTTTCGTCGAGGTCGTCGATGGCCCGCACCAGGCGTTCCGCCGCCCGGGGGTCGTCCACGAACCGGCGGGCGCTCTGAAGGGTCATCCCGGTGGCGAAGAGCCGCTGGATGGCGAGATCGTGCAGGTCACGGGCGATGCGTTCACGCTCGGTGAGCAGGGCCATCCGTTCGGCGTCGCGACGGCGGCCGGCGAGTTCGAGGGCCAGCGCGGCATGACCGGCGAAGCCCGGCAGCGGGCGGGTCTCGGCGTCGGTGAAAGGCGGGCACGCCGCTCGCCGGGCCAGCATCAGCACACCCCGTACCGGATCCCCCGAGCGCACCGGGACCGCGACCGCGGGCCCGAGGCCCTTCCAGCGCCCCGTCCCGGGGATCAGCCGGTCGTCCCCCGCGACATTCGCCGTCGTCGTCAGCGCGTTCTTGGACAGGGCGAGCCCCGCCAGGGTTCCCTCGCGGGGCAGCCGGGTGCCGATGTACCGCCCGGCGTCCTCACCGAGCGCGAGCGCCGTTCTCAGGCCGCCGTCGGGCTCCACCAGATAGACGACCCCCAGATCGGCGCCGGTGATCTCACGGGCCCGCTCCACCATCTTCTCCAGCACCGTGTCCTCGGGGGATCCCGACAGCAGGGCGTTGGTGAACTCCGCGCTGGCCGCGAGCCAGCGCTCGCGGAAACGGACCTCCTCGAACAGCCGGGCCCGGTCCGTTCTGTGCGCGTCCCCGCCCATGGGTCCTCCGGGGAAGCCGACTCGCAGTGTCTGCGGGAAACGACTTCCACCGTAGCGCCGCCCCGGCCGCCGGGCGCGCCGAGCGGGCCGGGCGGGGACCTCAAGCGCCGGGAAGGGGCAGGCAGGAGCGGGAGGGGAAGGTCAGGAGGGGCCGAGCTCATTGGTGATCCGCCGCCCGGTGATCCGCCGGGGTGTGATCGCGAGCCAGATCGGACGGCCCTCGCCCGCCCAGGCCAGCCCGGGTGCCTTCGCCTCCAGACTCCGTACCTCCGCCTCGCCGGTGACCAGGCGGCCCGGCCCCACCGCGAGGACACTCCACCCCCGCCGGAAGGTGTCGTCGATACGGTCCACTTCGAAGCAGACCTCCTGCACACCGGCGGAGTAGGGCGCTGTACCCGGCGCGGTGCGGTAGAAGATCTCACCCTCCGACACGAGATAGTTGACGGGTGCAATCACCGGGCCCTCCGGGGTCTCCACCGCCACTCGGCCCACTCCGCCCCGGGACAGCAGCGTCCGGCACTCGTTCTCGTCGAGTACCCGGAGGGCCGCGCCGGCGGGTGCGGTTCCCCGGCCCGGCGGCTCGTCGGCCGTTCGCCCGGTGAGCGCGTCGACGCTGGTCCCCAGGGCCTCGGCGAGACGCAGCATCACCCCGATCCCGGGTGCTTCGCCCCGCTCCTCGATATAGCGGATGTAGCCCGGTACGGCGCCGCTCCGCTCGGCCACCTCCTCGCGGGTGAGTCCCAGCTCCTCCCTCCGGGCGGCCAGCCTCCTGCCGAAGTCGGTGCGGTGCCGGGGCGGCGGCGCGTCCATGGCGGTCTCCCTACGGTCCAGTCGGCGGCGCGGCCGGTTCAGGTCGGTACGACGACGTCGTGCGGGACACCGCCGAGAACCACTTTGAGGGCGCCGGTGTCGGCGGCGCGGCCGAACACGTCGTACGCCTCCTCCATCCGGCCCAGTTCGAACCGGTGGGTGACAAGGGAGGACGAGGAGAGGGTGCCATCGGCGAGCAGCCCCAGCAGAAGATCCGTGGAAAAGGTGTCGACCAGGCCCGTCGTGATCGTCACATCCTTGATCCACAGATCCTCCAGGTGGAGGGTCGCGGGCCGGCCGTGCACACCGACGTTGGCGACCCGTCCGCCGGGGCGTACCACACGCGCGCACAGCTCGAAGGTCTCGGGAAGCCCGACCGCCTCCACGGCCACATCGCAGCCGAGTCCCCCGGTGAGATCCGCGACCAGCTGCTCCGGCTGCTCGTTCCCGTTGACGGTCACCTGGGCGCCGATCTCGCGTGCCGCCGCCAGCCGGGACTCCGCCACGTCGATGGCGATGATCCGCGCCGGGGAGTAGAGCCGTGCGGTGGCGATCACGGCGAGCCCGATGGGCCCCGCGCCCACCACGGCGACCGTGTCACCGGGCCGCACCCGGCCGTTCAGCACCCCGACCTCGTACGCGGTGGGAAAGATGTCGGCCAGCAGCACGGCCTCCGCGTCGTCCACCGGGCCGGGCAACTGGTGCAGGGACAGATCTGCGAAGGGGACCCGGACGTACTCCGCCTGGGTGCCGTCGATCAGATGCCCCAGGATCCAGCCGCCGCCGCCCTGGCAGAGGCCGTAGCGGCGCTCCCGGCAGAACCGGCAGCGACCGCAGGGCGTGATGCAGGAGATCAGTACCCGGTCGCCCGGCCGGACCGTGCCGGCCTGGGGGCCGGTCTCCATGACCTCGCCCACGGCCTCGTGTCCGAGTACCGTCCCGGGGGCCACTTCGGGTACGTCCCCCTTGATGATGTGCAGATCGGTGCCGCAGATGGTGACGGCGTCGACGCGAACGACGGCGTCCGCCGGGTCCCGCAGCCCCGGATCGGGAACCTCGCGCCAGGCGGTCCGTCCCGGACCTTCGAAGACAAGGGCCTTCATGGCGGCGGCCTCGCTTCCTTCGAGTCGGTGCCCCTGAGAACACAGTGCCGGGAGCACCTTCACGCTGTCACTGGGCCGGTCGGGCCCACGCCGGCCCGTCCGGCCCCTCCCCCGATGGCCGGCGCCGGGGTGGGTGCCGCGCACGGACCTCGTGCGCGCGTGATCTCGCGAACCGGCAGGACCGTACCCCTCCGCCCGGTGGCCGGGTGTGTCGTCGCACGTGCCGGGGGTGAACGGCGACTCGGGAGCGAAGTCTCAGCCGCCGGACCAGTCCGCGGTACGGGTCTCACCGGGACTCACGACCAGAACGCCGCCGGGGAGTTCGACGCGGACCGGTGCCCGGTCCGAACGCGGGACGGTGACCGACAGCCGTTCCCCTTCGAAACGCAGCCGGATGCCCCAGTGGCCCTGGTAGCGGAGCGCGAAGCCGTAGGCGGCCGGGTCGGTGGGGACGGGGACGGGATCGAGCCGCAGTACGCCGTCCCGGGGCTCCAGCCCGGTCAGACACCGCTGGACCAGATCGAGGGTTCCGGCCATGGCACCCAGATGGATGCCCTCGCCGGTGGTGCCGCCCTGGAGGTCGGCGACGTCCCCGGCCAGGGCCTCCCGGGCGAAGGCCCAGGCGTCCGCGCGCCGGGCGCGGGCGAGGACCCAGGCGTGGACCAGGCTGCTGAGGGTGGAGCCGTGGCTGGTCCGGCGCAGATAGTAGTCCACGGTCCGCTGCCAGAGCTCGTCGTCCAGGCGGTGCCCCAGCTGCCGGAAGAGCGCGGCGAGTTCGGCGGGCGGGAAGAGGAAGCCGAGCATCAGCACATCGGCCTGCTTCGACGCCTGGTAGCGATTGACCGAGTCGCCCTCGGCCTCCAGGATCCGGTCGAGCCGGCGGATGTCCCCGTAACGGTCGCGGTATGCCTCCCAGTCCAGCTCGGCGAGGTCCCCGTACCCCTCGAACTGGCTGATGACCCCGCTGTGGAAGGGGACATACAGCCCGTGGGCCACCTCCTCCCACCGGTCCGTTTCCCCGGAGGTCACACCGCTGCGTTCGAGGAGATCCCGGCGGAGCGGCACGGGCAGACTCCGCAGCGCGGCGAGTGCCCTGCCGAGGACCCAGGCGGCCGTGACGTTCGTATAGGCGTTGTCGTCGATCCCCGGACGTCCACCGTCCGGGTAGGCGTCGTGGTACTCGTCGGGACCGACGACACCCGTGACGCGGTAGCGGCCAGGGCCGGTGTCGTAGACGGCCCGACCGGACCAGAACTGCGCGATCCGCACCAGCATTTCCGCCCCCGGGCCGTGCAGGAACGCGGTGTCTCCGGTGGCCTCGCCGTAGCGGACCACGTTGTACGCGACGGCCGAGCCCACATGGTGCTGGAGCCGTGAATGGTCCGGCAGCCAGCGTCCGGACCGAGGGTTGAGGTGGATCTCCTGGGTCTCCTCACGGCCGTCACTCCCGCTCTGCCACGGGTACGAGGCCCCGGAGTACCCCGCCTCCCGGGCATTTCGGCACGCCCGCTCCAGCCGCCGGTGGCGGTAGGTGAGCAGGGCCCGGGAGACCTCGGGGAAGTGCAGGTTGAGGTACGGCAGGACGAACAGCTCGTCCCAGAAGACATGGCCCCGGTACGCCTCCCCGTGCAGCCCCCGGGCGGGCACCCCCGCGTCCAGGTCGGCCGTGTGCGGGGAGAGGGTCTGGAGGACATGGAAGAGATGGAGCCGCAGCACCCGGCCCGCCTCGCCCGGTACCTCCAGCCGTGTGGCATCCCACAGCCTGGCCCAGGCATTTCGGTGCTCCTCGATCAACGACTCGGGGTCGGGCGCGTGCAGCGCTTCGTCGACCGCCGCCGTCACCGGGCCGCTGATGGCCCGGTCGAGCGTGGTGTGGACGGCGACCACCTTGTCCACGGTGACCGTCCGGCCCGCTTCCAGCGGCAACCGCCATACGTGGGCCACCCGCGCGCCCCGGTGCGCCAGCCGGGAACGGACGCCGTCGGCACGGGCGTCGGCCGTGGTACGGGCGGCGACCGCGATCCCGGTTCCGGAGTCCGAGGTACGGCAGCTCAACCGGATCAGGTCCGGTTCCCGTTCACCGGTGCGGACGTCGGTGAGGTGCCGGCCCGCGAGCTGCCGGTACCGCTCCACACCCGCGTTGGCCACCCTTCCGTCGATCGCGGATTCCACCTCGATCGCGCCGGACCAGTTCTCGGCCGTCAGCCCCGTGCGCAGCAGCGCCAGATGGGGACGGGCCATGTGCACCAGGCGCAGCTGCCGTACGGTGAACCGCCGGCCCTCCACCTCGAACCGCGAGATCCGCTCCAGGATCCCCGAACGCAGGTCGAGCCGGACCCGGTGCGCGAGCGGCTCATGGCGGTCCGGCGACAGCCACGGGGAGGGGGCGGGTTCGGTGAACCGGACCCTGAGCGGCAGCCAGTCGGGCAGATTCACCAGGTCCTCGTTCTCGACCGAACGGCCCGCGACGGTGGAGGTCAGACGGTTGTAACAGCCCGCCGCGTACGTGCCCGGGTAGTGCACGTCGTCGGCCCGGCATTCGGGCAGGGCGCCCCGGGTCGCGAAGCAGCCGTTCCCCAGCGTGAGCAGGGCCTCGCGCAGCCGCTCCCCCGCGGGGTCGTAGCCCTCGTACCCCCACTCCCAGCCGTTCATGGGTCCTCGTCCTCCCTCAGAAGCCCGTCGAGTCCGGTGACGACGAGGTCCGCGCCGTGGTGGAGCAGACGGGCGCGCCGGTCCGGCAGATCGGCCCGGTCGACTCCGACGACCAGGGCGAATCCGCCACGGTGCCACGCCTCGACCCCGGCGACCGCGTCCTCCGCCACGGCGGTGGCCCCCGGCCCCGGGCCCAGACGGCGGGCGGCCTCCAGGAAGAGGGCGGGGTCCGGTTTGCCGGGCAGGTGCGCGGTGTCGTTCCCGTCCACGACGGTGTCCAGGAGCGGACGCAGACCGGCGCGGTCGAGTACGTCGCCGGCGTGCCGGGAGGCCGACGCGGCGCCCAGGGCAACCCCCCGGGTACGCAGTCGCCGCAGCAGCCGGACGGCATCCGGGAAGACCTCGGCTCCCTCCGTCCCCAACCGCGAGAGGTAGGCGCGGTCCTTGACGGAGGCGACGGTGCGGATCTGCTCCTCCGAAGGGTTCAGCCCCCGGGATCGGAGGAAGTCGCGCGCGCCGTCGAGGCGGGACTTGCCGTCGACATGGCGCAGATACTCGCCGACGGCGTCGAACGGAGGCTGGGAGCCGTGCCCCTCCTCCGTGAGGAAGGCGTCGAACGCGTCCTTCCAGGCAGCCGCGTGGAGCCGGGCGGAGTCGGTGAGAACCCCGTCCGTGTCGAAGACGACGGCCCGGATCTCCCGGTCCGTGCCGCGCAGGCGGACCCCGCCGCCCCGGGGTCCGGGCGTGCCGGAAGCGGTCGTCATCCCGGCCTCACCGGTGCGGCACCACAGTGGTCGGGACCGAGGATCTGCGGGGATCCGTCGAGTCCGGCGGTGACGGTGAGCGACACGGCAGACACCTCCAGGAGTACGGTTCCGCACCTGGCCTCGCCTCTCAGGATGAGGGGGCGGGCGGGGAACCGCGAGGTGCGGAAGGGACCGGCCCGGTGCCGACCGGCCCCGACTGCGCCAACAGAGACTGCGGCGGGGCCGGGTCCGTTCACCTCGCTCCGGCCCGGGGAGTCTCGCTGCCGGGAGTTGCTTCACCCCCGCGTCGCAGCTCGGCCTCAGCGCACCGGGTGAGCGGGGCCACCACGGCCCCGTTGGATCACGGCGTCCGGCCGTCGGCGTGAGGGGCCCGGAACGCTCGCCTGTAGGCCCCGGGGGTCGTGCCGGTGCGGTCGCGGAAACGGCGGCGCAGATTGACCGCGGAGGTGAGGCCGACGCGGGTCGCGATCGTCTCGACCGGCAGGTCCGTCTCCTCCAGCAGGGTCTGTGCCGCGCTCACCCGCCGGGCGAGCAGCCACGCGCCGGGACTGGTGCCGAACTGATCGGCGAAGCGCCGGGCCAGAGTGCGGGTCGATACGCCCTGATACGCGGCCAGGTCGCCCACCGACAGTGGTGCGCCGAGGCGTTCGCCGGCCCATTCGACCAGGCCGTTCAGCTCGTTCCCGGGTTCGGGAGGCGGCGCATAGGGTGTCCGGCCGTCCTCGCGGTGCGCAGGCAGCACCATGTGCCGGGCGAGGAGAGCGGCGTACGCGGCCCCATGGTCGCGGCGGACCAGACGCAGGCACAGCTCGAAGCCCGCGCCCCCGCCGGCGCTGGTGGCCACGTCCCCGTGGTCCACGTAGAGCCTCTCCGGTTCCACCCTCACCCGGGGGAACTCACGGCGCACCCGCTCGGCGTACGACCAGTGCACGGCGGCCGACCGCCCGTCCAGCAGTCCGGTGCGGGCCAGCGCGAACACCCCGGAGCAGATGGTGACCAACCGCGCTCCGCGTGTGTGGGCCAGCAGCAGTGCCCGGCGCACGGCATCGGAGAGCGGCTCCTCCACCGGCACCCAGCCCGGGATGATCACGGTGTCCGCGGTCTCCAGCGCCGACAGGCCCCGCGACACATACATCGTGTACCCACCCGTGGTCGGCACGGGACCGGGCGTCTGCGTACATGTGCCGAACGTGTAGTGCTGCGGCACGGCCGCCCGCTCGGTGCCGAAGACCTCGACGGCGCAGCCCAGTTCGAACACGGACTGCACCGGCCGCACCAGAGCCACTACGCGATGCATGGCACGAAAGCACCCCACGGTGTCATCGCGGGCTCTGCCCCGTCGTGGCCCGCGCCCGGCACTGTTGCGGGCATGCACCCCGAAATCCTTGCGCAGGAGGGCTACACCTCCGCCTTCGTCGACGATTCCCCGGTCCGTGAGCTGTTTCCCGGCATCCGGTTGCGTCCCCTGTGGCGTGCGCCGAGCGGCGCGCACGCCAACGTGCTGGAGATGGACGCGGGTACGTCCTGGCCGACCCGCGACATCCACGATCCGGGCCCGGAGGAGGTCTATGTCCTCGCCGGAACCTTCAACGACGGAGCGCGTGACTACCCGGCCGGCACGTTCCTGCATGCCCCGGCCGGGTCATGGCATGTGCCCTCGACCACCACCGGATGCACGCTGTTCCTCTTCTACCCCGAGAGCTGACCCGTTCCGCGCAGAGGCCGGTCGGCCGCCGGGGGACCTCCGTGGCGGCGCGCGCACGGGTTCCGGTGATCACGGAGTGGCGACGGGCCGTGATCACCGAGGATGCCCGCGCCCGCGCCGCCGTCACGGCCGGCCGGCCGGACCACTGCGGCACCACTTCGCGGCCCCGCTGCCCAGGTCCCCGGCAGATGGGCCGCCGGGCGCTGCCGGGGGCACGCCGACCGGGCCTGTCGGGCGTTTAGGCTCGCATCCATGACGAGGACAACGCCCCCGCGCCCGCTCGATGTCGAGGCGCTCTTCCCGGAACTGGCCGCCTTCCGGGGGACGACGACGCGGCTCCATCCGCGGCCGGGCAGCCCGGGCCCCTCGGACAGTTCCGTGGGCGGTCCTCTGCTGTGGCCCGCGGACGAGCCGTGGCCGGTATGCCGTGAGGCCCACGGCCGTGGGCGCGGCCTGCGCCCGGCCGACATCCGCCGCCATCGGCGCATTCTGGCCGCCGCGTGGAGCCGCGAGGAGACTCCCGGACCGACGGACGGAGAACGGAGGCTCCTGGAGGAGCTGCACCGGGAGCACCGGATACCCGGGGCATCCGAGACCGACCCGCTGCCGATGATCGGCCTCGCGCAGCTGTACCGGCGAGATCTGCCCGACCTGCCGGCGGGTCCGGGCGACTGCGATCTGCTCCAGGTCTTCTGGTGCCCCTTCGACGCACACGGCCCGCGCGGATACGACCCGGGGCTGCACCTGCGCTGGCGGCGGTCGTGGGAGGTCGGCGAGGCGCTGACCGCACCGCCGCAGCCGCTCGTCGTCGGGGCCGCCGGCTTCGTACCCGAGCCCTGCGTACTGCACCCGGAGCAGGTGGTCACCTACCCGTTCGCCGGCCTGCTGCCCGAGGAGCTGCGCGCCCGGATCCACGCCTGGGAGGACGCCCTGGAAGAGGAGGCCGAACAGTCGGCCGACGACAGCACGCCGGAGCCGCTCGGCTACCAGTACGACCTGTCCATCCCGCCCGGCTGGCGGGTGGGCGGCTTCGCCTCCTGGCACCTGACCGACCCCTACCCCATGGACTGCCGGACCTGCACGACACCGATGCGCCTGCTGCTGACCGTCGACAGCTCGGAGTGGGACGGCGGCAGCGGCAGCTGGAAGCCGCTGGAGGACCGGAACCTGCCCACGCACCGGTATGCCTCCCCCACGGAGGTCGTCGTGGGCCGCTGGGGCGAGCTCAACCTGTTCGCGTGCCCCGGCGATCCCGGTCATCCGCATCGCTGGAGCATTCAGTAGCCGGCCGGGCCCGAGTACGGCCCGGTGACGGATCCCGCCGCCGGGGACGGTCACGGTGATCGCCCCGGCCGCAACGGCGCGGGACCGGTAGAGGGCCCGTGACCCGGCGCCGCGGCCCCCGGCGGGCATGGACCCAGCGGCTGTACGCCGCCCCGCCGCGGGTGGCAGGCATCGGCCGCCGACGTCTTCCCGAGTGAACGTCCCCCTTGCGTTTCATGGAAACACCCCTGGCGGGAATACCCCCAGGGGGTATATGGTTCCCTCAGGTGCCCCGGAAACGGACGGCACCCGAAGACGCATCACACAGGTGGAGACGGAGACCATGATGAAGAACCATTCCGGCCACGACATGGCCGGCCACAACGGACACGGCGGAGCCCGCCCCGGTGGGCTGTCGGTCTCCGAGAACGGGTACACCCTCGAATTCGACTCGACGATCTTCTCCGCCGGGGCGCAGACGGTCACCTTCCGGGTGACCGGTCCCGACGGACGGCCGGTGACCGAGTACACGCCCGAGCACGAGAAGGAACTGCACCTCATCGCCGTTCGGCGCGACACGGCCGGGTTCCAGCATGTGCACCCGGTCATGGACGAGAAGGGCACCTGGAGCACCGTAGTGACCCTGGAGCCGGGAGACTGGAGGTTCTTCGCCGACATCCACCCGGCCGGCCACGACGGGACCATGACACTGGGGATCGACGCCTCGGTCGCCGGGCCGTACGACCCCCGGCCGATTCCCGAGGCCACCGGAATCGCGCGGATCGGCGAGTACACCGTCGCGCTCGGCGGTGAACTCCTGCCCGGCGAGGCGAGCGAACTGACGCTCACCGTCAGCCGGAACGGGCGTCCCGTCACCGACCTGCAGCCCTACCTGGGCGCGTACGGACACCTGGTGGCACTGCGGGTGGGCGATCTGGGCTACCTCCATGTCCACCCGGAGGGCGCGCCCGGTGACGGCAGCACCGAGCCGGGGCCCGAGGTCACCTTCATGGCCGCCGCGCCGTCCGGCGGCACCTACCGCTTCTACCTGGACTTCCAGCACAACGACGTCGTCCGGACGGCCGAGTTCACGGTACGGACCACCGCGGTCCCCCGCCCGGACACGGCACCCGGGACCGCACCCGGGCACACGAACCACCACCACGCACACCACTGACCGTGTACGCCACCGACGAGCCGCCGCGACCCGCGGCGCGGCCCGGAGGCGCGCCACTCCCCGCCCCCGGTACATCCACCACTCCGGAAGGACCGCCATGCCCCGCCTGACCCGACTCACGCCCGAGACAGCGGTCGGCGCCTCGCGCGATCTCCTCGCCGAACTGGTCTCCCGTCACGGCCGGATCGGCGACATGGTCTCCACGATGGCGCACTCGCCCGCCGTTCTGGGCGGCTATCTGCAGCTCAGCCGGGCCATGGGACGAGCCAGGCTCAAGCGCGAGATCAGCGAGCGGATCTCGATCGCCGTCCAGGTCCAGCAGGGCTGCGGGCTGTGTCTCGACGCGCACGTCAGCGCTGCCCGTGCGATGGGAGTGGACGAGGAGGAGATCGAGCGAGCCCGCGCGGGCACCTCGGCCGATCCCGCGGTCGCGGCGATCATCGCCCTCGCCCTCCAGGTCTACCGCGAGCCGGCGTCGATCACCGACGAACAGGTCATCGCGCTGCGTGAGCACGGCTACAGCGACCGCGCGATAGCCGATGTCGTCGGCGTCGTCGCACTCAACATCCTCACCGGCTCCTTCAATCTGCTCGCCGGCCTCACACCGGGGGGCGACAGCGATGCGTAGAGACATCCCCGCCTGTACTCGCGGGGCACGGCCTCCACCCCGGGGCCGTGCCCCGCCGCATGGATACGGAAGGAACCCGCCATGCGCCTGTTCGCCATCCGCGACTACCGCTATCTGTTCGGCGCCCAGATCATCGCCCTGTTCGGTACCGGACTGACCACCGTGGCCCTCGGACTGCTCGCCTACGACCTCGCCGGCCCGCGCGCCGGGATGGTCCTCGGCACCGCCCTGACCATCAAGATGGTCATGTACGTGGTCATAGCACCGCTGGCCGCCGCCTACGTCGACCGGCTTCCCAGAAGGACCTTCCTGGTCCTCCTCGACGTGGTGCGCGCCGCGGTGGTCCTGGCACTGCCGCTCGTCAGCGAGGTCTGGCACATCTATGTACTGATCGGCCTGCTCCAGGCCGGCTCCGCCGCGTTCACCCCGACGTTCCAGGCCGTCATCCCCGACATCGTCACCGACCAGTCCGACTACACGCGCGCCCTGTCCGCCTCCCAGGTCGCCTACACCATGGAGAGCCTGCTCAGCCCCGTACTGGCAGCGGTCGCCCTGGCGTTCATCAGCTTCAACTGGCTGTTCCTGGGCACCTCCGCCGGATTCCTCCTCTCCGCCCTGCTCGTCCTGAAGACCCGTATCCCCAACGCCCGTCCCAGCGCACACACCCAGGCATGGGACAAGGCGGCAGCGGGGATCAGGGCCTTCCTCAGGACACCGCGGCTGCGCGGCATCATGGCGCTCAATCTCGTGGTCGCGGCGGCAGGGTCGATCGTCGTCGTCAACACGGTCAACTACGTCCGTGACGAGCTCGGCGGCTCGCAGTCCGGCGTCGCGTGGATGCTCGCCGCCTCCGGCGGCGGAACCCTTCTCGCCGCCCTCGTGCTGCCCCGCGTACTCGACCGGATCACCGCCCGCACCGTCATGACGACCGGCGCCGGAGTCCTGGTGGGCGGCACGATCGCGGCCGTGGCTCTCCTCGCGGCCGGCCTCACCACATGGACCGGTACGGCGATCGTCTGGACCGTGATCGGCATCGGCATGGCGCTGATCGTCACACCGACCGGCAACGTCCTGCGCGCCTCGGTGCGGCCGAACGCCCTTCCCGAGGTCTTCGCGGCCCAGTTCTCCCTGTCGCACCTGGCCTGGCTGATCACCTACCCCATCGCGGGATGGCTCGGGACGAACTCCGGCTTCGCACTCGCCTGGTCCGTGCTTGCGGCCCTCGCCGGGGCGGGTGCCGTCGGCGCCCTCCTCCTGTGGCCGCGCCACGACGGACGGCGGGCCGTGACGGAACCCACGGCGGAGCCCGTGACGCCCGGCCGGCCCGCGCCCCGGACGGACAGGTCCAGCCTGTCCAAGGCCGCGTGAACACTCGGACGGTTTCGGTCGGACCCGCACCCGGCCGGGGATGACCGGCCCGGCTCGGGGCAGTGCTCGCCGCTGTCCCGGGCCGAGGGCACTCACGAAGACGTGCGCTCCTCGGCGGCGGCCCCGGACCCAGTCCGGTGAACCCGGACCCGATCCGGTGAACCCGAAGCGGTCCGGAACGGCCCGGACGCCGTGATCGCACCGGCGACGGCGTGATCATTCCACGGCGTCGGAAACCCCTTGAGCCCTGGCGGCCCGGCAGCGTTCCACCTCGTCGGCGACCAGTTCCATGAACCAGCGCATGATCTCGTAAGGGATGACGTGCTCGTCATGGCTGTGGATGTGGACGGTCGGTTCCGGACCCGGGTCCTCGTCGGGAACGAAAGCCACCAGGAAGGCCGGTCCGGGCACGTGGGACTCGGCGCCCGGAATCCCGGTCCACGGTGCCGGAGCGGGAACGGCCTCGCTCAGCTCCACGGCCCAGGAGTCGTCGGGGAGGGCGTAGTGGAACTGGATGGCGTAGTGGCGGCCCGCGTACTCTCGCAGCTCTGCTGGCATGAGGGCAGGTTGTCATATCCGTGGGACCGGGGCCGAAGGACAATCTCCAGGTCACCGGGCCCGGGGCCGCCGCCTCGCCGGCCCGCCGCACACAGGGGCGCGCCTCTGTTGCCGGCCGTGGGCGGATCCTTCACGGCGGCCCGCCCTCCTGCGATCCGCCGTCGCGGGAGGCGGGGTCACCAGTCGACGCGCGCGGTGATCCATTTCTCCAGGGCGTCCGCGTCCTCGCCCGGCGGCAGGTCGAGGTCGCGGCGGAGCGGGGTGTAGGACAGCTGGAGGTGGGTGAGATAGCCGTAGGGGCCGTTGTCCGCCGCCGGGCCGAGGACCAGGGCATGGGTGGGCGTGCGCCAGACGCGGTGCGTCATCGCGGGGCCGGTGACGACGGCCGCGTCCGACACGATCGTCCGCTCGGGAGCGGACCCCAGGCATTCGGCCACCGACCGCGCCGCCCGGTCCAGCACGTCCTCGCAGTCCTGGACGGTGCCCGGACGCACCCCGGCCCAGCCGGGCTGCTTCCGCCAGTCGTCCATGAGACCGAACAGCCACCGCCCGTTGCGCCCCTCCTCGTCGTCGGGGTCGACGGGGTAGACCTCGCCGAAGACCAGGAAGTGCCGGGCCTCGGGGTACCCGAAGGGTACATAGCTGTCGCTGTAGAGCACATGGCCGTGCCCGGTGACCAGAGCGTCACAGACCAGGGAGTGCTCCCAGACCCATCCGCGCCGCTGCACCACCGCCTCGGCGCCGGCTTCCGGAACCTGAGGCTCGGCCGGCAGACCGACGAGTTCGGCGACCGCCGCGACGGTCAACGGCCGGTGGGCGAGGGCGTGTACGGGAGTGGGCACGCACTCCACTCTATGGGCTGCCGGTCTGGGCCGCCCTCCCGTGCCGTGCGGGCGGCAGACGGATCGGTGTGTTCCACGGCCGCACTCCGCAGGTCGCGCCGTTCCCCGGTGGCGGGCACGGCGCGAACGCGGTTCGCGTACCCCCCGTCTGACACTCCGGCAATCACTGTACGGTCTTCGGCCGGCGGTGGGCATCTCTGCCGGACCCGCCGCACGACGGTGCACCGCAACGGTGGTGAGCCACCGGCCCCCATACACGTGATGCCAGAAACGATTCCTTACTTAATCTGGACACTTCCTTTATCATCCGGCATGGATCACGCAACTTCTGCGCGAGTCGTTGCCCAAGCACCGGAGTGCTGATTTACTTCCGGCCATGTGAAGTCGCTGGACGCCTTGCCGTGCCGCCATCGCGGAGTAGACGACCCGCTTGCGAGGGAGCTTCCCATGTCCATCGATCGGCATCCCGCCACCGGTCCGGCCGCCGGGAACGAGCCCGGCGCGGTCCGGCCGGAGAAGTGTGCGGTGCCGAGCTTCTCAAGTCCTGGCGGGCGCGCCCGCGGGGACCGTATCCGCCCCGGTCGTGACCCGGATCGCCGTGGACCGGTGGCCGCCCGACAACGCGAGGCACCACCGGACCGTCGGCCCGGTGGCAGTCGTCCACCGCACACGGTTCACCGGAACCGTCCCGAGTGAGTTCCGTTCGGAGCGCGCCCAGCGCCCAGAGGACAAGGAGTTCGGTCATGCGCAGACGACAGCACAACCGACGCACAGCACGGTGGCTCCGTGCGCTCCGGGGAGCCCTCGCGGGCATAGTCCTCGCCGCACTGTTCCTTCCGGCCTCGGCCGCGTCGGCCGCCGGGCGTCCGCCGCTGGAGACCCCCACCGCCACCCTGGACGCGGCCCTGCGCTGTCCGGCCTCCTTCGCCCACCCGGACCGTGAGCCGGTTCTGCTGGTCCACGGAACCGGGATGGACCACCAGGACGCATGGTCCTGGAACTACGCGCCGGCGCTGACCGCGATGGGCTACGACGTGTGCCGTGCAGATCCTGGCCGTCGACCCGGTCGCCGGGCGACGGGAGTGGGCGCTCACGTTCGGTGCCACCGAGGCGGTCACCCCCGAGGAACTGGGCGAGGCCGTCGAGCGGCTCACCGGCGGCGCCGGATTCGACTACGCCTTCGAGGCCGTCGGCAGGCCGGTCACCCTCCGCTCGGCCTACGACACCGCCCGCCGGGGCGGCACCGTCTGTGTGGTCGGCGCGGGCGGGCCGACGGAGATGACCGACTTCAGCATGGCCGAACTGGTCCTGAGCCAGAGGAAGATCCTGCCGTCGGTGTACGGCGGCGAGGACGTGCGGCGCTCCTTCGCCAGGATCATCAGGCTGTGGCGGGCCGGCCGGATCGACCTCGCGTCGATGATCACCCACCATGTGCCGCTCACCGGCATCAACGAGGCCCTGCGGCAGATGCAGACGGGTGAGGCCCTGCGTACCGTCGTCGACATCACCTGAACCACCGGAGCGCGGGGCCCCGGCCGGGGCCGGTGGTCGGCGGCCGGTTCGGGGAGGCGGGGGCGGAGGATCCGCCGTGCGCCGACGCGAGCGTGCGCGACCGCGCGCCGAGGACTGCCACGTACGTCGGGAGCCACGGTGCCACCGCTACGGCGCCGGGTCCTCGAACCCGGCACCGTCCTGCGCCTGCCCTCCGAGGAGGTCCCCTCCGAGGGCGTCCGCGCACCCGCCCGCCGGCAACCGGCCCGGCTCGCGGACGGCCGTACGGCCCTGTGGGCCGGCCGCACCACCCTCCCGGGCGGGGCCGGGGCTCCCTCGGACTGGGCTTCGACACCTCGGACTTCGAACCGTCCGAATGAGGCGGCACGGCGAGGTGGCGCCGGGCGTCTCAGTGCCCTTCCGTTCGCCGCCCTTCGCCCTTCCGTTCAGTGCCCTTCCGTGAGCGCCCGGGCGATGGCCGAGACGTCCTGGTACTCGCGCCAGTGGACGACGCGGCCGTCCCGGACCCGGAGCACCAGAACGAAGGCCGCGGTCGCGCGGCGGCCGGTCGTGGTCACCCTTCCGCCGACCTCGTACTCGGCGACGATCACCTCGGGATCGGCGGTCTGACGGACCGTGACGTTACGGAACTCGTCGAACCGGACGGGCAGAGCACTTCTGCCCGCCGCCGTGAACGCGGCGACTTCCTCGCGTCCGACGATCCGGCGGGGCCCGCCCGGCGGGGCGAACGGCAGGTCGACGATGACGTCTTCGGCGCAGAGGTCCCCGCTCAGGCCCACCGCCCCGGCCAGCACGTTGGAGCGGAATCGCTCGAAGACCTGGAGCGGGCTCAGCGCCGGTGCGACATCGGCGGCCTCGGGCATGGCGATCCCCTTCGACGACAACCCCATAACATGAGTGACGACTCGGGAACGAAAATATGAGTCGCTGCTCAGGTTGTCAACGAAGGGCCGGCACCGCCGTGACGCACTCCCCCTCCCCCGCCGATGCGGGCAGGCCGCTGCGCGCCGACGCACAGCGCAACCGGGCCCGCATTCTCGCCGCCGCCGAGGCGGTGTTCGCGGAGAAGGGGCCGTCCGCTTCCACAGAAGAGGTCGCGGAACGCGCCGGGGTGGCGATCGGCACCGTCTTCCGGCACTTCCCGACCAAGAAGGACCTGCTCACGGCCATCATGAAGAACCTCCGGCAGCGCCTGACCGATCAGGCCGACGCGCTGACCGCGAACGGAGACCCTGCCACCGCCCTGTTCACCTTCTTCGCCTCCCTGGTCGAGCAGGCGGCGGCGACCAGGACCGTGGTCGAACTGCTGACGCGGACCGGCGTCGAGATCCGCCCCGACGGGCCCGTCCGAGACCTGGAACAGGCCCTTCACACTCTCTTGTCCCAAGCCCAGCGAGCCGGCGCCGTCCGCCCGGACATCACGGTGGCCGAGGTCGGCGCGCTCCTCACCGCAGCCTGCCACGGCACGCTCAACGGCGGCTGGGACGAAGACCTCCGGCACCGGACCTTGTCGATCTTGTTCACCGGAATGCGCACCCCGCCGGACGCGGCAAGCGCCTCAGCCGAGTAGCGCCGGGCGACCGCCCGCCGTCCGCCTTGTCCGCGTCCTCCTCCGTGTCCGCGTCCTCCTCCGTGTCCGCGTCCTCGTCCGAGTCCGCCAGGACCTGATGACAGGTCATCGTGGGCCCTTGGGTGCCTGACTCCGGGGGCGCCACAGGCTCTCCCGTCCGGGGCAGAAACCACGTCAAGCGCAGACATCCTCGAAGGAAGGCTCGAACGAGGGGGCAGACAAGCGATACGCGGCCGGGGCCAGGGCCCGTCACATCCGTGCCGCGCGAGGAGTTCGGCCCCAGTCGATCGACCGCACCCGACGCACCCGCCGAACGGCAGTCGTGCGACCGATGTACCGCCCCCGGCCGGCGCCCGGAGACTCGTGTCGCGGTGGACGTCCCGCCGCACCTCACCGTTCGATCGCCTCGGTGCCCGGTGCGTTGGCCGGTGAGATACGAACCTCGGGAAGGGCAGCGACATGAGTGAGCAGGCACGTCCCGTCTTCGATGCCTCGGAGACCGTCCTGGCACTGATCGACTACCAGGACGGGGTGCTCGACCTGGTCTTCGAGCAGGACCGGAGGGTCATCGAACTCAACACCCGCTATCTGGCGAAGTTCGCGAAGGCCATCGGCGTTCCGGTGGTGCTCAGCACGGTCGGCGTCGAGATGGGCGTCAACGGGCCGACCATCGAGAGCATCCGGGCCGAGCTGTCCGATGTCGAGGAGATCGACCGGTCCCAGATGAACGCCTGGGAGGACTCCGCCTTCGTGGACGCGGTCAGGGCGACCGGCCGCGGGAAGGTGGTGATGGCGGGAATCGTCACCTCGGTGTGCCTGGCCTTCCCCGCGGTCGACGCGATCGCCGACGGGTACGAGGTCGCTTTCGTCGCGGACGCGGTGGGTGACGCGACCAGGGAGATCCACGACACCGCGGTGCTCCGGCTCGTACAGGCGGGGGCGGTGCCGGTGACGACGATCGCGCTGATGGCCGAGTGGTTCCGCGACTGGAAGTCGCCGCTCGCCGCCGCCGCCCGGGAACTGTGGGTGCCCTACAAGGAGGAGTGGGCGGCCCTCAAGCGCAACCCTGAGTTCGTGGAGCCCAAGGGCCTGGTGTGACGGCCCCCGGAACGCGGGTGTGATGTGGCGCGCGGGCCCGAGTCCGTATGCCTTCCGGGCAGCGCCTGCCACGGGCCCGCGCACCCTCGTCGGAGCCGCCGGCTTCAGTCCTCGCCTCGGCGACGCCGTCGCCCGCCGGTTCCCCGTGCTCCTCGTGCCGGTGCCGGACCCGGGCGAGGACTGACGACCGGCACGGCATCCGCCGCGGACGGCGGGTGCTCATACGCCGCCGTCCGGCGCGTCCAGCGCGTTGAGGGCGTCCCGCAGCGCGGCCCGTGTGGTGATGCCGAGTTTCGGATACACCTTGTACAGATGGGCGCCGACGGTCCGGTGCGAGATGTAGAGCCGCTCCCCGATCTGTTTGTTGCTCAGACCGGATGCCGCGAGGTGCGCGATCTCCAGCTCCTGTGGCGTCAGCAGGCGCTGGGCGGCTTCGGGCCGGGTCGCGCGGCCGGCCGCGCGCAGCTCCGTGCGGGCTCGCTCCGCCCAGGGCGCGGCGCCGAGCCGGGAGAAGACGTCCGCGGCGGCCGTCAGCGGTGCGCGGGCCCGTCCCTTGGCGCCGGTACGCCGCAGCCGTTCGCCGAGCGCCAGCCGGATCCGGGCCGCCTCGAACACCCAGCGGTCCGCGTCCGGCGCCGACAGGGCCCGTTCGAAGTGGACGACGGCCTCGTCGTCCGGAGCGCACAGCCCGGCCCCGCCCTCGACCAGCATCGCGTAGCGGTCCGAAAGGCGGGCGATGTCCAGCTCGCGCAGGGTCCGCAGATGTGCGGCCGCCTCCGCCTCGCGGCCGGTCCGTACGGCCGCTTCGATCAGGTCGTAGGCACCCCACAGCGCGTGTGCCGCATAGGGCGCCAGAGTCCCGGCCGGAGTGAGTGCCGTCGCATGGCGGTACGCGGACTCGTAGTCGCCGGCGCCCAGTGCGACCAGCGTCCGCGCCTGGTGGGCGAAGGCGACGGCCGCGCCGACGCCTCGTCTCGTCCCCCAGCGCACCATCCGTTCGGCCAGTGCTTCCCCGGCCTCGGTCTCGCCCCGGGCGCCGTGCAGCAACGCCTGGTTGTACTGGAAGCACCAGGCGAGGAACGGGTGCCCGGCATCGCACAACACCTGTCCCTCGTGGGCCAGTTGCCGTGCCTCCTCCCACTCGCCGGTCAGGAAGTCCTCCATGCACAGATGCATCAGGACAGCCAGGTGCCGGCGGGCCGGTCCACCGCCGTCCCGCCCCTGACGCACCAGCTCCCGGAGCCGGTCGCGCAGTTCGCCGACCCGGTCGACGTAGACCATCGCGGTCGCTCCGCGGACCAGGACCGCCGGATCCGCCGTCCGGCGCAGTACCTCACGGACCGCGTCCAGGCCGGGAAGGGCCGCGGTGCCGGTGCGCGCGGGGTCGGGGAGGGTACGGGCGGCCATCGCCAGCACCGGCGGCGCGGCCGGTTTGAGGCGGCCCACGGTGTCGGTGAACGGCGCCCACGGTTCCTCCCGCCCGCTCCACCAGCAGACCAGCTGCAAGGTGTGGAGTGCGTCGAGCAGTGCGGGATCCGCCGCGTCATAGACCGGTCCGGCCGCTTCGATCGCACCGACCAGCATTTGGTGCGCGGCGCCCGGGCCGGCTTCGGTGTGGAGGAGGACGTACGCCGTCGCGGCCGCCGCGTACAAGGCGGCGCCCGAGCCGGGATCGGCGCTCCGTACCTGCCGGAGCAGGTCGGCGGCGCCCGTGATGTCACCGATCGTTTCGGCGCGCAGATACGCTGCCTCGGCCAGCCGCCGGGCACGGTCGCCGGCCGCCGGGCTGAGATCGGCGGCCCGGGTCAGGGCGGCGACGGCGCCGATCGCGTCGCCTCGACCGAGTACCAGGTGTCCTGCCTGTTCCAGGAGTTGTGCCACGGGTTCGGCCGGTTCGCACGCCGCCTCCGCCAGATGCCGGGCCCGGCGTTCGGGGTGGTCGCCGAGGGCTTCGGCGAGTGCCAGGTGCGCGGCGCGGCGCTCGGCGATCGTGGAGGCCTCGACGATCGCCGAGCGGACGAGCGGGTGGCCGAAGGTAAGGCGCCGGGCGGCGCTGTCCGTCCCGACCAGGCGTTCCTCCTCCATGGCGGCGAGGTGCGCGAGGACCGCGGCGCCCGGTCCCGCGGCGTGGTGCAGGACGCGGAGGTCACCGGTGCCCTCCAGCGCGGCGAGCAACAGCAGCCGCCGCGGGCCTTCCGCCAGGGCGGTGACACGGGGGACTAACAGTGCGCGCAGACGCTCGCCGAGGGGCAGCACGGCGGGCAGTTCCTCCAGCGCGGTCTGCTGCCGTTCACTGAGTCCGGCCGGCAGCTCCAGCAGGGCGAGCGGATTGCCGCGGGCCTCGGCCGCCACCCGCGACCGGACCCCCGCGGCGAGAACCGGGTACCGTGCGGCGAGCAGCAGCCGTGCCGAGTCGTCGTCGAGCGGCCCCAGTTCGAATCCGTACAGGCCGCTGTGGTCGAAGACGGTCTCCGCACCGCTGCGGGAAGCCCCGAGGAATCCGACCCGGCCGCCGGACAGACGGCGGGCGACGAAACCGAGGACCACGGCGCTGGCCCGGTCGAGCCGGGGCAGGTCGTCGACGACCAGGAGCAGCGGCGCCTCGGCCGCGACCCGCCGCAACAGGGCCAACGTGGCATTCACCAGAATCAGCTGGTCCGGCGCGGGGCCGGGACCGATGCCGAGCGCGACCAGGAGTGCCTGGCGGTACGAGGACGGCAGGCGTTCGATGTCGTCGACCACGGGCAGCAGGATCTGATGCAGCGCGGCATGGGGCACATCCGCCTCGAACTCGACGCCGTCGGCGCGCAGAACCCGGGTCCCGGACGCGCGCACCGCCTCGGCGACGGCGTCGAGCAGTGCCGTCTTGCCGACACCGGCCTCACCGACCACGTGCAGGCCGCGGCCGGACCCGCCCTCGAAGTACTCGCACACCCACCGCACGTCCTGGATGCGGCCGACGATCCGCGACCGCCGACTCCACGGTTCGCTGTCACTCATCGCTCGCGCCTGCCTCGCTTCCGCTGGTCCGTACACGCGGCGGGGCCGGTGTGCGTACGGGGTGTGGTCCCGTTCCGTCCTGCGGCGGGGGAATCGGTGGGCGGACCGACGGCGCCACGGCCCGCACTCCGTCGACGGGAGTGCTCCCGGCCCGTACGACTGCCGGGGGGGTCCCTCGCCGCACCGGGTGCGGCCCACCGGCCACCGGCCCATCGGCCCGGGTGACGGTGGGTCAGCCACTCCTGCCGTAGACACTCCTGCCGCGGGTCGAGTCCGGGAACCGCCTGCGACCCGGCACCGGCCGACCTTTCCTTGACGCGTCAAGGAAAACAGAAACTCCTTGACGCGTCAAGCATTTCCGGGGCGGGCGCCACGCTAGCTCCTTGACGAGTCAAGGAGCTACAGTCATTCCATGCCCGCCGACCAGCAGCCGCTCCAGCCCCTCACCGCGTCCGAGGAGGCGTTCACCCGTGAGCTGAGCCGCGTCATGCTGGCCCTGCCACGCGCGGTCGACGCCGACATCACGCGGGAAGCCCGGCTGCCGCTGTCCGAGTACACGCCCCTGATGCATCTGTCCGAGGCGCCGGGAAGAGCGATGCGGATGAACGAGCTGGCCGCCGCGTGCAGTCTCACCCTGAGCGGGATGACCCGTGTCGTGACCCGGCTGGAGAGGCAGGGCTGGGTGGAGCGCACCAAGTGCGATGAGGACAAGCGAGGCTGGAATGCCGTACTGACCGACTCCGGCCTCGCCCGGCTCGAACGCGCCTGGCCGACCTTTCTGTGGAGCGTACGACGGCATCTGGTCGACCACTTCGACGGCCTTGACCTTCCCCGGCTCACCGCCGCGCTCCGGCAGGTCGCGACCGCCTCATCCGTGCGCGGCTGACCCGCCCCGCCGACGCCGGCCGGCGCGGCCCGCTGCCGCCGGGCATGCCGGGCTCCGGCTTCCCGGGGCGGTGTGCCGCGCCCGCTCCACAGCCCGGCCAGTCCGTCGGGGCGTCGGGGCGTCGGGGCGTCGGCTTCAGGCTGCCGTACGGTCCCCCGGCGGCGTCGAGGCTCCGGCTCGGGTGGCCGACGAGACCCAACCGGGCGTACCGGCCGGGACAGGACCTGAACAGGTCGACCGCGCGGGGCGGACCCCATCGGTGCGCGGCGACGCCACGGTGTTCCCGGCGCTCCGGGACATCGTCCCCGCTCCGACGTACTCCGCGTCCCGGCCGCGGGTACCGCTGTGGCGGCCGGTCCGGCGGGGCACCACGGCGAACGGCGATATCCCGTGCGCCCGGTGGCCCCGGAGCGTCCCCCGGCCGTGGCCCCGCCGGCCTCACGCGGATCGCCGGTCGCGGTGATCGCCCTCATCGCGCCCGGGACATTCGGGCCCTGATCGCGGGGAGCATGGGTTCCGGAGGACGCCCGCCGTGCCGCCGGCACCGCCGGGGACCCTCTGCACGGCCGGGGCGATCCGGGCACACAGTCGCGGGAGCAGCCACGAGCGTGCGGCGGCCTGTGTCGCCGCGGTGGTGACGGCCGCCGCCCCGCACGACGACGGGAACGGAAGACCTCTGCTGCTCATCGCCTGCCTCGCGCCGATCCGACCGTGTACGTGCACCGGCCTCGTCCGGCCCCGGAAACCGTCACGCACGACGGGAGTCGTCCCCGTGGCCGCCCGCGGCGAGCCGCATCAGATCGGTCGTGACGTCGACATCGCCGGCATCGTGTTCCGCCCGTGTGGCATGGCTGCCGAAACGGTGCTGGTATCCGGCCCAGGCGCCGTCGGCGATCGACCGGCCCACGCCCGCACGCAGCAGGAGCACCAGTTCGGTGGCCGCACGCTCGATCCGGCCGCCCAGCGCGCGGTCCGCCCAGTCCTCGGGCGCGGCGAAGAGGGAGGTCGGCACGGGAAGCGCGCGCAGAAAGGCGAACAAGGGCCGCAACTGCTCGTCGACCACCATGGCGTGCCGGGAGGTTCCGGCCGTGGCGGCGAGGATGACCGGGGTGGCGATGAGCAGATCGTCGTCGAGGACGTCGACGAAGGACTTGAACACCCCGCTGATGCCCGCCTTGTACACCGGGGTGCCGGCGATGACGGCGTCGGCGGCGGCGAGGCGCTCGAAGGCCGCCCGGAGGCGTTCACCGGGAAAGCCGGAGACCATCGCCCGGGCGATGTCGACGGCGAGCGGACCGAGTTCGATCACCCCGACGCTCGCCTCGGTGCCGGCGGCGCTCAGCAGGTCCACGGCCCGCTGCGCCGTCCGGTCCGCGAGCAGCCGGGTGGACGAGGGTTCGCTCACTCCGGCGCTGACGACGACGAGACGCACGGGTGCGTCCGGCCCGGCGGCGGGCTGTGGGGCGGGGCTCGCATTCACGTGCGGGTTTCTCTCTTCGTCTCGGGGTGTGGTGTCGCCGCCCGGCGGCTGCGCCGCCGACGTGCCGCGCTCACACGGCCTGCGGGAAGACGGCCTCGACGGACGGGTCGCTGTCCTGGTACGGAGACGCTCCGGAGAGGTTGTCGCCGCGGTTGGGGTTCGGGCGCGGTCGGCGCGGCTCGGCTTCGCCGTACTTCCGCCTCACCAGGGCGGCGTGTGTGGGGGCGTCGGGCACGCCGGGCGCGCGCCTGGCCGCCATCTCCTTGCGGAGTACCGGTACGACCTCGCCTCCGAGCAGTTCCACCTGTTCGAGCGCCGTCTCGACGGGCAGGGCCATGCCGTCCAGCGCGAAGAGCTGGCGCTGGTAGTCGCCGAAGCCCTCCCGGAACGTGAGGACCTTGTCGATGACCTGCTGGGGGCTGCCGACGGTCAGCGGGGTGCGTGCCATGTAGTCGTCGAGCGAAGAACCCTTGAACATCGGGTACTCCTCGAAGTACGGGCGGAAGGCGTCGACGGCGTCCTGGGAGCGCCGGGCGATGAACGCCTGCCCCCCGAGGCCCACGATCGCCTGTTCCTTCGTACCGTGCCCGTAGTGCTCGAAGCGGGTGCGGTAGAAGTCCACCAGCGGCTTGAAGTGCAGATTCGGCGCCAGGATGTGGTTGGCGAAGTACCCGTTGCCGTAGTAGGCGGCCTGTTCGGCGATCTCGGGCGTACGGATCGAGCCGTGCCAGACGAAGGGCGGTACGTCGTCCAGGGGGCGGGGTGTCGAGGTGAAGCCCTGCAGCGCGGTGCGGAACTCGCCTTCCCAGTCGACCACGTCCTCACGCCACAGCCGGTGCAGCAGGTTGTAGTTCTCCAGGGCCAGGGCGACCCCCTTGCGGATGTCCTTCCCGAACCACGGGTAGACGGGCACGGTGTTGCCGCGCCCCACCATGAGATCGAGCCGCCCCTTCGCCACGTGCTGGAGCATGGCGTAGTCCTCGGCGAGCTTCACCGGGTCGTTCGTGGTCACGAGCGTGACCGAGGTACTGAGGACGATACGCCCGGTCAGCGCCGCGATGTGCGCGAGCAGGGTGGTCGGCGACGACGGGATGAAC
The DNA here is from genome assembly GCF_044456085.1 of Streptomyces sp. NPDC051018. Taxonomy (NCBI): domain Bacteria; kingdom Bacillati; phylum Actinomycetota; class Actinomycetes; order Kitasatosporales; family Streptomycetaceae; genus Streptomyces; species Streptomyces sp. NPDC051018. The sequence goes on from NZ_JBITFN010000003.1 coordinate 219,298, forward strand.
GGGGGGTTGTGGTGCTCCCCCAGCGCGAACACGTCCAGGCCGACCTCGTCCGCCCGTTGAGCGATGCGCACCACGTTGGCGATCCGCTCCGCCTCGCTCTGGGTGTAGCCGGTGACCGGGTCGGGGGCGATGTCGCCGACCGAGAAGATGCCGAATTGCATGGTGTCCGCCCTTCGCGGCTGTCCATCGGATACGGGTCGTCCCCGCCGGAACGCTGGCCGGGCGGGTTCAGGAGCACGCGCGTCCGCGCTTCAGCCAGGCCGCGAACCGGACGGCACGCCGGGCCTGGAATTCCATCGAGGCGAGTTCCACCTCGCCGGGCGGCTCCTCGCCGACGGCGGCGACATGCCCGGAGCCGTACGGAGTGCCGGACCGGAACTGGATCGGGTCCGTGTAGCCCGGCGCGACGATCACACAACCCCAGTGGTAGAAGGTGTTGTTGAGTGCCAGGATCGTCGACTCCTGGCCGCCGTGCCGGGTGCTGGTCGCGGTGAAGGAGGAGGCCACCTTGTCCGCCAGCAGCCCTTCGGCCCACAACGGCCCTGTGGTGTCGATGAACTGCTTCATCTGCGACGCGGGCAGCCCGTACCGGGTCGGCGCCCCGAAGAGGAAGACGTCCGCCCACGACAGATCGTCGTGCGTCGCCTCCCTGACGTGCTGGGTGACCTCCCGGTGGGCCGACCAGCCGGCGTTGGCGGCGATCGCCTCGGCGGGGGCCAGCTCGGGCACCTTGCGCAGCCGTACTTCGGCTCCGAGTTTCTCGGCGGCGGTGGCCGCGGCCTTGGCGAGGGCGAACACGGTCCCGGTCGCCGAGTAGTAGATCACCGAGACATTGACCGGAAGGGGCAGGTCTTCGCTGATGTCGTCCATGATCGCTCCGGTTCTTGGCAGGGGTCGGGAACCGTGGGGCGGCTTCGACCCGCGGCACGCTCCCAGCCTCGGGCCCCCGGCGCCCTCCTCGCATCGGTCATCCGACTGCCCGTCCGACCCCCTGCCGCGGACCGGTCATCCGACTGAACTCCCCTCCCGCCAGGGCCTCCTGCCCCTGCTCGGCGCGGGGGCCGGCCGTGGCCGGTGGTCCGTACCGCCGCACCGGGGGCCGCCGACGGCCCGGCCGCGCGGAGCGAGGTGCGCGAACGGCTGGACGGGACGCCGCACTCGACGTACTCCCGGCAGCACCGCTTACGGGCGGGGGAAGGCCCTCCGAACACCCGGGCGGCCGACGCCGTACGCGGCGCGCCGGGACGCGACGCACCCGGCGGCCCCGGGTTTTCGGCGCCGCTCTCGAAGGCATCGCTCTCGGCTCAGCCGGCCCCCGAACGACGGCACGAACGGACGGCTGCTCCGGGTCTGTCGACGGATGCCGATGGTCCGCCTGCCCCGCAGGGGGCGATCACAGGGCGCCGGACAGGTGTTCACGCGCTCGTGCGACCGGTGGAGCAGTCCCGTACCTCCGGATGTCCCAAGCCCCGTATGACCGGACGGTGGGACTCACGCCTTCCGTGTGTCGGTCGGACGCCCGTGCCGCCTTCTGTGATCATCCTGACTCCGGTGGTGGACGTGTCACCGTGAGCCGGAGGCGGATGATGAGCGGGGACCGGAAGCATCCCGGGCAACGTGTTCCGGTCCGGCCGGCCGCCGTGTTCCTCATGGTGTGCGCGCTGCTCGCGGCGGCCTGCTCCACCGGTTCCCCGGTCCCCGGACGGTCTCGGCGCGAGCGGGCTGTGCCGGCCTCCTCACAGCATCCGCCGCAGTGCCGCCGCACGTTCGTCGGGGTGGCGCACCCGGACGACGACATCTTCTTCGTCAACCCGGAGATCCGGCGGACCATCCGCGCCGACTGTCCGGTCGACACGGCCTATCTGACCGCCGGGGACGGCGGGAAGAAGAACCACCGGGCTGCGGTGGCCTACGCGGACAGCCGGGAGTACGGAGTCAAGGCGGCCTACGCCGAGACGGCGGAGGCCGCCAACCGCTGGGACCGGGCGGATGTGCGGGTGGACGGGGTGACCGTACGCTCGTACCGGCTCGCCGACCGCGGCCGGACCACCGACGTCCGGCTCACCTTCCTCGACCTCCACGACGGTCTTCCGAACGGCAGCCAGGCGAACAGCCTGCTGCGCCTCTTCGAGGGGAGCCGGCCGAGCATCACGGCTTTCCGCGGCGATGCCCGGTACACCGAACCCCGGCTCCTCGCCACCCTGGCCGCGCTCGTCGGACTGAGCCGGGCGGAACGCATCCTCACCCTCGACCACGACAACGCCTCCTTCGCCTTCGCGCTCAGCGGCGGAGTCGACCACAGCGACCACGGCATCGGCGCCCGGTATCTGCGCCGCACCGGCTACGCGCTCGGTGTCCCCGTCACCGCCTACCTCGGCTACACCATGTCCCAGCTGCCGGCGAACCTCACGCCCGGACAGGAGGCCGAGAAAAACGAGGTGGCGCGCTGGTACATCGCCAGCCGCGAGTGCCACGGCACCGGGATCTGCACGATGCCAACACCCTACGAAGGCCCCCTGCAACGGGACTGGAGCCTGTGGGTCCGCCGCCAGTACCGGCAGATCCACCGGGATCCGCGACCGGGAGAGATCATCGGCGACATCGGCCGCACCACCCACGCCACCGGCGCGGACCCCGCGCAGTGTCTCGACGCCGGGACCGCGGCCCCGGACGCCTCGGTCCGGATCCACGGCTGCGACGGATCCGGATCCCAGAGATGGGACCTCTCGCACGACGGCACGATCAGACCCCGCTCCGGCCCCTCCCTCTGCCTCACCGCCGTCGGCAAGGCCGCCGCACTGAGGCCGTGTGCCACCGGCGTCCCGGATCAGACCTGGGTCCGTGAGCCGTGGAGAGCCGCGACTTGGAAGCGGACCGCCTGGCGGCTCCAGGGGGCCGGACGGCGTTGTCTGTTCCAGGACGACCGCGACCTCCCCGCCGACTGGGACGCCCGGAACCGGACCAGCCCCCGGCTGACCCTCTCCGACTGCGGCACCACGCCCCGCCCCGAGCTCTACTGGCGCTGGAAGGACTGACACGCTGCCCCGCCCGGCCCGGCCCGGCGACCCGACGGCCCCCGAACCACGGTCCGCGGCGGTCCCGGCGCGGGCCATGCCGATCCGGCCCCGGGGAGCGGAGCGACCTGCCCGGGGAGCGGCCGGACACCTCGTACGCCCGGAGCACACCACGCGGCGCGCACTGCTCACATGACGTCAGACCGTTTCGGTGATCTTCCGCGGGCCTGGGGATGTTGCAGCGCTGGCGAGGGCGTCGACCCGGTGGAATCTCCCTGCGACCACTCAGCGAAACGCCTTCGAAAGGGTCTCCATGCGCCCCGCTCTCAGCCCCGCCGTCCTCGCCGAGTTGCGCCGGCCGCGCTCCTATCCGGCGGTGTCCATCGTGATGCCCACACACCGCCGGGAGCCGGACAACGCACAGGACCCGGTGAGGCTGCGGAACCTGATGGCCGAGGCGAGGGAGAAGATCGAGGCCGATCCGGAAGTCTCCCGCGCCGGACGGAGTGATGTGCTGACGCAGCTCGACCACGCCCTCGACGAGGTCGATCTGGTGCACGCCGAGGACGGTCTGGCGATCCTCGCCGCGCCCGGCGAGTACCAGGTCTGGTCGTTCGGGCGTACCGCACCCGCCAGGGTGGTCCTGTCCGACACCTTCCTCACCCGGAACCTGGTCGCGGCGCAGGCCGCCGAACGCCCCTACTGGGTGCTGGCCGTCGCCGCCGACCGTGTGGTGCTCTGGGACGGCGGCCGAGAGCGTGTCACGGAGGTGTCCGGGCACGGCTTCCCGCTGGTACGCGCATCCGCCGAGCCCGATCCCCAACGCCAGGAACGTATCGGCGACTCCCCCAGCACGTTCCGCGACAAAGAGACCAAGACCTTTCTGCGGGGGGCCGACACCGGCATCGGCAAGGTGCTCACCGCGGACCCCCGCCCGCTGTACGTGGTCGGCGACGCCGCCGCTCTCGCGCTGCTGGATGCCGTGGGCTCGATCGCGGAGGCGGCCACCGAGCAGATCTCGCACGGCGGCCTCGCCCGGGCCGGTGCCCAGACCGTCCACCAGGTGGTCGCGCCCGCTGTCCGCGCCCACGCCGCTGACGAGGTCGAAGGCGCCCTGGCCGGGCTCGACCGGGCCCGCAGCCGTCAGGAGTTCGCCGCGGGCCTCGACGAGGTCTGGCTGGCCGCCGGGGAAGGCCGCATCGACCATCTGGTGGTCGAGGAGAACCTCCGCACCACCGTCCGCGACGACGGCGAGCACCTCGTCCCCGCCGAGGACGACCAGCCGGGGGCCCGTGAGGACATCGTCGACGAGGTGATCGAGCGCGCCCTCGGCACCGGCGCCAAGGCCACCTTCGTACCTGACGGCACGCTCTCCGGCCATCAGCGGATCGCCGCCGTCCTGCGCCACTGAGCGGCCTTCAGGCGGACGCGGACCACACCCCTGTCACGGTCCGGGCCGCACCGCCGGAGTGCGGCCCCTCTCCCGGCGTGCCTGCCGGGCGGTGGATCAGCGGCCGGTCGAGCCGTCGATCAGTTCGCGGAGGATGTCCGCGTGGCCCGCGTGACGGCCGGTCTCCTCGATCATATGGGTGAGTGCCCAGCGGACACTGGGGGCGGGGTGGTCCGGCCGCGGCCGGGGGACCGGTGCGCCGAGGTCGGTGCACCGGTCGAGCACGTCGTTCGCACGCTCGACCGCTTCCCGGTAGCGGGCCACGACATCGGCCACGCTGTCCGTCGGCGGGGCCCGGAAGGTCGCTTTCCAGTCGGTGACGTCGTCCCCGAGAAACAGCGAGCGCTCGACGGAGGTCAGATGGGTGAGCAGGCCGAGCAGATTCGTGCCCGACGGCACCGCGGCCGTTCGGACCTGTGGTTCGGGAGCGCCGTCGACCTTCGCGGCGATCGAAGTCCGGAGGTAGCCGAGGAATCCGCGCAGGACCTCGCTCTCGCTGTTTCCGCTGCGGGGCGGCGGGGTGTCGCGGCGCCTGCGGGGCGTGGTGCTGGGCACAGGGGCTCCTTGCCTTCGGGGAACCGGCCGCCCGGTCAGGCGGTGCGGCGGATATGGAGGACGTGGTCGGTGACCTCGGCGGTGCGCCCGCCCGGGCCCGTCGCGATCCGGCGGGGTGTACCGGCCCGCTCGATGGTCCATGTGGCCGGGTCCAGACCGATGTCCGCGGCGACCTCCCGGGGGCTCGGGTACCGGACGCCGGGATCCCGGTTCCACGACCACGGCGCTGCCGAGCCGTGGTCGGCGACCAGCAGCCGTCCGCCCCGGCGCAGCGCGTGTGCGGCCGTACGCAGGACGGCTGCCCGGTCCAGGCCGAACGGGGTGTGCAGGTAGTGGGCGCAGATCAGGTCGAATCCGCCGGGCGGAAAAGACTCGTGCACATCGTGCCGTACGGCCGTGACGCGCTCACCCAGACCCTGTGAGCGGGCGAGGGCGGCGAGCCGTTCGACCGCCACGGCCGAGATGTCGGCGGCGGTGACGTGCCACCCCCGGCGGGCGAGCCACAGCGCGTCGCCGCCGTCGCCGCATCCGAGATCCAGCGCGTCACCGGGCGGCAGGCCCGTCACCGCCTCGGTGAGGCGGACATTCGGCTGCGGGCTGACGGCCTCCGGCCGGGCCGCGTAGACGCCGTCCCAGAACGCGACCGCATCGGTGGTGCTCATCCGGACTCCTTGTGTCGGCTATGCGCCCAGTCTTGGGAGCCGCCCGGGATTCGGCACGGGATCTTGCGGTTATGGCAAGCTGAGCCGATGGATCACCGGACGGACGACGACGACGTGCTCGACGCGGTCGGGCCCCGGCTTCGGGCGATACGCCGAGACCGTGGCATCACCCTTGCCGGCCTCGCGGCGACGACCGGCGTCACGGAGAGCACACTGTCCCGGCTGGAGAGCGGGCAGCGCAGGCCGAGCCTGGAGTTGCTGCTGCCGCTGGCCCGTATCTACGACGTTCCGCTCGACGACCTCGTCGGCGCCGCGCGCACCGGCGACCCCCGGATTCACCTCAAGCCGCTCAGTCGGTTCGGCATGACCTTCGTGCCCCTGTCCCGGCGGCCGGGCGGCGTGCACGCCTTCAAGATGATCATCCCTGCCCAGCCGGAACCGCCGGCACCGACCCTCCGGACGCACGAGGGCTTCGAATGGCTCTATGTGCTCAACGGTCGCCTGCGGCTGGTACTGGGCGAGCGCGACCTGACGCTGCCTCCCGGGGAGGCCGCGGAGTTCGACACCTCCTTGCCGCACTGGCTGGGCAGCGCCGACGGCGGCGCCGTCGAACTTCTCATCCTGTTCGGCCTGCAAGGGGTACGGGCGCATGTGCGCGCTGAGACTCATCGGTCGTCGCGGGCCGGGAACCAGCGGTGACGGGCCTCGGCGGCCCGGCGGCCCGGGCCGCCCCTCCGGCGGGGAAGGGCCCTGCGGCCCCGAGCGCCGACCGCTGAGTGGCGCTCTGGGCGGGGAGACCCAGCCGGTCCGGGCACCTGGTCCGGCGATCGGCTCCACGGCGCCCCGACGGTCAGGAACGGTTCTTCCTCTCGACCGGTCGGGGGCCGGTACGAGGACGCGTGCGCGGCCCCTCAGTCGAGACAGAACTCGTTGCCCTCGATGTCCTGCATCACCACGCACGCATCGTGGCCGTCATACAGGAGGCGCACACGGACCGCGCCGAGCGGGACCAGTCGTGCGCACTCGGCCTCAAGCGCGGCGAGGCGCTCTTCACCGACGAGCCCGGTACCGACCCGCACATCAAGATGCAGCCGGTTCTTGGCGGCCTTGCCTTCGGGAACGCGCTGGAAGAACAGCCGGGGGCCCTCGCCGGAGGGATCGGTGCAGGCGAACCAGGAATCCCGCTGCTCAGGCGGCTGCGAGTCCTTGAAGTCCTCCCAGGTGGCAAACCCCTCCGGAGGCGGTGGTACGACGTACCCCAACACCTCGCACCAGAAACGGGCGAGGCGCTCGGGTTCCGCGCAGTCGAAGGTGACCTGGAACTTCTTGATCGACGTCATCAGGCCACCTTACGGGCGACCTCAGACGACCGCACCGGCACCTCGGCCGCGTCCGAACCTCCTCCGCCGGCGGGCCGTGACCTGTTCGTTTCGGTGGAGGGCCGCGGACGCGGTGATGTCATTCACGTGCCGCTGGGACGGGAGACCGGTCGTGTTACGGGCCATCCTCCCAAGCCGTCACGGTGCCGGTCCACGGGTCGTAGTATCCGGCGCGCACCGACTCAACACCGACGATCCGGGTCAGGGTCCTCGCCACGGTGCGTTCCCGGCCCGCGGTGCACGCGAACGTCACGGAGCAGGCCGTGCCGTCGTCACGGCGACGGTAGGTCAGGGAGCCGATGTCCACATTCCGCGACTGGAGGGCCGTCACGATCCGAAGCAGTACGGACGACGATGAAGGCGCCCCGACCAGGACCTCGGCAGCGCACCAGACGTGGGCAGGGTGGTACGCCCCCGACGAAAGAACGCTCACCGCGGTCGGCCGGGTTCTGCGCCGTGCCGGGCCGTAGCGGACCCATACCGCCCGGTCCGGACGCGTCCGATGTCCTCGCCGCCAGGAGCCGGGACCGGCAGCCCGGCCACGGCGCGACGACGGGTGACGGGCAGCCGTTCGACGAGCTGTCGGACGGCGGCCGGGACTCCGTCCGGCGTCGGCCGCGGTCGTCCGCTGCCGGAGTGGACTCGGTCAGGGAAGTGGCCGGTGTCGGCGGCGGCTTGAGTCACGGCCCGTCCTGGGACCCGATGACGCCGGCGCCGATGACGGCGATGTCGGCGGTGGCACTCATCCGGACAACCTCCACGGGAGCCGGGCAGGACCCACTCCCGCCTCGGGCCCCAGCATCGCGGACGGAAGACCACGGGTTCGAGCGACCGGGATTGAATCCTCGGCCACTCGGCTTCGACACTTGTTGAGGGTTTCCCGGCCGGGCCGGCCGTGGCCCTCGTGGGCACCCGGCCGCGCAGCCCGCCCGGGTGCCGGCGGGTGGACGAGTAGACCGGACCCGTACAACCGGTCCAGGTCCACCGGGTGCTCCGCCCGGCCGGCCGGGTCGTGGCGACGTCCACGCCATCACCGCGTACCGATGGAGCGTGGAGCACCGTTGCACACAGTGCACCGGTGTGGCGGACCGGGGAACGGTCCTTGGGCGGCACACGGCGGGACGGAACCGAGCGCCGATGGTTTTTTACCCGGAGACGGCACTCCCCCGCTCACGGCCGCCGTCCGGCAGCGGTGGCCGCCCCGCACCTCACCGAGGACGCGCTCGCACGGGGCGGACGCGGCTGGCGGAGGCGGTGGCGTCAAGTCGGCACAGCGGCTCATCCTGGCTGGTCAACGGCCTGATACCGCATCATCGCCACCGAGGGTGGGTGCCGGTGACAGGGGACGGGCCGGGGGCCTTCGCGGGCGGAGCCGCCGCCCGGACGGTCAGGGGAACCCACACAACCCGACCACAGGCATCACGTAAAACCCCTTCCCGAATCTGACGGTACGTCATATTGTCACGTCCACCCGCCCCCCCGTAAGCCCTCCGTCGAGGAGACACCGTGGGAGAACCGCACCCGATGCCCACACCACCACCGAAACTCCGAGCCACCGACCTGACCCGCAGCTTCGGCCGCGGCTCCACCGCGGTGAACGCCCTGGGCCCCGTGGACCTGTCCATCGCCCCCGGTGAGTTCACCTGTGTCGTGGGGCCCTCCGGCTGCGGGAAATCCACCCTGCTCAGAATCGCCGCGGGGCTCCTGCGCCCCTCCACGGGCGAGCTGGAGATCCGTACCGCGTCCCCGAGACCGGCCGCGATGATCTTCCAGGACTACGGCATCTACGACTGGAAGACGGTCCTCGCCAACGTCCGCTTCGGCCTGGACATCCAGCGCGTGCCCCGCCGCGAGGCCAATACCCGCGCCGCCGACTGGCTGGCCCGGATGGGACTCGCCGACTTCGCGGACGCCTACCCCGCCGCCCTCTCCGGCGGGATGCGCCAGCGCGTGGCCATCGCCCGCGCGCTCGCCGTGGAACCGGAGATCCTGCTCATGGACGAGCCGTTCGCGGCGCTGGACGCCCAGCTCCGCACCATCCTCCAGGACGAACTCCTGGAGCTGACCCAGACCACCAGGACCACCACCCTGTTCATCACACACAGCCTGGAGGAGGCCATCGTGCTGGGCGACCGGGTCCTGGTGATGTCGGCGCGGCCGGGCCGTATCATCGCCGAGCGCCACCCCCCGTTCGCCCGCCCCCGCTCCGGCGAGGTCCGTTCGGCACCCGAGTTCACCTCGCTGAAGAGCGAACTGTGGGAGCTGCTGCGCGGCGAGGTACGCGGAGAGGCGGTGGCCGCATGAGCACCGACCTGGACAAGAAGTCCACCGCCGGGGGAACCGGCCGGGGGGCCGCCCCGGACCGGGCGCACGCCGGCGCCGCGACCGAACAGCTCCTGGTCCGCCGGCCCGGCCCCCAGGAACTCCATCCCGTACGCACCTACCGCCGACGCCGCGCCCTGGAACTCTCCCTGGCCGTGGCCGTCCCCCTGTTCCTGGTCCTGATCTGGCAACTCGCCGCCGCCCAGGGCTGGATCGACGACCGGATCTACCCCGCGCCGAGCACGATCCTCGCCGACGGCTGGGAGCGCGCCGGAGACGGCGAGCTGTGGCCGGACGTCTGGGCGACCCTGAAGCGGGTCCTCGGGGGCTATGCCATCGGTACCGGCGCCGGATATCTGCTGGGTCTGCTCATGGGCTCGCTGTCCCTGGTCAGGGCAGCGCTGGAACCACTCCTCGACGCTCTGTACGTCGTACCCAAACTGGCCCTGCTGCCGATCTTCCTCAACATGTTCGGCCTGGGCGAGGGCCCCCAGGTCGCGCTGGTCGCGGCCACGGTGTTCTTCTTCGTCTGGATCTCCACGATGGCGGCCGTGATCGCGGTGCCGGACGGGCACCGGGACGCGGGCCAGGTCTTCGGGGCGTCCCCCTGGCAGATGTTCCGCCATGTGCTGCTGCCCGCTTCGCTGCCGGCCGTCCTGGTGGGCGCGCGGATCGCGGCCGGTGTCGCGGTCCTGGTGATCGTCGCCTCCGAGCAGATCGCGGCCACCAACGGCCTCGGTCATCTGATCTTCGACTCCCGGGCGCTGTTCCAGAACGACGTCATGTTCGTGGGCATCGTCTGTGTGGCCGTCCTCGGCGTCATCTTCTCCGAAGTCGTACGGATCGCCGGGCGGCTGCTCACCCCATGGGCCCCGCGCGACCGCGGCCGCGGCCAGTCATGACACACCTTTTCTTGTACGGATTCATGTACGGAGGCAGTATGCGCACGCGCACCACCGTGCTCGGTCTGCTGGCCGCGGGCTCCTTGCTCGCGTCGGCGGGCTGCGCACAGCAGGACGACACCTCCTCCGGTGCGGCAAAGCCCCGTACCGTCAAGGAGGTCGCCGGATGTACGTCCGGCTGGACCGACCCGGCCGTCCTGACCGCGGACCGCAAGCCCGCGCGCTGCGACAAGGGCGCGCCCGCCCCGCAGCCGCTGGCCAAGAAGAAGAAGCTGACGATCGTCTCCGGAACGCTCAGCGCCGAGTACGCGGCCCCCCTGGTGGTGGCGGCGGAGAAGGGCGAGTTCGCCAAGGAGAACCTGGACGTCGAGCTGAAGGTGCTGCCGACCCCGGACGCGCTGCCGCTGCTGGCCAAGGGCGATATCGACGCGCAGTGGGCGGCGCCCGAAGCCGCCGTGCTGAACGGTATCAACGGCGGCTTCGACATCCGCTGGGTCGCCGGCAACTTCTCCCCGGACCCCGCGTCCAAGAGCGGCCTGTGGGTACGTCTCAAGGACGGGGAGAGCGCCGACCACGTACCGATGGCCGGACGCAAGATGGGCACCATGATCGGCAAGGGGTCGGTCATCGCGTATCCGATGAACACGGCCCTGAAGAAGCACGGCGGCGGCCTCGACAAGATCCAGTTCCAGCAGCTCGGTTCCGCCGATGTCCTCACCGCCATGCAGAACGGCGGTGTGGACTCCGCGTGGCTGCTGGACCCGGTGTGGCGCAAGGTCGACGGCGACCCGAAGTACGCCTTCCTGGGCGGCCAGCCGCCCGGTGAGCCCCTGGGCGGCCTGCTCTTCGGCCCGAAGCTCCTCAACGACGACGTGGACGCGGGCGTGGCCCTGCTCCGGGCGTACATCCGCACCGTGAACACGTACTTCGCCGGTGACTACAAGAAGGACGCAGCCTTCCTCGACGAGCTCTCCCGGCTGCTCAAGACCGACAAGACGGTCCTGAAGTCCACCCCGTCGCTCCGGATGGACTGGGAGATCCGGGGAGGCACCATCGACCGCCTCCAGGAGGCGTACCGCGACGCCGGTGTCTCGGAGGGTGACCCGATCCCGGAGTCCAGAACCGTGAATCGCTCCCTGTACGAGGAAGCCGTCGGACACAAGAAATAGCCGTTGGACACGGGGAGTCATCGCGAAACGCGACCGCACCCACGGCAAGGGCCCGGAAGCCAGGCTTCCGGGCCCGTCCGCCGGAAATGCGCCGTACTCGTGTGGCCCGGTGATCTGCAAGCCACCCTCCGGGGCCGCGCCCGCCGGCGCGCGGCGGAGGGGCCCGGGGCGTCTACAGGACGTGCGCCGCGCCGGCGGTGGCCCGGATGGGCAGATCGCCGTCGCGCAGACGCCGGCCGCCGCGTCCGTTGTCCACCGCGACAAGTTCGGCGAGGATCGACAGCGCGCTCTCGGCGAGTGACGCCCCGCCGAGGTCCAGACCCGCCGGGCCTGCCAGCCGGTCCAGGCCCGGGGCGTCGGCCAGGCGCCGCAGACGCTGTCCGTGGGTGGCCCGGCTGCCGAGCGCGGCGACGTATCCCGCGGGGCCCGCCAGAGCGACGCGAAGGGCACGGTCGTCGATCCGCGGGTCGTGGCTGAGTGCGACGACCGCGTCGCGGGCGCCGAGCGGATGGCGGGCGATCCACTCGTCGGGCCAGGTACGGACGGCCTCGACGGCGCCGGTGAAGGCCCCGGAGGCAATGTGGCCGGGCCGCGGGTCGAGGACGACGACCTTGCGGTGCAGATTCCCGGCCAGGTCCGCCAGGACCGCCGCGAGATCCGTCGCGCCGACCAGCAGCAGTCGCGGCCGGCCCCCCAGTTCCCCGATGAACGCGGGTCCGGTGCCGGAGAGTTGACCGACGGTGGCCGCCGTCGACCAGCTGTGGGGCGGCCTCAGCCCGACCCGCACGGTGAGCGGACGGTCTTCGGCCAGGGCCGTACCGATGGCGGAGTGGACGGACTCGGGCGGCGCGGGCGTGATGAGTACGCGCAGTTCGCCGGCGCAGGCGGGAGCCTCCTCCCAGGGCAGGAGATCGTCGCCCGGTGACACCGCGGTCGTATGGGACGCGGCCCCCGCCAGCACGGAGCGGGCCGCCTCCAGGACGATGCCCTCGACGCAGCCCCCCGACAGCGAACCGCGCCACGTACCGTCCCCGGCGAGCGCCATCGTCGCGCCGAGCGGTCGCGATCCGGGACCGTCGCGGTCCACCAGAAGGGCCAGCACGACGGGCCGGCCCGCCCGGCGGTGGGCGTCGACGAAGGGCCACACCTCACGTAGCACATGTGCCTCCCGCTCAGTTCACCGGCCGGGTGGCGGGGGCGCCGGCCCGGCGACCGCAATCCCACGGCCCGCTCACCGCACGGGCCGCTCTTCGAGCACGCGGTCCGGACGGATGGGCAGCGTCCGCAGACGGCGCCCGGTGGCATGCCAGACGGCGTTCGCGATCGCGGCGGCGGTGCCGACGGTGCCGATCTCTCCGACACCTTTGATGCCCGACGGGTCGCCGGGTTCGTCATCGGGTACGAAGTCGGCTTCGACATCCGGTACGTCGGCGTGCGCGGCGATGTGGTAGCCCGCGAAGTCGCCGTTGACATGGCGGCCCGTGGCCCGGTCGCGGACGCCTTCCTCGTGCAGGGCCATCGAGAGTCCCATGATCATGCCCCCGACCAGCTGGCTGCGTGCGAGCAGCGGGTTGATCACCCGGCCCACGGCGAACATCCCCAGCAGCCGCCGCACACGCACCTCGCCGGTCGCCGGATCGACGGTCACCTCGCAGAACACGGCGCTGTAGGAGTGCCGTTCCATGGGGGGCAGTTCTCCCAGCGCCTGGGTGGTGTCGCAGGACACCGTGAACGGCCGTGCGGCACCGTCCGGCCGGGAGCGCACCTCGGCAGCGGCCCCGGTGATCGCCCAGGACCACGAGGTCGTCCCCCGGGACCCACCGGCGCTCCAGGCCGGACCGAGGTCGCTGTCCGCGATCAGCAGCCGAATCCGTTCCGGCTCCACGCGCAGCGCCTCGGCCGCCACCGCCGTCAACGCGGTACGTGCGCCCGTACCGATGTCGCTGGCGCCGACGGCCACGGTGTAGGTCCCGTCCGCCTCGGCGGTGATCGCCGCCGTCGAGGGCAGCGCCCCCGCTCCGAAGGACGTGGCCGCCATTCCGGTGCCGACGAGCAGACGTCCCTCGCCGCGCGTGCGCGGACGGTGGTCGCGCGTGGCCCAGCCGAACCGCCGGGCGCCCTCCCGCAGACACATGACGAGGTTGCGGCGGCTGAACGGCAGGCCGGACACGGGGCCGGCGGAGGGCTCGTTGCGCAGCCGGAGCTCAAGGGGGTCCATGCCCAGCCGTTCCGCCAACTCGTCCATGGCGGATTCCAGCGCGAACGAACCGGGGGTCGCGCCGGGACCGCGTACCGAGTAAGGCGGCAGGATGTCGAGAGGGACAGCGGTGCGCCGGGTACGGATCGCACGTGCCGCGTAGAGCGTGTTGGACAGCTCGGTGCAGTTCTCCAGATAGTCCGCGAGCTTCGAGACCTCGAAGGCCGCTGTGTGGTCGATGGCCCGCAGCCTGCCGTCCGCATCGGCGCCGATCACCACGCGCTGGTCGGTCGCGGGCCGCATCGAGACGGTCTGGAACACCTGGCTCCTGGTCAGGGTGACGCGTACGGGACGGTCGAACATCGTCGTGGCCATCACCGCCAGGACCAGCTGGGGGCCGCAGCCTCCCGATTTGGACCCGAAGCCGCCACCGACGTGCTGGGACCGTACGCGCACCTGCTTCGGGTCGAGGCGGAACAGTGCGGCGACCGTCATGGCTACCAGAAAAGGCCCCTGGTTGGAGTCGATGATCTGCAGGCGCTCGCCTTCCCACCAGGCGGTCGCGGAGTGCGGCTCCATCGCGGCGCCGTGCGCCTCGGGGGTGAGGTAGCGCTCGTCGACGACCACCTCGCTCGCCGCCAGTTCCCCCTCCACATCACCGACGGTGGCGTCCTCGCCGAAGAACGACGTCGCCGGCCGGGCAGCCGGATGTTCCAGGGAGAAATCCACGTCGTAGGGTTCCTCGTCGTACGTCACCCGCAGCGCCATGGCCGCCGACCGGGCCTGCTCCGCCGTCCGGGCCACCACCAGCGCGACCGGCCGGCCGGAGTGGGGGATCTCGTCGTTCTGGAGCAGGTGCATACCGCCGTCGGGCCCGAAGAACGAACCAGCTTCCGGGTTCAGCCGGGGCGCGTTGCGATGGTCGATCACCCCCAGTACTCCGGGCATGGCCAGCGCCGCACTGGCGTCGATCTCGCGGATGCGTCCGCGGGTCACCGTGGAGGTGAGAACCCAGCCGTGCGCCGCATCCCCGGCCGGCTCGTCCGCGGCGTAGCGCACCGCGCCGGTGACCTTGGCCGGACCCTCGATACGGGGCCGTGCCGTGCCGACGGCTCCCCGGTGCGGTTGCCTCGTGCCGGCGGGCGGGGCGGTGGTCCCGGCTGTGCCCGCTCCGGTGGCCGGGTGCCCGCCGGGTGACGGGGACGGGCCGGTCGGGGACGCGTTCATGTGCTGATCTCCTTCGGGACGGGTCACGGGACCGGTTCGTCACCCGTCGCGGTGGGCGAGTTCGGTCAGGACGGCCTCGATCAGATTGCGGGCGAGCGTGACCTTGTACGCGTTGTCGCGCAGCGGCCGCGCGGCGGACAGTTCCGCGTCCGCGGCGGCCCGGAAGCGCTCGGCCGTGGCCGGGGCGTCCGTGAGGGCGGTCTCGGCCACGCGGGCGCGCCAGGGACGCGAGGCGAGGCCGCCGAGTGCGATCCGGGCGCCCCGCACGATGCCCTCGTGGACGTCCAGAGCGGCGGCGACGGACACATTGGCGAAGGCGTAGGACGCCCGCTCGCGGATCTTGAGGTAGCGCGAGCGCGGGCTCGCCGCGGCGGCCGGGAGACTGACCGCGGTGATCAGCGCGCCTGCGGGCAGCGCCGTTTCGCGCTGCGGACTGTCGCCGACCGGCAGATAGAACTCGGACAGCGGGATCTCGTGGGCCGCGTCCAGGGTCTCGTAGTGCACGACCGCGTCGAACGCGGCCAGGGCCACGGCCATGTCCGAGGGGTGGGTGGCCACACAGTGGTCGGACCAGCCGAGGATCGCGTGGTTGTGGTGCTCTCCGGGGATCGCGGAACAGCCGCTGCCCGGGCTGCGCTTGTTGCACGGCTGTGAGCGATCCGCGAAGTAGCCGCACCGGGTCCGCTGCAGCAGATTGCCGCCCACGGTGGCCATGTTGCGCAGCTGCCCCGACGCGCCCGCCAGCACGGCCCGGCTGAGGGCCGGGTAGCGGCGGCGCACCTCGGGATGGGCGGCCAGGTCGCTGTTGGTCGTCGTCGCGCCGACGAGGAGTCCTCCGCCGGGCGCCTCGCGGACGCCCTCCAGCGGCAGCCGGCGCACGTCCACCAGGCGGGTGGGCGTCTCGATGCCGTCCTTCATCAGGTCGACGAGATTCGTTCCACCGCCGAGGAACCGGGCGCCGTCGTCGCCGGCGACCGCGGCGAGGGCGTCACGGACCCGCGTCGGCCGCCGGTAGCCGAACTCCCTCATCCCCTCACCTCCTCACGGGACGCCGTTTCCAGCACGGCACGGACGATCGACGGATACGCGCCGCACCTGCACAGATTGCCGCTCAGACGCTCGCGTACCTCCTCGGCGTCCAGCTCCGGAAACGGACCCTCGCGGCAGATGTCGGCGGTGACCGCGCTGGGCCAGCCCGCCGCGTGTTCGGCCAGCATCCCGACCGCGGAGCAGACCTGCCCGGGTGTGCAGTACCCGCACTGAAGACCGTCGAGCCGCACGAACGCCTGCTGCAGCGGATGCAGTTCACCCTCCCGCGCGAGGCCCTCGATCGTCGTGACGTCCGAGCCGTCGGCGGTGACCGCCAGCGTCAGACAGGACACCACCCGCCGCCCGTCCACCAGCACTGTGCAGGCGCCGCACTGCCCCCGGTCGCAGCCCTTCTTCGGCCCCGTGTGGTCCGTGTCCTCACGGAGCGCGTCCAGCAATGTCCTGCGATGGTCGACGGTCAGACGGTATGTCAGGCCGTTGACCCGAAGACCGATCTCGCTATGGGTTCCGTCCGTCATACCGCCAGTCCTTCCACCGTGCAGCGAATCTCCGAACAGCACCTCTCTCCAAGGCACCGGATATTCAACCAGTCCGCCGGAGAATCGCTTTGCACAAAGGCGGCGAAGCCTTGCACGATCCTCTCCGCCATTCCGCACGGGCTCGGGATTCCTCGTTTTCCGGACCGCTCCCGACCCGCGGTGCTTCAATCGGTCCCATGCTGCTGGACGAACTCCGCACTCTGCTGGCCCGTCACGCACGCGCCGACGGAACGACGGCCATCGAGCACGTCCTGATCGGCCGTGAGGAGTCACAGGAACCCCATGCGTCCATGACCGGTACGGTCATGGCACTGATCGCCCAGGGCGCCAAACGGCTCGCGCTGGGCGAGTACGTGTACGAGTACGGCCCCGGGCAGTATCTGGTCGCCTCCGTCGACCTGCCCGTCACCGGCCACTTCGTCGAGGCCACCCCTGCGCGGCCGGCGCTGGGTCTCGGCCTGCTTCTCCAGGCCTCGGACATCGCCGAGTTGATGTTGCGGTCCGCTGAGTTCAGCGGACCGCAGAACGGCACCGCGCCCCCCGCCCTCGCCGTCAGCGACGCCTCCGACGAGCTCCTCGACGCCGCCGTGCGACTGCTCCGCCTGCTCGACCGGCCACGGGACAGGGACATGCTCGCGCCCCTCGTCAAGCGCGAGATCCTGTGGCGCCTGATCACCGGCCGGCAGGGCGCGACGGTCCGCCAGATCGGTCTCGCGGACAGCAAGCTCTCCCATATCGCCAAAGCCGTGCAATGGATCCGGGAAAACTACCGGGAGCCGTTCCGGGTCGACGATGTGGCGGCGCTGACAGGGATGAGCACATCCGCCTTCCACCGGAATTTCCAGGCCGTCACCGGAACAAGTCCCATCCAGTTCCAGAAGAACATCAGACTCCATGAGGCCCGTCTCCTGCTGGCGGCCCATCCCAAGGACATCGCGCATATCGGAAATCGCGTGGGATACGACAGCCCGTCCCAGTTCAGCCGGGAGTACCGTCGTCTCTTCGGCGTCTCACCCCGTCAGGACGCGATGCGCTTCACGGCGCGCGGGGCCGGCGACGGGGAGTGACCGGCGGGACCAACGGCCACCGGGCCGGGCATGACCGTCCTCGCGGAGTAGGGGGAGCCGAAAGGCCCGTCACCTCCGCACAGACCGGGGCACAGCGCCGCGGCCGCGGTTGACGCCCCGGCTGCGGCCCGGGACCGGCGCTATCCGTCGCGGGCGCCCGAGTCCCAGACCCATGCCGCGATACCGACCCTGTTGTTCACGTTCAGCTTGCGCTGGATGTGGCTCACATGCGTCTTCACCGTACCGGCCGAGATGAACAGAGCCTTGCCGATGCCGGCGTTGGTCAGGCCGTCCGCGACCAGCAGGGCGATCTCCCGTTCCCGCGGAGTCAGCTTCTCCACCTGAGGCTTCTCCCGCCGTTCCGCACGATGCGCCGCGGCCAGGCCCCGCAGCAGGCGGGTGGTGACCTGTGGGCTGATCAGTGAGTCTCCCTCAACCGCGGCCCGCACGGCCTCGATCAGCAGGGGCGCCCCGGAGCGCTTCAGCAGAAAGCCGTACGCGCCCGCCTTCAGCGCGGAGTGCACGTACTCGTCCAGGTCGAAGGTGGTGACGATGACGACCCGTACGTCCGGTGCCTCCTCGGCGAGCCTGCGGGTCAGCTCCAGACCGTCCATCCGCGGCATCCGGATGTCGGCGAGCAGGACGTCCGGGCGCAGTGTCCGTGTCAGCTCCAGCGCTTCACGGCCGTCGCCCGCGATCCCCAGCACGTCCATGTCCGGTTGCAGGTCGAGGATGTACCGGAAGCCTTCCCGCACGGCTCTCTGGTCGTCGGCGATCACGATGCGCGTCGTCATGGGGCGATCCTTGCACGGGGTAGCATCCCGGCACATGGCACGTCACACCGCCCGGTCAGGAAGGCTGCTCGGCGCTGCGGCCCTCGCGGTGGCCGCCGTGGCGCCCGCGGCGTTGGCCACCCCCTCGGTCTCGGCGCTGATCCGGTGCTCGACGACAACGGCGGTGCTGGCCGCCGTGGTGCTGCTCGTGTGGGCGCCCGGCGAACCACAGCGCCGCATCCTGGCGACGGTCCCCGTGACCTGCGCGATCTCCCTTCTCGCGACCCTTCGTTACGAGGGGCCGGCCGACAACACATCGGCGCTGTGGATCCTGGTCGAGACGGGTGCCCTGCTGGCCGTCGCCCTGCCCGCCGTACGCAGTCCCGCGCCCGCGCAGGCCGCCATGGTGGCACTGGCCCTGATGACGGCCATCACCCTGCTTCCGCTGCGGATCACGCTGACCCTCGAACCGCCCGCCGGAGCACGCCAGACGATCGTGCTCTGCCTGGTGTGGGGGGTGGTGGCGGGGGCCGCCGTGGGGGCGTCCTGCTACCTCCGCTCGCTGGACAGCCGGCGCCGGCTCGCCCTGAGGGCCGAGCGGCGCGCACAGCGGCTCAAGGTGGCCCGGGACCTGCACGATTTCGCGGCACACGACGTGACCGGTGTGATGGTGCTGGCGCAGGCGGCCCAGGCACTGGCCCGGGAGTCCCCCGAGCGGGCCCTGGCACTGCTGCCGGGGATCGAGCACGCGGGCGTCCAGGCACTGGAGTCGATGGACCGGACGATCCGGATCCTGAGCGAGCTGGACGCGGACCCGCGAGAGGACCCCGGCGACGAGGAACTGCCGGCCGAGGGCACGACCGGACGGGTCCACTCGCTGGCCGAACTGCCGGATCTGATCGACCGGTTCAGCCGCACCGGATTGATCCCGGCCCGGCTGGACCTGGCTCCCGGCGTCCTGGACGGTCTGCCGGAACCGGTCGGCTCGGCCGGGTACCGGACGGTGGCGGAGGCGCTCACCAACGTCCGCAGGCATGCCGCCGCCTCACCCCGGGTGGCGGTCAGGGCGGAGCGGACCGTGCTGGACGGGACCGCCCTGCGGATCGTGGTGGACAACGAGCCCGTTGCCGGGGGCGCGGGCCATGGCTCCCTCACGGCCGAGCGTGAGTACGGCGGCACCGGCCTGCGTGAGCTGCGCAGGCGCGTGGCGGAGCTGGGCGGGGAACTCACCGCGGGGCCGACCGAGGACGGCGGCTGGCGGGTCACCGCCGTACTCCCGCTGGACGACGGTGCTCCGGAGAACGGCCGGACCCCGATCGGGACGCCGTAGCACCGGGCGGGCCCGGCCCCGGCTCGACGACCGCCCCGCTCGGCTCCACCGGATGTACGGGGCGGCCGCCCTCGCACGGATCGGTCCTCAGGGGTACCGCCATCACCGACCACACCGATCCCGCCGGTGTTCCCGGCTACTTCTGTGCGACCCGCACACGGCCCCGGGGGCTTTCGAGGGTGAGCCGGTTCGCGGCGCTCCGGTCACTCCCGACCCCGATGCGGGCCTTGTCCTCGCGTTGAGCGGAGGCGTCGATCCGGTAGCGGGTGTTGTCCTCGGGCAGCGTCACGGAGATGTCGCCCTTGCCGGTCCTGTCGACGACGCGCCGGGGTGCCCTGGCGAAGGACAGGGTGTGGTCGGCGTCCCGGCTGCTGACCCGGACATCGGCGGAGAGGCTGTCGCTGACGGAGACACGGCCGGTGTCCGAGGAGAGCCGCAGCTCACCGGAGCCCTTCGTGACCCGGATGTCGCCGGTCTTCGTCTCGACGGTCAGCGCGCCGGGCAGGCTGTCGGCGGCCACTTCCCCGCCCTTCGTCCTCACCGATACGGCGGTGACACCCGGGGGCACCTCGACGGTGTAGTGGCTGCCGCAGTTGAGGACCAGACCCTTGCACTCGGCGGTGAGCCTCAGTGTGTCCCCCTCCAGTTCCCAGGAAGCGTTGCCGTCCTCGGCGGCCTTCCCCGCCAGCTCGCGGGAGACCTTCACCCGCGAGCCCTTTCCGGATTCGACGCGTACGTCGCCGGTCGTGTCGATCGTCAGCTTCGGGCCGGAGATGCCGAAGCTCCTGCTGTCGCTGACGGGGTCGACGCCGATATCACCCACCCCGCCGCAGCCGCTGGTGAGGAGCACGGCCGCGAGTGCCGCCGGGAACAGGGTCGTCCTGGTTGTCCGATGCATACCGTTGATGGTGGCGACCGGACGGAATTGCCGGTATCCCCCGTTCGGCAGACCCGGGTCCGGAAGGGCCCGGTCGCCCGGCGGTCGCGCTCACCCGTTGGTCGTACGGCGTACCGGCCCGCGAAGCGGCGGGCGCGCCGGGGAACACGGCTCTCCCCCTGCGCCCGGCCCCGGGCGGGAGGGACAAGGATCTGGTCTCGGAATCATGGACCGGGGCCCTGCCGAAGTCTCCCGAAAGACAGATGTGGCCGCGCCGTGCGTCCCGGGAGCATGTCGGCATGAAGAAGCCGACCGCCGGGGCGGACTGTAAGGGCGCCCACCCGCGCACCGGCCATCGCCCCCGCCGACCGCGGCGCGGGTGAGGGCCCGGAAGCGGAAGCAGTCACCGACTCCGCGCATCACCGCGGCCGGGACCGCCCGCGCGCGCCCAGGCTCCTCCCCCACCGTCACCGCCGCGTCCAGGGCCGGTGTCATCCCAGTCGACCCGAAAGACTGATCATGGAACTTCAGATCACGGATCTGACCAAGGAGTACCGCGGCGGCAAGCGCGCGGTCAGCGCCTTCTCGCTGACGCTGCGCCCAGGTGTCCTCGGTCTGCTCGGCTCCAATGGAGCGGGCAAATCCAGCCTGATGCGCATCCTCGCCACCGTCACCCGGCCCACCTCGGGCCGGGTCCTCTGGGAAGGTGTCGACATCGCCGAGAATCCCGGCCCACTGCGCCGGACCGTCGGCTATCTGCCGCAGGACTTCGGGGTGTACCCGCAGCTCACCGCCCGTGAGTTCCTCTCCTACCTGGCCTCGGCGAAGGGCCTGCGCCCACGCTCCGCCAGGGCCCGGATCGACGAACTGCTGGACCTGGTCAATCTCTCCGGCGCCGCGAGGCAGCGGCTGGGCTCGATGTCCGGCGGGATGCGTCAGCGCGTGGGCATCGCCCAGGCCCTGCTCAACGACCCCCGGCTGCTCATCGTGGACGAACCCACCGTCGGTCTCGACCCCGAGGAACGGCTGCGGTTCGGCAACCTGCTGACCGGGCTCGGTTCCGAACGGATCGTGATCCTGTCCACCCATATCGTCTCCGACGTGGCGGCCACCGCCGACCGGATCGCCATCATGCGCCAGGGCCGGCTGGTCCACCACGGCACACCCGAGGAGCAGCTCCGCAGCGCCGAGGGCGCGGTCTGGGAGATCACCGTCCACTCCGCCGACCTTCCCGCCCTGCGCTCGCGGTTCCTCCTCGGCGGCACCACCCGGACACCGGGGGGCGTACGGGTCCGGGTGCTTTCCCGGCAGCGGCCGGCACCGCACGCCGAGCCGGTCCGGCCCCGACTCGACGACGCGTATCTGCTGCTGTCCTCCGCCCCGCCCGCCGACGCCGCGGCGGTGCGGTGATGGGAGCGGCCGTCCCGGCCCTGGCCCTCGCCGACTTCCGGGAGCGCAGGCGCCGCCCCGCCTATCTGGTCGTCCTGCTCGGCACCCTGGCCCTCGGTCTGCTGGCGGCCCCGGTCGGCCCGTCCGGCTGGCAGATCTTTCAGATCGGCGACTACCGCGGCCTGTACACCAGCGGCTACGTGGGTACCGTCACCGCACTGGGCGGCGCGGTGTGGCTCTCGCTGGCCGGCTTCAGCATCACCCGGGGCACCGTCACCAAGGACGACCGGAGCGGAGTGGGCCAGATCCTGGCCGCCACCCCGATGACCCGTGTCTCCTATCTGCTCGGCAAGTTCTGCAGCAATCTGCTGGTGCTCGGCTCGATGCTGCTGGCGCTCGCGGGCACCGCGCTCGGAGTACAACTGGTCAAGGGTGAGTCGTACTCCGTGGACCCGGTCCGGCTGCTGCTGCCCTTCGTCCTGATCACCCTGCCGCTGCTGGCCCTCGTCGCGGCCTGTGCCGTGCTCTTCGACACTCTGCCCGGCCTGCGCGGCGGTGGCGGTGCCCTGCTCTGGTTCGTGATCTGGCTGGTCGGCATGATGGCCTCCCAGGCCTCCGGCGGCTATGACCTGCTGAGCATGGGCCCGATCGGCGAGTCGATGCGTACGGCGATCCAGGCCGCCGGCCACCCGGCCGGCTCGGTGACCTTCGGAGTGGGCCTCACCTCGCACGACGGCCCCCTGACGACCTTCGGCTGGGACGGCCTCGGCCCGGGCAGCGTGAGCGGCGGCCCGCTGGCGGGCGCGGCCCTGCTGACCGTCGGCGCGGTGGTGGTCACCCTGCTCGCAGGGCTCTGGTTCCGCCGCTTCGATCCGGCCGTGTCCGCGGGAGCGGTCGGCGCCCTCGTCCCGGGCCGGACGAGGGCGTCCGGCCCCATGCCCGGCCCGGCGGCCGGACCCGATGAGAGCGTGACCGCGCCCGGTGCCTCCTTCGCCTTCGCCCCGGCGTCGATGACCCCGGCGAGGAGGGGCTCGGCCTTCGCGGCCACCCTGGCCGGGGAACTCCGTGTACTGCTCCGGGGGATGCGCTGGTGGTGGCTCGGTCCAGCGGCGCTCGCGGTGGCCTCGGTCCTCGTCGAGGCCCAGGACGTCTCCCACCCCGTACTGGCGCTGTCCATGCTCTGGCCGGTGCTGATCTGGTCCCGGATGGGCCACCACGCCGACGCCGGAAGCCTGGAGGACCTGCTCACCGCCTCTCCCTCGGCCGGGCGGCGCCTGCCGGCCGTTCTGCTCGCGGGAGTCGCCGTGTCGCTGTCCGTCTCCGTGCTGCCGATGGTCAGGCTTCTCGCCGCCGGTGACCACCGGGCGGTGGCCGCCGCGCTGGCCGGTGCACTGGCGGTCCCCGCGCTGGCGCTGCTGTGCGGGACCGTCAGCCGGGGCCCCCGGCTCTTCCAGGCGCTGTATCCCCTGCTCTGGTACGGGATGTTCAACCGCATCGCGGAGCTGGACTTCCTCGGAGTGGTTCCCGGCGGGGGCCCTGGCCCGGCCGCCGTGGCCGCCTCCGCCCTGGTACTGGCCCTCGTCGCCCTCGGCACGGACGGCGTCCGCCGCGCCCGCCGCTGATCCGCCGTCATCGGCCTCCCGTGCGTGATCAACCGCACGGCGTGGGGTAGGACTCACACCGTTCTGCTTCCCCTTGCGATGTTATGGGATGAAAGGTGTGTGCCGATGGCGGTCCCGGAGCGGGAAGTGCCTCCGCGTCGCCGCGGTGAGCGGGTGGCGGACTGGGCCGATGGACGGATGCCGCTGTACGAGGCCGCGCGGACCGCGCTGCGGAAGGCGTTTCCCGACCACTGGTCGTTCCTGCTGGGCGAGCTGGCGCTCTACAGCTTCGCCGTACTGGTGCTGACCGGTGTGTTTCTGACGTTCTTCTTCGATCCGTCGATGGTGCAGACGGTGTACACGGGCTCCTACCGGCCGCTCCAGGGTGTGCTCATGTCGCAGGCGTACCTCACCACCCTGGAGCTGAGTTTCGA
Source organism: Streptomyces sp. NPDC051018 (assembly GCF_044456085.1). Taxonomy (NCBI): domain Bacteria; kingdom Bacillati; phylum Actinomycetota; class Actinomycetes; order Kitasatosporales; family Streptomycetaceae; genus Streptomyces; species Streptomyces sp. NPDC051018. The sequence continues at coordinate 243,235 of NZ_JBITFN010000003.1, forward strand.
TGTACGGGGCGGGCTGCTGGTACGGCAGATCCACCACTGGGCCGCGCTGGTCTTCGTCGCGGCGATCGCCGTACATCTGCTGCGGGTCTTCCTCACCGGGGCGTTCCGTCGCCCGCGTGAGGCGAACTGGGCCATCGGCGTGACAATGTTCCTGCTGGCGATGCTGGAGGGCTTCGCGGGCTACTCGCTCCCCGACGACCTGCTGTCGGGGACTGGGCTGCGGACCGCACAGGGGATCATGCTGTCGGTGCCGGTGTTCGGAACGTATCTCTCGTTCTTCGTGTTCGGCGGCCAGTTCCCGGGCGATGACATCCTGCCCCGTCTGTACGCCATGCACATTCTGCTCATCCCCGGTCTGCTGATCGCGCTGGTGACCGTGCATCTGGCGCTCATCGTCTACCTCAAGCACACCCAGTGGGCGGGCCCGGGAAAGACCGGGCGCAACTCCGTCGGCCCGCCGGCCTTCCCCGTGTACCTGGCGAAGTCGGGCGGGCTCTTCCTCCTGGTCTTCGGCGTCCTGGCACTGCTGGGGGCCGTCGGTCAGATCAATCCGGTCTGGACCTACGGCCCCTACCGTGCCGATCAGGTCTCCACGGGCTCCCAGCCGGACTGGTACGTGGGTTTCCTGGAGGGCGCCCTCCGGCTGATGCCGGGCGTGGAGACCCGGCTGTGGGGACACACCCTGTCGTGGAACCCGCTGATTCCCGGTGTGGTGCTGCCGGGGCTGCTCTTCCTCGCGCTGTACGCCTATCCGTTCTTCGAGCGCTGGATCACCCCCGGGCGGGGGGAACGGCATCTGTGCGACCGTCCGCGCGACCGGCCCGTCCGTACGGGGCTCTGCGCGGCGGCCGTCACCGCGTACGCGGTGCTCCTGGTCGCGGGGGCGCAGGACATCTTCGCCTTCATCTTCGACGTCCCGGTGAGAAATCTGACCTGGGCGCTTCGCACGGCCCTGGTCGTGCTGCCGCCGGTGGTGTTCTGGCTGACCCGGCGGATCTGTCTGGGGCTCCAGGAGCGGGAGGGGCGACGGCTCGCGGAGCGCGCGGAGACGGGGGAGGTCCTGCAGTCCGTGGAGGGCGGTTACGCCCCGCAGCGCCGGCCCCTCTCCCCCGCTCGGCGCTACACCGCTCTCGTCCGTGAGCTGCCCGTGCCGCTGGTGCTCGCCCCGCCGCCGGACGAGAACCCCTGGCAGCGGCGGGCGCGCAGAACACGGACCAGGCTGAGTGCCTGGTACTACGCCGACCGGGCGGGCGTGACCGCCTCGCAGAAGCAGCGGGAGCAGGTCCTCGCCGGTCCCTCCCGCCGGCCCGGCGGCGACTGACCGGACGGATGCCCGCTCAGTCCGGGGCATCCCGTCCGCGGAAGACGAAACCGAGAATCCCGGGCACCAGGACGCCGATCCCGATGAGGAAGATCCACAGCCCCTCGACCACCCCGAGGCCGAGGAGGGCCGCACCGGCCGCCGTGACGACCGGGGCATAGCTGTAGGGCTGGGGGAAGGAGAACCGCCGCCCCGCCGACTCCTGGATCGTGGTGTCCGGGCGGTCCTCGGGTCTGGGCTCCGTACGGACGTCCTGCCGCCAGAGGAACGCGGAGATCAGGGCCGCCATCACACAGGACACGACCAGGGCGCTCAGACCGGCGGGGTCGTGGCTGAAGACGCCGTAGACCGCCGCGACGACCAGGAAGAAGACGGCCGTTCCGGTGAAGAGCCATGCCTCGACCTTCATCGGCCGTCCTCGTGGGGTGTTGGGCCGTCTCCCGGACGGCGGTCGGGGCCGGGCGGGAGGGCCGCATCGGGCGCCTGGCCGGCTGTTCGGCCGCGGTCCGTGTCCCCGGTGCCCTCTCCCCCCGTCGCCTCCGGGTGGTTGAGGTCGAAGGCGGGCGAGTCCGAGCGGACGCGGGGCAGGCCGTGGAAGTTGTGGCGGGGCGGGGGGCTGCCCGTGGCCCACTCCAGGGAGCGGCCCCAGCCCCACGGGTCGTCGAGGGCGACGGACTCGGCGCGGTGATGGGTGTGCCAGACATTGTAGAGGAACACAAACGTGGACATGCCGAGAACGAAGGAGCCGATGGTGGAGACCGTGTTCAGTGTGGTGAAACCGTCGGCCGCCAGATAGTCGGCATAGCGGCGGGGCATCCCCTGTTCACCGAGCCAGTGCTGGACCAGGAAGGTGATCTGGAAGCCGGTGAACAGCGTCCAGAAATGGATCTTCCCCAGCCGTTCGTCGAGCAGTTTGCCCGTCAGCTTGGGCCACCAGAAGTAGAAGCCGCCGAAGGTGGCGAAGACGATGGTCCCGAAGAGTACGTAGTGCAGATGGGCGACGATGAAGTAACTGTCCGTCAGATGGAAGTCGAGCGGCGGCGACGCGATGAGGACCCCGGTCAGCCCGCCCAGGAGGAACGTCACCAGGAATCCGATGGACCACAGCATCGGGGTCTCGAACGAGAGGGACCCTTTCCAGGTCGTGCCGATCCAGTTGAAGAACTTCACCCCGGTGGGCACGGCGATCAGAAAGGACATCAGGGAGAAGAAGGGGAGCAGTACGGCTCCCGTGGCGAACATGTGATGGGCCCAGACCACGGCGGACAGGCCGGTGATGGCCATGGTGGCGCCGACCAGGCCGATGTAGCCGAAGACCGGCTTGCGGCTGAAGACCGGAAGGATCTCGGAGATCACCCCGAAGAACGGCAGGGCCACGATGTAGACCTCCGGATGCCCGAAGAACCAGAAGAGATGCTGCCAGAGCAGCGCACCGCCGTTGGCGGCGTCGAAGACGTGGGCGCCGAACCGGCGGTCGGCCTCCAGGACCAGCAGGGCCGCGGTGAGCACGGGAAAGGCGAGCAGCGCGAGGATGGAGGTGAAGAGGACGTTCCAGGTGAAGATCGGCATCCGGAACATCGTCATCCCCGGGCACCGGAGGCAGATGATCGTGGTGATGAAGTTGACCGATCCGAGGATCGTGCTCATCCCCGACACGGCCAGCCCCATCGTCCAGAGGTCGGCGCCGGTCCCGGGCGAGTACTCCGCGCTGTTCAGCGGCGCGTAGGCGAACCAGCCGAAGGGCGCCGCGCCTCCCGCGGTGAGGAATCCGGCGACCACGAGCAGCCCGCCGAAGAGGTAGACCCAGTAGGTGAAGGCGTTGAGACGCGGAAAGGCCACATCCGGGGCGCCGATCTGCAGCGGCATGATCGCGTTGGCGAAGCCGGTGAAGGTCGGTGTGGCGAACAGCAGCATCATGATCGTGCCGTGCACGGTGAAGAACTGGTTGTACTGCTCGGGCGAGACGATCTGGAGTCCCGGCCGGGCCAGCTCCGCGCGCATCACCATCGCCAGGGCCCCGGCCAGCAGGAAGAAGGCGAACGAGGTCGCCAGATACATCCGTCCGATCGTCTTGTGGTCGGTGGTCGACAGCAGATCCAGCACCCGCGAGCCCTGGGCGATCCGTCTGCGGCTGCCCTCCGCCGGGGTGACGGCTGCCCGCGGGCCGTGGTCCACCTCCGTCATCTGTCCTCCCGAGCGAGCTGCGGTCCGGGCTGCCCCGTCTGCCGGAATCACCTTGGCATCCGGGACGTCCGGGCCCCGGCCCGACGTGCCGCCGCGCCCTGCCGTCACCCGCGTGCCATCAGCGTGGGGACGGGCAGGGCCGCGGTGGGGAGCACACCCCCTGCGCTCGTTATCCGGCCGCGGTGTCCGGGGGTGTGCCCCCGCGTTGGAAGCGGACGGGGGCGTGGAAGCGGGCTCTGCGGGCGGCGCGGCGGAAGACCGTGAGGACGGCGGGACCGGCCAGGGTGATGCAGATGAGGTTGGTGACCGCGCGGCCGGTGTCCCAGCCGAGGGAGGTGGCGACGTCGAAGGCGAGGTAGCGCTGGAACTGTTCGGTGAACGGCAGCCCGGGCAGATACGCGATGGAACTTCCGGGGTCGAGGGAGAAGGGCCAGAAGGAGAGGTTGAGCAGAAAGCCGAAGAGATAGCCGGAGAGGGACCCGTAGACGGCGAGCATCAGGACCTCACGGCGTCCGGTCGCCTTCGGCAGGAGTCCGGCGAGCATGCCCACGAAGGCGCAGCCGAACATCTGGTACGGCATCCAGGGGCCGACCCCGCCGGTGATCAGGGCGGAGGCGAAGAGCGAGGTGCATCCGAGGGTGAACCCGAATCCCGGGCCGTAGACGCGGCCGGCCAGGACGAGCAGGAAGAAGACGGTCTCGATGCCCGCGGTTCCGGCGCCGAGCGGGCGCAGAGCCGCGTTGACGGCGGAGAGCACCCCGAGCATCGCGAGCGCCTTGGAGTCGATACCGCCCTCGGCGATCTCGGAGACGACCACGCTCAGGACGATCACCAGGAGGGCACCGAAGATCAGGGGCGGAGCGTAGCGCGAGCCGAAGGCACCCGGCGCGACCAGGAACGGCCAGAAGAAGGCGACGATACCGAGCAGTGCGGCGAGCACGATGACGGCGCGGGCGCGGCGGCCGACACGGATGGCGGGAGCGGACCCGGTCATGACACCGGCTCCCCGGCCCCGGCCGTCGCCCTGAGGGCCGCCTCGACCTGACTCACCGTCAAATAGCGGTGGGGGGCCAGGATCTTCGCAGTCTGGGGTGCGAAGACGGGCGAGGCCGTGATGACGTCGGCGGTCGGGCCGTCCGCGACGATGTCTCCCTCGGCCATGACCACCACACGGTCCGCCGCCCGCGCGGCGAACTCCACATCGTGGGTGGAGACCACGACCGCGCGCCCCTGCGCCGCCAGGGCGTCGACGGCCTCGATCAGCCGGTCCTTCGCCCGGTAGTCGAGACCGCGGGTGGGCTCGTCCAGCAGGAGCACGCCGGGCGCGGCGGAGAGCTGGATGGCGAGGACGAGGGCCAGTCTCTGACCCTCCGACAGATCGCGGGGGTGGATGTCGTCGGGGATGCCGGGTGCGAGGCGGTCCAGCAGGGTCCGGGCGTCCACGCTGGTCCCGTACCGGGCCGACTCGGTGTCGGCCTCGCGGAGTTCCTGGGCGACGGACTCCAGATAGAGCAGGTCGGCGGGGGTCTGCGGGACCAGTCCGACCAGCCGCCGGGCCTGGCCCGCCGTCGCTGTTCCGGGATCGGCGGCGGGGGTGGTGCCTGCGTCGCCGTACGCCGTGACACGGACCGAGCCCCGGGTGCGGGTACCGGAGCCCTGAAGTGCCCAGAGCAGGGACGACTTCCCGCAGCCGTTGCGGCCCATCAGGGCGGTGACCTCACCGCCGCGCAGGCTCAGATCGACCTCCCGCACCGCGGGGATGCCGCCGTAGGTGACGGTGACGGAGGTGGCGGTGAGCAGGGTGGGAAGGCCGGCGGAGAGCGCCGGGCGGGCGGGTACCGGCTCGTGTGCGGCCAGGCGCGCCCTCAGCGGGGCCGCGGCGCGGCGGGCGTCGCGGACCGAGAGGGGCAGCGGGGACCAGCCGGCGGCCCGGCCGAGTTCGACGACCGGCGGGGCGACGGACGCGGTACGGAAGGTCTCGGCGGGCGGCCCGGAGAGGACCCGGCCGTCGCCGGGGAGGTGGACGACGCGGTCGGCATACTGGACCACACGCTCCAGGCGGTGCTCGGCGAGCAGTACGGTGACGCCGAGGTCGTGGACCAGGCGGGTGACGGCGGCGAGGACCTCCTCGGCGGCCGTCGGGTCGAGTGCCGAGGTCGGTTCGTCGAGCACCAGCACCCGGGGGTGCGCGGTCAGCACGGAGCCGATGGCCACCCGCTGCTGCTGGCCGCCGGAGAGCTCATGGAGGGCGCGGCGGCGCAGATCCGCCAGGCCCAGCAGATCGAGGGTCTCCTCCACGCGTTTGCGCATCACGGCGGCCGGGACGGCGAGTTGTTCCATCGCGTAGGCGAGTTCCTCCTCGACGGTGTCGGTGACGAATCCGTCGAGCGGGTCCTGGCCGACCACGCCCACGACATCGGCGAGTTCCCGGGGCGGGTGGGTCGCGGTGTCGCGGCCGTCGACGACCACCCGCCCGTGGAGGGTGCCGCCGGTGAAATGGGGCACCAGACCGTTGACAGTGCCGAGGAGGGTGGATTTGCCGGTGCCGGTGTGGCCGACGACGAGACAGAGTTCGCCTTCCTCCACGGTCAGCTCGACGTCCCGCAGCACCGGCTCGGCCTCGTCGTCGTACTGGACGGTGACCCGGTCGAAAATGATCACGTAACTTCCTCGCGGCTGACGGCGGGTGCGGTGGTCGGGCCCGGGGCGGGCGGCGGGGTCGGACGTGGGGCGGACGGCGGGATCGGGCGTGGGGCGGGCGGCGGGGAGAGGACACCCGCGGCTCCGGCGAGCAGGATCGCGGCGGCGGGCAGCACCGGCAGCGCCGGCCAGCCGAGGGGATACAGCGAGGGGTTGAGTTCGGCCGGGTCGAACCCGGTGTTGCCGAAGAGGATCACCGCCGACAGCACCCCGCAGCCCGCGACCGCCCATTCGGCGAGCCGCCAGGGGTCGGGCCGGTAGGTCGTGCGGGTGACACGCCGCCCGCCGAGGCGCAGCCCGCCCAGGCACAGCAGCGCGCCGAGTCCCATCGCGGGCAGGCCGAGCAGTCTCGGGGCGGTGGGGTCGAGGAGCCCGTACGCCCCGGCGCACAGACCGCACATGCCGAGCAGCATCAGGACGCCGGTCAGCCTGCGGGAGGCCGGGGTCGCGGAGCCCGCGCGCCCGTAGCCCCGGGAGTCCATGGCGGCGGCGAGCCGCAGGGAGCGTTCCAGCGCGTCCTCCAGCACGGGGACGACGATGCTCCGCAGGGCCCGGAAACCCTTGGTGCGGCCCGCCCGCAGCCGCCGTGCGCGGTTGACGCGCTGGGCGCTCTGCACCAGTTGGGGGGCCACGCTGATCGATACGGTGACCGCGACGCCCAGTTCGTACAGGGCTCCGGGCAGCACGCGCAGCGCCCGCTTGGGGTTGGCGAGGGTGTTGGCGGCGCCGATGCAGCACAGCATGCAGGCCAGCCTCAGTCCCTCCGTCACCGCCGACAGCAGTGCCTCCAGGGAGACGGGTCCGCCGATGCGGATGCCCGCGTACCAGTCGGGGGTGGGGATCTCGGGCAGTTGGAGGATGAAGTGGTCGTGCGGGGTGATGCCGGTGCCGAACACGGCCCGGAACACCACCCGGATCGCGATCACCGCCAGCGCCAGATACAGGTAGTACACAAAGCCCCGCGCCCAGGGGGCCTCGGTGCGCCTGGAGGTGACGACGTATCCGAGGACGGCCAGGACCAGCAGGAGCAGCAGGGGGTTGTTGGTGCGGCTGACGGCCGTGGCCAGGGCGAGTGCCCAGATCCACCAGGCCACGGGGTGCAGGGTGCGCGGGAGCCGGCGGCCGCCCGTGTCCGGCATCCGGCCGGGCACGGGCGACTGAGCCGGTGTCGTGGTACGGGCCACCCGCTACCCCGAGCGTCTGCGGCGGTGGGCGGCATAGGCTCCCGCGCCGATCAGCAGCACCAGGACACCGGTGGCCGCGGCGGGCAGATAGGAGCCGCGGTCCTGTTCCGGCGCCGCCGCGGGAGCCGCGTCCACGACGACGGGTCCGGAGGCCGCGAGGGCGCCCGGAGAGGTCGCCGGTGCCGTGGACGCGGGGGCCCGCGGTGAGGAGGGCGGTGGGGAACTCGGTGGAGCCGTGGTCTTGGCCGGTGGGGGCGCCGGGGTCCTGCGGGAGGGCGGCGTGGCCGGGCCGGGGGCCGGGCCGGTGTCGGTGCCCGGCGGCGGCGGGGGCGCGGTCCGGGTGTCCCTGGGCGCGGGTTTCCCTCCGCCGGTGGGCCGGGTGTTGTGGGCGCGGAGCTGGTCGGGGGTGACGGTGGGACGGCCCTTCGTGCCGCCGATATCGGTCCCCCCGAAGATCCACAGGTCCACACTGCCGGGTTTGGGCCGGTAGAGCATGGCGCCGAGCTGGCTGTAGGTCCAGGTGTTCCGGCCCGGGTCGGCGTGCCAGTACGACCAGTAGGCGGACGCGGGCGGGGTCAGGACGCAGTCCTCCTGCTCCGGCGGCGGGAACTGCTTGCCGCCCCGGTGGCCGCTGTAGCCGATCCGGCAGATGAACGCCGGGCCGTCGTGCCCGGTTCCGGTGGTGCGCCAGCCGCCCTGGTTGAGGAGTTCGTAGCCGGTGGTGGGGGTGGTACCGCAGGACCGGTAGACGGGGCCTCCCCAGCGGCTGAAGTCGACGGCCAGGACCGCGCCCGAGGTGGTGGTGCACTGCCCGATGGGCTGGGGTGCGGCCGCCGCCGGGCCACCGCCGGCGCCGAGACCGGCCGCGGCCAGCCCGAACGCCGCGGCGGCCCGTGCGAGGCGCCCGGCGGGACTCGTCTTCATGACGGCTCCCCGGCGGCAGTCCTGGTCCGGCGCCTGCGGACGAGGAGGGTCACGGCGCATCCCGCGGCCGTCAGGGCCGCCGCCACGGCCGCGAGCAGTTGGCCCGGGACACCGGTCGAGGCGAGCGGACCGCCACCGGAGCCCCCTGCCTCGCCCTGGGGCAGCGGGCCGCCGCCGTCCTCACCGGGGGTGACGATACGGGGTGGGGTGGGGTTGCCGCCCGGATCGCCCGCACCCGGGGGCCGGGGGGTCGTACCGTTCAGGCTGCGGCTGAGCGTGCCGAAGGAGATGCCCGTCGAACCGCCCGCGGCCTGGGTGGAGGCACGGACGTCGGAGCCGCGCTGCCCGCCCTTGGCGACATTGAATCCGCCGTCCGCGTTCTGCTGGGAGGCGAGGAACGCGCGCGCCTTGCCGATCTTCGCCCGGTGGTCGGCGGCGTCGAGGGAGAGCGCCTGGATCGCCAGGGCCGCCGAGTTCACCGAGTTCCCGGAGGCGCCGGGGAAGCCGCCGTCCGCCAGTTGGCGGCCCGCCAGCCAGGTCAGCGCCCGGTCCACCGCGGCCTGTGAGCCCGCGTCCGGGAGGAGGTCGAGGGCCATCGCGGCCATCGCGGTGGAGTCGACCTCCGGCTCGCTCGCCTCGCCGATCAGGCTCGGCCAGGCGCCCGAGGGCTCCTGGAGGCTCTTGAGGTAGGCGATCGGCTCGGCGGCGGCCGTCGTGTCATTCGCCCGGAGCTGGGCGATGACGCCGAGGGACTGGGAGAACACGGAGGTGGCGTTGGTGTACGCGCCCTTGGCCGCGCAGGAGCGGTCGGGCGCGGGCGACTTGGCGGAGCAGACGCCCGAGGCGAGGGCGGCGAGGAGATTCTTCCCGCCGAAGTCCCGGGGGTCTCGGCCCACCGCTTCGGCGAGCAGGGCGGCCTTGGCGATGGAGCCGCCTCCGGCGTACTTCGTACCGAGCTTGGTCCAGTCGTGCAGGGTGCGTCCGGTGCCGTCCTTGCCGCCGCCGTCGAGGAAGTCCACTACGGTCCGCAGGGCGTTGTTGTCGTGTCCGGTGGCGGCGAGCGCGAACGCCCCGTCGATGGTCAGGCCGTAGTCGGCGAAGCCGCTGCCGCGGGCGTTCTCGTAGTAGCGCCCCTGGAGCAGCCGGCTGGTGTGGGTCAGATAGGCGGTGGCCTTCCGCAGGTCGGGGCTCTTGCCCGGGGGTGTGACCGGGGGCTTCGGCTCCTCGGGCGGTTCGGTGGTGAGGGCGAGGAGGTCCGTGCCGGCGCCGGCGATGGTGGCCGGGACGGTCGCGTACAGCTTCGGTTCGGTCAGGCCGTCCTCGAAGGAGAAGGCTCCGCCGGGCAGTTGCTGCCGGGACAGCCAGGAGGTACCGGCGGCGGCCCGGGTACGGTCGCCCAGGACCCGCAGGGCCTGAACGGCCCAGCCGGTGCTGGGGGCGCTGCCGGCGGTGCTGTAGGCGGAGGCGGGCCAGCCGCCGTCCGTCAGCTGGGTCTTCGTCAGATACTCACGGCCCTTGGCGACCACGGCGTCGTGTCCGCCGGCGCGGTGGAGGGCCAGCAGGATCAGACCGGTGGTCCCCGGCTCGCTGTCGCACCACTCGCCCGCGCGGATCAGAATGCCGGTGAAGCCGCCGTCCTCGCACTGGAGTCCGGTCAGCCGGGCCACCGAGGCGGGCGGCGGTGTCGCCTTTCCGTTGAGCAGTGCCACCACGGCCAGGGCCTGGCCCTCGGCCTGGAACGTGGTACGGAAGTCGCCCTCGGTGAGGCAGCCGGGCACCGGCTCTGCGCCCGCGACGGGGGCCGGGCAGACGTACTTCAGCAGATCGCCGAGGAGGTCGCGTCCGCCGAAGGCGCGCGGGTTCTCTCCCGCGGCCAGGGCGACGAGGGCGAGCCGGGCCGCCGCGGTCGCGCTGGGAGGCTGGTCCTTGCCGTCGGGGTAGGCGTACGCCTCGGTCTGCGCCGGCGTGGCGAGGTAGGCCGCGGCCTTCTTCGCGGCCGGGGAGCCGCGGTCCGCGGCGGCGAGCGCCAGCACGGCCTCGGCGGTCTCGGTGTGCCTCGGCGCGCCCGTCTCGGGGTCGACGACCCGTTCCCCGTCCTTGAGTTGCTGGCCGAGCCAGCGCACCGCGGCCGGTACGTCGACCGATCCGGGCGGCACACCGGGACCCCCGGGGTCTCCGGGGCCGCCCGGCCCGGGATCGCCCCCGGCCCTGACGTCGTCGGGGGAGAACGAGGGCTTCCCGGTGGTGCCGCCGATGTCGGTGGCTCCGAAGACCCAGGCGTCGACATCGCCCGCGCGCGGGGTGCGCGACATGGCGCCCAGCGGGCTGTAGGTCCAGCTCTTCTGACCGGGCGAGGCGATCCAGTACGACCAGTAGGCGCTGGCCTGGGGCGTCTGGACGCAGTCCTCCTGGGCGGGGGTCGGGTACTGGGTGCCGGTGCTGCCGTGGCCGATCCGGCAGATGAAGGCGTCGCCGTGGGACTGGGTACCGGTGGTGGTGAACCCGGCCTCGTGGAGCAGTTCGAAGCCGGTGGTGGGCGTGGTGTCGCAGCCGCGTTCGACCTTCCCGCCGAACTTGCTGAAGTCGACGGCGACGACGGCGCCCTTCTGCGGGGTGCACTCCTCCACCGGGGCCGCGGTCGCGGTCGCCGGTGCCGTGAGGAGCGACACGGCCGCGCCCAGGGTCAGCAGTGCCGCCGTCCCCAGGGACAGCAGCCGTCTGCCCCTCGATCTGTACCGATCCGCATGAAGTCCCGTCCCCACCGCTGCCCCTCGGTTCCCGCGCGGCACGGACGGAAACGTGGCGACGGCCCGGGGTCCGGTGAACCGGCCCCTGGGCGGGACGACCACGCCGTAGTCCGCGACGGCGCTGTACTCGTGCTGCTTTCCGGGCACCAGGTAATCCGGCTCGTCCCGCGTACTGATGCGCGGAACCTACGGTTGCGGGTCAGCGCCGGACTTCGACCGGCTTCCCCTGGTGCTGAACAGTTGTCAGCCGGAGTGCAACACGGGTGAACGACCACCGTCAAGATGGCGTAAGTCTCAGCTGCGGACCAAACCCCGCGTGATGGGGCATCTGGCGCGGACGGGACGGCTCGGGTAGCGTCCGGGGCTGCCGCACGGGGGAATCCGGTGGGAATCCGGGGCTGACGCGCAACGGTGTGGGACGGCAAGGAGCCGTTCCGAGCCCGAATGCCCGTGCGGTGAGGCACCACTGGAAGCCGTATGCACGCGATCCGGACAGCGGCCCCGACTTCCCGCCCGCCCCCACGGCGGCCCGGGCAAGGACGGCATGGCCGCGTCCCGACTCCACAGGGAGCAGGCCCATGTCGCCCATCCGCCCCAGACACCGCCTCGCGCTCGCGGTGCCCGCCGTCCTCACGGCGCTCGCCCTGGCCGCGCCACCGGCCGGCGCGACCTCCACCCCCGCCGACATCGCCACCTCGAAGACGAACGGCGTCGCCTATCTGAAGTCCCTTCAGGCCGCGGACGGTTCATACGCCGGATCGGGTCTTTCCAACGAGTGGGCGTTCAGCGCGTTCGCGGCCGCCGGCACGGCCGTCGTGGACGTCTACCCCGGCACCGACACCACCAAGAACGCCCGTACGGTCTACCGCAATCTGCTCTCCACCGCGGCCTGGCCCTCGGCCTCCCCCGTGGTCACCGACTACCAGCGCGCGACCCTCAACGCCTACGCCGCGGGCATCGACCCGGCCCGGGTCTCCGCCTCGCGCAACCTCATCGCCCAGATCTACGGCTACTGGCAGACCGCGGAACCCGGCTACTTCGGCCCCTCCGCCAACTTCAACGGCACGGTGTTCGCGGCGCTCGCACTCGTCGGCGCGAAGACCCAGGCGGGCGCCACCCGGGTTCCCCAGGCGCTCGTCGGCTCCATGGTCGCCCGCGTCCGCGCCAACCAGCACACCGACGGCGGCTGGGCCCACAGCAAGGCCGAGGGCAACCCGGCGGCGCTCGCCCAGCCCGGCGACATCGACATGACCGGCGCGGCCCTGGCAGCGCTCTGCGTCTCCGGGGTGCCCGCCACCGACACCGATGTGGTGCAGGGCAAGAACTTCCTCAAGTTGAAGCTGGCCAACGCCTCCGGCGCCTTCAACTCCCTATACGGGGCCAACACCAGCTCCAACGGCTGGGCCGTCGCCGGGCTCAACGCCTGCGGTATCAACCCCCAGACCGGCGACTTCCTCACCCCGGCGGGCAAGACCCCCGTCGACTTCCTCATCGCCAACCAGTACAACCCCGGCGGCGGCTTCAAGTACAAGCCCACCGACGGGGTGCCGTCCGCCTACTCCTCCACCGACGCCCTCCGGGCGGTCGCCGGCGGCGGATTCACCTCGGCCCCGCCGCTGCCGACGACCGCCGGCGCTCCCCAGTGGGTCGCCCAGCCGTCGTTCACCGCCGGTACGGCCACCAGACTCGCGCTCACCGTCGACGACGGCGCGGGCGGTCTGAAGGTGTGCTCGGTCTCCCTCACCCCGACCGGGACGACCACCACGCTCGGCGATGTCCTCACCGCGGCGGGCTCCGGCGCCACTCCCTCGGGCTGTGTCACCTCCGTCACCCCCGCGTCCGGCAGCGGCACCGTCACGGCGGTCAACGGCAAGGCCAACAGCGGCTCCAACACCTGGAAGGCCAGTGTCGACGGATCCGCGTTCACCACCGCCTCCCGTGGCACGGTGGTCAACGTGGGCGCCACCATCGCCCTGCGCTGGGGCCCCTGACCCGGCCGGGTGACGCCGGCATTCGGCCCGTCCCCGGGCGGGGCTCGCACCGCCCCGCCCGGCGGACCCGACGGGCCCCGGTCTACCGGTCCTTGAAGACGGGTTCGCGCTGCCCTTGGGCGAATGCGGCCTTCGCCTCGGCGTGGTCCTCGGTGAGCGAGCAGATCACCTGGGTCCGCATCTCCAGGTCCAGATGGTCGCGGAAGGCCCCGAGGCCGAGGCCGGCGTTGAGCATCTCCTTGGTCTGGCGGATTCCCATCGGGGAGAGTTCCGCCATCCGCTGTGCGAGCTCCAGTGCCTCCTTCAGGGGGTCTTCCGCGATGCGGTTGAGATACCGGAGCTCAAGGGCCCGCGGTGCGTCCAGCACGCCTCCGGTGTAGAAGAGCTCGGCGGCGGCCGCGGGCCCGATCAGCCGTGGCAGGAAGTACGACAGCCCGACGTCGCCGGCGGACATGCCGAGCTTGGCGAAGGGCGCGTGGAAGCGCGCGTCGGGGGCCGCGATCCGCAGGTCGGCCGCGGAGGCGATGGAGAAGCCACCGCCGACGGCGTGCCCCCGGACGGCCGCGACGACCGGCTGCGGCAGTTCCCGCAGCAGCATGATCATCGATGTGCTCAGCCGCAGCGACCAGAAGGTGTCCACGGGACCGTCGCCGATGCCGCGTGCCAGGTCGGCCCTGCTGCAGAAGGAGCTGCCCGCGCCGGTGAGCACGACCACCCGGCAGTCCTTCTGCCAGCGCAGTGCGGCGAGGACGTCGTGGAACTGCTTTTTCATCTCCCTGTTGAAGGCGTTGCGTGGTTCCGGACGGTTCAGCGTGACCACGGATACCCGGCCCCGCGTCTCGACCTCGATGAACTGCGTCTCTTCCGGCATCCGTTCCGCTTCCTTCCCCACTACGACCAGTACCGCTGCTTGAGGCGGCGCTTGAAGGGCTTCCCGCTCTCCTCCCGGGGCAGCCGGTCCTCGAAGACCACGACCCGCGGGGCCTTGTAGCGCGCCACGTTGTCCCGGACATGGGCCCGGACCTGCTCGGTGGTGACGAGGGCGCCCGGGAGGAGCTCCACGTGTGCCGCGACGGCCTCGCCGTACTCGGGGTCGGGGACACCGAACACGGCGGCGTCGGCCACGCCGGATCGGACAACGGGAACACGCATACTCAATGCTCCTTCCCACACGGTCGCTCAGCCGCTCACCCAGGCGCCGACCCGACCGGAGGAGAGGGACGCCGACTCCGAGAGGGGTGGTGGGGGCACAGGCAGGAAGCCGCCGGGCCGACCACAACTTTTAGTAAATTGCTAATCTGCTTATGGCGCGCTTCACTCGGAGCCATATCAGCCGCTTTCCTGGGTGAGATTAGAGGATCCCTCCCTTTTAAGTAAAGACACGTTCCATAGAACATTGGGGTGCCGTCCTCGCCGTGCCCGCCAGAACCCCGGTCTCCGGGGGCCGGCCCGGGAAGCGGCGATGGGCCGCCGGCGGCAGTGCTCGACGAACCGGCGGCGCCCCTGGACGCCGGGCGGCGCGTTTCTGTGCGTCATACGGAGGAACCGGGTGCGGATGCCCGCTTGGTGGTGTCCTTCCGGGCGATGGCCTCGGCGACGTGCTCGATCGCCGAACGCAGCAGGTCACCGTATGCGTCCTGGCGGAGGCCGGGGGCATGCTCCTTGGCTGCCGCGAGGTGCTCGGCGGCGGAATCGAAGGACCCGAGGCGGCGGTAGTTGTCGGCGAGGTTGAGGTGCAGGGACGGGTAGAAGCCGGCGATGTGCAGGCCGGCGTGATGCTCCTGAACGCGCTGCTCGGTCACCGCGTCGGCCGCGTCCAGGGCACGAATGTCCCAGGCCAGGGCCTGGGCGGGATCGTCGTAGAGGTCGGCCAGGTAGTGCGCGAGGGTGCAGCGGTGCAGCGGGTCGCCGCTGACGCCGATCCCCGACCACAGGTCCAGGAGGTCCCGGCGGGCGGAGGCGGTGTCACCGGCTCGCCCCGCGGTGACGGCTTCACCGATGGCTTCCATCGTCGGGTCGGGGCTGGCGGGAGTGGTGGTCATGGGCGAGGTCCTTGTCGTCGTGCCCGGCCGGGGTCTTCCCGGTCGGTCCGGTCTTCCCGGTGGCCGGCTCGGTCGTTGCGGTCGGCCGGGTCGCTTTGGTCGACCGGGTCGTTGTGGTCGGCCCGCTCGGTCGCGGGGCCTGTTGTGACGGGCATGGCCAGGGTGGTGAGATCGCCGCGGTCGGCGGAGCGGATCGTGACCGGTTGCCCGGGTCCTCGTATGTCGAGCATCACGTCGGAGCCGACGGCGGTGCTGACGGCGGGGTAGAGCGTGGTCAGCTCGAACGAGATCCGGAGGGCCTGTCCCGTGACGGTCGCCGTGAGCGGTATGCCCGGGTGCCCGGCAGCGGCCGGGAGCACGTCCATCCCGTGGCCGGTCACCCGCAGCTCGATCCGCTCACCGGGCTGCTCCTCCAGGGCCCGCAGGAGCAGCACCTTCGAGACCGTCACCCGGGTGGTGGCCCCGGGCAGCGACGCGAGCATGAGCCGATGGTCGGGAAACTCCTCCGTCAGCAGCCGGCAGTGGTGGTCTTCCCCGTCCGCCCGGCGCAGCCGGATCCCGTGCGGGGTCGCGTCGAGGCGCACCCGTACGCTGCGGCGGATCTCGGCGGCCGCGGCCCGCAGATCATCGCCGTGGACGGTCGCGGCCCATGTCATCGACGGCGGATCGGCCGGCACCAGGGTGCGTGAAGCGAGCCGGTAGCGGTCGGTCGCCGTCAGAGTGAGCGATTCGGCGCTCGCTTCGAGGCGCAGTCCGCCGAGTACCGGCAGGCCCGGATCACGAGCGGTCGCCGTGAGGACCTGATCGACCGCGTCAGCCAGTACGGGCCCCTTCAGGGCGGTGATCGGCAGGCTCGGCGCGCCGGCGAGCGAGGAGGTGATCACGGCGGCCTTGCGCCGTGTCGCCGCCGCGTCGCCCAGTACCGTCGCGACATGCTCGTCGATCAGCCGGGAAGCCTCGTCGGACCCCGCGTCGAGGACCGCCGCCACAGTGGTGAGCGGCATGGCGATCCCGCGGAGCCCGCTGAGCGCGGTCGCCCGTTCCACCTGGTCGGCGCTGTAGTAGCGGTAGCCGGAGACGGGATCGACCTCGGCGGGACGCAGCAGCCCGGAGTCGGCGTAGAACCGCAGCGCACTCGCGGTGAGGCCACAGCGCCGGGCGAAGACCCCGATCGGCATCAGCTCTGAATTCGGCACACCGCCATCATTGGGCTTCAACCAACTCGAAGGTCAAGCCCGGCCCCGCCGGCGGCCTCAGGGCCCACAACCTCTGGCGGTCCGGGAGCCGGAGCCGTACCCGTCAAAGGCCCGGTCCTCAGCCGGCGGCCCCGCCCATCGGTGACGGGGTGTCAGCGCGCTTGTGCCCTCAGCCCGTCGCCGATGAGGTCGAGGAGCCGTTCGGCCTGCTCACGCTGCTCGGGCCTGCCGCAGGTCAGGGCAATGCCGGTGAGGGCGGCGAACAGGTCCTCGGCGCTGATGTCCGACCGGACGCTCCCGGCGTCGATGCTCGCGCTCAGCAGCGAAGCAAGGGCCTCCAGGATCCTCTCCCGGCTGTGGGCATAGGGATTGACGCCCGTCTCGACGACGGCCCGCAGCGCCTCCGCCATGCCGAGCTTGGCGGTCGCGTAGTCGATGAAGCGACCCGTCCACGCGCGCAGGGCGCGCTGCGGCGGCATGCTCTCCAGCAGCTCCGGTACGGCATCGCACAGCTTGTCCAGCTCATTGCGGTAGGCCGCCTCGATCAGGACTTCCCTGGTGGGGAAGTTCCGGTAGAGGGTGCCCGAGCCGACCCCCGCCTCCTTGGCGATGCGTTCCATGTGCGCGTCCAGCCCCTGCTCGGCGAAGATCCGCACGGCCGCCGAGAGAATCTTCTCCCGGTTGCGCCGTGCGTCGGCGCGCAGCGGCCGTCCTGCCTCACTGGCCATCGATGACGTCTCCCTCGGATCGGGTTGCCAACCGGAGGCGTCTCCACTTATGGTTCAGGGAAGTGGAGGCGCCTCCAGTTCCACTGTAGGGCACGACCCGGTCATGTCGCCCGCCCCAAGGCGTTGAGCACCCCCGCACCTCCGTCATATCGGTCACCGGCCGAGAGAAACAGCGCCCGCGCCCCGGTCGGGGCCGGGCCCTCGTATCCAAGGAGCAGAAACATGACTCTCCCCCTCACAGACAAGGTCGCCGTCATCACCGGCGCGGCGAACGGAGTCGGCCTGGGCATCGCCCAGGAGTTCGCCGAGAACGGCGCCCGGGTCGTCATCACCGACCTGCACCGGGAGGAACTGGACGCGGCCGTCGCGAAGATCGGCGGCGACTGCGTGGGAATCGTGGCCGATGTCACCGTCCTCGCCGGCATGGAGGCGCTGTACGAGCAGGTGAAGGACCGCTACGGGCGTCTCGACACCGTCGTCGCCAACGCCGGGGTCGGCGCCCACGCCCCGCTCGGCGCGATCACCGAGGAGCAGTTCGACCGCACCTTCGGCGTCAACGCCAAGGGCGTCCTCTTCACGGTCCAGCCGGCGCTGCCGCTGCTGCCGCCCGGCGGCACGGTCGTCGTCATCGGTTCCACGGCCTCCATCGAACCGCCGCGCGGAATGGGCCTGTACGGGGGCTCGAAGGCGGCGGTGCGAGCCTTCGTCCGCTCCTGGATCCAGGACATCAAGGGATCGGGCGTCCGGATGAACGTGCTCAGCCCCGGCGCGGTCGACACCGAGTCCCTGCGACGCGCGCTGGCCATGGCACAGGGGGCCGATCACGTCGACGCGGCCATCGAGCTCATGGGAGAGGGGAACCCGACCGGGCGGATCGCCGATCCCCGGGAGATGGGGAAGGCGGCGGTGTTTCTCTCCAGTGACGCCTCCAGCTTCGTCACCGGCGTCGAGCTGTTCGTCGACGGGGGCATGGCGCAGGTGTGAGCCGAACGGGACCGGCGGCGGAATGCGGCGGCCGGTGGACCGTGCCTCCCGCAGGGCCGCCAGGGCGCCCATCACCGGACAGGTCGCCCCTCCCCCGATGTCACCGACAACATGAGAGGGATCTGCGGCGCCCGCCGGCCCCGCCGATGGCGTGGAGCACGCCCGTCGGTGCGATGTAGCTGTTGTCATGGCCGGCGGTCGCGGCCTCCGGCCCGTCCTGGCCCCACCGGGTCATCCGGCCGTACACCAGGCGGTGGTTGCGCGCCCACAGTCGCCCGGGCCCGACGCGCGGGCGCTCGGTGACGGCGGGGCGGAGTCCTTCGAGCAGGACATCGGCGCTCTCGCACAGGCCGAGCAGTGCCGATGTCGTCGTGGCGATCGGGCAGTGGGCTCAGACCCCCTCCGCGCCGGATGCGGGCTCGCGCGCACCTGGCGTTCCTCCGGCGGGCGGAGCGCCCGGGTGAATTCGGGGCGGACCGCCTGGTGACGACGGCACGCGTCGTCCGCCGGTGCGGGGGCGGGAGCAGGGAAGGCCGCACGGTACGGGTGGGGTGCCCGCCCCCGCACGGCGGGCGGGTGGCGGCGTGCCCATTCCGGCTCCGTGCTCCTTCAGAGCGCCCGGGGCCTACGTGCTGAGCGGCTCAAGGCCCAGGAGATCCGCCGTCCTGTCGTACACGAGGCGGGCGAGCGCGTCGTTCCGGGCCTGCCGGGAGGGCGTGTCCGGCTTCGACTCGGTGAAGAAGCCTCCGCTCGGCCGCGGTGCGGGTGACGCGGAGGCCAGCCATACGGGCGTCCGCACGCCCTCGTCCGGGGTGATGGCGAACGGGCGGAACAGCGGTGCGGTCAGCCGCATCACCCCGCCGGCGCTGCTGTTGATGGCGGTGCCCTTCACCATGCCCGGATTGGCGTTGTAGATACGCATGCCCTCCGGCAGGCGGCGCGCGAGTTCCCTCGTGGCCATGAGGCTGAGGAGTTTGCTGGTCGCGTAGACGTTGAGCTGGTGGTAGAAGCGGCGCCCCCACGAGGTACCGCCGACGTCCGGATCGGTCGCGTCGAGCCTTCCGCGCTTCTCCACGAACGTGGAGAGGTTGATGATTCTGGCGCCGGGCGTGAGTGCGCCCGCCGCCAGTAGCTCGTGCGTGAGAAGGAACGGGGCATGGTGGTTGAGGGCGTAGGCGCGCTCCACACCGTCCGGCGTCTGCCGGTACGAGGGGAAGGCCGCTCCCGCGTTGTTGATGAGTACGTCCACGTGGACCGCGCCGGCAACCAGCTTCGAGGCGAGGTCACGGACCTGCCGCCATTCCTCCAGGTCAGCGGTGTACGTCCGCGGCGCGTCGGCGTCGATACCGGCGGGGCCCAGGCCGCGCAGGCCGTCGGCGGCGGCAGCCGTGCGCGCCGCGTCCCTGCCGACGAGGACGACCCGGTGCCCGGCCTCGACCAGCCGGCGTGCCGTCACCAGGCCCAGCCCGGAACCGCCTCCGGTGATAACCGTGGTCCCGCCGCTCATGAGCCCTCCTCGACGTGGTTGGCCTTGGGCTCAGTGCCCTCGCCCTCCGGCGTGGGGCCGTCGACGACTTCGCGGAGCAGTGCGCGCAGGCGCAGTCTGCTCTCGTGGTCGAGGCGGGCGAACGGTGAGTGCTCGGTGGTGTGCCGGATGATCCGATCCCGCAGCTCACATCCCTCGGCGGTGAGCTGGATCACCTTCGCCCGGCGATCGGTCGGATGCGGTACACGGCGCACCAGGCCGCGCTTCTCCAGTCTGTCGATCATCGAGGTGGCGGTCGACGCGTCGCACTGGAGCCGGTCGGCCAAGCGGCGCGCGGTCATCTCCTGCTCCCGACTGAGCCGCCACAGCACATCGGTCTGAGTGTCGGTCAGCCCGGCCTCGCGGGCCAGTTCTTTGAGTTCGGCGTGCACCTGGGTGCGGATCGCGAACAGGGAATCGATCAGCTCTTCGTTCAGACGCGCGTCATCCACGACCCGCACACTACATGGACTTTCCCATTACTGGAACTTCCATGTATATGAGCGGGTGGATTCGGGGCCGTCGCTACGCGAACGGACAGGCGACCGTCCCGCCCGCCGAGCGCTCCGGCCCGTGAGCGCGGCCGTACGGCATCCGGCACCCCGGCGCGACTCAGCCGGGTACGTCCATGCGCTGGGTGCCGATCACCGACAGCAGCCGCAGTGCTTCCTCCGACGGGGAGCCGGGCTCGGCCGTGTAGATCACGACTCGCTGGTCCCGGTCGGTGATGTCGAGGACGTCACAGTTCACGGTGATGGGGCCGATCAGGGGGTGGTTGACCGTCTTGCGCAGGGTGGGTTCGGCGCCTACGTCGTGGGCGGCCCACAGCCGGGCGAACTCCGCGCTGCCGGAGAGAAGGTCGCCCACCAGCGCGGCCACCTCGGGATCGTCGGGGTAGCGGGCGGCAGCCGCCCGCAGCTGCCGGGCCACGGCTCGGGCGAACGCCTCCTCGTCGGACAGGCTGTACAGCAGCCGGGCTTGCGAACGCGGCGTGAGAAAGGCACGGCGCACGAGGTTGCGCTCGTGCCGGGACAGAGCGGAGAAGTCCTCCAGGAGGGCGGCCGCCAGGTCGTTCCAGGCGATCAC
The DNA here is from genome assembly GCF_044456085.1 of Streptomyces sp. NPDC051018. Lineage (NCBI taxonomy): Bacteria > Bacillati > Actinomycetota > Actinomycetes > Kitasatosporales > Streptomycetaceae > Streptomyces > Streptomyces sp. NPDC051018. The sequence continues at coordinate 263,847 of NZ_JBITFN010000003.1, forward strand.
CTCGTAGGTCGCGGACAGCACGATCGCCGCGGCCTGTGGCAGCCGCAGCAGCAGGTCGAGGATGCTCTGCCGCACTTCGCGCGAGGGCCCGGCCGGCGGGCCGGGCGGCACGCCGGCGAGATGGTGCAGATGGTCGCGTTCGCCGTCCGCCAGGCGCAGGGCCCGGGCCAGAGCGGCCAGCACCTCGCGCGACGGGCGGGGACCGCGCGCCTGCTCCAGCCGCGTGTAGTACTCGGTCGAGATGAACGCCAGTTGCGCCACCTCCTCGCGGCGCAGCCCAGGGGTGCGGCGGCGCGGCCCTGCGGGCAGCCCCACATCGGCAGGGGTGATGCGCTCCCGCCTGCTGCGCAGAAAGCCGGCCAGCTCGTGTCTGTCCACGCTCCCAGTGTGGGCGTGTGCGCGGGGACGATCCAGGCACCGGCAGTACCTGGTTCGACTCCGCGAACGGACACATGCTCACTGCCATGGACAACACACATTCCGCCGACGCCTCCACCGTCCCCGGCCTCCTGGCCGGCAAGGTCGCTTTCGTCACCGGTGCCGGACGCGGTATCGGCGCCGCCGCCGCACGGCTCTTCGCCCGGGAGGGCGCCCGGGTGCTGCTCACGGCCCGGACGGAAGCCGAGTTGAAAGCGGTGACCGAGGAGATCCGGTCGTCCGGCGGCACCGCGGACTACGCGCTGTGCGACCTGGCCGACGGGGCAGGAGTCCGAGCCGCCGTCGACCGCGCGGTAGCCCTGTACGGCCGGCTCGACGTCGCCTTCAACAACGGTGCCACCACCATGCCGCCCGGCCCGATGGAGCAGGTGTCCGAGGCCGACTTCGACCATGTCTACGCCGTGAACCTCAAGGGCCCCTGGGCGGCCATGGTCGCCGAGGTCGCCGCCATCCGGGCCACCGCGGGCACGGGGGCCATCGTCAACAACACCTCCGTGGGCAGTCTGATGGGCAACCCCGCGCTCCCGGCCTACGGTGCGCTGAAGAGGGCCGTCAACAGTCTCACCGAGTCGGCGGCCGTCGCCTACGGCCCCGAAGGCATCCGCGTCAACGCCGTCGCTCCCGGCACCACGCTCACCGCCATGATGCGCGCCTGGGACGAGCGGTCACCCGGGACCGTCGACCGGCTCAACGCACATACGCCCCTGCGCCGCGCGGCCGACCCCGACGAGATCGCCCAGGCCGCCGCCTGGCTCCTCAGCGACCGCGCCTCCTATGTGACGGGGACGGTCCTGCCGGTCGACGGCGGTATGCAGGCGGTGTGAGCCGGGAACGCCCGTTGCCCGGACGCACCAGTCGCGGACTCGGCGACCGGCGGTGACACCGTGCGTCCGGCGCCCGCCGGGATCCCGCCCCCCGCCTCCGATGACGTGGCCGCCGCCGGGGCCGAACGGCGGTCGGCGACCCCGTCGACGGTGTACTGGAGGTGGCCGGCCCCGACACGTACCAGCTGGACCGGCTCATCCGTAACGGCCTCGCTGCCGGGAACGATCCGCGCACGGTCGTCAGGGACCCGCACGCCCGTACTCCGGTGTCGAACCGCGGGCGACGACGCTCCTGCCCGGCCCCGAGGCCCGCAGCGCCGGGAACCGTTTCGCCCGCTGACTCGCGCGGCAGGGCTGAGCCCACCCGGGGGCCCTGCCGCAGTGCCCCCGAACCGCGGTCGAGTCGGATTGCCGGCGGCTGCCGTCCGCCGACGGGTCCCAGGGAGCCGGGTAGGCCTAGCATGAGGCGATGACCTTGAAGAGTTTGCAGGTCGACGCCACGTGGGTGCGTCGGTTGGTTGCGTTGGCGGGGCGCGGCTGGGACAGGTCCGAGCTGGAGGACGTCTTCCTGCGGCACGGGTGGGCACGGCTCGGGGCGGGCGGGCGCCCCGAGATCGCATGGGGTGGTGGGGCGGCTTCTCCTCACGACATCGATGGTGGCGGGGAGGGCGGGATCGGGTGGCGGCTGGAACTCGGAGACCCGCCGGGGAAGGGAGCCGAGGATGCCTACGTCCGGCTGTCGTGCGCGTTGTTCTGGCCGGCGTTCGGTGAGGAGCCCCAAGACGCCGAGCACACCGAGGACGAAGAGGACGACCTCGACGGCGACTACGGTCCGGCGTGGATCCGTCGGCCCGGGGCGACACGTGCCGACTTCCATGCCGAGTACGACCGTCTGGGAGCGCTGATCCGCGCGGAACTCGGTGAACCGGACAGGACGACATCCGCCGACATGGATGAGTACGGGGAGATCTGGAACCGTGATACCGGAGAGGTGGTCCTCCAGCGCACCGACGACATCAACTCCTACTCCCACTACGACGTGATCGCCCTGAGGGTCGGTATCGTCCAGCACCCTCGCTGAGCGTTGCCGCACCGGGTGACGGGCGACTTCGTCCTTCGTCGTCCGTCACCCGGTGCGGGCCGCCCGGCCGTCAAAGGGTGCCGTCCCCGGGCACCGCGGTGATGCCCGCCTCGCGAAGGACCTCCTCCGTGTCGGCGCCCGTCTTCGGCGCGGGCCGGGGCGGGGCCGCCGGTGTGGCGCTGAAGCGGGGCGCGGGGGCGGGCTGGGTGGTGCCACCGGGCAGGGAGGTGTAGGTCCCGCGGGCCAGGTTGTGGGGGTGTCCGGGGGCCTCGGTGAGGGAGAGAACCGGGGTGACGCAGGCGTTGTGGCCGTCGAAGGCCGCCGTCCACGCGTCCCGGGTGCGCTCGGCGAAGACCGCTTCGAGCCGCTCGGCCATGGCCGGCCAGGCGGCCCGGTCCTCCTGGGCGGCGAAGAGGGGATCCCGCGCGAGTCCGAGGACCGTGAGCATATGGGCGTAGAACTGCGGCTCGACGCAGCCGACGGCCATGTGGCGGCCGTCGGCACAGCGGTAGGCGCGGTAGTAGGGTGCCGCGCCGTCGATGGTGTTGGAGCCGCGCCGGTCGGTCCAGGTGCCCGTGGCCATCATGTTGAGGGCGGTGGCCAGGAGGGGGGCGCTGCCGTCGGTCATCGCCGCGTCCACGACCTGCCCCTGGCCGGTGGCTTGTGCGTGGAGGAGGGCGCTGGTGATGCCGAGGGCCAGGAGCATGCCGCCGCCCCCGAAGTCGCCCACCATGTTCAGCGGGACGACGGGATCGCCGTCCGCGGGACCGACCGCGGCGAGGGCTCCGCTGAGGCCGATGTAGTTGATGTCATGGCCTGCTTCACGGGCGTACGGCCCCTCCTGGCCCCAGCCCGTCATCCGTCCGTACACCAGCCGGGGGTTGCGGGCGAGGCAGGTGTCGGGTCCGATGCCGAGGCGTTCGGCGACGCCGGGACGGAAGCCCTCGAAGGCCGCGTCGGCGCCTTCGACGAGCCGTAGCGCGGTCTCCACTCCGTCCGGGGTCTTGAGGTCCACGGCGACCGACCGGCGGTTCCGGAGGAGGACGGGCCGGGACGGGGCCCGGCCGGCGTCCGCGGGCCGCTCCAGCCGGATCACCTCGGCACCGAGGTCGGACAGGACCATGCCGCAGAACGGGCCGGGGCCGATACCGCCGAACTCGATGATCTTCAAATGGGCCAGGGGTCCGGGCATGGGCACAGCTCCTCGCTCATTGCCCATTCAGCTCATTGCTGGCTAATTCAGCTTTACCGAAACCTCCGAACCCAACCCTGTCAAGAGTGTATGTACCATCAGCTGATGCTGGACAGTCAAGCTAATTCGAATTAACTTACCGAGGGTCGAGGCCATGCCCCGAGCCAGGTACGCCCGTCCCTGGCCGGGTCGGCACAGCCAGGGGCGTCCGGACCACCGGGCGGCCTTCCATCGGCCCCCAAGCACCGCCCACGAGGGCTTTCACTCAGCCGGGAGCTGGGACGTGACACAAACCGATCCATCCATGTTCAGGGCCCGTGTGCGGGACTTCCTCCACCGGGAGGTTCCCGTTCTGCTCGACGGGATCTCCGACACCCTCACCCGCGCCACGGCGTATCGCTCGGCGTTGTCCGGCGCCGGACTGGCCGGGCTCACCATCCCCCGCGCCTACGGCGGCCAGGGGCTGTCCGAGGTCCATGAGCAGGTGTTCAACGAGGAGGCGGCGGTTACCGCCCCGGCCGAGGACAAGCTGTTCGGCCTCGGCGTCGGCATCCTCCTTCCCTCGCTCGTCGATCTCGGCGCCGAGCGGCTGGGCGCAGAGTTCGGGCCGGGCATCCTCTCCGGCGAGCTGCTGTCCTGTCAGATGTTCTCCGAGCCGGAGGCCGGTTCCGATCTCTTCGGTCTGCGGACCCGCGCGGTCCCCGACGGGGAGGGCGGCTGAACCGTGACGGGCCAGAAGGTGTGGACCTCCTACGCCCAGTACGCCCGGATCGGACTGCTGGTCGCCCGCACCGATCCGGATGTGCCCAAGTACGACGGGCTGAGCGCCTTCGTCGTCGACATGGACTCCCCGGGTGTCGAGGTCCGGCCGCTGCGTCAGATGACCGGGGACTGCGAGTTCAACGAGGTCTTCTTCGACGCCGTCCGTGTCCCGGGCGACCGGATGGTCGGCGGGCCCGGCGACGGCCGGAAGGTCGTCATGGCGATGCTCGGCCACGAGCGGGCGAGCATCACCCGCACCGGCCACGGCGCCATGCGCCGTCCGCTGCCGGTGGCCGAACTGACCGCCTGGGCGCGCCGCTCCGGACGGGCCGGTGATCCCGAGGTCCGGCACGAACTCCTCGACGCGTGGCTCGGAGAACGTACGGCCGCCCTGGTCAACGAGCGCATCGCCGAGATCACCGGCGCCGGCGGCTCCCCGGGAGCCGCCGCCTCGGTGGCGAAGCTGCACCGCACGGCGAACGCGCTGCGCAACGCCCGGCTCGCCGCCTCTCTCGCCTTCTCCGGAGGTGCCGCCTGGCAGGACGGCGACGACGCCACCGACGCCCTCGCCTTCCAGATCCTCGACGCGCCCGGGATAGCCTTCGGCGGCGGTACGGACGAGATCCAGCGCAACACCATCGGCGAACAGCTCCTCGGTCTGCCCCGAGAACCGTCGGTCGAACGCGGAATCCCGTTCAGCCGGCTGCCCACCGCCTCACAGGAGAAGCCGTGACCACCACCGCACTCAGCGCACTTCCCGAGGAGCGCGCCGAACTCGCCTCCACCGTACGCAGACTCATGGCCCGCAGACACGACGAGGCCCGGGTCCGGTACTGGATGGAGGTGCCCGACGCCTTCGACCGCGAACTGTGGGCCGAGCTGGCCGGCGGTATCGGAGCGACCGCCCTCACCATCAGTGAGAAGCACGGCGGAGCCGGATTCTCGTACGCCGATCTGCTCCCGCTGTCCGAGGAGGCCGGCCGGGCTCTGTACGGCGGTCCCCTGCTGTCCACCCTGATCGGCACCGCCGCTCTGGACGCCACCGGTGACGACGAGGTCCGGTCCCGCTATCTCCCGGACATCGCGGCGGGCACCACCACCGCGACGCTCGCCCTCCTCGAATCCGGGGACGGGGTCCCCGCCGGATGGAACCCGGACGACATCCGCACCCTGGCCGAGCGCACGCCCGGTGGCTGGACGCTCAAGGGCGCCAAGACGGCGGTCCTCGACGGCTGTACGGCCGACCTGCTGCTCGTCCCGGCCCGTACGGGCGACGGCGTCCGGCTGTTCGCGGTGACGGCCTCGTCCCCGGGGGTGGAACGGGCGCCGCTCAAGACGCTGGACCTCACCCGCAAGCAGGCACGGGTCACCTTCACCCGGACGCCCGCGACCCCCGTCGGCGACTGGTCGGCGGTCGGCCGCGCACTGGAGTACGCGGCGCTGGTGTTCGCGGCCGAGTGTCTCGGCACGGCCCGTCGCGCGCTGGACGAAGCCGTTGCCTACGCCCGGGTCCGCCACCAGTTCAGCCGCCCCATCGGCAGCTTCCAGGCGGTCAAACACCGGCTCGCCGACATGCTGGTCGTCGCCGAGTCCGCCGTCGTCCTCCAGGAGGCGGGCCGGGCGCTGGAGCGCACCGGCGCGCCGGTGGCCCTGGACACCGAGCACGCCCTCGTCGCCTGCGCCGCGGCGCTCGACGTCTGTGCGGCGGGCAACCAGTTCGTCCACGGCGGTATCGCCTTCACCTGGGAACACCCCGCCCATCTCTCCTACCGCCGGGCCCGGAGCGCGCAGAGCCTCCTCGGCCCGATCCCCGGCCACCGCGCGCGGCTGGCGCGACTCGCGGGACTGCCCGAAGGAAGTGCCTCATGACCGCCGCCCCGCTCAGCATCGACTTCGTCTTCACCGGCGGCACCGACCGGGCAGCCTCCGCGGCGGCCCTGGCGGAGGAACGCGGGGTCGACGGCTTCCTGACCCACGAGATCAAGCACGATCCGCTGATCCAGCTCGCGCTGGCCGCCCAGTCCACCGGCCGGATCGACCTGGCGACGGCGGTCACCATCGCGTTCGCGCGTACACCGATGACCCTGGCGACGAGCGCGTACGACGTACAGCGGCTCTCCGGGGGACGGCTGACGATCGGTCTGGGTTCCCAGATCAAACCGCACATCACCCGCCGCTACGGCATGGAGTGGTCACGCCCCGCGGCCCGGATGCGGGAGTTCGCCGGCGCCCTGCGGGCGATCTGGCACAGCTGGGAAACCGGCGACAAGCTCGACTTCCGGGGCGACTTCTACACCCACACCCTGATGACCCCCACCTTCGATCCCGGTCCCGTGGCCTCGGGGCCGCCCCGGATCTGGATCGCGGGTGTGGGACCGATGATGACCGCCGTCGCCGGACAGGCGGCCGACGGACTGATCTGCCACGCGTTCACCACGACCGACTATCTGCGCCAGGTCACCCTGCCCGCGCTCGGCGCGGCACGGGCGAAGGCGGAGGCGGACGGCGAGCGACGGGCCGGGCTGCCGCTGGACGTGGTGTGCACCTCACTGGTGGCGACCGGCAGGACCGAGGAGGAGTACGAGGCGTCGCTCACCACGGTGCGTGAGCGGATCGCGTTCTACGCCTCCACGCCCGCCTACCGCGCGGTCCTCGATCTCCACGGCTGGGGCGAACTCCACGAGAGCCTGCACCGGCTCTCCACCGAGGGCCGCTGGCAGGAGATGGGGCTGCTCATCGAGGACGATGTGCTCAACACCTTCGCCGTCACCGGGGAACCCGCCGTCGCCGGGCGCGAACTGCGCAAGCGCTTCGACGGGCTGTGCACCCGTGTCACCTGCTCCGTCGACAACGACCCCGACGGCACCCTCGCCCTCGATGTGCTGGAGGCGGCCCGTTCCCTGACCCCGGCCTGACGGCCCGGCGCACACGCCCTGGGCGGGGAACCGGTCCGCCGGTTCCCCGCCCAGGGCGTCGTACAGACTCCCCGAGGTGAAGTGAAGCACCCCACACTGTTGGCACAACCCCTGAAGTAAATCGAAATTTGCACTTGATGTCGCCCAGGACACGGACTCAGGTAAGCCCGGATTCACCTTCCCATCGGGCATACCCCGGCTTCAGATGCGCCTGCCGGATACCGATCAGGCCGGGAGGGCCCCGCGTCAAGACCCTCGATGTGTAGCCGGACTCCCCAACGCCTCACGAGATCGGCACCCCTGTGACAGAGCCGGAAGACGGGCCCGGCGGGTGGTCCGTCGGCCGCGCGGCCGCAGGAGCAGGATCGCCGCCGTCGCCGGGACGCTGTTCCACCGTCAAGGAGCGCTACTCCGCCCGAGAGGACGGCCGACAGCGCACGGACGGCGAGCAGGCCGGTGTCCGCCCACTGTACGAGCCGGGGCTCTGGCGGGAGCGGGGGCGGGGGCGTCGGCCACCCGCCGCAAGTCCGCCGACAGGATCGTCCCGGCCCGTTCGAGTACCGCGGCGAGACGGCCGGACGGCCGGGGACGCCGGACGAGGGGCCGGGAACACCGGACGAGGGGTGCGGAGAGGGCACCCCGTGAGGCTCAGTCGGGGAGTTCGACGGGCTCGATGCCGAGCACGTCCAGCGCGAGGCCGACCACGGTCCCCGCCGGCACGAAGGGCCCCCGGTCCGTGATCTGGTAGACCAGCCTGACCAGGGTCAGCGCGGAATGGACCGTCACCCGTGCCTCCCCCTCCTTCAGTTCGGGCCTGGCGGCCATCAGCAGGGCGACCCACTCGGCGACGTACTCGATCTGCGCCTTGTGGAACCACCGCTGCTCTTCGGGAGGGAGGTTGTTCTCGTCACCGACGCCGAACCCGCCCGGTCCCTTGCGGGCACCGACCACCTCGACGAACGAGCCGAGCAGACGCACCAGCGCCTCGTGCGACGAGGCACTCCGGGCCAGGGCACGGGAGAGCGCGAAGAACATCGCCTCGGTCTCCCGCCTCACCGTCGCCGCCAGCAGATCGGCCTTGCCCACGAAGTGCTTGTACACACTGGGACCGGCGATACCGGCCGCGGCGCCGATCTCCTCCATGCTGACGGCCTGGAAACCGCGTTCCCGGAAGAGCCGCCCCCCTGCGGACAGCAGCGCCTCCCGCCGGGACGCGGGCCTGAGGTCCGAGGTCCACGGGGCCGGGGAGGGACCGCCGCCGGTGGCCGAGGGGAGGACCCGTGTCCGGCAGACCGCCGACGCCTGCGCGTAGAGCAGGGCCTCGTAACGCGGGCGGGACAGCCGGGTGTGGTGGTACGAAGGGCTGAGGAGAACGGCCGTCAGGGAGACGGCGACGACGGAGGCGTCGGCGCCGCCGAGGTCCGCACGCGACGCACGGACGGCTTGGGTGACGGCCTCCTCCAGATGGCTCAGCCCTTGGTGCAGTGTGCCGGCCTGCTCGTCGGAGAGGGCGGGCGACTCACGGTCCCACAGCAGGGCGTAGCCGCCGTGGTCGAGGGAGAACGCCGTGAGGGTCCTGATGACCGCGTCCAGATCCCCGGCTTCGTCGATCGCCGCGGTGAGCAGCTCCAGTCCGCCGAGCAGTGCCTCTCCGAGCATCTCCCGCTTGCTCCGGAAGTGGCGGTACAGCGCCCCGGCGGTGATGCCCACGGCGCCCGCGATGTCCTCCATGCTCGTCGCGTGGTAGCCGGACCGGTGGAAGCTCTCGACCGCCGCCGCCAGGATCTGCGCCCTGCGGTCGCGTGGACGGTGGGCCGGGCGGGCCGTCTTGGTGGTCATCCTCGTCATCCTACGGATCCGGTGGTGCCGCCGATCGGCCCCGCGCGCCGCCGTGGTCGCGGCGTGGCCGCCACGGCCCGTGGAGGCTAGCGCACCCAGCGCCCAACCAACAGTGGATGTGAATCTAAACTCGCTTACATCAAGCCATCAACCCCTTACTCACAGCACACTTCAAGCAAAAGTGAACTCGAAATAGCTTTCTCTCGGGAGATTCAGTGAGTGGCGACGTCTACGTTGCCGGGGTCGGGATGATCCCGTTCATGAAGCCCGGCGCGAGTGACACCTACGACGTGATGGGCGAACGCGCGGTCCGGGCCGCGCTGGAGGACGCGGGCATCGGCCTCGGCCTCGTACAGCAGGCGTACGCGGGGTATGTGTACGGCGACTCCACCAGCGGGCAGGCCGCCCCGTACCGCGTGGGCCGGACCGGGATCCCGGTCGTCAACGTGAACAACAACTGCGCGAGCGGATCCTCGGCACTGTGGCTGGCGCGCCAGGCCGTCGCCGGCGGCACCGCCGACTGCGTACTGGCACTGGGTTTTGAACAGATGCAGCCGGGTGCGATCGGCAAGGACACGCTCCCCGACCGCCCGGCGGCTCTCGCCCGGGGCATCGCGTCGGTGACCGCGCTCCAGGGATGGCACGACACCGCGCCGATGCCCGCCCAGTTCTTCGCGGGCGCGGCCGAGGAGTACGCCTCGCGGTACGGCCTCGACACCGGGGTCCTGGCGAAGATCGCGGTCAAGTCGCGGCGGCACGCGTCGCACAACCCCCTCGCGGTCTTCCGTACGCCCCTGACCGAGGCCGAGGTCCTGGCCTCGCCCCAGGTGTACGGGCTGTTGACCCGGCTGATGTCCTGCCCGCCGACCTGCGGAGCCGCGGCGGCGATCGTGGTGAGCGAGGACTTCGCCCGCCGTCACCGGCTGCGCGCCGACGTCCGGATCGCCGCGCAGGAACCGACGACCGACGTCCCCGGAGCGTTCGAGTCCGGCGACCGGATGAACCTGGTCGGCTACGACATGACCCGGGTCGCGGCACAAAGGACGTACGAGAGCGCCGGAGTCGACCCCGCCGACATCCGCGTCGTCGAACTGCACGACTGCTTCACGATCAATGAACTGATCTCCTACGAGTCCCTGGGGCTGACCCCGGAGGGGACCGGGGAGAAGTTCGTCCACGACGCCGACAACACCCACGGCGGCCGGGTGGTGGTGAACCCCTCCGGCGGGCTGATGTCCAAGGGGCATCCGCTGGGCGCGACCGGACTGGCCCAGTGCACCGAGCTGGTACGGCAGTTGCGCGGCGAGGCCGGCCCCCGCCAGGTCGAGGGAGATGTCGGCCTCGCGCTGTCGCACACCGTGGGACTCGGCGGCGCGTGTGTGGTCACGCTCTACGAGAAGGCGGGCCGCGCGTGAACGCCGCCACGCGCACCGGGGCCACCGGCACCGGGCCGTCAGGCGAGCCGCCTCACACAACGACGAAGGAAGGACCTCCGATGAACGCCGGTGCCGGCTCGAAGCCTGTGGTGAGGGATCCCTGGGAGCTGCCTGATGTGTCCGGCCTGGTGGTCGGGGTGCTGGGTGGTACGGGTGATCAGGGGCGTGGGCTGGCGTATCGGCTGGCGCGGGCGGGGCAGAAGGTGATCATCGGGTCGCGGGCTGCGGAGCGGGCGCGGGCGGCGGCCGATGAGCTGGGGCTGGGGGTGGAGGGTGCGGACAACGCGGAGTGCGCGCGGCGTGCTGATGTGGTGATCGTGGCGGTGCCGTGGGAGGGGCACGCGCGGACGCTGGAGGCGCTGCGGGAGGACCTGGCGGGCAAGCTGGTGGTGGACTGCGTCAATCCGCTGGGTTTCGACAGACAGGGTGCGTTCGCGCTGGTGCCGGAGGAGGGTTCGGCGGCGCAGCAGGCGGCCGCTCTGCTGCCCGCCTCGCGGGTGACGGCGGCGTTCCACCATCTGTCGGCGGTCCTGCTCCAGGACGCGTCCGTGGAGGAGATCGACACCGATGTGATGGTCCTCGGTGAGACCCGCGCCGACACCGACACCGTCCAGGCCCTCGCCGCCCGGATCCCCGGGATGCGCGGCGTCTTCGCGGGACGGCTGCGCAACGCCCACCAGGTCGAGTCCCTGGTGGCCAACCTGATCTCGGTGAACCGCCGCTACAAAGCCCACGCGGGCCTGCGCGTCACCGACGTATAGACCCCGACGGGGCATGGGCGGGGCGGAGGACGGAACCGGGCAGCCCGCGGCTTCCCGCCCCCGCGGCCCAACCCCGTGGCTTCCCAACCCCGCGGCCCGGCGCCTCCGTCCGGCCGCTCGCACCGGCGCCTTCGCCATGTACTTTCCAGAGCAAGGAGTCATCCTGTGAACGATGTTCTCGTCGAGAAGAACGCTCCCGGCGTCGCGGAGATCATTCTCAACAGACCCTCACGGCGGAACGCGCTGACCTTCGAGATGCTGGCGGAGTTCCGTGACCGGCTGAGTGACGTCCTGGCGGACGACGAGGTCACCACGATCCTGCTCCGCGGCGCGGGCGGCTGCTTCTGTTCCGGCCTCGATCTCGGCGCGATCGATCCGAACCAGGTCGTCGTGTACCCACCGCTGCGGGCGGTCCACGAACTCCTGGCGGGCTGCGACAAAGCCGTCGTCGTGGCCCTGGAACTCGCCGCCGTCAACGCCGGAGCCGCCTTCGCGCTGTCGGGCGATCTGATCGTGGCCGGGGACGGGGCGTTCCTCCAGACCTTCGAGCTGTCCATGGGCTTCCGGGTACCGATGAACCTCGCCTGGCTCACCTCGCGGTACGGAAGTGCGACCGCCCTCCAGATCGTCCTGGAGGGGCGGCGTTGGCACGGTCCCGACCTGTACCGCCTCGGCATCGCCGTACAGCACGTCCCCGACGAGGAGGTGCTGACGAGCGCGTGGAAGCTGGCGGCCCGGCTCGGCGCGTTCCCGAAGGGCTCCATCGAGGAGACCAAGGCCACGGCACGGGCGCTCCGGGGACCGCTGGCCGCGCCGGCCGTCTTCGCGCGGCTCGACTGAGTCCGCAGGCTCGACCGAGTACGTACCCGGGCAGCCCCCCGCCGTCCACGACAGTGAGGCCAGGCGACTCCCTTGACCTAAATGAACACAGGGCTCCTTGTGCTGCTCGCGCTGGCCGCCGGCATCGGCACGGCGGCGGTGGGGCCCGGCGGAGTGCTCGTCACCGCCGACCTGCTCCTGCTCACCGGCCTCACTCCCGAGCAGGTCTCCGGCACCGCGATCGCCACCCAGACCGCCGTCGGGCTCCTCGGCGCCTCGGTCTTCCTGCGCTCCGGACAGCTCCGGGATCCGGACACCGTGCGCGTGGCGTGGGCCCTCGCCGGTGTGTCCCTCGCCGGGACACCGGTGGGGGTCGTGCTCAACGGTCTCGTGTCGGGACGCGGGTTCGCCCTCGGACTCGCTGTCCTCACCGCGACCGCCGGGGTGCTGGTGTGGACACGGGAACGGCGCGCCCCCGAGGCCCCCGGCACACCGGTCCCCCGGCTGCCCGCCACGACCGTGATGACCACCGGCTTCCTGGTCGCGGCCGCCTCCGGGGCGTTCGGGCTCGGCGGCCCCCTGCTGGCCGTACCGCTGCTGATCGCCCTGGGAATGCCCCTGCTCCCGGTACTCGCCGCGGCACAGGTGCAGTCGATCGTGATCGCCGGTGTCGGAAGCCTCGGCTACCTCGCACAGGGCGCGGTCGACCCACTGCTCGCACTCCTCACCGGGATCCCGCAGCTGGCGGGGATCCTGATCGGCTGGAAGCTCGCGCGGATGCTGAGCGGCCGTACCCTCAAGTACACCCTCGCCGCCGTGCTCACCGCGCTGGCTCCCTGTCTGGCCTTTCAGCGCTAGTCGTACGGCTCCGAGCCGGGGCGCGCACGGGTCGCGGCGCGGCCTGGTCGCCTCGCCTCGGGCACCGCCGTCTCAGGAGCCGTGCGTCCGGAGGCCCTGGAGCCAGGTGCCCCGTACGCGGATCTCCCGGATGCGCAGGGGATCGACGGCGCGCGGGTCGGTGTCGAGCCAGACCAGGTCGGCGGGGGCGCCGGGGACGAGGGCCAGCCGGTCGTCGGCGAACGCCTGATAGGCCACCCCGGCGGTCGCCGCCTCCAGGGCCCGGTCGACGGTCAGGCGCTGGTGGGGTGTCCATCCGTGTTCCGGGTGGCCGTCGGGGGTGCGGCGGGTGACCGCGGTCTGGATGCCCTCCAGCGGCAGATGTGAACTGACCGGCCAGTCGCTGCCGAAGGACAGCCGTGTCCCGTGGGCCGCCAGTTCCCCGATCGGATACTGCAGTGCGGAACGGCTCTCCCCGATACGGGGCACGGTCAACTCGCCCTGCAACGCGTCGAGCTGCGCCCACAGGGGCTCGAAGTTGGCGATCACTCCGAGATGGGCGAAGCGGGGCAGGTCGACGGGGTCCGCCAGCTGTACGTGGGTGATCACCGGGCGCCGGTCCCAGGACGGGTTCGCCTCGATCGCCGACTCGATGGCGTCCAGGGAGGCCCTCACACCCGCGTCACCGATGGCGTGGATATGGACCTGGAAGCCGTCGGCGTCGAAGGCGCGGACCGCTTCGGCCAGGGCGGCGGGCTCCCACACCCGCATGCCGCAGCTGTTCGGGGCGTCCTCGTACGGATCGAGGAGCGCCGCCGTCCCCCCTTCGATCACCCCGTCGCTGAAGAACTTGACCGTGCGCGCGGACAGCAGGTCACCGGCCTCGCGCTCGACGCGGCTGCGGGCCCGGGCGAAGGCGGCGCGCTGGGCGCGCCAGTGGTCGGGGTCGGCGCGCTGGGCCAGATTGACCCGGGCCGCGAGGGCGCCGGCCCGTTCCGCGGCCAGATAGGCGTCGATCATCTCCGGTTCCACCCAGGCGTCCTGGAGCCAGGTCAGGCCTGCGCGGGCGCAGATCCCGGTGGCGAGGGCGAGCGCGTCCACGAGTTCGTCGAGAGGCCGCCGCGGGATCCGGTCGAGAACGAGGTCACAGGCGTGCCATTCGCGCAGGGTGCCGAGCGGGGTGCCGTCGGGCCGGCGCGCGATCCAGCCGAGGCGCGGATCGGGGGTGCCGGCGCCGACACCGGCCCGTCGCAGTGCCTCGGTGTTGCACCAGACCGTGTGGTAGTCGTGGGCGCGCAGCACCACGGGGCGGTCGGCGACGGCCCTGTCGAGCCACCGCGCGTCGAAATCCCCGCCCGGGGCGAGCGAGGGGTCGTAGGACGCGCCGACGATCCACTCCTCCTCGGGGTGCCCGGCGGCCCAGCGCCCGACCTCGGCCACGACGGCTTCGACCGAGCGCAGATCCCTGATCTGCGGCCCGAAGTGTTCGAGGCCACCGAAGAGGGGGTGTGCGTGGCCGTCGCCGAAGGCGGGCATCAACAGCCCTTCGCCGAGGTCGATCACCTCCGAGGCGCCGTCCACGAGCCTCTCGGCGTCATGTCCCAGTGCGACGACGACGCCGTCGCGCACGGCGAGGGCGGTGGTGTCGCCATGGGCGGCGTCGGCGGTGCGCACGGTGCCGAGGAAGACCAGGGTGGAGGACACGAGAGGGAAACTCCTTGCTCGGGGATGGTGATGGGTCCGTCGGGCGCGGCAGCGCTCACGGGCTGCCGCGCACCCTGGAGCCACGGCTCACCGGATCGCTCCCCCCAGCCGGGTGGAGATCTCGTTGGCGGCCGCGATCACCAGGGGTGCCAGTTCCGGTACGTTCTCGCCGGGGAGCCGGTCCGCGGGTGCCGAGACGCTGATGGCGGTCGCACAGGCCCCGGAGTGGTCGAAGACCGGCGCCGCCACACACCGGATGCCCTCCTCGTGCTCGATGTCGTCGACCGCGTAGCCCCGCTGTCTGATGTCACTCAGGGCGGCCCTCAGTTCCTCGGCCGTCGTGATCGTGCGGGGTGTGTGCGCCGGCATGCCGTTCGCGATGACCAGGTCGACCGTCTCCGGTGTGGCGTGGGCGAGCATCGCCTTGCCGACACTGGTGCAGTACGCGGGCGCGCTGTTGCCGATCCGGGAGAACATACGCACCGGGTGCGGGGTGTCCACCTTGTGGATGTAGACGATGTTCGGGAAGTCGGCGATGACGAGGTGGACGGTCTCGCGGGTCTGCGAGGCGAGTTTCTGGAGGATGTCGTGCATGCTGCGCGGCAGGTCCAGGCCCGCCAGATAGGCCCTGCCGAGCTGGGCCATGCGCCAGCCGAGGCGATAGCGGCCCGACGCGGGGTGTTCGACCAGGCGGGCCTCCAGGAGTGGCTGGAGAAGACGGAGCAGGGTGCTCTTGTTGAGGTCGAGTTCGCGGCTGAGCTCGGCGAGCGTGTACCCGTTCCCGTCGGTCGACTCCCCCAGCTGCAGAAGGATGGAGATGGCTCGCCGCAGCGACGCCGAATTGTTACGGCGTCCAGGGGTGGGGTTCAGATCCGGGCTCATCCTGAGTGTTCCTCTCTTCCGGGGTCGCCCCCGGTGCACGTGTCCGTGCGCCGCGGTCGGTGAGCGGGCCATCGCTCCCGGCGGCAGGACGGTTCTCTCCGGCGCGTGGTGCCTGTGCGTGTCGGTCCCGGTCACGCGCGGGCGGGCTCGGCTGTGTGGTGCCGCTCTCCTCCCCGCACCGGTACGCGGCCGCGGTTCTCGTTCCCTTCGGGAGTGGGGTTCGTGTGTGGCCGGGATGTTCCGGCACCGTACGCGCCCTGTGGGGCCCGCGGTCCACCGGCCCCTGCCACACCCGGGGCGCCGGTCCGGCCCCTGTGTGGCCGGGGTCCTTCCGCGGAGTGCCGGTGTGTGCCGGTGGCGGGATCACCGCTCGGACGCCGCTCGGGAACCCGCGCCGAAGGCAAGCGGAATCTTTTGATCCGCCCGGCTCCCCGGGGGCGACGGCCGGCGCGGACGACACGTCTCCCTCCTGTCCGACCGAGCCTTGACAGCACTATGGGGCGTCAGTAAGCATTCCGCAATGCATTTCGATGAATTGCATTGCAAACCTCATGTCTTGCGATCCGTCACCGGCCGTGCAGCCGAACGGGGAAGACGCAGACCAGTCCAGAAGAGGTTCAGATGAAGAAGAAGCACGGCTATGCCTTCCGCTCAGCAGCGGCCCTCGCGGCCTGTGCGACTGCCGCGGTCGCGGCGGGCTGCTCCCCGCCGCCCAGCGGAGGCTCGTCCTCCAAGGGCATCACCGTGGCCGAGACCGCGGCACCCTCGACGCTCGATCCGCAGGGCTCGGCGCTCTACGCCGACCGGTTCGCCTGGCAGCTGTCCTACCAGTGCCTGATGACCACCACCCCGGACGGGAAGATCGAGCCGCAGCTGGCCACCGGCTACAAGCGCTCTCCCGACGGGCTGAGCTACACCTTCGACCTCAGGAAGGACGTCAAGTTCCAGAACGGCGAGACGCTGACCAGCGCGGACGTCGTCTACACCTTCGAACGGCTGAAGAGCAGCCCGGACGGGATCGACAAGGAACTGTTCCCCACGTTCGAGAAGGCCGTCGCGTCCGGTGACTCGTCCGTGGTGTTCCACCTCAGCCGCCCCGACGCCGGGTTCGTCAACAACATGGCGAACCCGCTGGTGTGGGGCTGCGCGGTGATGAACAAGAAGGCCGCGACCGCGGACAAGATGGCGACCCGCATGGTCGGCACGGGTCCGTGGCAGCAGGACTCCTACCGCCCGAACAGCGAGCTGAAGCTCAAGCGGTTCGACGACTACTGGGGCGACAAGACCGCGTCGGAGCAGCTCACGGTGCTCTATGTGCCGAGCACCTCCACCCAGGTCAACGACCTCAGGGCCGGCAAGGTCGACCTCATCTTCACCGCCACGTCCAGCGCCAAGACCCTGTCGAGCTCCGACAAGCTGGCGGTCAAGAACGTCCCGACGGACTCCACGATCTTCCTCCAGGTCAACAACCTGACCAAGCCCTTCGACAATCTGAAGGTGCGTCAGGCACTCGCCCTCGCGCTCGACCGCAAGGGCCTGGCCGACCACGCCTACAGCGGCGACGGTGCCCGCCCCAGCGTCTACATCCCCGACAGCAACTCCTGGGCGCCCAAGCCCGCCGAGGTGCCGAACTCGACCCAGAACATCGCCAAGGCCAAGCAGCTCCTCAAGGAGGCCGGCTTCCCCAACGGCATCTCCACCGAGCTGATGTACATCAGCGCCTACGACCCGGGTACCAACGACCTGGTGGCCACCCTCCAGGCCCAGTTGGCCAAGGCCGGCATCAAGATCAAGCTCGACCCGCTGGAGGTCGGTGCGTGGGCCGACCGGCTCGGTGAGGCCAAGTACGCGCTCAGCTGGAACGCCCAGTCGTACTACTCGAACCCCTACCAGTACGTGGCACCGGCCGAGGGCCGTCAGGGCCCCGTCCCGGCCCCGCTGAAGAAGCTCCTCGACGACGCCCTGGGCGCCGCCGACCCGGCCGCCTACGAGAAGGCCCTGGTCGAGGTCCAGAAGTGGGAGGCCGAGAACGTCTACCCCACCATCACCCTGCTCGCCACCAACCTGCTGGTCGCCCACGAGAAGGAACTGAGCGGGGTCGACATGCCCGCCAGCCAGAGCCGGGAGTTCCTGGCCCGGGTGAGCCGTGACTAGCACTGCGGAATCGGGCCGCGCCGCCGGCGGCGCGGCCCGCACGGCGGGCGCGCGGGACCCGCTGCTCACGGTCGACGGACTCACCGTGCGCTACGGCCGCGCCTCTCAGCCGGCCGTAAACGACGTCTCGTTCAGCCTCCGGCCCGGCGACCGGGTCGGGCTGGTGGGCGAGTCCGGATCCGGGAAGTCGACACTGGCGGCAGCCGTTCTGCGGCTGCTGCCGGCCTCGGCCTCGGTCACCGGCACGGTCGATCTCGACGGCCATCCTCTGACGGAACTCAAGCCCTCCGAGCTGCGGTCCCTGCGCAGCACCCGGATGTCGCGCGTTCCCCAGGACCCGTTGGGGAACCTCAATCCGGTGTTCACCGTCGGGCGGCAGATGTCGGACGTGCTGTCGGCGCACCAGTCGCTCGGCCGCAAGGAGCGTACGGCGAGGGTCGAGGAGGCCCTGCACCGCGTCGGGATCGGTGACGCCGCGGTCAAGCGGCGCAGCTACCCGCACGAGTTGTCGGGGGGCATGCGGCAGCGCGTCATGATCGCCATGGCGCTGCTCAACCATCCCGATCTGCTGATCGCAGACGAACCCACCACGGCGCTGGACGTCACCGTTCAGGCCCAGGTCGTCGAACTGCTGCGGGAGCGGGTGGCCGAGGCGGGCATGACGCTCCTGCTGATCTCGCACGACGTCGGTGTGGTCTCCGAGCTGTGCACCACCGTGATGGTGATGTACGGCGGCGAGATCGTCGAGAAGGGCGCGGCGTCCGATGTGCTGACCCGCCCCACCCACCCCTACACCCGGTCCCTGATCGCCGCGGCCCGCGGCAGGGTCCCCGGCGACGGGGACGACCCGACTGAGAGGGTGACATGACAGGGAACCAGATCCTGTCCGAGGCGTCCGGAGAACAGCAGGTTGTGGTGCTCGACGTCCGTGAGGCGTTCAAGCACTTCCGGATGCGGCGCACCAGCCTGCGGGGTGCGCGCGCCCAGGTGCACGCGGTGGACGGCATCAGCGTACGGCTGCGGGCCGGACGCACACTCGGCCTGGTCGGCGAGTCCGGATGCGGGAAGTCCACCCTCGGACGGCTGATCACCGGACTGGACACCCCGACGTCCGGTTCGGTGCTGGTCGGCACCGGACTGCGCGATGTCGGCGCCGGTGCGGACGGCAGGGTGCAGGCGGTGTTCCAGGATCCCGCGAGCGCCCTGGACCCCCGGATGACGGTACGGGCCAGTGTCGCCGAGGCCCTCGGAGGTGTCGAGAAGGCCGAGCGGGAGCGGCGTATCGACGAGGCGTTCGATGCCGTCGGGCTCCCGCTCGAACTGGCCTCCCGCTACCCGCATCAGCTGTCCGGCGGCCAGCAGCAGCGGGTGTGCATCGCCCGTGCGCTGATCGCCCGCCCCGATCTCATCCTCCTCGACGAGGCCGTGAGTTCGCTGGACGCCTCCCTCCAGGCCCAGGTGCTGGACCTGCTGGAGCGGTTGCAGCGCGAGACCGGCACGGCGTATGTGTTCATCTCGCACGACCTGCGCGCGGTGCGTCAGGTCAGCCACTCGATGGCGGTCATGTATCTCGGGCAGATCGTGGAGGAGGCACCGGCCGAGGCGTTCGACCGCGGTCTGCTGCATCCGTACTCCGTCGCCCTGCGCTCCACCGAACCCGGCATCTTCGAGGGAGAGGAGGGTGTGGAACGCATCGTGCTGCGGGGGGAGCCGCCGAGCGCGGTCAATCCCCCGCCGGGCTGCCGCTTCGCACCGCGCTGCCCCATCGCAGACGACACGTGTGTCCAAGTCGCCCCCGAACTGACCGAGATGACCCCGGGCCACCGGGTGCGCTGCCACAAGCCCGGTGAACTCACGCTGACCCGGGCCGTACAGACCGGTTCCGCCACGGCGGGCGCGGCGGATCTCGGAGGAGAGCTGTGATCCTCTACCTGGCCAAGAAACTCGCCGGTGCCGCCGGTGTGCTGCTGGCGCTCTCGGCGCTGGTGTTCTTCGCGGGACGCGGCCTCGTGCCGGGCAACGCCGCGGCGGTGATCGCCGGGCCCAAGGCCTCTCCCGAGACGATCGCCGCCATCGAGCGGGACCTCGGGCTGGACCAGCCCCTGTACCGCCAGTACTTCGACTGGCTCTCGGCCACCCTGCGCGGTGACTTCGGCGTGTCGCCCATCTCGGGGCAGGACAACCTCGACGTGATCGCCCAGCAGGCGCCGATCTCCCTCGAACTGGCGCTCATGGGGCTGGTCATCGCGGTCGCGATCGGGCTCCCCGTCGGCGTCATCGCGGCGACGCGCTCGGGCAAGGGCGTCGACTGGGGCATCCGTATCCCCCTGCTGATCGTGTTCGCCTTCCCCGGCTTCGTGTCCGGTTCCGCCGCCCTCTATCTGGCGGCGCAGTACCTCACCAATCTGTACTCGGCGAGCTATATCCCGTTCTCCGAAAGCCCGATCGGCAACCTCCAGACCATGCTGCTGCCGGCGCTGGCGGTCGGCATTCCCACCGCGCCGCTCGTGGCACAGATGACCCGCTCGTCGATGATCGAGGTCCTCGCCCAGCCGCATGTCACCACGGCACGCACCAACGGCATCGCGGAGTGGCGCATCCGCTACCTCTACGCGCTGCGCGCCGCGCTGCCCCCCGTGCTCACCCTGATCGGCTTCATCTTCGGATTCCTCGTCGGCGGACTGTTCATCGTCGAGGAGATCTTCAGCCTGCCAGGGCTGGGCCGCGGAGTGCTCTCCTCGATCTCGACCCGGGACTTCTCCCAGCTCACCGCGCAGGCTCTCGTCGTCGCCGGCACGTTCATCCTCGGCAATCTGCTCGTCGACATCGCGCTTCCGTTCGTCGACCGACGCATCATCCACACCTAGGAACGGGAGTCAGCGTGTCCAACACCCTCACCCGCTCATCCCCGCCCACCGCACCGGCTCCCGCAGGGAAGCGCTCCTTCCGCTGGCCGCTGCGCGGCATCGTCGCCAATGTCGCCGTCTTCCTCATCCTCGGCTATATCTTCCTGGCGGCCTTCGGCTCGTTCCTGATGCCGTACGGCCCCAACGAGGTCAGCGCCGGCCCCCGGCTGTCCCCGCCGTCGTCGGACCACTGGCTGGGAACGGACGCGCTCGGGCGCGACCAGGTCTCGCGCATCATCGCCGCCACCCGCCCCGCGCTGCTGTCCGCGACATACGCCGTGGTGTTCGCCCTGGTGATCGGCACCGCGATCGGCATCGCGGCCGGATTCATGGGCCGGCTGTGGGACGGCGTCCTGTCGCGAATCGTCGATCTGCTGTTCGCGATCCCCGAGTACCTCCTCGCGATCCTCGTGATCGCTGCGATGGGAAGCGGTCTGCTCAACGCGTCCCTGGCCATCGGCATCGTGACGATCCCCCGCTTCGCGCGCATCGCCCGCGGCTCGACGCTGGAGATCACCCAGCGCGCCTTCGTGGACGCCGCGCGGTTGTGCGGCCGCGGCAGGCTGTGGATCGTGTTCCGCCATATCCTGCCCAACATCGCCTCCCCGCTCGTCATCATGACCGCGATCAACCTCTCCACCGCGGAGGGGGCCTACGCGGCGCTGAGCTTCCTCGGGTTCGGCGTCCGCCCGCCCGACGCGGACTACGGCAGCATGATCTCGTCGTCCCAGCAGTATCTGCTGACCGATCCCTGGGTCGTGGCGTTCCCGTCCATCGCGTTCGTGGTCCTCGTCCTCGCGTTCAACCTTCTCGGCGACGTCCTGCGCGACCGGCTCGACCCCCACACCCGTACCGCGGCCGGCGCCTGACCCCGCCCGCGTCCAGAACCCCGCAGGAGAACATCACCGTGTCCGACTTCACCGCCCTGCTCGACGACCACGTCCCCGGGATCCTCGCCCGGCACGGAGTACCGGGCGCCGCAGTGGGCGTACTGTCCGGCGGCGAGAGAACGCTGCTGGGCTACGGCGTCACCAACGTGGCACACAGCCTCCCCGTGGATCCCGACACCATCTTCCAGGTCGGCTCGATCTCCAAGACCCTGCTCGGCTTCGTCATCGGGCGCCTGGTCGAGGAGGGCCGGGTGGAGCTGGACGGTCCCGTGGCACCGCTGTTCCCCACGGGGACCGGTATCGACGAGCGGATCACCCTGCGGCACGTGATCACCCACACCTCGGGCATCGACGCGCAGAACATGATCGCCGACGCCCCGAATCTGCTCGCCGGGCACGCGGACGACTCCGTCCAGGCGTCACTGCCCCACTTCGTCCACCGGCCGCTGCTCTTCGCCCCCGGCACGGACTACTCCTACAGCGGCCCGGGGATCATGGTGGCCGCCGCGGTGGTGGAGCGCGTCACCGGCCGCCACTACACGGATGTCCTCCAGGAGGTGGTTCTCGACCCGGCCGGTATGCGGGGCACGTTCACCACCGCCGACCAGGTCGTGACCCGGCGGGTCGCCGCACCGCACGGCCGCGACCCGGAAGGCCGGCCCGTCCTGCTGGTCGACCGGGGATGGCAGCGGCACTGGCAGCTCCCGGGCTGGGACGTGCCCGGCGGCGGTGTCCTCAGCACGGCACGCGACCTCATGCGGTACGCGGCCCACGTCACCTCCCCCGCCGCGCCCGGCGGACTCTTCCGCGTCCAGGCCCACCGCGGAAGCGCGGGCCGTGACATCGGGCTCGCCTGGATGCTCGACGAGCGCGCGGGCAGCCCCTCGATGTCGCACGACGGGCTCACCATCGGCTATGCGAGCCGTCTGGTGCTCATCCCCTCCCGGGGCCTCGCCTTCACCGTGCTGACGAACTCGCTGGAGGGCGCGGCCGTGGCCGAGGAGGTCGAGGAACTGATTCTCACCGCCGCGTTCGGCAAGGCACCCGCCCGTGCCCTGCTCCCCGTACCCGACGAACTGGCGGACGCCCTGCTGGGGACCTACGACTGCGGGTTCTACGGCACCATCACCCTCGTCCCGGGGAAGGCCGAGGGCGAGATGAGCGTCGTCGCCAACCAGGCACCGGCGGAGCCGGGCCAGTACGTCATCGCCCTCGACTCCCCCGACCGGCTGGTGCTGGCACCGCCGGACACCCTGGTCGCGCTCAAGGACGACGGAAGCCCGCTCGGGGACGCCCTCTCCTTCGTCCGGGAAGCCGACGGCACCGTCTCCGCCCTGCGCCATCACGACCGGATCGCGCACCGGGTCTCCTGACCGGATTGTCTCCTGACCGCAGTACGGGGGCACACCGGTGGGCCGGCCTGACCGACGTACCCGGCCCACCGTTGTGGGTGCCACCGCAAGCACGACCAGGGACGGCGGTCCCGCGACGGCCACCGCCGGCAGCGGCCCGCCCGTCGCGGCGACGAACACGGGTACGGTTCGCCCGGTCGCGCTCCCCGGCGGACGGGTTACGCCGCCGGACGGCCCGGCGGCAGCGCGCGGCAAGCTCCGGCGCGTCACTCCCAGGACGGTTCCCGTCCCCGGCCGGATCGGCGAACGGGCCGGGGACCGCGGGCCGGGCTCAGCCGGCCGCGCCGAGTCGTAGCGAGATATCCGCCGCGGCGGCCGACACCAGCGGTCCGAGCACGGGAACCCTCTCGGCGGTGACGCGCGCGGCGGGCCCGGAGACACTGACGGCGCAGACCGCCGCGCCGGTGTGGTCGAACACCGGGGCCGCGACACAGCGGATGTCCGGTTCGTTCTCCAGATCGTCCACCGCGTAGCCGCGCGAGCGGATCACGGCGAGGTCGGCGTGGAGCGCCTCGGGGGTGGTGAGGGTGTGGGGGGTGCGCCGTGGCAGTCCGTGCGCGAGGGCCGCGTTCACCGCGTCGGCTCCGGCGTGTGCCAGCAGGGCCTTGCCCACACCGGTGGAGTAGGCGGGCCGGCGGCTGCCGATGGGAGCGTGCATCCGCACCGATCGCGGGCTGTCGACCTTGTCCACGGAGACCACGTCCGGCAGATCCGCGATCACCAGACAGGAGGTCTCGCCGGTGTCGGCGGTCAACCGCTCCAGCACGTCGTGGGCCGTCTCCCGAAGGTCCAGACGGTCCAGATAGACATGTCCCAGCTGCGCGGTACGCGATCCGAGCCGGTAGCGGCCGGTGCGCGAGTCCTGCTCCACCAGCCGTACCTCGCACAGGGGCGCCAGCAGACGCAGCACCGTGCTCTTGTTCATGCTCAGGGCCGCCGTCAGTTCGGTGAGCGTGGCGCCCCCCGAACCGCCGCCCTCCCCGAGATGGAGCAGGATGGCGAGCGCCCGCCTCAGGGAGGCGGAGTTGTTGCGTGCCGTGGCGGCTTTCCCCTCGACCTCGGTCACCGGTCAGCCCCCGGCCCCTTCCGTACCGACGTCGTGTCAGACCGCCTGGGTCGCCCGGCGAACCCCGCAGGGGCCGCCCCCCGATCACCCGGTCCGGGTCGCGGTACCCGGGGACCACTCGGCCGAATTGCAGTCGGAACGTACATTCCGGCGGCTGCGGGACCGGCCAAGGACGGGGTCGCCGCCGCTCGGCAGGCCCCCCGGCCTCCCCGCGGCACCACGTCGAACAAGGCTGGTACCTCCCCGTATTGATTCACTTCGGTCTGCTTCACTTCGGTCATGGTACGGCTGTTCGCAGAGCCTCCACCCTGCCAGCAACCAGCATCCGATTGCAACGTTGGACTTTGCATAACAATATTCCCAGAGGAGGCGCTGACGGTAATTCCGCTCGATATCCAATCGACTCCCCATCAGCACAGACAACGCCCTCAAACCTCATTACTCTTCCCGCACCGCCCGAACCGCCCATGCGGACGGCGGGTGAGTCGCGCCACACCCGGTCCGCTCCGCGCGGACATCGACGGCGGCCCGAGAGGGCTTTCGGCATCGCGGGCCGAGGGGGCCTCGGCGGCCTTCCGCGCCGGGCGGCCTCCCGGGCAGGGCTCCTGGCAACGCCCGGCTGGGGACGGTCTGTTCGGCCGTTCACGCCGTCAGGCACTTCCCTCTACGGAAACGGCCCCGCCCCTCGTACCGGGTGAGGTGAACGAGGGCCGGGGCCGGCGGGGGTGATGAGGCGTCAGCCAGGGCGGTGCCGAAAGGGGGCCGGCTCCGGGCCGGGCGTGCCCCTGCGGGTGTCCCGGCCCCGGGTCAGTGGCCCGGCCCGGGGAAGGCGGACCGGGAAGGCGGGCCGGTCCCGGTCTTCACCGGTTCGGGCGGCCCGGAGACATGGTGTTGATCCGGTGGACGGGGCGCGTCCGCGGCTCAGGGGATGTCGAGGGTGAGCCGGGCGCGTTCACCCGTGGGACGCACGGGACTCACAGGACGTACGGGAACGGAGAGACGGTCCTCCCCGGCGGGGCCGCCCCCGGCGCCGCTGTCCCGGATCACCCGGGAGACGCAGGCGCACAGCTTCCGGGAGTCCCGCTTCTCCTCGTCGCAGAAGAAGACGTCGCGGTGGTCCACCCGCCCCTGGAGGTCCAGCACCTTCACCTGGCACAGACCGCATTCGCCCTTGCGGCAGTCGGACATCATCTCGGCACCGGCGCTCTCCAGGGCGTCGAGCATCGACTGACCGGCCCCGACGACGGTCTCGATCCCGAGCCGGGGCACGGACACCACGAACTCCTCGGGTGCGAACCAGCCGCTGTTGCCGAAGGTCTCGTACCGCAGATCGGCGGGAGGCAGCGCTCGCTCCCGCCAGCGGCGGCGGACGGCGTCCATGAGTCCGATGGGACCGCACATATACAGTTCCGCCGGGCCGCCGGCGGCGACCTCGTCGACCAGTGCCGCCGCGTCGAGGCTCGTGCCCTCGCCGTCCACATGGACCCGGATCCTGTCCCCGTGGAGCTGTTCGAGGTCCGCGAGGTAGGCCATGTGTTCCCGGGACCTGCCGGCGTACACCAGCAGGTAGTCGGACTTGAGGCGGCGGAGCACACGGGCCATCTCCGCGACGGCCGTGATGCCGACACCGCCCGCCAGGAGGACATAGCGCCCGGCCCCCACACGGAGGGGGAAGTTCTGGTGCGGCCGGCTCATCTCGACCGGGTCCCCGGCGCGCAGGGCGTGCATGAACACCGAGCCGCCCCGCGACCGGGGAGCGCGCTGCACACTCAGGGTGAGAAGGCGCCCGTGGCCGCTGGAGGAGACCACGGAGTACGAGCGGGTGTCCGCGCGTCCGCCGATGTCGACGACGACCTTCACATGGGACCCGGGCGCGGCCGGCCTCGGCTCCCCGGTCTCCACTACGATGCGCCGGATGCCCGTCGCCACGGGCTCCGTCTCGACAACGCGCCCGATCTGCCATCCGGCCCGGTTTTCAGCCGCCATTGTTCGTCCTCGCGTTTCGGTGAAGGGTCAGGAGCCGGCGGCGACGAGCTGTTCGGCCCTGAGCATGCGCTCGACGATCCTGCGCACCCACATTCCGCCGGCGTCGATGTTGAGGCTGTAGAACTCGTGGCCGGGATTGGCGTCGATGGCTTCCTGCTGGGCCACGAGCATGCGCTCGTCCTCGGCGAACACCTTCGACACACCGTCCCTGGTCTGTGTGGTGATCAGCTGGCTGTCCAGGCGGTAGTTGCGCATGAAGGCCCAGAAGTAGTGGGAGGTCCGGTCCGTTTCCGGGGTGATGGTGTTCATCACATAGCCGTTGACGCCCTGGCTCCGGTCGCCCTCCGGTGCTCCGGTGCCGGCCTTGGCCACACCGACGTCGATACGGATGGTGGAGGGGGCCTCGAAGCGGATGATCTGCCAGCGGTCGACCCGGCCCTCGAATCCGGGGAATCTGTCCCGCAGGTTCTTCAGCCAGAACGGCGGGGGTTCGATGTCGAGCATCCACCGGGTGACCGTGACCGTGCGCTCGTCGTGGGTGACGTCGAAGTCGGACTCGCTCAGCTCCTCCTGGCCGATGCTGGTCGAGTGGACGAACTCCTCGTGTGTCAGATCCATGAGGTTGTCGAGGATGAGCTGGTAGTTGGCCTTCGCCGGGATGGTCAGGCCGTCCCCGGCCCAGTCGGGCGAACTCATCTGATGCATGTCGGGCACGGTGTCCGGGTCGGCCAGCGTGGGGTCGCCGGGCCAGACCCAGAGGAACCGGTGACGTTCCACGACCGGGAAGGAGGGCACCATGGCGCTCGGGTTGACGGTCTTCTGGGCCGGCATCGAGGTACAGCGCCCGGCGGAGTTGAACCGCAGTCCGTGGTAGGGACACTGGACCTCGTCGTCCCCCACCCGCTTGCCCATGGACAGCGGCGCCAGCCGGTGCCAGCAGGCGTCCGCGAGCGCGACCGGGCGGCCGTCCGCGGTGCGGTACAGCGCCAGGGGGCGGTTCGCGACGGTCCGGGAGAAGATCCCGCCCGTGGTGACTTCGTGATCCCACGCGGCCGCGTACCAGGCGTTGAGCGGGTGTCCCAGGATCTTGTCGGTCGTCTTCGTCTCCGGGTAACGCATGGGTCCTCCAAAGCGAGGGGGCGGGCTGTTCCGCCCCGGCCCATGAAATACCTATGGCGATAGGTATCGAGGGGATGGCCTACACTATGCCTATGGCCATAGGTATTGGCAAGACCTCTGCCCGTACGGGGGCCGCGCCGGGTCTCCGCCGGGTCCTGAAGGCAGGCGGCCGATGAGTCTGAGATATGCCCTGCTCGCCCTGCTCACGGCGCGCCCGCTCACCGCGTACGACATCGCGAAGCAGTTCGGCAGTTCGGTCGGGTTCGTCTGGCACGCGCCGGACTCGCAGATCTACCCCGAGCTCCGCCGTATGGAGAAGGAGGGGTTGATCGACGCGGAGGAGCTGCCGTCGGGCGGGCGCAGGACCAAGCGCGAGTACCGGATCAGGCCCGAGGGGGTGGCGCGGTTCCGCGAGTGGGTCGGCACACCGCTCGGGTATCAGCGGGAGAGGGACGTCCACCATCTGAAGGCCGCGTACCTGGAATGGTCGGACCCCGAGGCGGCCCGGGAGCAGTTGCGCCGGCATATCGCCTTCCACACCGAACAGCTCGATCAGTGGCTGGAGCTGCGGGAACGGCTGCTGGACCGCACCAATCCCACGCTCGCCGCGCGGCTGGCCGCCTCGCCTCCGGAGCAGCACGACCGCATCGTCGCGTTCAAGGTCTTCGCCTACGACGGTCTGGTCGAGCGGGCCCGGACGGAGATCGAGTGGGCCCGCCGGGGACTCGTCCTGATCGATGAACAGCTGCCGCCTGCCCAGGAGCCGACGGTGTGATGCCTTCTTCGTGAGCCGGACCGGACAGCCGTAGGGACGGCCGGTGCCGGGGGTTCCGGAGGGTGACCGCGGCCGTCCGGGCCCGGCTTCGAGGGGGTGGCCGATCTTCTGGTGAGCCGCAGCCCGTCGCGGGGTCGCGCGGCTTCGCGGAGCCGCCGCGCGCCGGAGGGCCGGCGGGATCACGGAGGCGCCGAGCCCACAGCAGCGCCCGGCGCCCCGGCCCTCGTACGACAGCGCGGTACGGCCCGGGGCCGGCCGAATGCGCGGGGGCCGGCCCGGAGCGGGAGGGCCGGGACACCGTCACCGCGCCCGGGCCGGCCCCGCGGTGTCAGCCGACGACGGCGGCGGGCCCGGGGACGGGGGCCCGGCGGAGGAACACCAGCGCCAGGGTGGCGAGGAGGACGACACCGCCGACGGCGAAGTACAGCTGTGCGGGAGTCCAGCCCGAGTCGAGCAGCACACCGGCCGCCGTGGGGGCGAGGATGGCACCCGCCCGGCCGATGCCGATCGCCCACCCGACTCCGGTGGTGCGCAGCCGCGGCCCGTACAGGGAGGGTGCGAGGGTGTAGAGCCCCGCGATGCAGCCGTTGACGAGACCGCCGATCACGATGCCGAGCACGTACGCGACGCCCAGGACCGGGGTGGCGACGATGAACAGGGCCATGAACAGGGCGGAGAGCGTCGTGAAGACGATGAGGAGCCGCCGTGTCGACCGGCTGGTGGCCGCCATGCCGAAGACCACGGCGCCGACGGTGCCACCGAGGGTGAGCATCATTCCGGCGGTCGCGCTCTGGTCCGTCGTCAGTCCCGCCGTCTCCAGCAGCGCCGGTGTCCAGGAGTTGACGAAGTAGAAGCCGAACATCGTCGTGAAGAACGCGGTCCACAACAGCAGCGTCGAACGGGTGCCGTCACCGGAGAACAGGTCCGCGATACGTCCGGCCCGGTCGGTGCCGGCGTGGGAGGCGGTCTCCAGGGAGGAGACCGGTTCCTGGCCGATCCGGCGGGCGATGCGGTTGACGGCGGCCAGGTCGGTGGCGCGTCTTCGTGTGGCGAGGAACTCGATCGACTCCGGCAGCAGCAGGGTGAGCAGCAGCAGTGCGGCGCCGGTGAGGACGGCTCCGACGACGAAGACCGCACGCCAGCCGTGTTCGGTGCGCAGATACACCGCGGACAGTCCGCCGAGGGTGGCGCCGATGCCGTACCCGGCGGTGTAGAGGCTGATCGCGAGTCCTCGCCAGCGGGCCGAAGAGTACTCACTGGCGATGACGGTGGTGCACGCGAGGATGCCGCCGATACCGAGGCCGGTGAGGACCCGCCAGGTACCGAGCTGCCACGCGGATCCCGCCGTGGCCGACAGGGCCATGCCGGCGGTGGCGAGCGCGACGGAGACGAGGATGAGCGGCCGGCGGCCGAGCCGGTCGGCGATCGGGGCCAGCGTGAGCGCGCCGACGGCCATGCCGATCAGTCCGGCGCTGAGCAGGGCGCCGATGGCCGAGCCGCTGAGACCGAAGTCGGCACTGATGCTCTTGGCCGTGAAGGCCAGGGCCATGACGTCGAAGCCGTCGAGGATGTTGAGCACGACGCACAGTGCGACGATCAGCCATTGGTAGGGGCTCATCGGCGCGGCGTCGATGCGGGCGCGGAGGTCCACTTCTGTTCCTTCCTGAGGGTTGGTCCCGGGGAGCGGGGCGAGGGGGACCGGGGACGGGGACGGCGAGAGCGAGAACGCCCGGGGGAAGGTGTGGGGGGGAGGCGGCCGCGGATTCGCCTTCGGGGGTGTACGGGGAAGGTGAGGTATGTCCGGGAGCTGTACGGGGGCGGTTCGGCCGGGAGGTGTTCAGTAGCCGCGGGCGATCCACTCGTCGAGGTGCGGTGCCTCGGCGCCGATCGTCGTCGTCCCGCCGTGGCCGGTGCGGACCACCGTGGCCGGTGGCAGGGGCAGCAGCCGGTCGCGTACGGAGCGGATGATCGTCCCGAAGTCCGCGTACGAACGGTCGGTGGCTCCCGGTCCGCCCTGGAAGAGGGTGTCACCGGTGAACACCGTCTCCAGGCCGGGGGCGTGGAGCGAGACCGCTCCCGGAGTGTGGCCGGGGGTGTGCAGCACGGTCAGCTCGATGCCCGCGACGACGATCCGGCGCAGGTCCGTCAGATAGCCGTCGGGGTTCCGGCCGGGGTGGGTGTGTCTCCACAGCAGCCGGTCGTCGAGATGGATCAGTATCGGGGCGCCGGTCCGTTCGGCGAGGGCGGGTGCGGCACCGATGTGGTCGTCGTGGCCGTGGGTGCACAGGATGGCCGTCACCCGCCGCCTTCCCACGCCCGCGGCGATCGCGCGGGCGTCGTGGGCGGCGTCGATGACGACGACCTCGTGGTCGTCCCCCACGATCCAGACGTTGTTGTCGACGTCCCGGGTCTCGCCGTCCAGGCTGAAGGTGCCGGAGGTGACCAGGTGCTCGATACCGGCGGCCGTCACAACAGCACCACCGAGCGGAGCACCTCGCCGGTGTGCATACGGGTGAAGGCGTCCTCGACTCCGTCCAGGGTGACGGTCTCGGTGACGAAGGCGTCCAGATCGAGCCGTCCCTGGAGATAGAGGTCCACGAGCACGGGGAGGTCACGGGAGGGGAGGCAGTCGCCGTACCAGCTCGCTTTCAGGTTCCCGCCGCGTCCGAAGACGTCCGGCAGCGGCAGCTCGATGCTCGTCTCCGGGGCCGGTACGCCGACCAGCACGACGGTGCCGGCCAGGTCCCGGGCGTAGAACGCCTGCCGGTATGTCTCCGGGCTGCCGACGGCGTCGACGACCACGTCGGCGCCGAAGCCGCCGGTCAGTTCACGGATCGCCTCGACGACTCCGGCGGGGCCGGTCTCCCTGGCGTCGACGGTGTGCGTGGCGCCCAGGGAGACGGCGTCGGCGAGCCTGCGGCCGTCGATGTCCACGGCGATGATCCTCGCGGCCCCGGCGAGACGGGCGCCGACGACGGCTCCGCAGCCGACGCCACCGCAGCCGATGACGGCCACGGTGTCGCCTCGTGCGGCCCCGCCGGTGTGGACGGCGGCGCCGAGCCCCGCCATCACACCGCAGCCCAGCAGGCCCGCGGCGGCGGGGGACGCGGCCGGGTCGACCTTGGTGCACTGCCCGGCCGCCACCAGGGTCTTCTCGGCGAAGGCGCCGATACCGAGCGCGGGCGAGAGCGCGGTGCCGTCGGTCAGGGTCATCTTCCGCACGGCGTTGTGCGTGCTGAAGCAGTACCAGGGGCGTCCGCGCAGACAGGCGCGGCACCGTCCGCACACCGCTCGCCAGTTGAGGACGACGAAGTCACCGGGGGCGACCCCGGCCACGCCTTCGCCGACCGACTCCACCACTCCGGCCGCTTCGTGGCCGAGCAGGAAGGGGAAGCCGTCGCCGATGCCGCCCTCACGGTAGTGGAGGTCGGTGTGGCAGATTCCGCACGCCTGGATCCTCACCACGGCCTCGCCCGG
This sequence comes from Streptomyces sp. NPDC051018, assembly GCF_044456085.1. NCBI lineage: Bacteria > Bacillati > Actinomycetota > Actinomycetes > Kitasatosporales > Streptomycetaceae > Streptomyces > Streptomyces sp. NPDC051018. The sequence continues at coordinate 295,122 of NZ_JBITFN010000003.1, forward strand.
GCCGGGGTCGGGCACCGTGATCGTCTCGATCGTGACCGGCTCGCCCTGGGACCGCGCGATGACGCCTCGTACCTGCTGGGGCATGGGTGGTTCCTTTCCTCGCGGCACGGTCGGTGCCGGTTGACGCGGACTCGGTGGCCGGTCCGGTTGACGCGGAGCCGGCGGCCGGGCGGACACCTGAGGGAGGGGTCGCCGGGGCGCGGACACACACGGACGGTGCTCAGACCTTCACCGAGTCCAGCGGGATCGTCGGGTAGAGCCGCGGTTCCTGCTCGGGCGTCAGTGCGGTGGGGCCGTAGATCCAGTCGGTGAAGGTGTAGTCGTAGGTGTCGCGGGAGCGCAGCAGCGCGTTGCGCTGGAGCCGTTTGATTCCGTCGTGGTGCCACAGCTCGCCCCACCGGCGTGCGGTGGTGACCACCCGGCGGCAGTGCTCGGGGCGTGCGGCCTCGTAGGCCGCGAGGGCGGCCTCCCAGTCGACGCCGGAGGATTCCCGCGAGCGCCTGCCGTGCCGGGCGCCCACGTGCTCGGCGAGGACCCAGCCGTCCTCGATGGCCATGACGGCGCCCTGGGCCATGTACTGGAGCGGCGGATGGGCGGCGTCTCCGAGCAGCGCGATCCGGCCGCTGACCCACTTCGTGATGGGGTCCCGGTCGTACATCCGCCACCAGCGGTCGCGCCACATCAGCGGCAGCCCCCGCCGGACCGGTCCGCAGGCGCCTTCGAAGGCCCGGTCCAGCTCGTCGGGTGTCCCCCAGTCCTCCGCGCCCGCGAGCGCCTTCGCCGACTCGAAGACCGCGACCTGGTTGAACATCTCGCCGCCGCGCAGCGGGTACTGCACGAAGTGGCACCGCGGTCCGACGTACACCACGACGTCGTCGCGGTGCACTCCGTTGCCCCGCACCCGTTCGTACGGCACGGCGGCCCGGTAGGCGACGTACGCCGAGCTGACCGTCTCGTCGTCGACGAGGAGCTTGCGCGCGACCGAGTGGAGACCGTCGGCGGCGATGACGACCTCGGCCTCGTCGCTCCGGCCGTCGGCGAAGGTGACGCGCGCGCCGCCGGCGGTGTTCCCGTAGGCCACACAGCGCGCGTCCCTCACCAGTTCGACGCCCGCGCGCTCGCAGGCGCGCAGGATGATGCCGTGCAGGTCGCTGCGGTGGATCACCATGTAGGGGAAGCCGTAGCGGCGTTCCAGGTCCTTGAGGTCCAGACGGGTCAGCTCACCGGCGTCCACGGCGTCCTTCATGACCATGTGTTCGGGCGTGACGCCCAGCGAGAGGGCCTCGCCGAGGAGTCCGTAGGCGTCGAGGATGCGGGTGCAGTTCGGTGCGATCTGGAGGCCCGCGCCGACTTCGCCGAACGCCGGCGCCTGCTCGTACAGGCGCACTCCCAGTCCTTTGCGGCTGAGGGCGAGGGCCGCGGAGAGGCCGCCGATCCCGCCGCCTATCACCAGGACGTCGGGGCGGTGGGTGTCTGTGGTTCTCATGTCCTTCTCCTCGTGGTCACAGCCACGGTGTCAGGGGCTCGGCGGGCAGGCCGTCGGTGGTCGTGACACCGGTGCAGGGGCGGCCCGCGAGGTAGGCCGTGATCTCCGCCGGACTGCCGTGCACGGCGGGAACGGTGTCCCGGCCGCGCCGGGCGAGGATGTCCGCGCGGAGTTCGGCGAGGAACGCCTCGGGCAGATCGGCGAACCCCGGACCGGTGCCCAGGTCGACGGCGTGGACCATGACCTCCCGGCTGCGCATCCAGGGGGTCTCGCTCACGGGCACGGTCCGTCCCTGGGCGGTGACGACCTCGGCCCGCCACTGGTCCCCGGTGAGTGCGGCCATCGCGTCGGCCAGGGCCCGCGCGGACTCCCGGAACCATACGGTGAGCTGTTCGCCGGGCAGCCCGGCACCCGCCTCGATGGCCTCCGCGCGCTGCGCCGGGGAGGCGTACATCGGCGTCGGTACACCCGTCCGCGCCCAGCGCACGAGGTTGCCGACGGCCTCGGCGTTCCCGGCCAGATGGGCCACGACGTGTTTGCGGGTCCAGCCGGGCAGCGGCGAGGGGGCCGCGTACGCGGTCTCGTCGAGCCCTTCGAGGGCCTTCGCGCAGAGTGCGGTGCCCTCGGCCACCCAGGCGAGTGCGGTGTTCGGGGTGTCCGGGGTGTCCGGGGTGTTCATCGTGACTCCTCGGAGACGACGCGGTTCTCCAGCCGGCCGAGGCCCTCGATCTCGGTGGTGACCGTGTCGCCGTCCTCAAGGAAGACCGGGGGCCTGCGGGCGTGGCCGACTCCTCCGGGGGTGCCGGTGGCGATGATGTCTCCCGGATTGAGCCGGATCATGGTGGAGACGTACCGCACCAGGTCGACCGGGTCGAAGAGCAGGTCGCCGGTGGTGTCCCGCTGCATCAGGCGCCCGTTCACCGCACAGCGGATGTCCAGTGCGGGTCGGGGGCCGCCGAGTTCGTCGGTGGTGACGAGGTACGGGCCCACGGGTGTGCTGGAGTCCCAGTTCTTGCCCTGGAGCCATTCACGGGTGCGGAACTGCCAGTCCCGGCAGGTGATGTCGTTGAAAACGGTGAAGCCGGCGATGGCGTCCACGGCCGCCGCCTCGTCGGCGCGCCGTACCGGCCGGCCGACGACCACCGCGAGTTCGGCCTCCCAGTCGAACGACTCGGTCTCGGCCGGGCGCCGGATGTCGTCACGGGCACCGATGAGGGTGTCGGTGAACTTGCTGAAGAGGGTGGGGTGCTCCGGCAGCTCCCGGCCCATCTCCTTGATGTGGTTCCGGTAGTTCAGGCCGACGCAGACCACCTTGCCGGGGCGCGGCACGAGCGTGGCGAACACCGCGCCGTCGGCAGGGTGCCGCGGGCCGTCGGCGGTCGACGCGCCCGTGAGCCCGGCGGCCGACGCGAGCACCGCGCCCACGTCCGGCGGGCCGACCTCGACCAGATACTCTCCTTCGGCCCGGACCGCGGCGGTACGGTCTCCGAGGCGGATGGTCGCGAGCTTCACGCGCTCTCCTCGACGTGGGTGCGGAACAGATCGAGCTTTCCGAGGACGGGCGCGTCGCTGAACTGGAACAGGTCGAGCGCACCGGAGTCGGAGTCGGACGGGGACGCCTCGGAGCGGATCGACAGGGGTGCCCAGGAGGGGACGACGAAGAGATCGCCGCGCTGGACCGACCAGGCGTGGTCGCCCACACTCACCTTGCCCGCGCCGTCGAACACCTGGTACACCGACGAGCCGGTCTCCCGGCGCGGAGCGGTCTCGTATCCGCTCAGGAGGCGGTGGAACTGGGCACGGACGGTCGGCAGGACGTCCCGGGCGGTGGTGGGGTTGATGAAGCGCACCACGGCGTGTCCGGGCTCGACGGTGCCGGGGTGGCCCTCGCGTTCCAGCTCCAGCTGGGCGGTCAGGGCGGCGTCGGTGTCCTCCCAGCGGTAGCGCAGCAGGGGGGTGCCCTCCCTGGATCCGAGGAGGGAGACCGGGGCCAGGCCCGGATGGCCCCAGAGCCGTTCCGAGCGGGAGCGGCCGGGGGTGGCGTGCTCCCGCTCGGACAGCTCGTTACGGCCGTAGTCGAAGAACTGCGCGTCGATGCCGTACTGGAAGGGGATGTCGAGCCCGTCGATCCAGGCCATCGGGGTGTCGGCCGCGTTGTGGTGTGCGTGCCAGTGCATGCCCGCCTGCGGCAGGAAGTCGCCCCGGTGCATGGGCACCGGCTCACGCTCCACGACGGTCCACACGCCCTCGCCCTCGACGACGAACCGGAAGGCGTTCTGCGTATGGCGGTGCTCGGGCGCGTCCTCGCCCGGCATCAGATACTGGATGGCGGCCCATAGCGTCGGGGTGGCGTACGGCCGCCCGTCCAGGCCGGGGTTGGCCAGTGCGATCGCGCGCCGCTCACCGCCGCGGCCGACCGCGACGAGGCCCCCGGAACGGTCGGCCAGATCGAGCAGGGTCTTCCACTCCCACCGGTGGGGCTGTGCCTTGGACCGGGGTTGCGGAGGCATCAGATCACCGATCCGGGTCCACAGCGGCACCAGCAGGGACTGCTCGAATCCGCGGTAGAGGTCCTCCAGTTCAGGGGTGACCGGCGGCTGATCGGGCCGGTCCTCGGCCGTCAGCGTGACGGGCGAGACGACGTTCGTGTCTTGGTCGGTCATGGAGGCACAGTGCTCCGCAGGCCAGTAATGGGAATAGAATATTCTGCCTGCCAGAACAGTCCGGGAATGGTGATCTGTGGCCAAGTCGATGAAGAATCCGCCCGCGTACGGCGTGACGAGTGTGGACCACGCGCTCCAGCTGGCGGTGATCCTGCAGGTCGAGGGGCCGCTCACGGTCTCCGAGGCCGCCCGGCGGCTGGGCGTGGCACGCTCCACGGCCCACCGGCTGCTCTCCACGCTCGTGTACCGGGACTTCGCGGTCCAGGACGACAGTCGCGTCTACCGCGCCGGGCCCGTCCTGGAGATCGCCACCACGGCGCAGTCGAACGTCGGGGCCGTCCGGGCCGCCTCCCTCGGTCCGCTGAGAACCCTGGTCGACACCCTCGATGAGACGGCGCATCTGTGTATCCGCACCGGCCGGACCGTTCGCTTCCTCGCCTCCGTCGAGTGCTCGCAGGCACTGAAGGTCGGCGGCCGGGAGGGCATGGTCTTCCCCGCCCACCTCGTGAGCGGTGGTCTCGTCATGCTGGCGGCACTCGGCGACGACGCGCTGGCCGCGCTCTACGCCTCCCCTCCTCCCGCCGACCGGTCCGAGGAGTGGCCGGATCCGACGGAACTGCGCGCCGAACTCCGCGCGGTCCGGCAGAGCGGTGTGGCCCTCAATCTGGAGCGTTCCGAGCAGGGACTCGTCGCCGTCGGACGCGGGGTGACCGACGGGGAGGGCCGAACGGTCGCGGCGGTTTCGGTCGCCATGCCCAGCGTGCGCTACTCACCGCGCCGGGTGAGGGAGATCGTCACGGCCCTCACCACCGCGGTGGACGCCATCGCGGCCGCGCTCGACGGCTCTGTTCCCGGACCGCGGCCGAGCTGATGCAGCGCAGCACACGCTCGGCGGCGCAGCGCCGGAGAGCCGCCGGCGCCGGGGCGGCCCGGGACGGATCCGGTGCGCAACAGACCAGGCCGGCCGGGAGTCCGGCACGAGGCCGGGTGAGCGCGCGTCACAGGAGCTTCGAGAGCTCCACCCCGAGCTTGTAGAGGGCGAGAACGATGGGCGCCAGGGAGAAGACCGGCTTGAGCCGTCCCCTCAGCGGATACCAGCGGGGGGCCTCGTGGAGAAGCGCGCCCTGGCCCGAGAGATAGCTCAGCCGGGCATAGCGCTCCGCCGGTCCGGATCCCCCTCCGGATTCATGGAGGCGAGCGATCTCCGCCGCCAGTTCCAGCCTTCTGCGTTCGACGATCGACCTATGGCTTTTGATCATCACCGTGAGCAGCGCCAGGAGGATTCCGGCGTTGGCCCATATACCGATCAGGGCCACCAGGCCGACGACCGGGTTCTTCCAGTCACCGGACTCACCGCGCAGCAGATACGCGGCGGAGGTGAGCGAGACCGTGAAGTTCAGGAATCCCAGATAGACCATGGTGATGATACGGCCGACCGGCTTCCAGCCGAAATCGTCGTCGCGGTCCCGTCCCACGTACTGGAATGTCCATTCCTTGCGAGAAGCCCAGGAGAATGCCAGGAGACGCTGATAGACATAGCCCTGTTTGGTGGCGAAATAGAGCCCGATGGAGCCGATGCCGATCCAGAGGGCGGCCAGCAGCGGGCGCTCGGTGTAGTTCGCCCACCATGACTCCCTCACCGACTGCACGGAGGGGTCCGAGGAGGAAATGGCGGCGAGGTCGGTGAAGGCGCGGCCGCCGCGGTAGGCCCAGGTGTAGAGCCCGGCGCTGCCCGCGATGCTCGCGGCGGCGAGGGCGGTCTTCGCCGCACGGCCGAGTCGGATTCCGCTCTCCAGCCGGGTGAGCCGGTCGGCGAGGTCGCCCGTGCGGAAGTCCGAGTTCTGCACCAGGCCGGACTCGACGATCTCCTCCTTCAGCCGTGACAGCCTGGTGATGAGGATGAGATAGACGGCCATCGCGAGCGTCGAGGTGAAGCCCAGGGCCACGCTCGGCAGGTCCGCCGTGAGCGGAAGCGTCCGGCAGCCGGTGGTGTCACCGCGCTCTGTGGGAAGGGCCAGATGGAGGAGGGTGAGCGGGCCGCATCGAGGGGCCGTGGCCATTCTCTCGATTTCGCAGATGATCCGGACAAGGGCCATGCTCACCAGCGGGACTCCGCATAAGAAGAGGATCTGCCCCGCTTTTCCGGAGGGAGTGACCTTCTCCGGGTACTCGTCGAGAACTCTTCCGGCGAGAGCTGTGCAACGGGCTATTCGGGATCTTAACTTTCGCCACGCCTGTACCACTCGGTGCATGCCGTTCCTTGGTCGTGCTGGTACGTACGTACGAATGCGCGCCGTGTCCACCGTGATCGGAATCGCCAGAGTACCGATACTCCGCGTGTGGCGGAAGTCGCGGACGGCAGGCCGAATATGAACGGAATTCGGGCTTCCGAAAAACCGGCGGAAGGGCCGCGGCCCCCCCTTTGCGCGGCATTCGGCGAGGGCGCTCACGGCCGTTGCCCGCAGCCGGAACCCCGTCTCCACCCCGGCGCCCGGCGCTCCGAGGCGACGGAGGCCGGGGCGCACCTGTATCCATGGAAGGATCACAGAAGAGCCGGGGAAGCCGGGCCGGGCTACTCCCAGAGGCCGGCCAGGTGCGCGTGGAGGACGTCGTAGGCCTCTCGCGGGGTGAGGTGGCCGATGAGGACATGAACGGTGAGCCCGTCCGCGAGGGCGAGGAGGGTCCGCGCCTCTCGCTGCGGATCGAGGGGCCCGGCGCGGCCGCCGCCCTCACCGGCTTCCGAGATGAGGCGGGTGAACGTCTCCTGCATGGCCCCGTAGTTCTCGGTGAGCGGCCCGGCGAGCGCTTGGCTGACAGCCGCCTGCGCGACGAAGGCGAGCCAGACCCTGGCCTCGGCGCGGTGCTCCTCCCCGAGCAGGGAGATCTCGGCGGCCGCGTGGCCCAGGACCGTACCGGCCGACTGGGCCGGGCTTCTGACGAGGCGGGCCTGTACGCGTTCGCCGATCCGCTCTCCGATGTATCCGAGAGCGAACACCAGCATCTCTTCCTTGGTACGGAAGCAGCGTTGAACGGCACCCATCGACACCTGCGCGCGGGCGGCGACGTCACGAAGCGTCACTCCCTCCAGCCCGCGCTCGTCGGCGAGACGGCAGACGGCCTCGGCGATGAGACGGCGTCGGCCCGCGTGATCCACCTGCCTGGGCATGCCCGGTCGCCTCCCCGTGTTGTGGCGGTCTGCTGTCCGGATCACTTTATGCGATGCGCTTGCATCGGTTCCAGGGGTACGGTTCCGATGCAAGCGCATTGGTACGAGACGAGGAGGGAACAGCCATGCAGGACGCCCTGTGGAAGTTGTCCGCCGCCGCGCAGGCGGAGGCCGTGCGCGGTGCGGAGGTCTCAGCCGTCGAACTGATCGGCAGTCATCTGGACCGCATCGCCGAGGTCAACCCGTCGATGAACGCGGTCACCCAGCTTTTCGCGGATCGCGCGTATGAGACGGCAGCGGAGACGGACCGCCGGCGGGCCGCCGGTGAGGCGCTGGGGCCGCTCGCGGGCGTGCCGTTCACGGTGAAGGAGAGCACCGCCGTCGAAGGAGTGCCGACCACGTTCGGTACGGAGCGCTTCCGCGACCTGGTGGCGACCGCCGACGCGCCCCCGGTGGCACGGCTGCGCGCGGCCGGGGCGATCCCCGTCGGGCACAGCAACATCCCCACCCTGATTCTCGCGGGGATGCACACGCGCAGTGAGCTGTACGGCGACACGGTCAACCCGTGGGACGGCGGCCGGACCCCGGGCGGTTCCAGCGGGGGCGACGCCGTGGCCGTCGCCACGGGCATGGCGGCGCTCGGGCTCGGCAACGACTCCGGTGGGTCGGTGCGTATCCCGGCCCAGTTCTGCGGGGTGGCCGGGCTGAAGCCGTCCACGGGCCGGTTCCCCGCCGACCACCGCGTTCTCGGCCCGGACGACCCCGGCCCGGCGTCCCAGATGCTGGTCACCGACGGTCCGCTGGCCCGGTGTGTGGGCGATCTCCGGCTCGCTTACGAGGTGCTGGCCGGGACCGACCCGCGGGACCCGCGGGCCGTGCCGGTACCCGCGTACGGCGAACCGCTCACCGGCCCGGTGAAGGTCGCGGTCGTGGCGGACCCCGGCGGGCACGGCGTCCACCCGGCGATCCGCGGAGCCGTCGCGACCGCGGCCGACGCCCTGCGTGACGCCGGTTACGACGCACACGAGGTGCGGGACGTACCGCGGGTCGACGAGGCCCTGGAAGCGTACGGCCGGATCACCGTGACCGAGTTCGCCCCGGCCTGGCCGGTGGTGCGCAAGCTGCTCGGGAAGGGCGGGGACCGGTACATCGGGATGGCGATGGAGCGGACCCCGCCCGCGAGCGCGGACGAGTTCATGAAGCTGATGGGCACCTGGATGGGCATCCGCCGGTCCTGGGCCGCATTCCTCCACGAGTACACGCTGCTGCTCGGCCCGGTCTTCACCGAACCACCGGTCGAACCGGGGCTGGAATCACGCGACAGGGCGGGCCGGGACCGGGTCGGGTCGGGAATGCGCCTGTGTACGGTGACCAGCTTCGTGGGCGTGCCGGGTGTGGCCGTACCGACCGGGACGGCCGACGGGCTCCCCTGCGGAGTGCAGATCGTCGGGCGCGCGTTCCGGGAGGACCTGTGCCTCGGCGCCGCCCAGGCGATCGAGGACCGGCTCGGGGTCCTCACCCCGGTCGACCCGCGAGGAGGGAGCCGGGACGTCTGAGCCGGTGAACCGGTCAGCCCCGGCGCCGTACGGGGCGCGCACCCGTAGGGCATCCGGAGCACGGCGCAAGGCGGGCGGCTCGGGCTGCCCGCGCCGGCGGCACCGGCCCTCGGCCGGAAGGCGAAGGCGGTGGCGGCGGACCGGCCGCCGCCACCGCTCCCACCGGGACGCCCCCCGGACGCCCCGCCAGGCCGCCCCCGCCGGGACTCAGGGAGTCAGCGGGCCTCCGTGAGCAGATGGACGACACCGGTCGGGTTCTTGACCCAGTGGGTCCGGGTGTCGAGGTTCACCAGGGGCTCGACCTCGTCACACGGGTGGATACCGATACCGGCCAGCTTCTCCCTCGCCGCGTCCAGGTCGTCGGTGTGGACCTGGAGCCACAGATCGTGCCGGCTGTAGGCGTCGACGCAGTCGAGCCACAGCGTGATGGGGCCGAACCGCACCGAGTGCGTCCTCGACACGGTCGGGGCGTTGGACGCGTCGTCCTCCTTGACGTCGAAGCCCAGGGTGTCCCGGTAGAAGGCCACGGTGGCCTCGTACTGCGCCTTGGGGATCTTCATCGCGATGTTCAGACCGGGGGTGAACTCAGGCTCATTCATGATGATGCGACTCCTTGGTGTCGGTGATGTCCTGTGGGTGTTCCCGGGTGTCGTCCAGCGCGGCTCCCAGCGCGTGCTCCAGAGCCGTCAGCCGGTCGTCCCACCGATGGGCGAGGGTGGCGAGCCACACCTGCGCCGCGCGGATGGGGGCCGGTTCCAACCGGTAGGGGTGGCGGCGGCCGGACGGTTCGCCGGAGCTGATGAGTCCCGCCTCGACGAGCCGGCCGAGGTGCTTGGCCACCGCCTGGCGGCTGACCGGCAACCGGCGCGCGAGTTCGGTGACGGTGGCCGGTCCGGCGCGGGCGAGTTCTTCCAGCAGCGCCCGCCGCGTCGGATCCGTCAGGGCCGCGAACACCGCGACGGCCTGCTCCTCGGAATCAGCCGGCCGCATCGAGGTAGGTCCCCAGCTCGGCGAGCTCCGTGTCCCACCCCTGGCTGTTGGACCTGTGGGCGGCCAGGGCCACCTCCTCGGCGACCCGGGCGAACCCGCTCTCCACCAGGCGCAGCCTGGTGCCTTCCGGTACGGGCTCCAGCGTGAACTCCACCAGCGTCCGCGCCGCCCCACCCTCCGGCAGGGACCCGATGCCCCACCAGAACGCGAAACGGCGGGGCGGGTCGACCGCCTCGATCGTGGCGACGGACTCGTCGTCGAACTCCTCCCATCGGAAGAACGCCCGCCCGCCGGGCCGCAGATCGATCTCGGCCACCGAACCGAACCACTGCGAGAGTCCCTCGGCCGTGGTCAGCGCGGTCCACACGCGCTCGACGGGGTGCCGCAGCACCACCTCGCGCTCGATCGTGTTCGCAACCATTCCACCCTCCTTCGCAACCTTTGCGTTGCCATCTCTATAGCAATATAAAGGTTGCGATAGAACCAGGCAAACGGTCCGGGTATCCGACGTGCCGCGAAGCCCGCCCGATCGACCTGATCCGCTGAGCGCGACTGCGGCAGTTCGCCCTGTTCCCCACCGCCGTGAACGGTCACCGTCCGGCCTTCGCGCAGGGACGGCGGATCGTGTGACGCACACAACCCGGACCTCCTCCCGGCCGCTCCGGGCCCCTCTGGGATGCTCACTCCATGTCGAGCACAGAGCGCAACCCGGGTCCCGTCAGTCCGGACGCCCCCGGCGTGATAGCGAGTCCCTTGCTCACCCAGTGGTGGCTGGACCTCACGTTCGTCCACTGGCCCGTGGACCCGGACCTCGTGGCCGGGCTGCTGCCGGCCGGGACCGTACCCGACACGCTCCACGGGACCACGTACGTCGGCCTGGTGGCCTTCCGGATGCACCGGGTCGGCTGGTTCCGGCTCCCCGGGGTCCCCTATTTCGGCGCTTTCCCGGAGACCAACGTGCGTCTGTACTCAGTCGACGCCCACGGCCGGCGCGGTGTGGTGTTCCGCTCGATGGATGCCTCCCGGCTGCTGCCGGTGGTCATGGGGCGGGCCGGCTTCCGGCTGCCGTACGTGTGGTCCCGTATGTCCGTCCGCTCCGCCGACGACACACTCGTCTACACCAGCTCCCGGCGCTGGCCCGGGCCCCGTGGCGTGGGCAGCCGGATCACCGTACGCAAGGGTGAACGCGTCGAGGAGCCGACGGAGCTGGAGCACTTCCTGACCGCCCGGTGGGGGATGCACAACGCCTTCCCCGGCGGTGTGGCCTATCTGCCCAACGACCACCCGCGCTGGCCGCTGTACCGGGCGGAGCTCGTCGAGTGCCGGGAGGAACTGGTGGCGGCGGCGGGACTGCCCGTACCGCGGGGTGAGCCGGTCAGTGTGCTGTACTCGCCGGGAGTCCCCGTCCGTCTCGGCGCGCCCGCGCGCCCGCCCGGGATCCCGGCCCCGTAAGAACTCCGGTGCCAAAGGCCCGCGGGCAGTCGGCGCCACCAGAGGCACGCGGACCGTCGGTGGCCGGCCTCTTCGGAGTCCTCAGCGGGCCGTGTAGCCGCCGTCGACGAGGTGGTGGCTGCCCTGGACGAACGACGCCCGGTCGGAGAGCAGGAAACAGATGGTCTCGGCGACCTCCTGCGTTGTGCCCAGACGCCCCACGGGGTGCAGAGCCACCAGGGCCGCCCGCTGTTCGTCGTCCACCGTATGGAGCAGTGGGGTGTCGATGAAGCCCGGCCCGACGGCGTTGACCCGGATGCCCCGGGCCGCGTACTCAAGAGCCGCGGTCTTCGTCAGGCCGACCACACCGTGCTTGGCGGCGACATAAGCGCTCCCTCCCATGGTCGCGACCGTTCCCATGATCGAGGCGACGTTCACCACCGAGCCGCCGCCGGCCTCGCTCATCGCGGGCAGCTCGCACCGCAGCGAGTGGAAGACCCCGTCGAGATTGACGGCCATCACCTGGCGCCACTCCGCCAGGGGGTAGTCGGCGAGGCGGGCGACGGCGCCGGAGACCCCGGCGTTGTTGACCGCGAGACGGAGTGGGCCGAGCCGTTGGACGGTGGTGTCGACCGCCACCCGTACGGACTCGGGGTCGGTGACGTCGACGGCGAGCCCGATGGCGGTGCCGCCGTCGGCCGTCAGCCGTTCCGCGAGCACCTCCGCCGCCTTTCCGTCGAGGTCGGCGACGGCCACGGCGGCCCCGCGCGCGGCCAGCAGGGCGCTGACGGCGTAGCCGATGCCGGAGGCCCCGCCGGTGACGAAGGCGGTGCGACCGGCGAACTCACGGGTGATGTCCTCGGAGGAGCGGGGCGCGTTCTGCGGGGCAGTGGACATGACGGTATGTCTCTCCTCGGGTGGCGGCGGGACGTTGGGCGTACGGCGGCGGACCCGGCCAGTGTTCAGTGCACCGCGCTCGGCGGCAGCGGGAGCTGCGCCATACGGGCGCGCACACCGCCCCGCCGACCGGATCCGGACCCCGCCCGGTGGGCCGGCGGCGCCCCGCTCCGGGCCCGGGGGCCATGCGATGTGCGGGGTCCGTCCAGGGCATGCGTACCCCTGTGACCCAAGGTCGGATACCGGCACACAGCCTCCCGGGCCCGGCGTGAGGTGAACGCGTGTTCCGACGGCGAGCCGTCGCACGCGAACAGCCACCGGCCGGTCCCCGCACCGGTCGGGCCAGGTCGGACGTGCCGGTCGGGCGGACGGCGGACCCCTGCCCCGGCCGCGCCCGAATGGCGGTACAGGACGTACGCTCGGCTGGCAGACCGAGCCGGGCAACGCAGGCGGAGACCGCAGGGGACGGCGCCGCGCGACAGATGGAGACACGATGAGCAAGGCCACGAGGACGGACACGCGGTCGCCCCCGCCGCACGTCGCGGACCGCCATGGGGTGATCCGTGTGCACGGCGCCCGCGAGAACAACCTCAAGGACGTCAGCATCGAGATCCCCAAGCGCCGGCTGACGGTGTTCACCGGTGTCTCCGGCTCGGGCAAGAGCTCTCTGGTGTTCAACACGATCGCCGCCGAGTCCCAGCGGCTGATCAACGAGACCTACAGCACCTTCGTCCAGGGCTTCATGCCGGCACTGGCGCGCCCCGAGGTCGATGTACTCGACGGGCTGACCACCGCGATCATCGTGGATCAGCAGCGGATGGGCAGCGACCCCCGCTCCACGGTCGGCACCGCCACCGACGCCAACGCGATGCTGCGTATCCTCTTCAGCCGGCTCGGGCAGCCGCACATCGGTTCGCCCGGCGCGTTCGCCTTCAATGTGGCCTCGGTCCGGGCGAGCGGTGCAATCACGGTCGAGCGCGGTGCCGGGAAGACCGTGAAGCAGACCTTCTCCCGCACCGGCGGCATGTGTGTGCGCTGCGAGGGCCGCGGGACCGTCTCCGACATCGACCTCACACAGCTCTACGACGACTCCAAGTCGATCGCCGAGGGCGCCTTCACCATTCCCGGCTGGAAGTCGGACAGCTGGTGGACCGTCCGGCTCTACGCCGAGTCGGGGTTCCTCGACCCGGACAAGCCGATCCGCAGGTTCACCAAGAAGGAGATGGAGGACTTCCTCCACCGGGAGCCGACCAAGGTGAAGGTCGAGGGCGTGAACCTCACCTACGAAGGGCTGATCCCCAAGATCCAGAAGTCGTTCCTGTCCAAGGACAAGGAGTCCATGCAGCCGCACATCCGGGCGTTCGTGGAGCGGGCGGTCACCTTCACCGTCTGCCCCGGGTGCGACGGAACCCGGCTCAGCGAGGCCGCCCGGTCGTCGAAGATCGAGGGGATCGGCATCGCCGACGCCTGCGCGATGCAGATCAGCGATCTCGCCGACTGGGTCCGCGGGCTCGACGAGCCGTCGGTGGGGCCGCTGCTCGCCACGCTGCGGCACACACTCGACTCGTTCACGGGGATCGGACTGGGCTATCTCTCCCTCGACCGGCCGTCGGGCACGCTCTCGGGCGGTGAGGCGCAGCGCGTCAAGATGATCCGCCATCTCGGCTCCTCGCTGACGGATGTCACCTATGTCTTCGACGAGCCCACCACGGGTCTGCACCCCCATGACATCCAGCGGATGAACGACCTGCTGCTGCGGCTGCGGGACAAGGGCAACACGGTGCTCGTCGTGGAGCACAAGCCGGAGACGATCGCGATCGCCGACCATGTCGTCGACCTCGGGCCGGGCGCCGGTACGGCGGGCGGCACCGTCTGTTTCGAGGGCACCGTCGAGGGGCTGCGGACCGGTGACACCATCACCGGCCGCCATTTCGACGACCGGGCCGCGCTCAAGAAGACGGTCCGCAAGCCCACCGGCGCACTGGAGATCCGGGGTGCGACGACGCACAACCTGCGAGGTGTCGACGTCGACATCCCGCTCGGGGTCCTCACCGTCGTCACCGGTGTCGCCGGCTCCGGCAAGAGCTCGCTCGTACACGGGTCGATCCCCGCCGGCGAGGGTGTGGTGTCGGTCGACCAGAGCGCGATCCGCGGTTCGCGGCGGAGCAACCCGGCGACGTACACCGGACTGCTCGACCCGATCCGCAAAGCCTTCGCGAAGGCCAACGGTGTGAAGCCGGCGCTGTTCAGCGCCAACTCCGAGGGTGCCTGCCCCAACTGCAACGGCGCCGGCGTCATCTACACCGATCTGGCGATGATGGCCGGGGTCGCCACCCCCTGCGACGAGTGCGAGGGAAAGCGGTTCCAGGCATCGGTCCTCGACCACCGCCTCGGCGGCCGCGACATCAGCGAGGTGCTCGCGATGTCGGTGAACGACGCCGGGGAGTTCTTCGGCGACGGCGAGGCACGTACGCCGGCCGCGCACCGCGTCCTCGGGCGGCTGGCCGACGTCGGGCTCGGCTACCTCACCCTCGGCCAGCCCCTGACCACACTGTCCGGCGGTGAACGGCAGAGACTCAAACTGGCCACCCATATGGCCGCCGACGGCGGTGTCTACATCCTCGACGAGCCGACCACGGGCCTCCACCTCGCCGATGTGGAACAGCTGCTCGGCCTGCTCGACCGGCTCGTCGACTCCGGTAAGTCGGTCATCGTCATCGAGCACCACCAGGCGGTCATGGCCCACGCCGACTGGATCATCGACCTCGGACCCGGCGCCGGTCACGACGGCGGCCGGATCGTCTTCGAGGGCACACCGGCCAATCTCGCCGCCGCCCGCTCCACCCTCACCGGCGAGCACCTCGCGGACTACATCGGCGCCTGAGGCGAGGTCCCCGCACGGGCCACCGTCCCCGCGGGTCCGGTTTCGGCTCGCCCGCCGACCTCCGGCACCACTTCCGGCGTCAGACGGGTATCAGCCCCCGGACCCACCGGACCGCGTTCCGGACCTTCGCCGTGACCGTCGCGACGCGGGACCCCTCGGCCGGACGGCCCGAGGACACGGGTTCGCCGGCTTCTGCGGGTACGGACGCCCCGCCGGACGCAGCGGTCTGAAGGGCCTCGCGCACCGGACCGACCGGCTGCGTGTACCGGTCGGTGGCCGCTGTGCGCCGGTCACCGGGTTCGGGTCCTCCGGGGCCCTTCGCCGGTATCCCGCGCCCGGGGCCTCCCGGCGCCGGCCGGGTGTCGGTCCACCACTGCCGGCGCCCCCACGTGGGACGCTCCGTACTGCTGTGATCTCTGACAGCGGGAGGCCCGGTGGACGTCAGCACGTTTTACGCGCTCTTCTCGGCGACGTGTTTCACCCTGGTCGGTCTGTGGTGGAACGTGGTCCAGGGGCATGGGGAGTGGCTGCGGGTGCCCACACTGCGCCGGATCGTGGGCGGGGTCTATCTCTCGTTCCTGCTGCCCGCGCTGATGGGGCTCTTCGCCCAGGTGGGTGGTACCGCGAGCCCGGAGATCTGGCGGGCCAGCTTTGTGGTGATCGCCGTGGTGGGGTGTGTGTCGACGCTGCGGCTGCTGGCGCACAGTGCCCGCGACCGCGCCTCCGTACATCTGGCGCTGCCTCAGCTGGGCGCCGCGGTCGTCTATCTGCTGATCGCGGTGGTGGGGATCGCGCCCGACATCGCGGATGCGGTGGAGCTGCGGCCGATCCAGGCGGAGGCGATTCTGCTGTCCCTGCTGGTTCTCCTCGGCCATGGTCTGGTGTGGCGGTTCATGGCCGGTGAGGGACGCCCTGATGCGGCTTCCTGACATCCCTTGAGGCCCGTCAGGACGGTGGCCGGTGAGCCGCGTCGGGGGTGCCCGACGTACCGCCGTTGTGCCGGTTCGCCCCGTCCGACATCGCGGAAAGGGCGCACCGGCACCTCACTCGTCCCGTACGTCCGGATCCGCGTCGCGGGACGGCGACGGGGCGTCGTGCTCCGGGTTCCCGGCCAGGCCCGAGATGAGCTGCTTGATCACGGATCTGATCGCCTCGGGCGATTCATACCCCTTGGCGAGATGCTGAGACGCCTCGTCCAGGGCGCCTACGAGAACGAGCGCCAGCGGCCGTGTGGCCTGGGGGTGGATACGGCCCGCCGCCATCGCGCCGGCGAGCCGTTCCTCCATCAGGCCGATGGTGTGCCGCGACTCGATCTCGCGCCAGCGGTCCCAGCCGAGCACGGCCGGTGCGTCGAGGAGCGCGATGCGCTGGACCTCGGGCTCCGCCGAAGCGTCCAGCCAGGCCAGACACCCCACGATGAGACGGTCGATGGGGTCGGGCAGTCCCGATGTGAGAACCGCGGAGCCGATGCGCTGGACCAGGTCGCGCTCGACGTCTTCCAGTACCGCCTCGAAGAGCGCGCGCTTGTCTGCGAACTGGTGGTACATCGCGCCCCGGCTGACCCCGGCCGCCTTGACGATCGCCACCGTGCTGACCTCGGCGTAGCCGACCTGGCCGAACAAGGTGCGGCCGGCTTCGAGCAGAGCTTGTCGTGTCGCCGCGGAACGCGCGGCTTGGGTTCGGCGGTCGGTGCTCATCAATCCAGATGGTCGCTCGAAAAGGGAGGAGAGATCCAGTATAGATCCCGGCTCCCCAGCGTGACTCACCCGGGAGCCCCGGTCGCGTACAAGGCGTCGATGACCTCCTGATGGTTCGCGAGGACCGCCGCGCGTCTCACCTTGAAGCTCACGGTGAGTTCTCCGGCCCCGACCTCCAGATCCCTCGGCAGGACGGCGAATCGCTTGATCTGCTCGACCCGGCCCACCTGTGCGTTCACCCGGTCGACCTCGCGCTGGACGATGGCGTGTATGTCCGGCGATCCCAGTGCTTCCCCGGGTGTCATGTCGTGCTCCGCGGCGAAGCGGTGCAGTTCTTCCGGGTCGAGGGTGATCAGTACGACGAGATAGGGCCGGCGGTCACCGACGAGAACGGCCTGGGAGATCCAGCCGCTTTCCTTGAGCGCGTTCTCCGCCCGTGCCGGTGCGATGTTCTTTCCGCCCGCCGTGATGATGATGTCCTTCTGGCGGCCGGTGATGAAGACATAGCCGTCGTCGTCGATCGAGGCCAGATCTCCGGTGTGGAACCACCCGTCGTCGAGGGCCTGACGGGTCGACAGGTCGTCCTGGTAGTAGCCCTTGAACACATTCCCGCCCCGCAGCAGCAGCTCTCCGCTCTCGGCGATCTTGGCTTCGACGCCGGGCAGCGGCCTCCCGGCCGAACGGAGCCGAAAGTCACTGAGCGAGTTGACCGTTGCCACGGTGGCGGTCTCGGTGAGGCCGTACGCCTCCAGAACGGGCACGCCACACGCGTGGAAGAATTCGAGGATCTCCTGGGCGATGGGGGCGGCGCCCGAGGTGCACTGGCGGATTTCACCGCCGAACAGTTCCCGGACCTTGGAGTACAGCGTCACCTCGCAGCGCTGGAACACCCTGAGCAGTTCTTCGGGGACCTCCTCCCCGGCCGCGGTCAGAGCGCGCACCCGCAATCCGGTCTCCACGGCCGCCCGCAATTGCCCGGGGTCCTCCACCAGAGCGGTCGCCCGTGCGTACGCCTTCTCGAAGATTCTCGGAACCGAGGGGAAATAGGTGGGGCGCACCTCCATGAGATTGGACATGATCTTCGAGGGGTCCCGTTCCCAGAAGGCGATCGAAGCTCCCAGATCGAACGACAGGAACTGGACCACGGCGGCGAACGCGTGGGCCAGCGGGAGAAACAGATAGACGCGCTCCCCCGGCACGATGGTCTTCGTCGCGGCGATCATGTCGACCACCTCACGGTAATTGCCGTGCGTGAGTACGCAGCCCTTGGGCACCCCGGTTGTCCCGGACGTGTACATGATGATGCACGGCTGCTCCGGCCCGACCGCGGCGATACCGGCCTCGAACACCGCCGGGTCGACCGCCCTGCCCCTGCGGCGGACCTCCTCCAGCGGCAGCGCTCCGGAGCCGGGGGGCATCGGATCGAAGGCGATGACATGCCGCAGCCGAGGCAGCCGTGCCCGGATCGCCGTGATCTTGTCCAACTGCTCGGTGTCCTCGACGAAGAGGACCTCGGCACCGGAGTGCTCCAGCACATAGCGGCACTCTTCCGCGGAGTTGGTCTGATACACCGATACGGAAACACCGCCGGCGGCCAGGATTCCGAAGTGGGCGTAGGTCCACTCGGGCCGGGAGTTGGCCAGGATGGCCGCCTTCACACCCGGGCGCAGACCCAGTGCGAGCAATCCCCGCCCGACCTCGGCCACGGCCTCCCGGAGCTGCGCATAGCTCACGGGCCGCCATACGCCGTTCTCCTTGAACCGGAGGGCGACATCCGGGCCGTACAGCTCGGCGGCGCGCGGGACCAGATCCGCCATCGTGCGCGAGCCCGTCCCCACCGCACCGGCCTTCTCCGCAGAACTGCTGCCACTCATGGCGCCACCTTCTTTCACGGGAGGCTCTTGTCGAGCCGCTGATATGACGACCAGCCGATGAACACGGCGAAGATACATACAGCCTGAATGTTTGTATAGGTATTCAGACCCTTGGGCGGCAACTCAGACAGCGGGCGCCCGGTCTCCATGGCCACAGCCCCATCAGTCATCCACCCACCACCGCACCACAGGCAATTCCGGCGAACCCTTGACGAATGACCGACCGCAAAGTTACATACAGGCTGACTGTTTGTCGATGTTGGGAGCTGAACATGTCTGCCCGTACTCGCGAACTCTTCGACCGCTACCACGCCGGCTGGGAAGCCCGGGACCCCGACCGGATCGCCGATCTCCACACCGAGGACTCGATCTTCCATCTGCACCTGGGACAGCCGCCCGCACGCGGGCGGGCGGAGGTCCGCAGGGCGGCGGCGGAGAACTTCTCCCTGGTTCCCGACCTCACGTTCACGATGGTCTCGCTGCGGACCGGGGAGGACTTCTGGGTCGTCCAGTTCAAGCTCAGCGGGACGGCGGTCACGGGTGTCCCGCTGGACGCCGACCTCGCGGACTTCGTCCTCGTCGAGGCAGGAGCGGTCAAGGAGAAGCACTCCTACGTCGACGGAGTGGCGATGCAGGCGGTACTGCCCCCCATCGAGGCCACACGGTGACCGGCGCCACGACGGCGGAAACCAGGCGCGACAGCTCCGCGACCCCGGCGCCGACCGCCCTCGACCCACGGCTCGTGTCCGACCTCATCACCCTGGTGACGGCGACCGGCGACCAGCGGGCCACCGTTCGCAACCCGCTCACGGGCGAGGCGATCACCCGGGTACCCCATGCGACCCCCGAGGACATCGAGCACGCGTTCACCCGGGCACGTACGGCCCAGCGGCGTTGGTCGCGGCTGCCGGTGCGCGCCCGCGCCCGAATGCTGCTCCGCTTTCACGACCTGCTGGTGGCGCGGCAGGGCACGGTCATGGACATCATCGCCGCCGAGACGGGGAAGGCCCGTCGTCATGCGTTCGACGAAGTCCTCCACCTCGGCCTGACCGCGCGCTACTACGCGCGATCCGCCGCGAAGCATCTGCGCGGCCGCGGCGCGAAAGGGGCGATGCCGGGTCTGACCCGGGTGCGCGTCCACCACACGCCGAAGGGCGTCGTCGGGGTCATCTCGCCGTGGAACTATCCGTTCACACTGGCGTCGTGCGACGGCCTGGCTGCGATCATGGCCGGGAACGCAGTGGTCCTGAAGCCGGACGAGCGCACCATGCTCTCGGCGCTGATCGGGAAGCGGCTGCTGGTCGACGCGGGCATGCCCGAGGACCTCTGGCAGATCGTGGCGGGGCCGGGCCCGACCGTCGGCCGCGACCTCATCGCGGGCGCCGACTATGTGTGTTTCACCGGCTCGGTCACCACCGGCCGTACGGTCGCCCGGCAGTGCGCCGACAGGCTCGTCGGCTGTTCACTGGAACTCGGGGGCAAGAACGCCTTTGTGGTGCTGAGGGACGCCGACCTGGAGAAGGCGGCGGAAGGAGCCGTCCGCGCGGCCTTCGCCAACGCGGGCCAGCTGTGCGTCTCCAGCGAACGCTTCTACGTCGACCGCGCCGTCTACGACGAGTTCACGGACCGTTTCGTCGCCCGCACCCGGGCGATGGTGTTCACCGGGGACGCGTCCTGGGACAACGCCATGGGATCGCTCATCTCTCGCGAGCAGCTGGACAAGGTGACGGCCCATGTGGAGGACGCGGTCCACAAGGGCGCGACGGTACTCACCGGAGGCGGGCCCCGGCCCGAGTACGGCCCGTACTTCTTCGAGCCGACGATTCTGGCCGGTGTCACCCCGGCCATGGACTGCCATCTCCAGGAGACGTTCGGCCCGGTCGTCTCCGTCTACCCCTTCGACGACGAGAACTCCGTGCTCGGGATGGTCAACGACGGCGCCATGGGTCTCAACGCCTCCCTCTTCGGCGGCCGCCGGACACGGGAGCTCGCGCGCGGCGTCATGGCCGGCAGCGTCAACATCAACGACGGGTACGCCGCCTCCTTCGCCAGCATCGACGCGCCCATGGGCGGGATGCGGCAGTCCGGTCTCGGCCGGCGGCAGGGCAGGGAGGGGATCCTCCGTTTCACGGAACCGCAGTCGGTGGCGGGACAGCACCTGACCCGCTTCGGCCCCGCGGACGGTATGACCATGGAGAGCTACGCCAAGCTCATGACGCTGTCGCTGCGGCTCATGCGACGGATCCCGGGCCGCTGAGGGACCGGCGCGTATCCGGGCCGGCGCGTCGCGCGCGAAGCCGGGCGGGCGGAAGACGCCCCCGGGACCGCGACGGCCGACGCGCCGGCCCGGCCCGTGGGAAACCCCCGTACGCCGTGTCGACCGCGGCCCCTGACTCATGGCCCCCTCGCCGTACCGCCGCCGTGCCCGACACGTCGTCCGCGGCGGCGATCCGACCCGTAAGCAAGGAGAGAACCGTGCGGATAGCCGCCACGTTGTCGTACGCCGGAGATGTACGGGCCACCGTCGCCGAGGCGGTCGCCCTCGAAGACGCAGGACTCGACATCGTGTTCGTCCCCGAGGTGTACGGCTTCGACGCCCCGACCATCATGGGCTTCCTGGCCGCCCGTACCCGGCGTGTGGAGATCGCGTCCGGCATCCTGCCGATCTACTCGCGCACGCCCGCACTCATCGCGCAGACCGCGGCGGGACTCGACGTGGTGTCCGGCGGCCGGGCGATCCTCGGACTGGGCGCGTCCGGCCCGCAGGTCGTCGAGGGGTGGCACGGCGTCCCGTACGACAAGCCGCTCTCCCGCACCCGCGAGATCGTCGGACTGTGCCGCCGCGTCTGGCGCCGCGAGGTCATCACCAACACCGGGCTGTACCCGCTGCCCCTGCCCGCGGGCCAGGGCACGGGCCTCGGCAAACCGCTGAAACTCCTCGCCCACCCGGTCCGCGAACGCATCCCCGTGTATCTGGCCGCCCTCGGCGGGCAGAGCGTCCGGCTCACCGCCGAGATCGCGGAAGGGTGGCTGCCGTTCCTCTTCCTGCCGGAACGCGCCCACCGGGTCTGGGGCACCTCGCTGGCCGAGGGGAAGGCCCGCCGCGACCCCCGGCTCGGTGAACTGCAGACCGTGGCCGGCGGTTTCCTCGCCATCGGCGACGACGTCACCGCGCTCCGCGATCTGGCCCGCCCCCACACCGCGCTGTACGTCGGGGGCATGGGGGCCAAGGGCCGCAACTTCTACAACGACGTCGTCCGTACCTACGGCTTCGAGGCCGAGGCCGAGCGCGTCCAGGACCTGTATCTCGCCGGGCACAAGAAGGAGGCCATGGCCGCACTCCCCGACGAACTCATCGATCTCACCAACCTCATCGGCCCCGAGGGGTGGGTACGCGACCGGATCGCCGCCTACCGGGAGGCCGGGGTCACCGTACTCAGCGTCAACCCCGTGGGGCCGGACCCGCTCGCCGATGTGCGGACGCTCAAGAAACTGGTGTCGTGACCGCCGCCGTACGGATCCGGAGGCCCGGTCCGGATCCGTACGCGCGGCGGCGGGCGATGCCCGTCATGGACGGTGCCCACGGCCACGGGGTCAGAAGGACAGCTTCCAGCTGTCGAGGTACCCCGCACTCGTGCTGTAGCGGTCCTGCACCGTCAGCTTCCAGGTGCCGTTGGCCTTCTTTGACGAGACGTCCACGCTGTGGGTGGTGGGCCCGCTGGAACCGAGTGAGTTGCTCCTGAGCAGATACGGGGTGCCGTCCGGTGCCACCAGGTGCACGGTCGGATCGGACCGGTCCCAGTGGACGATGTTCTCCTGCACCTCCAGAAGGGCGGGGCCGTTCCCGGAAAGGCCCGTCACCTCGATCGTCGACGAGACCACCGGACCGGGGTCGCCGTCCGGAATCCGGACGTCGGTGGTGTTCTCGAAGACGGGGCCCGGGGGCTTCGGAGGATTCGGCCTGCCGGAGCGCGTACCGACGTTGACGGCGCCCCAGGCTTCCCTGACGTTGACATACGTCGGGGAATCGGCGCCGTACAGATCGGCGGCCGCGGTGAGGGTGGCGGCACGCGCGCCCGCGTAGTCGGTGTGCCGCTCCCACGGTGCCCGCCTCCTTGGCCTTCGCCGGCGCGTACGTTCCGGCCGTGGCGGCGCTCCGGACCGGGGTCACCTCCGGTACGGCGATCCGGGCGGCGGTCGCGCGGGTCACCCTCTCGACCGTGCCGGCCGGAACGGTGTGGACGACGAGGTCGCCGCCGAGGACGGGCAGCCCCCGGTAGGTGCGCTCGTAGCGGGTGTGCAGGGTGCCGTCGGCGTCCTGGAGGACGCTGCCGGGCACCAACTCCTCCTGGGCTCCCAGACCAATGGCGCGGGCCGTCGCTCCCCGGGCGGAGGTGGCGTCGGCCAGCAGCTCGGCGTGTCGCGCGGGGGTGAGTTCCACGGGTAAGGCACCGGCCCGGGGCACCGCGGCCGGTACGACGGGCGCGGATACGGCCGTGCCCGACGGGAGGGCCGGCGCGACCAGTGCGGCGGCCGCGAGGAACGCGCCGGCGGCCGGTGCCGTCCGGAGGGGGATCGTCTCATTCATGACTCCTTCTGTGAGGGGGGCGGGTACGCCGGTGCCGGGCAGAGCGTCCGGGACGCGACGGTGAGCGAAGGCATCCACCGGAGCGGGCGGATGCCCGACATACGCATGGTGCTGACAGTGCTGAAGTCTCTCCGTGGCACTGGAGGGCCCCAGGGGCCGAAGGTCCAAGGGCAGACGAACCTGACACCGAAGCCCCCGGGGCGCACGGGAGACTCCGGGAATATGGCCGTGAACGGACGGGCGTCCACCGGAAGCCGGTGGAGCCTGCCAGGGAGGCGTCGGCTCCCGGGTGACCCCGGGCCGGCAACGGGCAGTGAGTCTTCTTGTCCGACCGAGCGGATATCTTGCCCGCTGAGAGGACGCCATCCCGGCCGGGCATCCCGTTGGACCGCCGGACACGCTCAAGGAGTGAGTTTCCGTTGAAGAGCCTGCCGCAGACGAACGACACCCTGCTGATCCGCACCGACTTCTCCGACCAGGCGGCTTGGCAAGCCCTCTGGACGACGGTCACGACTCCGAACGAGGACGACTTCCTCGCCGATGTTCATATCGTGGACGATCCTGCCTACCGCGATCTGACGACCGGACAGATCATCTCCCTGGCCCCTGCCGGGACCGGGCGCCGCCTGATGATCGTGGCCGACGAGACCGCCCTCGCCACGCCGGAGATGCCGCTGCTCGCTGTCCACCTGCCGTACGCGTACGAACCGGAACAGGGGCACGGGGAACTGCGAGTCACAGCCGGGGAACTGTGGTCGATCGAGAACAACCTCTCCCTCGCCAACATGGACTGGGAGGAGTTCGCAGGGGCCGCGGATGCCGACGGCGTCGTCCGGGGCTTCTGATCTCGGGCGACAGGCGTTTGCCGAACCAGGACAGCACACCCGCCCGACGGGAGGTCCACGTGTTCACGGCCGCGGTGCCCCACAGCGGTTACAGGGCCTCGCCGGTCTCGCCGTCCGCGGCCGACGCCGGCGGCCGGGCCTCGCCGAGCCGTTCGGCGGTCCTGCCCACCCCGAGGGCCGACGCCGGCTCGGCGCATGATCTGACATGGCTGTTCCCCGACCCCCGAGCCGACCCGGGACAAAGGAGAGTTCCCCCATCAGCACCTCACACCCCATCGATGTCCCCGAGGCGTTCGCCGCGTCGTACGGCGGGAACGATCCGTCCCGCCGTACCTGGATCACCGGGCTGCCCCGGCTAGCCGCCGGCTTCCTGGACCGCTGGGCGCTGCGCCCGGACGGCCGCGCCGGGCACGGTATGGCCGCGCTCGTGCTGCCGGTCGTCCGCGCGGACGGTACGCCCGCGGTGCTGAAGCTGCAGCAGCCGAGCGAGGACAACGCCGCCGCCGCGCTCGGTCTGCGCGTGTGGGACGGCGGGGGCGCCGTGCGCCTGCTGGACCACGACCCCGACACCGGCACCACACTGCTGGAGCGGCTGGACGCCACCCGTCCGCTGTCGGCGGTGGCCGACGACACCGCCGCCACGCAGATCCTCGCCGAACTGATGGCGCGGCTGGTCGCGGTGCCCGCGCCCGAAGGGGTACGGCGGCTGGGCGACATCGCCGCCGCCATGCTCGACAAGGCGCCGGGCGCCGCACCGGCGCTGCGCGACCTGGCCGAGCGGCGCCTGGTGCTGATCTGCGCGTCGGCCGTCGCCGAACTCGTCGCCGAGCCCGGAGACCGGCTGCTGCACTGGGACCTGCACTACGACAACGTCCTCGCCGGACAGCGGGAACCCTGGCTGGCCATCGACCCCGAGCCCCTGGCGGGCGATCCCGGGTTCGATCTCTGGCCGGCGCTCGACAGCCGGTGGGAGGACGTCGTGGTGGCATCGGGCGATGTGACCCGCACGGTGCTCCGCCGCTTCGACCACCTGACCGAGGTGCTGGGCCTCGACCGGCAGCGCGCGGCCGGCTGGACGCTCGGCCGTGTGCTGGAGAACGCGCTGTGGGACATCGAGGACGGCAGGACGGCGCTGGAGCCGGCCCAGGTCGCGCTCGCCTCGGCCCTGCTGGGGAGATGATCACGGCCGGATCCCGGGCGGACGGTCCGGCCCGCGGGTTCCGGGGCCACCGGCCGCGCAGCCGCCTAGAATATGCAAGCTGCTTGCGGGACAAGGGAGTTGTGGCATGGCGGACGGCGGGCACGCCCGGGACAGGATCGACACAGGGCGGGCCCACTCGGCCCGTGTGTACGACTACATCCTCGGCGGGAAGGACCACTACCCCGTGGATGTCGAGGCCGGTGAGGCGATGATCGCGGGGTGGCCCGCACTCCGGGTCCATATGCGGGCCAACCGGGAGTTCATGCACCGCGCGGCGCGGTACCTCGCGCGGGAGGCGGGGATCCGTCAGTTCCTGGACATCGGTACGGGCCTGCCGACCTCGCCCAATCTGCACGAGGTGGTCCAGCGGGAGCGGCCCGACGCGGCCGTCGTCTATGTGGACAACGATCCCATCGTGCTGGCGCACGCGCAGGCGCTGCTGACCGGGACGCCGCAGGGCCGTACGGCGTATGTGGACGCGGATATGCGCGAACCCGATGCCATCATCCGGTCCCCGCAGTTCCGGGAGGTCCTCGATCCCGGGCAGCCGGTCGCGCTCATGGTCATCGGCATGCTGCACTTCATCATGCCGCCCGAGGACCACACCCTGATCCGGCGCCTGCTGGAACCCCTGCCTCCGGGTAGCTTCCTGGCGGCGACCATCGGCACCGCCGACTTCGCGCCGGTGGAAGTCCGCCGTGTCCAGGCCGAGTACGAGAGCCGTGGCATGCCGATGGTACTGCGTGACGAACGGGAGGCCGCGGCCTTCTTCGACGGCCTGGAGATGGTCCCTCCCGGCCTGAAGCAGGTGCACCACTGGCGCCCGTCGCCGGATCAGGAGTCCCTCGACGACCGGGACATCGCGATGTACGGGGCGGTGGCCCGCAGGCCCTGATCCCCGGGCGGGCCCGCCCCGGGCCCTTCACCCGGTCGGGTTCCGCCTATCCCGTGATCGCTAACTCGCTTATGAATTACGTCCTGTTGACGCTAGGTTGTGCGAGAGCCACGGGACGTACAGCACGGGATGTACAGCAGGAAGGTGTTCTCAATGAGGGATGGCGAACCGACACCGCAGGCATCGAGCAGGATCGATACCTCAGTACCCCACTCGGCACGCATCTGGAACTACTGGGTGGGCGGCAAGGATCACTACGAAGTCGACCAGGCGGCCGGCGACCAGGTCAAGCAGGTGTTCCCGGGCATCGTCGACGACGCCCGGCACACCCGGGCGTTCCTGTCACGCGCCGTCCGCCATCTGACGGCCGACGCGGGCATCCGTCAGTTCCTCGACATCGGCACCGGTCTGCCGACCGCCGACAACACCCATGAAGTCGCCCAGCAGATCGCGCCCGCGTCACGGATCGTCTACGTCGACAACGATCCCCTGGTGCTCACCCATGCCCAGGCCCTGCTGACCAGTACCCCCGAGGGTGCCTGCGACTACATCGACGCGGACGTGCGGAACCCGGCCCTGATCCTGGAGGCAGCCGCCCGGACGCTGGACTTCGGCCGCCCCGTCGGACTGATGATGCTGGGCATCCTCGGCAACGTCCCCGACTACGACGAGGCACGGGCCGCCCTCTCGCATCTCCTCGGCGCACTGCCCTCCGGCAGCTATCTGGTGGTCAACGACGGCACGACCACCAATGAAGCGCGCAACGAGGCCGTCCGTCAGTACAACGAGAACAGCGGCGGCGACCACCCCTACACCAACCGCACCCCGGAACAGATCACGGCCTACTTCGACGGCCTGGAACTCGTCGACCCGGGCGTGGTGCCCACCTCCCAGTGGCGGCCTGTCCCCGGCCCGGACCCGGTGCCCGACGTCGCGGTGCTCTGCGGCGTCGGACGGAAGAACTGACACGGAAGAACTGACGCCGCTTCACCCCCGTGGGCCCGGCACCCGGCGCGTCCGCCGCCGGGCCGTCGTGCCCGCGGGCATGGCGGCATCGGCTGCCGGGTCCGGTTCCGAGCCGCCCCGGACACCGGCGCCACCGGCCCGCGCCGGAGTGATCAGGTCCACCGGCTCAGGAACTGCCCGTGCGCGGGTGGGGACGGGGGCAGGGCGCCGTGGGCGGACGGAGGCGGCGTGCTGCCGGCGAGCACCCGGTACCGGCCGGGGCTCATCCCCACCGCCGCCCGGAAGGCGCGGTTGAAGCCGGAGGCCCTGGGCAGGCCCCAGCGGGCGCCGATCGCGTGGACCGGCACATGGCGGAGGGCGGGGTCGGCCAGGTCGCGGCGGCACGGGGAGAGGCGTTGCTCGCGGATGAAGGCGCCGGCGGTGGTGCCCTGTGCCTGGAACAGGCGCTGCACATAACGCGCCGAGATCCCGTGGGCCACGGCGATCGACGCCGGTGACAGCTCCGCGTCGCCGAGGTGCCGGTCGACGAACGACGCGATCTTCAGAAACAGGATGCGCTGGCGTGACTCGCCCGTCAGATCCGTGCCCCGGTCGAGACAGTGACTCAGGGCCACGGTCACAAGATCGAGGGACGTCTGGCCGAGCCGTACGAGCTCACCGGGCGAGCAGCGTCCGTACTCCCGGGTGAGACCGGTGAGGAACTGGGCGAGAAGCCGACCGGCTCCGGTCCGCCCGGAGAGCGGGGTGGCCAGAAGCCGTTGCACGTGCGGGCACCGGAGGCGGAGCGACCGGCGCGAGAACTGGAGCACGAGGGTGTTCTCCTGATTCGGAGCCAGGCCCATGATCCCCCGGTACGGCAGGGAGCTGTCGTACAGGACGAATTCCCCGGGCCCGACCTGGGAACGGGTGCGCGCCTGCTCGATGCCGTGCCGTCCCGTCCGGACGTAGACCAGGTGGTAGCACTCCGGATCGCTCTGTCTGATCAGCCTCGGTGTGCGCTCGGTCGTCACCGGGCTGCACGACGCCTGGATCATCTCTCCGGACCCGAGCGGCAGATACCCCATACGGGCGCGGAAGCCGGCCGGGTCATGGGGCAGGATCCGTACCGGCATCAGGAACCGCGATGTGACCTCGGCGAACGCGGAGGCCCCCTCGCCCGTGGGCACCTCGTCGGTGTCGAACGTCCTCAGCACTGTCCCACCTCCCCGCCACCACATCCTGCTGCGCCCGTCCCGGGGCGGCCAGTGCATCCCCGGCCAACCACCGTGCGCGTGCGGCCCACGGCCCACCGCAGGCCCGGACACGGCCGACGGACACACCCTTTGCGGCCCGGACACGTACCGCCCGGCGAACCGGGCACCGGGGCCGTTCAGCCCCCTGGTCCTGCGCGATGCCCGGCGGCCTCCGTATCCCTTTTCCGCCGGGCCCGGACGGTATGCCCGCCCCGGGGCGGGCCGTCGCCGGTGATCCCGTGACGCCCACCGGCGACGGTACGCACGGTACGGGGGCGGCCCCCGGCGGGCGCCGCCCCCGGTGCCCGGGCTTCAGGCGGTCCTGGTCATCAGGTGCTTGACCCGGACGTATGAGTCCAGGGCGTAGGTGGACAGGTCCTTGCCGTATCCGGACTGCTTGAATCCGCCGTGCGGCATCTCGGTCGCGTACACCCCGTGGCAGTTGATCCACACCGTTCCCGCGTCGATGCGCCCGGCCAGCCGGGTCACGGCGGCGGGGGCGCGGCTCCAGACCGACGCCGCCAGGCCGTAGGGCACGTCGTTCGCCAGGCGGAGCGCCTCGTCCTCGTCGGTGAAGGGCTGGACGGTGAGGACCGGGCCGAAGACCTCCTCCTGCACGATCGCGTCGTCCTGGCGCACTCCGGTCACCACGGTCGGGGCGAAGAAGAAGCCGGGTCCGGGCAGGGGGGTGCCTCCCGTGACGATGTGCGCGTGCTCGGGGAGCGCTGTCAGGTAGGCGCTCACCCGGTCCAGTTGGGCGCGGCTGTTCAGCGGGCCGACCTCCGTTCCGGCGGCCCGCTCGGCCAGCAGCGCGACCAGTTCGTCGTGCGCCTCGGCGGCCACGAGGACCCGGCAGGCGGCGGTGCAGTCCTGGCCCGCGTTGTAGAGGGCGGCCTCCGCGATGCCGTCCGCCGCCCCGGCCAGGTCGGCGTCCGCGAGGACGATCGCGGGCGCGTCTCCGCCCAGTTCCAGGTGGAGCCGTTTGATCCCGGCCGAGGCCGTGATCTCCGCCCCGGCCCGGCTGCTCCCGGTGAGGGAGACCAGAGCGGGGACCGGGTGGGCGGCGAGCGCACGGCCGGTGTCACGGTCTCCGCACACGACGGTGACCACGCCCGGCGGCAGCACCTCGGCGCAGATCTCGCCCAGGACGAGCGCGCTCATGGGGGTGGTCTCGGCCGGCTTGAGGACCACGGTGTTCCCTGCCGCCAGCGCGGGGGCGAGCTTGTCGACCGCGCAGGTCAGTGGATGGTTCCACGGTGCGATCAGGGCACAGACGCCGACGGGCTCGCGGACCGCCGCCGACATATGACCGGGCACGTACTCCCCGCCCAGCGGCCCCTGGGCGCCGCGCGCGGCCCCGGCCATGAACCGCAGTTCGTCCAAGGCCCCGGGGATGTCCTCCTCCAGCACTTCGGAGAGGTCCTTGCCCGTGTTGCGGCTTTCGACGGCTGCCAGCTCCTTCGCCCGGGAGGCGATCGCGTCGGCCAGGGCGAGCAGGGAGCGGTGGCGGTCCGCCGGTGTGAAGGTCCGCCAGGTCTCCAGGGCGGCCGCGGCAGTGCGGACGGCCGTGTCGACGTCCTGGGCCGAGGCGACCGGGACGCGGTCGTAGACCTCGCCGGTGCGGGGGTCCGTGATGTCGGTGTGGGTCACAGGGTCTCCTCGATGAAGGCGGCCACACGCTCGCCGACGACGGTGGTCGGCAGCGCGGGGGTGCCACGGGGCACCTGGGGGAAGACGGAGGCGTCGGCGATGTGCAGGCCCTCCAGGCCGTGCACCTTGCCGGTGTGGTCGACGACGGCGTACGGGTCACCGGCCGGGCCCATCCGGCAGCTGCCCGCCGGATGCCAGTAGTGGCGGTGGTTCGCCCTGATCCAGTCGCGGGTGTCGCCGCCGTCCGGGGTGAGCAGCGGGGTGCCCAGACAGGGGGACAGGTCCAGTTCCCGTGCCCGGTCCAGGCCGTGGGCGAGGGCCGCCAGATCGTCCGGGTGGGCCAGATAGGCGTGGTCGATGTCGGCGAGGGCACCGGGCGCGGCCGGGTTCAGCCGTACCGTCCCCCGTGACCGGGGGTTGAGCAGGCCGACGGCGACGACGCAGCGCCAGCCGTGTTCCAGCGTCTCGTCCCGCTCGGTCCAGGGGTAGATGTGCAGGTCGTACGGCGCGTCCCCCGCGTAGGGCGAGCGGATCTTGGCGAGGGCCTGCTCGTCGGGCAGGAACCGGTCGCGGAAGAACGCGGCCAGGTCCGCGGCGAGTTCCGCGGTTGCGGCGAACTCCAGTTGTACGGACGGGTGGTCGTGGAGGTTCTCCCCCACCCCGGGCAGATGGTGACGGACCGGAACGCCTGCCTCGGTGAGATGGGCGGCCGGGCCGATACCGGAGCGCAGCAGCACTTCGGGGCTTCCGTAGGCGCCCGCGCTGAGCACGATGAGGCCGGTGCCGATCCGGTGGCGCCGGCCGTCCGCGGTGAGGACATCGACCGCCACCGCCCGTCCGTTGTCGAGCACCACCCTGTCGGCCCTGACGCCGCCCACGACTGTCAGATTGCCCCGGTCGCGTACCGGGTCGAGATAGGCGAAGGCCGTGTTGACGCGCACTCCGCCGGGGGTGATGTTGACGGGCGCGCAGCCGATGCCCGCTTCCCCGTCGAGCCGGTCGAAGTCCTGCCGTACGGGCAGACCGAGCTTTGCGCCCGCGGCGATGAAGGACCGCTGGAAGGGCTGGATCTCCTCGTCACGGTAGGACCTCAGCCGCATCCGCGCGGCCGCCTCGTCGAACAGCGGGCGCAGTGAGGCGGAGTCCCAGCCCGGTGAGCCGGCGGCCGCCCAGGCGTCGTAGTCTCCGGCCCAGCCGGAGTTCTGGGTACAGCCGTTGTGGGTGGAGCAGCCCCCGATGACCCGGCAGCGGTCGAAGGTGTGGCGCCCGCTCCGGTAGCCCCAGTCGTGCGAGGCGGGCAGGGTGGTGGCGTCCAGCAGATCGGCGGGCCATGAGGAGCGGTCGGGCCCGTAGTCGGGTCCCGCTTCCAGGACGAGTACCCGGTGGCGCCGGGCGAGCCGTCC
This sequence comes from Streptomyces sp. NPDC051018, assembly GCF_044456085.1. NCBI lineage: Bacteria > Bacillati > Actinomycetota > Actinomycetes > Kitasatosporales > Streptomycetaceae > Streptomyces > Streptomyces sp. NPDC051018. The sequence goes on from NZ_JBITFN010000003.1 coordinate 326,546, forward strand.
CGCGAGGGCGCATCCTGCCGTACCGCCTCCCAGGACGACGATCTCGGCGTGGTCGGGAAGCATGTGTGGTGACTCCTCGGTCGGAGGTTGCGGATGTGGTGGGCCCGGCGCGGCGAGCGGGAGCGGGCCGGGGAGAGGGGAAGAGGGAGCCGGGGCGGGGACGAGCGTGCCGGGCTCGGGCCGCGTCCGTCCCCGTCCGGCGGAAGGCGGTCCGCCGCGTCGCCCGGGGGTGCGTACGGTCGGCGAGCCACGGGGCTCACGCGACCGTGCGGGCGGGGTGGCGGGATCAATGAGCTGTGTGGACCTCGCGCGGGAGTGCGGAGGTACGTCTCCGGTGCGGCCGGCCGGCCCGGGTTCTACGCCAAGGGCTTGGAGGTCCACCGGAAGCGGCGCCGGGACGGATGTGCCGGGGCACGGTCACCGGGTGACGGCTGCCGCGGTTCCGTACGGACGGGGCAATCGGCGGGCGGAGAGGTCGAGCGGCGGCCCGAACCGGGTGGCGGTTCCACCTGCGTGCGGCCTCCTTCCTGCGGTGTGGGGCCATCATGCGTGGAGGCGTTCAAAATCGTCAAGCAGCAATGCTCAATATGACCGCGCTAGGCTGTCGTGGTGACGACGACCTTCGACAGGGGCCTGGCCCTCCTCGACGCGATCCTGGAGGCGGAGCTGGGCTCCGCCGGTTACCCCGGCAACGCGCAGCTCGCCGATTCGATCGGCCTCGACCAGGCCACGGTCTCCCGCATGCTCAAGGACCTCGCGGCACTGGGTCTCGTCGAGCGGGCCGGGAGGGCGCCCGGCTGGCGCATCGGCCCCGGGTACTTCGCACTCGCCGCCGCGGCGGGCGACCGGGATCTGCTGACGGGCGCCCGGCCGCTCCTGCGCGGGCTGGTGGCACGCTGGCACGAACCCGCCTGGCTGTCGGTGCGTTCGGGGGGCATGGCGCTCACGGTCGAGGCCCAGCTCAGCCACTGGTCGTCCTATGTGGCGGCGACCCCCGGGGCACGTACGCCGATCTGGTGCACAGGGCCCGGCCGGGCCCTGCTGCTCGACCACACAGAGCAGCAGCTCGCCGAACTGCTCGACGGGGTGGAGTTCACCGGCGGCGGGCCGAGGGCCGCTCGCGACGTCGCGGCGCTGGCGGCCTACAACAGCACCGACCGGGCCGCCGGAGTGGTCGTCGCCGACCGCGAGTTCGAGCACGACGTGGTGGATTTCTCCGCACCCGTCCGCGACGGGTCCGGGGCCGTCGTGGCCGCGCTCAGCCTCGCGGTGCCGCGGTTCCGGCTGGCCGGCCGCTCCGCCGGGATCGCGGAGTCGGTGGCGGGGGCCGCCCGGGCCCTGGAGGTCAGGGCCGGCGGCCGAGAAGGCCGGAGAGCCGGGCGGCCAGGTCCCTGATCACCCGGCCGTGCCTCTCGGCCAGCGGGGCGAGCCGCTCCGAGGGGCCCTCCGTGTGCAGGGCGCAGACGATCTCGCCGGAGAAGTCCCGGACCGGCGCGGCGACGGCGAACACCCCCGGCTCCGACTCCCCGTCCACCACCGCGTAGCCACGGGCCCTGGCCGCCACGAGCCGCGCCTCGAAGTCGGCCACGCCGGTCGGCGCGGCGGGCCCGTAGGCGATGAACTCGGTCCCGGCGAAGACGATGTCCAGCTCCTCGCGACTACAGTCCCACAGCAGCGCCTGCCCCGCGTCGTCGCAGTACAGCGGGTACGAACGGCCCACCCAGGAAAGCCCCGAGGGCACGTCCTCCATCATGGCCACCGCGCCGTCCCCCCGCACCTCGGCCAGGAACGCGCTCGTCCCGGTCGCCTCCGCCGCCTCGCGCAGGACCGGCGGTCCCTCCGTCAGCAGCCGGGCCCTGGCGGCGCGGGCCGCGCGGCTGTGGAGCTGCCAGCTCAGTTCATAGGCGAGGGTGCCGGGATCCCGGCTGAGCAGACCGGCCGCCCCGAGGCTGTGCAGGGTGCGGGACACCTGGACCCGGTTGCGTCCGAGACGGTCGGCGATCCCCGTCGAGGTCACCGGGTTCCCGGCATCGGCCACCGCGAGCAGCACATCGAGTCCGCGGCGAAGGCTCCGCACGGTTCCAGTGGTCATCCGGCGATGGTATAGGCCGGGGTGGGCGGCCGGTGTCCGCGCGGGCGGGTGCCCCGGGGTGCGGTCGGCGCCTGCCCGGGCGGCCCCCCGCTCCGGGGCACGTCTCCCCCGCCCGGCCCCCGGCCCTCGCTCGGGGCGCGCCGTCAGTCCTGCTCCTGCTCCTGCTCCTGCTCCAGGGACGCGCGCAGGGTTTCGAAGGCGTCCTCGACCCGCTTCCGGTCCCCCGAGGTCACGAGGTCCAGCAGGAGTCCTCTTATCGACCAGGTGAGCAGATGCGCCTCATTGGCCGCCCGCTTCTCGTCCAGCCCTTCGCGCAGGCCCTGTTCGCGGAAGATGTCGGCCCAGTCGGCGAGGGAGTCGAGGAACTCACGGTAGGGCTCCGGCTGCTGGGCGGCCAGGCCGAGTACGTAGAAGAAGTTCCGCACCCGCCCCTCCGAGCCCGGGGAGGAGTACAGCTTCCACAGGAGTCCCAGCATCTGCGCGCGTCCTGTGCGCGACGCCTCGGCGAGATACACCCCCTGCTCCTGGGTGCGGAGCCGCTGGAGGACATCGGCGAGCAGCCGCTCCCGGGATCCGAAGTGGTAGATGAGCATCCGGTGACTGGTCCCGATCGCCTCGGCGAGACTCCGGAGCGACATATCCCCCATACCGCGCTCCCCGACATGGGCGACCGCCTTGGTGAGCAACTCGTTGCGGGAGTCTTGACGGCTCATGTACCGATGGTACACGCTCCGCTCTGTACCAGTGGAACATGAAGGGACGCTCTCTTGCCCGAATCCCCGATCTTTGTGCACAGCGCCGATCTCTCCCCGGACGGACAGCGCGTGGCCTGGGCCGCGCAGTGGGCCGAAGGGCCCGCGGACCGGGTGGAACTGCGGATCAGCACTGTCGGCGAGCCCGGATTCCGGGCAGTGGAGCACGGTTCACGCGACACCGATCCCGCCTGGTCGCCCGACGGGCGCCGGATCGCCTTCGTCTCCGACCACTCCGGAACGCCCCAGATCCATCTGCTGGACGCGGACTCCGGAAAGGTGGTCAGGGTCGCCGAGACCACCGTGGTCCAGGGACCGGTGTGGAGTCCGGACGGCGGCCGACTCGCCTGGACCGCCCCCTCGCACCCGCCCCGCGACCCCGGCGCGCCCTACCGCGTCACCCGCGCCGTCCCCTGGGCGGACGGCATCGGCCTCATCGACGACGCCCTCACCGACATCTTCACGGTCGAGGTGGAGACGGGCGAGGTCACCCGTCTCACCGACGACGACCTGCTCAACCGCGACCCGGTGTGGGGCCCCGGCGGCATCACCTACGTGGCGAGCTTCCCGCCCGGCGAACCGCCTCCCGCGGACCGGGTGAGGACGGTGACCCCCGAGGGCCGTATCACCGAACACGGCCCCGTGGTGGCGGATGTGGCCCTGGCCCGGCCGCTCGCGGACGGCCGCGTCCTCCACGGCTCCATGGCCCTGCTGCACCCGGCGTCGGACGGCGATCTGCGGATCACCGGCCCCGGGGGGACGCGCTCGCTGACCGAGGGCCTCGGCCTCGATCTGCACGGGTGCTTCCACACCGACACACCGAGTCCGCTGGGCGAGACACCCGTGGTACTCGCGGACGCGACACACGCCGTGGCGCGCGTCCAGCGCGGTGGCACCCTGGAGATCCACCGCTTCGCGCTCGACGGCCCCCCTCGGTCCACACCGCTCGTCACCGGGCCGCGCACGGCCCATCCGATCGCCCTGCGGGCCGGACGGCTGCTCCACACCAGCGCCACCGCCGCCTCCCGGCCGGATCTGTATGTGACGGATGTCGGCACCGGCGAGGAGACCCGTGTCACCTTCCTGGCCGGCGAGCCGGTGCACACGGTGGAGCGGCTCGACGTCCGCTCCGCCGACGGCACCGGAATCGAGGGCTGGTTCCTCCGGCCCGCCGGAGCCACTGCGCCGTACCCGACCGTTCTGATGATCCACGGCGGCCCCCACGCCGCCTACGGCGAGGTGTTCAACGCCGACGCGCACCGCCTCGCGGACCACGGCTACGGGGTACTGATGATCAACCCGCGCGGATCGCGGGGATACGGCCCCGAGTTCACCGTCGCCACCGTCGGTGCCTGGGGCGAGAGCGACTTCCCCGACTTCATGGCGGCGGTGGACCACGCCGTCGGGAAGGGCCTCGCCGATCCGGACCGGCTCGGCGTCTGCGGTCTGTCCTATGGCGGCTATATGACCTGCTGGATCACCGGCCACACCGACCGCTTCCGGGCCGCCGTCGCGGAGAACCCGGCCACCAACCTGCACAGCCTGTACGGGACATCGGACCTGGGAGTCCCTCTGCTCAACGCCACCATGGGCACCTCGGCACAGCGGCTCGCCGAGTGCTCGCCCCTGACCCACGCCCACCGCAGCACCACCCCCACGCTGCTCGTCGTCGCCGATCAGGATCACCGCTGCCCGCCCGAACAGGCCCGCCAGTACTACACGGCCCTCACCACGGCCGGCTGCCCCGCCGAGCTGCTGATTCTCCCCGGCGCCGGGCACGAGGCGTCCGTTTCCGGGCCTCCGGCCGTCCGCGAAGCCCAGGACCGGGCACTCGTGGAGTGGATGGACCGCCACCTCGGGGAGCGGCCGTGCTGACGCTCGCCGGGGCGACCCTCATCGACGGAACCGGCCGTGACCCGGTCGCCGGCGCGCACGTCGTGATCGACGGGGCACGGATCCAGGACCGGGCGCCGTCCGGACGGATCCTGGACCTCACCGGTCTGACCCTCCTGCCGGGGCTCATCGACGCCCATGTGCATCTCTTCGGCGCGGGGCACTCCCTCGGTGACGTCACCGCTGGCGAGGTCTCCGCCGCCGAGGTCGCCGCCGGTATGTTCCACGCCGCCGGACGGGCACTGCAGTCGGGGTTCACCACCCTGCGCGACTGCGGCGGCGCCGACGGGGGGCTGGTACGCGCCATCGGCGCCGGTCTGGTCCCGGGACCGCGGGTGCTGGTGGCCGGGCCGATCCTGGCCCAGACCGGCGGCCACGGTCACTTCGGCCCGACGTTCGGCGGCGGCGACTCCTGGGCCGTACCGGGCCTCGGACGGCTCAGCCACATCTGCGACGGCCCGGACGAGGTCAGACGGGCGGCGGGAACGGCGTTCCGCAGCGGCGCCGACTTCCTCAAGATGTGCGTCACCGGTGGTGTCGTCTCCCACTCGGACTCCCTGACCGACACCCAGTTCACCTCCGACGAGATCCGGGCGGCCGTCGGGGAGGCGGACGCCCGCGGTACGTATGTCACCGTGCACGCGCACAACAGCGCGGGCGTCCGGGTGGCCGTCGAGGCGGGCGCGCGCTGTGTGGAGCACGGGAGCGACCTCGACGAGGAGACCTGCGCTCTGATGGCCCGTCATGGCGCCGTGCTCGTACCGACGCTGACCGCTGCGCGGCGGCTGACCGAGGATGCCGCGAAGGTCGGTGTGGGGACGGACATCGCGCCCCGGGCCGACGGGGTGGAGGCCTCGATGGCGCGGGCCCTGCGCACCGCGGTGGCGGCCGGGGTCCCGGTCGGTTCCGGATCCGACCTGTTCGGCGGCGGCTCCTGGTCCCACGGACGGGAACTGGCGCTCAAGGCCGACCTCATCGGCCCCATGGCGGCGATCACCTCCGCCACCTCCGTCAACGCCCGCATCCTCGGCCTGGACGGCCGGCTGGGCACCGTCCGGCCGGGCGCGACGGCCGACCTCATCGCCGTCGACGGCGATCCGCTCACCGATCCCGGCCTCTTCGACGACCCCGCACGCGTGGTGCTCGTCGTCAAGGACGGCCGGGTCGTCAAGGACACCAGGCGTCTCCTCACCCCTTGACCGCCGCGGCTCGACCGCGGCCCTGGGGCGCTTCTGATGGATCCTGCCGGGCCCGCGCGCCCTGGCACCCGCACCTCGGCCTCCCGTGCCCCGGGGGGCACGGGAGGTACCCCCACCCTGTGCCTCACGGCACGGGAGACACCCCCCACCGCAGGGACTCTCCCCCCTGGGCTCCGCCAGGGAGGTACCCCATCCTCCGCCTCGCGATCCACGGCACCAGCCCCTCCCGCTACGCCCGAGGGCGTGGGAGGTGCCCCCACTCACTCATCCAGCCCGATCCACCAGAAACACCCGAGAGAGAGCCGTACACCACTATGACGACGACCACCACCGCCGAAAGATCCACCCGGCCCGGACCGGGCCGTGGCGCCCTGCCGAGCTACGCGCTGGCCATGTTCACCCTGTCGGCGTGCTTCGGCGCCCCGGCCGGGGTACTGATCGCCGTCCAGGTCGCCGAGTTGGCAGCCGACGACAAGGTCCAGGTCTTCGGCCTGATCAGCGCCGTCTCCGCGCTGGCCGGCGCCGTCGTCTCCCCGATCGGCGGGGCGCTCTCCGACCGGACCCGCTCCCGGTTCGGCAGGCGCGCCCCCTGGATCGTGGCGACGGCCCTGATCGGGCTGGTCGGCATGGCGGGATCCGGAGCGGCCCGCTCGGTGCCGGTGCTGCTGATCGTCTGAAGCGTGACCAATGTCGTGCTCGGGGTGCTCCAGGCCGTACTGACGCCCTATATCGCCGACCGGGTCCCCCTCGGACAGCGGGGCAGAGCCTCCGCCTACCAGGGTGTCGCCTGGCTGGCGGGCAACACCGTCGGCATGGCCCTCGCCAGCCAGTTCACCCTGTCCGTCCTCACCGGCTATCTGATGTTCGGGGCCGTCGCCGCCGCGGCCGCGCTGCTCTTCGTGTTCGTCGCGCCCGAGCAGTCCACGCTGCACGAGGAGCGCGTCCCCTTCACCTTGCGCGATCTGCGCGACACGCACTGGGTCAGTCCCCGCCGGCACCCCGACTTCGCCTGGGTCTTCGCCGCGCGGGCACTGTTCCACCTCGGGTACGGCGGCCCGATCTACTTCCTTCTCTACCTCCTCGAGGACTACGTCCACTACCGGGGCGACGCCGCCGAGGCCGTCGCGGTCCTCGCCCTCCTCCTCGCGGCCCCCACACTGCTGGCCGGGCCCCTGACGGGATGGCTCACCGACCGCACCGGACGGCGCAAGCCGTATGTCATCGGCTCCACGGCGCTGATGTGCGCCGGCATGGCGGTTCCGCTCATCTGGCCGACCTGGCCGGCCATGATCGCCTTCGTGGTGATGCTGGGCTTCGGCTTCGGCGCGTACTACTCGTCCGACGGCGTGCTGATGACCCTGGTGCTCCCCCGCGCGGAGGACACCGGCAAGGACATGGGCCTCTTCCTGCTCTCCGGCAACGTCGCACTGGCCCTGGCCCCCTTCTACGCCTCCCTGGTCGTGACGCATCTCGGCGGCTACCCCGCCCTGTTCATGGCCTCGATGGCGATCCTCGCCCTCGCGGCCCTGGCGATTCTGCCGGTGCGCGGGGTGCGTTGAGGTCCCCCGTCGCCGTCCGCCTCGGATGCGCGCCGGAACCGTGCGGCCAACACTGAGCAGAAACGATCCTGCAACCCGTCCGCGTTCCCCGGTCGCCTTCCCTGTCCGCGCCCTCATGGCCCGGCCCGTCCGCCCCGGCCGCGCGGCCCGCTCCCCGGCGTGGGCGCGTTGCGGGGGCCGTGGCACAGACGCCCGGGTCCGTCCTGCCGAAGGCCGCTCCCCGGCGGGGGCGACCCGGGCGTACCGCACGTCAGCGGTGCCCCGCCGGACATATCCGGGCGCATGGAACTCCGGTGGAGTCCCCCCGCCCGTCCGGGCCGGATCCCGGCGGGCGGCAGCCGCGTTCCCCGGTCCCCGCCCGGCCCGCACCGGAGAGCGGCCCGCACCCGAGAGCCGCACGCACCCCGGCGCCCCCGCTCAGAGCGCGACCTCGGGCCCGGACGTACGGGTCCCCCACCGCGTCCGGGCACAGGTGGCCGTGGCGTACCAGCGGGCCGGACGCAGAACGGTCCAGGACCAGGCGAGCGCCAGCGGGGTCAGCGCCCAGGTCGCGAACTGCGAGGCGAGACACTGGTCGGAGCGGCGGACCGTCAGATAGCGCAGGGTCTGGCTCGCGGCCAGCAGCAGCGGTACGGCCAGCAGCAGCGGCGACGGCAGCCGGTTCTCCTGGACATGGGCCACGGCGAGCCAGGCGAGTACCGCGGTGTACGCGGCCTGCTGGAGCCACCGGGCGAGCTGGGCCGCGTAGGCGGGGTGCCCGAGCGGCAGATAGCGCGCCCGCCACAGCGAACGGATCGTCGAGCCGCGCATCCAGCGCAGATACTGGCGCAGATGGTGTCCGACCCGTTCGGGCATCGCCGAGAAGACGACCGCCGACGTCTGCTGCACCGCCCGTCCCCGTGTGAGCGCGTACAAGGTGAGCAGCGAGTCGTCGGAGAAGGTGACCGGCCGTCCGAGGAAGGTCTCCCCGAGGTACGAGCCGGAGTTCTCGCGCAGCACGGGCGCGCGGTACGCGGCCAGGGACCCGGAGGACACCAGGACGCTGCCGAGCACGGAGAGGGCGGAGCGGTCGACGAGCTGCATGGTGACGAACCAGAGGTCGGTGATCCGGCTCAGCAGCCCCGCCCGGTTGTTGGTGGCCAGGACCAGCCCGGCGACGGCCTGTACGCGCCGGTCGGCGAAGGGGACGAGGAGTTCGCCGAGCGCGTCGGGGGCGAGGGTGGCGTCGGAGTCGACGGTTACCAGGATGTCGGCCTCCGGGCAGTGCGCGGCGGCGGTGACCTGGGCATGGCGCTTGCCCCGGTTGGGGGTGCGGGTCCAGGTGGTGGTGATGCCGTGCGCGCGGGCGGCGGCGAGCCACCAGCGGCGCAGCTCCGTGTAGTCGACGCCCGACCCGTCGTCGACGATGTGCACGGCGTCGGGCCGCCGGGTCTGAACGAGCATGCTGTCGAGTCCCGCGCGCAGATAGCCGGGGTCCTCGTCGTAGACGGGCACGAGGACGGCGGCGCTGAGCCGGTCCAGCCGCGCGCGCTGGCCGGGCGTGGCGCGGCGCGGACGGGAGCCGAGGTACAGCGCCGTCTGGCCGATGAGGAGTAACGCGATGAGCGCCCACAGCCAGGTCAGCGGTTCGGCGGCGGGCGTGAGATGCCCGGAGGCGCGCAGGGCGTACGCGGCGGTGGCGAACGCGCAGACGAGCAGCGCGATGGACCCGGCGACGACGGCGATGCCGGGCCGGTGCCCCACCCGGATCATGTGTCGCCCACCTCGCGCCCTCTGCGGAAGGCGATCCGTGTGATCAGGGCGCCCAGCAGGACCACGGCGACGGTCAGGGCGAGCAGATGCCAGCCGCCGAGGGCGAATCCTCCGATGGTGATGATGCCCGTTCCCGTATGGGCGAGTTGATTGCCGTACATGCCTGCGTCCGCCTTTCACCGCGCGTGGAACCCATCCGATTCCCCCTTACATGCGGTATCCGTCGGACGGGGTGGGGGATGCTTCCGCGCGCCGTCGGCCGCGCCACCCGGACGGGCGCGGCGGATTGACCTCCTTGGGCGCAGACGGGAGAGGGCCGGTCGTCGGCCCCGGAGCGGCGGGTACGCCCGGGGCACGGGCGCCGGGAGACCGTAGCGCTCCGGGTGTACGGGCTCCGGCATGGCGGCCGGTCCTCCCGGGCTCCCCGTCCCGGCCCGGCCGTTCCGCCCGTTCCCCGTCGCGCGGACGCGGAAAGCGCCGGACTCCCGGGCGTCCGGGGGCGGTGCGCACGACGGAGTCCGGCACGGGTCGCGGGGGACGAGCCTGTTCACGGGTTCGCGTATGGCGGGTACGACAAGGGTCCGCTCGGTTCTTCGTCTCCGGGAACGAACCACGGGGAGCCGTGCCGCCATAGGGTCGGAGATCCCCCCTACCGGAAGGCATCCGCCGTGTCTGCTGATCTCCACCGACGAGCCGTCGTGGCCGATGCGCACAACGATCTGCTGGAGGCGGTGGCTGCTCGTCGTCCTGAGCGCTGGGCGGTTTTCTTCCGGGAGCGCTGGCTGCCGCAGTTGCGGGAGGGCGGGGTGGACATCCAGGTGCTGCCGGTGTTCACCGACGACCCGTACCGGCCCGAGGGAGCGCTGCGCCGTACCCTGCGCATGATCGAGGCCGCGCACATCCTCGCCGAGGGCAACCCGGACGCCGTGGCCCTGTGCCGCGACGGCGACGACATCGACACGGCCCTCGCCGCCTCGAAGACCGCCCTCGTCCTCGCCCTGGAAAGCGCACGCGGCATCGACGCCGACGTGGAACTGTTCCACACCCCACCGCCTCGGCGTACGGATCGCCTACGGCAAGCCGGGCGGCATCGCCTACCACCACGTCTCGGACACCTACATCGCGCTGTTCACGCACTTCATCCCGTGCGGCGTCTGGGAGGCCGTCTACATCATCGAGGGCCTGCTCAAGAACACCAGCGAGGTGCAGCCGACCACGGTGCACGCCGATACCCAGGGCCAGAGCTTCCCTGTCTTCGCGCTCGCCCACCTGCTGGGCTTCGACCTGATGCCCAGGATCAGGAACTGGAAGGAACTGACTTTCTACCGGCCCTCCAAGACCACGGAGTACGTGCACATCGACGCCCTGTTCGGCGAGCCGGGCAAGCACGTCATCGACTTCGATCTGATCGAGACCCAGTTCCGCCACTTGATGCGCGTAGCCGTCTCCGTACGCGAGGGCGCCATCTCCTCCTCCACACTGCTCAAACGGTTGCGGTCGGGGTCGCGGAAGAACGCCACCTATGCGGCCTTCCGCGAGGTCGGCCGCGTCATCCGTACCGTCCAGCTCCTTCGGTATCTGTCGGACGCGCCGCTTCGCCGGCGGGTGACCGCGGCGACCAACAAGGTGGAGTCGTTCAACCGGTTCTCCCAGTGGATCGGCTTCGGCAACCGCGGCGTCATCGCCGACAACGACCCCATCGAGCAGGAGAAGGCGATGAAGTTCAACGCCCTGCTCACGAACGCAGTGATCTTCCACAATGCCCTGGACATCGCGGAGATCGTCCGTCAGCTGCTGGAAGAGGGCTGGGAGATCGATCCGGAGACCTGGCGCACATCTCGCCGTATCTGGCCGAGCACATCAACCGGTTCGGCGAGTACAGCACCCATGAACTCGGTATCCAGCCCGACGCGTACGACCCGAAGCTCGACGTCGACTTCACCCCGCTGCGCGAGCAGGACCTGACCGCCGCCGGCCTCGGCCAAGCCGCCTGAACCAGGCCCGTCCGGTGACGTGTCGTCAGCGTCGCAGAACGCTGACGACACGTTCCCTGCCCAGGATCGGGGCGTCCTCGCGTCCCTCGGGAGTGACGAGGTAGGGGCCGACCCACTTGCGGGAGTAGCCCGTCGGGTCCCCCTGGTCGGGGTAGGTGCGACGGTGTGCCTTCACGAACCACTGATGCTGGAAGACGCGGCTGGCGGTCGCGGGCCCCGCGGTCGGCTGACAGCAGGGCATCTCACAACACCCGAGCGCCATCAGCATGCCCCAACCCACGAGCCACACCACCAACTTGACAGCACCCTCCCGGGTCTCAGTCAGGGGCAGCGGTGGTCTAGCGGCTGCCGAGCTCTCCCTTGGTGAACCCGTATTTGTGTGCCGCGAGCACAGTGGCGAGTGCAGGGACGAGCAGTGCGAGCGTGACCCAACTCAGCCAGGATGCACCCAATCCGCTGAGGACGATGCCTCCGATGATGCCACCACCGGCGATTCCGACGTTCCATCCGGTGGTGAGGAGTGCTTGGGCGACATCGCCGGCGTCGCCTGCTGCTTCGGCGACTGCGGTCTGCAACAGGGTAGAGGTGCCGCCGAACGCGAGCCCCCAGAGCGCTGCGCTGGCGTAGACGAGCGAAGGCACGCCGGAGAAGATGCCGAGCAGCAGCGCGCATGTCGCGAAGAGCACACACGCGAGGATCAGGAGGAGGCGCAGGTGCCGATGGACGAGCGCTCCGGCGATCCAGATGCTCACCAGCGACACCAGACCGAAGGTGAGCAGCACGGCGTCGACTTGACCTGCCATGCCGAGCGGCTTGAGGAACGGGGCGATGTAGGTGTAGAGGATGCTGTGGGCGAGCACGAACGTGAGGGTCACGAAGAGCACGGGCGCTACGCCGGGAATGCGGAAGGTACGGGTGAGCGGGAGCCGTGAGCCCTTGGGCTGTCCGGGGAAGTTCGGCACCGCAGCGACGACCCACACGATCAACGCGAGCGTGAGGACGGTCATGATCCCGAACGCGTATCGCCACTCGACGAGCTTGGCCAGAAACGCCGCAGCAGGAACTCCGACGGACAGGGCAACGATTGCGCCCCCCATCGCGATCGCCATTGCCTTGCCGCGCTGATGTGAGGGAACCATCCGTACCGCGTACCCGGCCAACAGCGCCCAGAGCAACCCGCCGACGATGCCGCCGAGGCACCGGGCGGCTAGCGTAAGTGCGAAGCTCTCGGAGAGCGCGGTGACGGTGTTGGCGATCGCGAATCCTGCGATCGCCACCAGCAGCAAGTGCCGGCGCGGCCAGCCGATCGTCGCCTTGGTGAGCGGGATCGCGGCGAGGATCGCCCCGATCGCGAAGACGGTGACGCTCTGCCCGGCAGCACTCTCGCTCACACCCAGGTCTCGGCTCATCCCGGGAAGCAGCCCGGCGGGCATCGTCTCGGTCAGGAGCGTAATGAACCCGGTGGCGGCCAAGGCCAGAAGACCCGCCAGTGGGAGCCGGGCGTTCGTTGTCGAGGGAGATGGCGGAGTATCTGTTCGTGTCATGGCCTTATGATCGAAGGGTGACATCAGTGTGAGGGTCAAATCGGTGTCCGCTGAGTCACACGACGCCAGCCACAGAGGGCGAGGAGAGGGATATGCGGATCGGTGAGCTGTCGACGCACACGCGGACTCCGGTGAGGTTGCTGCGCTACTACGAGGAGCAGGGACTGATCGCGTCAGATCGACTGCCCAACGGATACCGGGACTATGAGGAGTACGTCGTTGACCGGGTTCTCCAGGTACGAGGCCTGCTCGACGCAGGGCTGCCCACACGGATCATCAAGCAGATCCTGCCCTGCCTGAACACCCCCCGCACGATCCACATGCCCTACGTCACGCCAGACATGGTCGCAACGCTCGAACACGAACGCGACCGCATGGCCGAAAAAATCGAATGCCTCACCAAGAACCACCGAGCCATCACCGACTACCTCGACGCCGTACGCCGCGATATCCGAGCCTCCTACCGGTAGTCCGTGGAGTGTCCATTCCTGAAGGAGTGGGGCTGGCCAAGTGGGCGTCTTGTCCGTTCTTTCGCCGGGTTCTGGGTACTGCTGGGCAGCGCCTTGCGCGGCGCAACTGGTCGGCGCAAGCGGGACCGAACGTGGCGCACCAGGCCCGGACCGTCTCGTAGGACACCACGCTGCCGCGCTCAAAGAGGAGCTCCTCGACCTCACGGAACGAGAGACGGAACGAGAGTGGGAAACGGTGATACAGCCACACCGCGTGACCGATCACCTCCGCCGGAAACCGGTACCCCGTGTACGACACCGACATCTCGCTCCCCACTCGGACCCCTCCCACGATGACCCACACCAAGATCATCCCACGCCTCACCGCTCAACCTGACAGAGCGCCGCCAACGGCACACGGCCCAGGTCGGAGAAATACCCCAGCCGCGCACAGGACTTCAAGAGCACCAACAACGCCAGCACACGACCAGGCCGATGACGCGTACGCTCTCGCACCCATTCCGTCTCGGCCTCGGTGGGAGTGAAGAACTCAACCAGTTCGCGAGCCGATATCAGACGCTTGAACCGCGGATACGCAGTCCGCTCCACAGACGCCACAACATACGGCAGCCTCCCGACCAAAGAAGTCGATCAAGAAACCGGCGAAACCCGGAAGGGCCGAACGTCCCGCAACCTCATCACCGAAAGCATTCGCGGAACACAGAGGGCCACCGGGTGGCGGGTCTCGCACGTATCTCCTCCCCCCTATAGACCAGCTGCCCGCCAGCCTCGCGAGGAAAGTTCACGGACGGTCTCTCAGTTCCGCCGACGGGCCCAGCTTCGCTGTTTCATAGGTGGTCGCTCATGAAACACCCGGCCGGGCGGTCGTCCAGCTGCGGCGATCATGTTTCATGAGTTGTTGCAAACGGCTGGACATCTGAAACACCCTCATGAAACAGTCCGGGGTCGTGAGCGACGACTTCAAGCGCGTGGAATCGCACGACTGCCCGATGTCCACCTGCGCCGCCACCGCGGGCTCCCCGTGCCGGACCGGCAAGGGCAAGGTGGCCATCCAGTACCACACCGCACGCTTCCGCCTGGTGCCCCAACTCGCCAAGGCCCTCAGCGTGCCGATCCCTGCCGTACGCAAGCCGGGCTCGGCGTGGACCGAACTGCCCCGCCCCGTGCGCGCCGGCGCCGAACCGGTCGGACACGTGCGTCTCGGCTACGCCCGCGCCTCGACCGCCCGGCAGTCCCTCGACGCACAACTCGACTCGCTCGGCGAGGCCGGGGTCACCCGGGTCTTCTCGGAGAAGATCTCCACCCGCGCCACCCGGCGCCCCGAGCTGGAGGCCGCCGTGAAGCTCGCCGGGGAGATCCGCTCCTCCGGCGTCGCCGTCACCCTCGTCGTCCACGAACACAAGCGGCTCGGCCGCGGCATCGAACTCGCCATGCTCGCCGAGGAACTGAAGGCCAGCGACGTCGGCCTGGAATTCCTCACCGGAGAACTGAAGGGCTCACACGACCCGTCCGGCATCGTCTTCACCGTCCTCGCGGCCATGTCCGGCATGGAGCGCGAGTACATCCGCGACCGCACCCTCGAAGGCCACGAGAGTGCACGGAAGCGCGGCAAGACCATCGGCGGCGCCGGGGTCACCGACGACGACATGCTGTCCATGGCCCTCCACCTGCGCGACCAGGAGATGAGCCTGCGCGACATCGCCAAGCGCCTCGTCATCACCACCGGCGCCAAGAAGGGCCAGCACCCCTCACCTGCCACCGTCATGAGGATGCTGCGCGAGCACGACGAGCAGACGACCTAAGAGCCGAAGATCATCTCGTTGCCCCTTTGACGCGTATCTCGGTCACACCCCTCTACCGCTCCGGAGAAACCCGCCGGTGGGGACGCGTGGGGCGACGAGACGCGGCGGAGCAAGGGGTGAATTCCGGCGTGGACGGTGCGGACGGGCCCGGGCAGGGCCCGGGTCCGTCCGCCTGATCGACGGGCCTCCTCAGCCGGTCAGGGACTTCCACAGGGCGATCGAACGGTCCTCGACCACCACCCGGTCGTGGTGCGCAGGGCCGTCCGCAATCGAGATGATGCGGTACTTCTCCTGGTGGAACACCCAGAACAGGCTCAGTCCGTTGATCCGCTGCATATCGGGTACGGCGAGGAACTCGTCCACCCGGGAGATTCCGGCCAGGGACTGCCACAGATTCAGCGAACGGTCCCCGCGCTCGATGACATCGTGGTGCGCGGAGCCGTCGGCGATCGAGATCAGCCGGTAGATCTGCTGTCCCTGGGAGGTGTGGAAGAGCCAGTAGTGGCTCTTCCCGTTCTGGCGCTGCATGTCCGGCACCGGCACAAAGGCGTCCACCTGCTCGATTCCGGTGAAGGAAGCCCAGGCCGAGATGGGCCGGTCGCGCCGTTCGACGGCGGTGGCCGCGTCGGGGGCGAGCCCGGACTCCGCTCCGTCCATGACCGAGATCACCCGGTAGACCTGACGGCCCTCGGTGGTGTGGAAGAGCCAGTACAGGCTGCGGCCGTTGAACCGCTGCTCGTCCGGGACCGGCAGGATCGCGTCCACCTTGGACACACCCTCGTAGCACGGCCAGGTACTGAGCGGCCGGTCGGGGCGTTCGGCGACGTCCCGGTGCTCATTGCCGTCGGCGATCGAAATCGTCCGGCAGACGGGTCCCCCGCCGCCGGTGCCGTACGCCCAGTACCAGCTCTTGCCCTTCTCCCGCTGGAGGTCGGGAAGGGGGAGGAACGCGTCGGTGGGGCGGACGACGCTCGGGAGCTTGTCGGTGAGGCGGCCTTCTCCCAGCAGCCGCAGGGTGGTGAGCGAGGGGACGAAGCCGTAGACCGATCCCTCGGTGGTGACGAACTGCTGGAAGGTCAGCTGCGTCGTAGCGCCGGGGGTCTCGAAGGCGACCGTGCCGGTGGGCCCGACCATCGGGTCGGGGCCGGGGTCCTGAGGGCGGTTCGGCGGAAAGTCGACCTCGTTGATCCAGCGCTTCTGGATGAACTCGAACTGCTCGACGAGGTCGGACTGGTAGCAGACGAAGAGCAGCCCGCGCGGGTGGTCGGGGCCGCCCGGGCCGTCGGAGGCCGGGTCGAAGGGGGCGCCGTAGGGGGCGCCGCGGCGGATGATCCGGCGGCGGTCCATCACCGGGTTCTCGGGGAACGGGTCCGCGCCGGGCTTCTCCTGGAGGCCGTCCCGGGGGTAGGTCTTGCGCAGATGCGAGAAGAGCGGGGTGGTGAAGCCCTCGGGGTCGTTGCGGTAGCCGAAGTCGTTGTCCTGGCTCGCGAGCGCGTTGTCGGGCATGTCCGCGTGGGGGCACTTGGCGACGGGGGTGCCCGAGCGCCAACGGCCCACGAGCCGGGCGGCCAGCCATTCGGCGGTCGCCTCGTCCGGCACCTCCTTGGCCTTTCTGAGGACCTTCAGCTGGACGGCGACCTGGGCCCACCAGCCCGGGACGTCCTGTGCGAGCCGGCGTACGACCTGGAAGCTGCCGTTGCCGGCCCACTCCGGCATCTCGTCGTACTCGATCCCGCCGACCCGGTCGTGCCCGATGACGAACTCGCCGGGCGGGATCAGCCGGGTGCCGGGGTGGTCCTTGACGTACTCGGGATTGTCCGGGTCGGGTTCGTCGAAGCCGATCACACCCGGCTCGCTGACCCCGTCCTTGAAGCCGAAGTGCTCCTTGCCGCGGCGGGTGCCCGGCAGTGTGGCGGCGTCCTGTTGGAAGACGATCACGATCTTGGCCTGGGCGGCCGCCTCACGCTGGTCGGTCAGCGCCTCCTGGAGCCCCTGGGCGGTGTCGGAGGCCACGGTGACCACGGCGTGCACGGTCTGGCCCTTGCCGTCGCCGAACAGCCAGTTCTCCGGTGAGCTGTCACCCGTGTCACCCAGTGAGCGCTTGTCCGACCCCTGTTTGAACGCCTCCAGGGTGCCGCCCCTGCGTACCGAGGGCAGCGGATCCTTGCCGCCTACGAGGACCTTCAGTCCCTCGTAGGTGAAGCTGACATTGGTCCAGGTGGCCTTCAGGCTCTGCGGGTCATCGCCGCCGGTGGCCTGTCTGGCCTTGCGGAAGGCCGCGTTGAAGGTGGCCACCTGACGGGTGGTGGAGATCTGGGACGCGAGACGCTTCACCCAGGTCCGTGCCCGCGCCGGGTCCTCGAACTTGAGGAAGAGCAGCGTCATCCGGTCCTTCTTGAAGCCCGCGATCACATCGCCCTGGATGTCGTCGCTGTCGCGCAGTTTCAGCGTGTCTGCCATGCCTTCTCCTCAGAGATCACAGCTGCCGTGAACACGGACAGTAGTCACGCGAGTGCGTCATGTGAATCACCGAGGAGAGTGAGCGGCCCCCGCGAACCATCCCGCACAGCCGTCCGCCGGGGCAAAGTCCCTTACCCCGCCCACCCCTTGACCCGCCCGGGCCACCAGGGGCTCACCCACCTGCCCGGCATCGCGCGACAGCGGGCGACGACCGCATAAACACTGAAGGTAGTCATTCACTCACATCATGTGTACGCCGACGGGCGGTGAGGCGCCGCTCCCCCGCGACGCTGCCACCGCACCCGCCGCGCGCTCTGCCCCCTCTCGCAAGGAGTTCCATGTCCCCCAGAAATCTGCCCGGTCCGTCGTCCCGGAGGATGCTGTCCGCGGCCGTCTCCGTGTGCGCCGTCTCCGCGCTGACCCTCACCGTGCTGACCGCCGGACCGGTCACCGCCCATGAGAGCGGCGGTGAAACCCCCTCGGCCGGCCGGGCGAAGGCCGACCCGGACGAGGCCGCCGTCATCGGCACCGAGCACGCCGAGGAACACGCCATGACCAGACGGGCCGTCCAGGCCGTCGGCGAGTATCCGCAGACCATTCGCACCGAACGGCTCAAGGCCCTCGGGGCCTCCCAGGCCAGGATCAACGCGGACTTCGACCCGATGGACTCCGGCCGCTTCCGGGAGTACTTCCCCTCCCCCGACTTCGCCGCCCACATCGCCATGCTCCCCACCGGCAAGGTGCTGCTGTTCTCCTTCGAGCGGATCCAGAACAACCCGCAGAAGGAACCCGCGCCGACCGATGTCATCGGCAAGGAGAACGCGGGCCGGGCGTATCTGTGGGATCCGGCCAAGGGCACCGGCCCGGGTTCGTTCACCAAGGTGACACCGCCCGTGATCAATATGCCGGACGGACTGAACCAGCCCCGCCCCGCGCCGTTCTTCTGCGCCGGTCACTCCTTCCTGCCCAACGGGATGCTCGGTGTCTTCGGCGGCAATCTCGGCGGCAACGGGGGTACCGGCGCCAAGCTCTCCCTCGTCTTCGACCCCTGGGAGGAGAAGTGGTACCAGAACCAGGACATGGCGGTCGGCCGGTGGTACCCGTCGGTGGTGACGGGCGCCGACGGACGGCAGCTGATCATGTCCGGCCAGTCGGAACTCGGCTGGGGCACCCCCACGGCGATCGTCGAGCGCTTCCCCGCCCTCAACAAGCCCGTGCCCACAGCCAAGACGGACAAGCCGGAGGGCTGGGCCGCGGAACGGTTCAAGGCCGACGCCCCGTTCAAACGTGACTACCCGCATCTGTTCTCGCTGCGCGACGGGAAGATCTACGGACTGGGCCGCAACCCCGAACAGCAGTGGAAGTTCGACCTCACCACCGAGACCCGGACGGACCTCGCGCCCCGCCCGGACAACATGCCGCGCAACTACGGGTCCGCCGTGCCGCTGCCCGCCGGTTTCAAGGGCCCCGACTCGGTCCTCGTACTCGGCGGGGACCGGGACGATCCGAACACCTATCAGCTGGTCGGCAACCAGTGGAGCAAGGAGAAGGCGAGAGCCTTCGGCCGCACCCAGGACAACACCCTGCTCATGCCGGACGCCACCTTGATGACCGTCAACGGGGCCTTCGACATCCGCGACTACGGCAACGGCCCGTACAACCCCAACGCCGATCTGAAGTACCGCCAGATCGAACTGCGCGACCAGAACGGCAACTGGAAGCTCGGCCCGGCACAGCGGCTGCCGCGCGGCTATCACTCCAACGCCGTGGTGCTCCCGGACGGCCGGGTCATGGTCACCGGCGACGAGCTCCAGCAGCTCGCGAACGACCCCGACATCAACGACGACATGAACGGCAGCATCGAGATCTACGAGCCGGCCTACCTCCAGCAGGGCGGCCGCCCGAACCTCGGCCAGGTGTTCAACCCGTCCGTCGGATACAACGACAAGATCACGGTGAGCAGCAGTACCGCCTCCGAGGTCACCCGCGCCGTTCTGCTGGCGCCGACCACGGCGACCCACTCGGTCAACACCAGCCAGCGCCATCTCGATCTGCGGATCAAGAGCCGCGGTGGCAGCTTCCTCGAGCTCCAGGCTCCTCCGTCCGCCAGTGCCGCCCCGCCCGGCTACTACATGCTGTTCCTCCTCAACGAGGAGGGTGTTCCCAGCACCGCCGGCTGGGTCCAGCTCAAGCCGGCATCGGGTGGCCAGACCTGAGTGCGGACGGGCCCTCACCGGCGTAGCCGCCCGCGCCCCGGGGGCCTCCGTTGCTCGGAGGCCCCCGGGGTCCCCCGCCCTCCCGTCCCGTGACACCGCGCGGAGAGCGGCGACGGGCACACCCGACTGGCCTACGGTCCGTTAGACGAGCGGTCCCGGCGGGCAGCACGGGTATGTGATGGGGTCCCAACGTGCTGTCCGGTCGCTGCCCGCACTGCTGCTCGTCGTGGGCACGGTGTTCTCCCTGGCGACGCCCCAGCGGTTCACCGCGGCCCCCATGTTCGCCGCCGCGCCGCTGGTGGCCGCGCCCTTCTACTCCTTCACCGGCACCCTGCTGACGGGAGTGGCGGCCACTCTGCTGGTGGCGGCGCTGCATGTACAGGACAACACTCTGGGCGAGGCACAGGCCTACACGGAGGAGTTCACCCTGATCACCGTGTCGGCACTGGCGCTGGCGATCAGCATGCTGATCCGCCGCGGGGGTGAGCGGCTCGCCTCGGCCCGGGAGGTCGCCGAAGCAGCGCAGCGTGCGGTGCTGCCCACTCCTCCGGCCCGCCTCGACGGTCTGCTGGTCGCGGCACGCTATGAGGCGGCGGCCCAGGACGCACTGATCGGGGGCGACTTCTTCGCCGTACAGAACACTCCGTACGGGGTGCGGGTGATGGTGGGGGACGTACGGGGCAAGGGCCTGGGAGCCGTGGGAACGGTGGCGGTCATCATGGGCACCTTCCGTGAGGCTGCCGAACGGGAGGCGCGGCTGGAAGCGGTGGCCGACTGGCTCGACGGGGCGCTGACCCGCGAGGCCGAGCGCCGTGGCGGCGAGGACGCCGCCGAGTTGTTCGCCACCGCCGTCCTCGCGGAGATCCCGCACCGCGGAGGTGTGGTACGGCTGGTCAACCGGGGCCACCTCGCGCCGCTGCTCCTCCTGCCCGGGCAGCCGCCCCGCGCCCTCGCCCCGGTGCGCCACGCACTGCCGCTGGGCATGACCGGTCTGAACGGTGATCCGGTGCGGCCGCAGGAGTACCCGCTCCCCCGGGCCGGGACGCTGCTGCTGTTCACGGACGGACTGACCGAGGCCCGGGACGCCGGCGGTTCGTTCTACGACCCGGTCGCCGCGCTCACGGACGGACCGCACACCGATCCCACGGCCCTGCTGGACCTCGTGGTCACCGATGTACGGCGGCACACCCGCGCGGGCATCACCGACGACATGGCCCTCATCGCGCTCGCCCCGGGGCCCGACCCGCGGTAGTGCCCGCCCGGAGCTCCCCGGCCCGGCGGCCCGGTGGCAGGACGGGCGGCGCGGGGTCCCGGATGTGCTGTGGCCCGGAGACGGCGGGATGTCCGGTCCGGGCCCATCCGATCTCATACGGTCCGGGCTCATACGGACTCGTACGGTCCGGGCCCGTACGGTCCGTGCTCCGCCGGGACGCTTCCCGGCGGAGCCGATCGGCGCGGGTCAGCTCACCCGGCGCCGGATCCGCCAGGCGCCGCACGCGAGGAGGATCCCGCTGAGCGCCAGATAGATCGCGGTCTCCCGCCACTGGAACGACCAGTAGCGGCTGCCGGGGTGGTAGCTGACGTCGACATGGAGGTCGTGCCCGGCGAGGCACACCGCCGTGTCGCCGAATGTGCCGCCCGCGCCGGTCTTGGGCGGACTGTCGAGGCAGCTGTTGAACTCGCTCGCGCTGAGGGTCCTGCCGTCCGCGGTGCGCAGCGGGCTCGTCTCCGCGATCCACGCGTCGGGCGCGCCCGGAATCCTCACCCCGCCGATGACGGAGCCACCGCCGATGCTGCCCAGGTTCTGGGCCGCGTTGACGGCCTCGGCCGTCATCGGCACCGTGGCCCTGACCGGCGGCATCAGACCGGGCCGCACCACGTTGGGAAAGAAGAACTGAAAGGCGAGGAAGACCACGAGCGTCACGGCCATCGCGGGCAGTGTCCTGCGCATCAGAAGCCCGACGACCGTACCGAAGGTGAAGGCCAGTGCCGCGTAGCCGATCGGGGCGATGTTGCGCGCGCCGAACACAAAGGCGTCGAACTGCTCCTTGACCACCTCGTCGAAGGGGCGGGCCGCCCAGGTGAGCAGGGCCGCCGCCGCACCGGTCACGATCACGGCCGCCAGGCCGGCGAGCAGGACCTTGCCGAGGAGCCAGCGCGGACGGGTGACGCTCTGGTTCCACACCAGCCGGTGGGTGCCGTTCTCCAGCTCCCGGGCGACCAGGGGAGCGCCCCAGAAGGTGCCGATGACGGCGGGGATCAGGGCGAGTCCGGCCGCCAGGAACAGCAGGGTGTTCTGGTACACACCGCGGAACCGGCTTCTTGCCCGGGCGCAGTCGGCGGGGTCCTCGCACGCGGCCCGGTAGACGTCGTGGGCGTCGCGGATGTCCGTACCGAGATACACCAGGTACCCGGCGATGACGGCCAGCGCGAGGGCGCCGAACAGCGCCTGGACACGGAACTGCCGCCAGCTCAGCCACATCATCGGCGTGCCTCCCCGGCTGCGGCGGCGCTCCGGGCGGCGGGTGCGGCCGCCGCCCGGGTCATATAGCCGAGGACGAGTTCCTCCAGCGTGACGGGCTCGACCGGGTACGGCAGCGAGGCGGGCGGGGCATCGGTGCGGACGACCGCGTTCGCGTACCCGCCGCTGTGCTCCGCCTGGATCACCTCGACCCGGGCGGGCAGCCGGTCGAGTTCGCCGAGAGGCACGATCAGCCGGCCGTGTCCGGCGAGCAGGTCCCGGGTGTCGCCCGCGATCTGCACCCGCGAGCCGCACAGCACGATCAGGTGGTCGCAGACCTGCTCGATGTCTCCGAGCAAGTGGGAGGAGAGGACCGCGCTCGCACCGAGTTCACGTACGAACTCCATCAGATTCCGCAGAAACCCCTTGCGGGCCAGCGGGTCCAGGGCCGCCGCCGGCTCGTCGAAGATCAGCAGCTCGGGCCGTTTGGCCGCCGCGACGGTCAGCGCGAGCTGTGCTCGCTGCCCGCCCGAGAGGTGCCCCGCCTTCTGTGCGAGGTCCAGCCCCGCCTGGCTGATCCGCCGCTCGGCCAGGGCCTGGTCCCACTCCGGGTTCATGTGCGAGCCGAGCTTCAGGTGCTCGGCCACGGTGAACGAGCCGTACACCGGCGTGTTCTGCGCGACGAAACCCACCCGGGCCAGATGCGAGGCGTCCGCCGCGGGACGCGACCCCAGCACGGTCAGCGCCCCGGAGGTCGGCTCGATCAGCCCGCAGACCAGGTGCAGCAGGGTCGATTTCCCGGCCCCGTTCGGGCCGACCAGGCCGATGACACGGCCCGCGGGGACGGTGAAGGTCACGTCGCTCAGGGCCGCCCTGCCGCGGCGGCCGTATTTCTTCGTCAAACCCTCGGAGTGGATGACCGGAGGGGAGTTTGGATGTGCCATGCGCTCATCCTGGGAATCCACGTCTTTCCCGGCATCGGCCCAAAGCACGGTTGCCGTGGCGGGCGGCCGTACTTCTGACCGGTTCGGCCCGGGGCCGCTGCGGGCGAACCGCGTACGGTACGGCCCGGAGGGCACCCGCCGCCGGTGAGTGCCCGGTCGAGGAGCCCGCTGCCGGAGCGGGCGGCCGTTCGACGGGCAGCGGGCCTCACACCGCTCCCGTCACGGGGTCCGGCCGGCCGGACCCCGTGACGGGACGATCATCAAGGCGTCACCGGAGCACCTCCGCTGTTCCGGGCGGTTGCCAGCACATCGCGGAAGGACAGCGCGGCGAGCAAGGCGACCAGGACGAGACATCCGCTCGCCCACAGGGGCCCGCGGTTCCCGACCGTGCCGAGGGTGGCCGCGGCGATGAGAGGGCCGACGGCGGCACCGGCGTTGAGTGCCGCGGTGGCGTATGCCCCAGCCATGGTGGGGGCTCCGGATGCCTCGTAGAGGACCCTCGTGATCAGTGTGCTGCCCACCGCGAACGACAGCGCTCCCTGGACGAACACGAGGGCGAGGAAGGCGATCTGCTGTTCGGCGAGTACGGCCAGAGCGGGCCAGCCGATGAGCAGCAGGGGCCCGCCGACCGCGATCACCGCACCGGGGCGCTGGTCCGAGAGCCTTCCCGCGAGGGTGACACCGGCGAACGAACCGGCTCCGAAGAGGACCAGCACCACGGAGATCCACGGCCTGGTCATTCCGGCGTCGTCGGTCACGAGGGGAGCCAGAAAGGTGAAGCTGCCGAAGGTCGCCGCGTTCACCAGCGCACCGAGCAGCATGACGAGGATCAGACGCGGACTCCTGAGCTGCGCGACCTCCGACCTCAGGGCCGGTCCGTCGGCCTCGTCCGACTGCCCCGGACGTGTGGGGATTCCCCTGAGGATGCCGAGAGCCGCGGGCAGGCAGACGACGGCGACCGCCCAGAAGGTGGCCTGCCAGCCGAACATCGTGCCGAGCAGGGACCCGCCGGGGACCCCGGCGATCGTCGCCACCGTCGTGCCCGACAGCAGGACGGCCAGCGCGCGTCCCTTGCTGCTGGGCGGAACCAGCCGGGCGGCGGTGGTCAGGGCTACGGCGAGGAATCCGGCGTTCGCCACCGCGGCGACGACCCGGGTCGCGAACAGGACGACGAAGCTCGTGGTGACGGCACCCACCACATGTGCCGCCGAGAACACGAGGACGAACCCGAGAAGGCTCGTCCGCCCGGGCCAGTTGCGGGCGAGCGCGGCCATGAGCGGGGCACCGACGATCATTCCGATCGCGAAGGCCGAGGTGAGGGTGCCCGCCGTTCCGACGGACACGTCGAAGTCGGAGGCGATGTCCGGCAGGAGGCCGGCGAGCATGAATTCCGAGGTGCCCATGGCGAAGACCACCAGGGCGAGCAGATACAGCGGGAAAGGCATCGAGAGGCTCCGAGACGAGGAGAAACACAACAGGAAGACGTCTCGTCACCGCGGTCAGCACACACGGGCCCACACATCCGGCCGAGGAACGCGGCGGGACGTGTGGACTTCGAACTCAGTGATTCAGGGGGCTGACGGCGTGACCGAAAGCCCCCACCTCAGCTGACTCAGGGCTCGACATGACTCGAACGGTACCCGACCGGTCCCCGGTGAAGCACACGGGTTTCCGCGCACGCGCCCGATCCGACCCGGCGATGTCCCGGGAGTTTCGGGCACACGGTCGCCGCGTACAGGACGGTACGGGGACTCCGAAGGCGGACCGCCGCCGCTCACAGCCGGACACACGGGGCCACAAGCCACGGACAACACCGCAGAGGTCACCGGGGAGCCCGGCTGGCCGGACCCCTGAGATGTCCCCGTAGCCTCGGGCACACGGTCGCCGCGTACAGGACGACGCGAGGCGTCCACGGCGGACCGCCACTCCTCCCGGCCGGACATACGGGGCCCGCAGCCACCGGAAGCACCGCAGAGAACCATCGAGCAGGTTGGGAGCCCGCCCGTTCGGCTCCGCGGCGACCGGTGCGCCCCCGATGAGAACTCCGCCGGGGCCGGTGCGCCTACCCCGGCGAGACCTTCGCCGGGCCGCCCCCGGTGCGCCGCCGGCCCGGGGGCACACCGGAGCGTCACGGTCCCCCGGGGTCGCCGGCGGGGACGGGCAGGGTCGCCCGCACGGCCCAGCCCGCGCCGGGCCGGGGGCCGGCACGCAGCGAGCCGCCCAGCGTCTCGACACGTTCGCGCATACCGACCAGGCCGTAGCCGCCGCGATGACGGGGGCGGGCGGAGTTCGGCGGGGCGTCGTCGGCGACCTCGACGGTGACTCCCTCCGGGACCCGGCCGACGGTGACCTCGACCGAACGGGCGTGCCGCGCATGCCGCAGGACGTTCGTCAGCGACTCCTGGACGATGCGGTACAGGGTGCTGGTCACCTCCGGCGGCCACTCGGCCTCGTCGACGGGCATGTTCAGGCTCACCGTCGGACCCTGGCGGCTGAAGCGCTCGACCAGCGCGCCCAGCCGTTCCGGCCCGGGCGAGGCGGGCGCCGCGTCGTCGGTGTCGCGCAGCAGACCGACGACACGGCGCATCGCGGCCATGGCCTCGGAACCGGCGGTCTCGATCTCGTTGAGCGAGTCCGACACCTGCCCGGGATTCCGCCGGGCGACGATCTGGGCGGCCTGCGCCTGGATCAGCATCCCGGTGATGTGGTGGGCCACGATGTCGTGCAGTTCCCGGGCGAGCTCCAGCCGTTCGACCCGGCGTACCCGTTCGGCGGCGGCCCGTGCCCGGACGTCGTACGTCCGGAGCACCAGCCCGACCGCGACGGCGGTCAGCCAGCCCGCGGCCGCGATGCCCGTCACCCCCGTGGTCGGCCCTGCGGCGAACTGACCGGCGATCACCAGCAGCCCGGCGCCCGAGACGGCCCCGGCCCGCACCGGCGGCAGGGCCCTGACCGCGGATCCGATGAGCACCCCCAGGCCCAGGGTCACGGAGGGTCCGAGCCCGGCGGGAAGCTCGGTCCCGGGCAGCAGCGGGACGAGGACCGCCAGTGCGGCGACGACGAGCCCTGCGGCCGCCGTCCAGGTCCGCTCCCGGTGGCGCATCAGCGCGAGCCCGCACACCACGACGGCCGCGGCGGCGCCGGGTACCCAGAACGCGGCTCCCCAGGTCTGCGCGATGGCCACGGCCTGGAGGACGATCGCCGCGAGGAACGTGACGCCGAGCCCGGCGGCGGAGACGACCCTGGCCCATCGAACCGGAATGGTCACATCGGTCAGGTTACGGGATCCCCCTCCGGCGTCCGCGCCGCTCGGCGGGGCGCCGGACGGAGCCGGGGGCGGGCCGACGGGCCGGGCGGGGTTCGCCTCGACCCCGGGGTGTTCGCGCATCCTCGACGGCCCTCAGGACCGCGGCGGGGCGCCCCATGCCCCCTGCGGGCCCGGAGTCTCGGCGCGCCGGCCGCGGTCGATGCCGCGCAGCGCCGGCCCCAGCAGGAGAGCGGCGGTCATCGCCAGCGTGGCCAGGCCCGCCACGGCGTGCAACCCGCCGGACCAGGCGAGCGCGGTCACCGCCATGCCGCCCCCCGCGATCCCGATGGCCGCTCCCGCGGGGAGCGTCCTGATCGCGGATCCGACGAGTACGGACAGAGCGAGCGCCGTGACGGGCGCCGGCTCCCGCGGCAGATCGTCCCCGGCGAGCAGGGACACCGTGATGGCACCGGCCGTCACGGCCAGCCCCACGACCGCGGTCGGGGCCACCCATCGCTCGCGAAGCAGCGCGAGGCCGCCCACGCCGATCGAGACGGCGGAGCCGAACACCCAGGAGGCGCCGCCCCAGCTGGTCATGAACATGTACGCCGTGAAGGCGATCCCCAGGACGATCACGCCGCCGAGCCCGATGTTGAACATCGTTCCGGCCGGCCTCGCCGGCCGTTGCGCTGTATTCGGCCGTTCCGCTGTATCCATGCTGCCGAGGCTAGGAAGGACGGCCTCCCGGGGAACCGGCCGAAAGTACGGAAGTGTGCCGGGAGACCCGTGCTTCGGGCCGGTTCCGGCACACCGCCCCGCTCCGCCCGCCACGTTCCCGATGTCCGGTGTACGGCCACGGCGGCCCGGACGACCGGGCATCAACCGGTCCGCCCGGAGGCTCCACGAGATGCCGTACGGCCCCCATCCACCCCGGTGGTACGGTCTGGTCGACATGCACGCCGCGCGCCGAGACCCGCGCCGGCGGCCGCGGGCACCGGCGGGGGACGGCCCGTAGCGGCCCCTCATGCCCGTCCTCCAGGGGAGCCCGGATGACCATCAAGGTCCTGATCGCCGACGACCAGGCGATGATCCGCCGTGGCCTGCGGCTCATCCTGGAGGAACAGCCCGACATCAGCGTCGTCGGAGAGGCCGCCGACGGTTCGGAGGCGGTCGCGATGGCGCGCCGGCTGCGGCCCGATGTCTGCCTGGTCGACATCAGGATGCCCAAACTGGACGGCATCGAGGTCACCCGTCTGCTGGCCGGCCCGGGGGTGGTCGACCCCATCCGGGTCATCGTGGTGACCACCTTCGACCTGGACGAGTATGTGTACGGGGCGCTGCGGGGCGGCGCGGTGGGGTTCGTCCTGAAGGACGCCGGGCCGGTGCTCCTGGTGGAGGCGGTCCGCGCCGCCCACAACGGAGAGGCGCTGGTCTCGCCGTCGATCACCCTCCGGCTGCTGCGTCATGTGATCTCCGCGGGCGTGCCCCGTGCCGCCGCCACGGAGGCGCCGCTGTCGGACCGCGAGTTGGAGGTCGTACGGGCCATTGCCCGGGGCCGTACCAACCAGGAGATCGCCTCGGAGCTGTTCATCTCTCTGAGCACCGTGAAGAGCCATGTGTCCGGTATCCAGGGCAAACTCGGGACCCGCAACCGGCTCGAAATCGCCGCGTGGGCATGGGAGAACCGCATCGTGGAAAGCACATGACGGCACCCTGACCGCGTGATGCGCCTCGCCCCCCGTTCACGGGTTTCGGCGCGGGGCCGGTTCGCGCCCCGGGACAGCCCTGCGGAGCGGTCCGCCGAGGTGACAGAGGAACGCGCCGACGTGGGCCGCCCCTGCGAGGGGGACCACACCGGCCCGGCTCGTCATGACGAACCGGCTGTCCCATCGGACTGCCAGGGCGCCCGGGCCACCCCGCTGAGGCCGGGCGCGACACCCGCGCAGGCTGGTGCCTCAGCAGCCTGGTGCGCCCGGTGGATCTCCCCGGCGATCAGCTCCGCGTGGACGGCCGCTCCGGCCGCCGCCCCGCCGTCCACTGTCTCCCTTTGACAACGGCGACATCGCCCGCCGCCCGCACCCCCGGCCCATCGGTCGCGCCCACGCGGGCGCCCGGAACGGAGTGACCGGTCTCGTGTCGGCCGCACGGCTGAACCGCGGGTTCGAGTCCCGGCGCTCGCAGGAATCCGGCCCGTGCCGCGCGGGCCGCGGGGCCTTTACGGTGGACAACTTCGCGGGGCCGACGGGCGGGTCCCCCTCGGGCCGGGCGGCCCCCCGTTACGCGGCCCCGGTCACCGACCGGCAAGGTCTCCACGCGGGCCCCTCAGATGGGCCGATCCCCGGTGACGCCGGGTCAGGCGTCCCCGGTTCGCACCGCGGTGACCACCACCGTGGTGTAGTGCATCGTGAAGCGGCCTCCGGCAGCGTCGACGACGGCTCCGACGCCTGCCAGTACCGCTTCCAGCTCCGCGGGAGCGAGTTGCGTGTGCCCACCGGTCGTGGGGAGCTGGTCCAGCCACTCGTCCCGGGTGTAGGACCGCTCCCAGTCGAACCGCCACTGCTCCGGTTCGCCGAAGGCGCCCGCCTTCTCCATCCCTTCGGCCGCGCGGGCGCACAGCGCCGCGTAACCGTCCCCGGCGGGCACCACCCACTGGCGGGCGGCGAGGGAGCCGCGCGCCACCCGGCGATAGACCTCGGCGAACGCTTCGACCGTCCCGGGCCCGGGAAGCCCCGCGTTCCAGAACACGGCGAGCCGGCCGCCGGGCCGCAGTGCCCCGGCCGCCTTCTCGGCGCCGGCGACCGGGTCGACCCAGTGCCAGCTCTGCCCGGAGACGACGGCGTCGAACGCCCGCCCGGCCGGGTCCCAGGTTTCGAAGGCCGCGACCTCGACCGTGAGCCCGCGCCGTCGCGCCCACTCGGCCATCCGCGCGTCGACCTCGACCCCGAGGACCGCGCAGCCGGCCGCCTGGAACTGCCGTGCCGCGATGCCGGTTCCGGTACCGACGTCGAGACAGTCGGCCCCGGGGCTGCCTGCGACGATCCGCTCCACCATCGCATCGGGATAACGGGGCCTGGACCGGTCGTAGCGTTCGGGGTCGGAGCCGAACGACTCCGCTGTCCGACGGGCTCGATGAGGTTCCGGTTCGGAGGGACGCGCCCTCTCCGGAGGTATAGTGGGCATGCGCCCACTATAAGTGGGCGACCGCCCACTCGACTACTGGGCGGGCACGACGAGCACAGGAGATGGGCACGGTGCCGACGGGTGTGGTTTTCCGCGACGCGCGCGAGCAGCTCTTCGAAGCCGCCGAACGCGTACTGCTCCGGGACGGGCCCAGCGCGCTGACCAGCCGGGCGGTGACCACGGAGGCAGGCTGCGCCAAGGGTGTCCTGCACCGGCACTTCACCGACTTCGACGGCTTTCTCGCCGAGTTGGTGCAGGACCGGATCGCCGGGATCGACAGCCGGTCAGCGGCCCTGCGCGACGCGGCCGGGACGGATACCGTCACGGAGAACCTCACCCGTGCGCTGACCGGTCTCTTCAGGCCGGTGGCCGTGGCGATCGTCGGCCTCGTCACCTCCCGCGACGAGCTGCGCGCCCGCCTCCGCCGGACCACACCGGCCGGCGTCCCGCTCCTCACGGAGGCCACGGCCATGATCGCCTCCTACCTCACGGCCGAACGCGAACTGGGCCGCCTCGCACCGGACACGGCCGTGGACACCCTCGCTCCCACCCTGATCGGAGCCGCGCACATGGTGTTCGCCGACCGGAAGGGCACCCCGCCGCAGGCCGACGCCGTCCGCGGGGTCGTGACCGCGGTCGTCACCGGCGCCGTGTCCGAACCGCTGTGAACGGCCCGGGGCATCAAGGGCCGTACCCGGGCGGCCGGGACAGTGAGAACTGAGAACACGGAGCCGCGCGACAGCCGGTCTCCGGGCAACCGAGCGAGGGACGACATGCTGGACGGACTGCGGAAGCACTGCGCCGAGGCACTGGCCGGACACGGATGTCCGTCCGTGTCCGTCGCGGTGGCCGAGCGGGGAGAGATCGTCCTCGCCGAGGCGTACGGGCTCGCGGATCTCGCCACCGGGCGTCCGGCCACGCCGGGCACCGCGTATGCGCTGGCCTCCGTCACCAAGCCGTTCACGGCGACCGCCGTCTGCGTGGCCGCGGACGAGGGGCTGCTGGACCTGGACGCGCCGGTGCCGGTACCGGGCGAGTCCCGGTGGTCCGGGCCGACGGTACGCGAACTGCTGCGGCACCGGGGCGGCTTCGGAGCCCACTACGACTTCCATGACGGCGGCGGCGAGCGTCCTGTCGACACCGGCCGCTACGCCGTGCTCTTCCGGGAGCCGGGCTCCGGCTTCGAGTACGCCAATCTCGGCTACCGCGTACTGGGCCACGTCCTTGAGGAGTCCAGCGGGCAGGGGCTCGGGGAGTTCATCCGTCACCGGGTGTGCGAGCCGCTCGGGCTCGGCTCCTGGCATCTGGGCCCGTCCTATCAGGGCCCCGCCCCCGTCGCGGTCCGGTACACGGCCGACGGCCGCCCCTACCCGCCGCGGTGCGCCACCGGCCACCCCGGAGCCAGCGAGGGCTGGGCGACCGCCACGGACCTGGCGCTGTTCGCCCAGTCGTACGAGCGCCTGCTCAGGCCACCGACCGCGGCGGCCGTACGGGACGCCGTACCGTACAACGCCCGCC
Source organism: Streptomyces sp. NPDC051018 (assembly GCF_044456085.1). NCBI lineage: Bacteria > Bacillati > Actinomycetota > Actinomycetes > Kitasatosporales > Streptomycetaceae > Streptomyces > Streptomyces sp. NPDC051018. Next base: position 357,629 of record NZ_JBITFN010000003.1, read on the forward strand.
TCGGCTACGGACTCGGCTGGAATGTGTCGTACGGCGACGGCCCCGTCGTGCGGAGCCACGGCGGCGGCATGGGCGGCGTGGCGGCGATGCTCGTGACCGTTCCAGAACAGCGGCTCTCGGTGGCCGTACTGTCCAACGGCACCGGCAAGGCCGCCCGTGACACCGTCGTCCGGTATCTGCTGGACACCCTGGTCCCGGGTTACACGGATGAGCTGATCGCCCCGGTGATCGACGACCCGGCACGGCCGATGACGCTGCCGCCGGGCATCTGGGCGGGCCTGATCACCACGCCCGAGGCCCCTGTCCCGCTGACCCTGGAGATCCTGGCGGACCACAGGGTCGAGTTCCGGCTGAACGGCGGCGCGCCCGCGACGGCTCCGGCTCTCGCTTCGCGCGCATGGGACCTGCGGACTTCCCTCGACCTCCAGCTGCCGACCGCCGACGCCCGCATCAGCAGCCCCGGCCTCGGCCTGGAACTCCGCCTCGGCCGGGGGCGCCTGACCGGCGTCGCTCGTGCCTTCAAGAACGGCGACGCCGAGGGCTGGATGGGCAACTTCCTCAGCCATCCCTGCGAGCTGACCGCGTCCCCGCGCCCGGACGGGCTCGCCCGCTGACGTCCGTGTCCGGCCGGGAGCCTCACCGGACGTCTCCGCCACCCGTCTCGGCCCGCGACAGCGCATGCGGATCCGTACGCCGCCCCCTGACGGTGCGACAGCCCGCGTCCTTCCCGGCTCCGGGCGTCCCCGTCGGCCGCCGTGCCAAAGGACGCACCCCTGAGGAGGATGGACGGCCCGCGCATGGCCCCGCGCTGCGGCGTGTCGGTTGAATCCGCCCGCGCCACGGGATGAACATCCGCTGGGGAGACGCACGGCGGAAGGAACTCTCGGGTGGATCGGAACCGGCGTCGCCCCTCATGCCCGTCCCCCGCGCCCACGATCGCGGCCGTGCCCGCCGTCGGTGCGGGTGCGGGGGTCGGGTCCCTGCGGGAGAGGGGTAGCGCGAGCCGGCGGCGGCCGCACGAGCCATGGCGGGGCGCCACCGGGAAGCGTACGGCCCTGCGGATCGCGTGCGGCGCGAACCACAGCCTGTCGCACGACGGAAGCGAGCTCCCGGCCCGCCGGGGCTCTCCGGACCGGCAGAGCCCGGGACCGCCCCTCGCCGACCGCGGTACGAGACGGCGGCCCGAACCGTACGGGCGCCGGAGTGGCTGACCCCACGGCCTTCGGCTCCGGCCCGGCTCCCGGTCCCTGCTCCGGCCCGGGTCCTGGCCCCGACCCGGGCCCAGATCTCAGCTCCGGCTCCGGCTCACACCACGCGGGAACGGCCCTGTGGGCGGTGACGCTCTGTCTGCTGCCGCTCGGTCTGCTCGCAGCGGCCGCCTGGTTCGGACAGTACGTACGGCCCGGCGCTGACGACTGGTGCTTCCTGCCCGTCACACGTGACGGCGGTGTGGGCGAGATGGTCCGCAAGTTCTATCTCAGGGACAACGGGCGGGTGGCCAACGCCCTGCTGGTGGGCCTGTACGCGAGGTTCGGGGTCGCGGGACACCAGTGGTTCGCCCCCGTCACCGCCCTCGTCACACTCGGCGTCCTGTGGACCGTCACCGCCCTCGGACTGCGCAGAGCGGGACTGCGAACCCCCCGGGGCATCCCCCTCCTGGTCGCCGCCATGCTCACCGCCGTCTTCCTCCTCGCCACACCCAACACCTACAAAACCCTCTACTGGCCCGCCTCCTCCGTCTCCCACACCCTCGCACCCGTCCTCGCCTGCGCCGCCACCATCCCCCTCCTCCTCACCACCACACGCACAGGACGAGCAGCCGCCCTCACCACCGCCTTCGCCGCGGGCTGCTTCCTGGCCACGCTCTCCGAACAGGCGTCGATCGTGGGCCTCGGCGTGCTCTTCTGCGTGTTCCTCCTCAGCCGCAGGATCCTCGCCGAACACAGGCGGACCTACACGCGGTGGTGGTGCCTGGCCGGGATCGCGGGAATCGGCGTCGGGACCCTGGTCCTGCTCAACTCGCCCGGCTCCCGTCGACGCCGTGCGCGGTACGGGGCGGACACCTCGATGCTCTCCCCCGACGCGCTGATCGGCTCGCTGCGCGCCTTCGCCCGTATCCTCTTCACACTGCTCACCACCTGGCAGTACCTGGGCGCAGTCGCGGCCGGGCTGCTGCTGGGGCTGATGTGCGGACGGGTCGGAGCACGGCCGACGTCGATCGTGCTGACGCACCGACGACTCCTCGCCACCGCCGGAATGGTCACGTTCCTCGTCTCCGGCTACCTCTGCACGGTGATCGCGTACCCCTTCTTCGGCCCCGGTGTGGCATGGTCCTCACGCGCCTGGAACGACCACGTCCTGCTGTATGTCGTCCTGCTCGTCGGCGCCGGAGCACTCCTCGGGCGCCTGCTGCGGCCGTACTCCCGCCGCGCCGGGACCGCGCGGGTGACCGGCGCGGCCGTCTGCGCCGTCTGCTGCCTGGCCTTCGCGGTCTCCCTCGGCCGGCTGGCACAGGACATGAGCGCCCGCGCACAAGCGTGGGACCACCAGGACCGGTGGCTCCGCGCCCAGGTGACGGGGGGCGCCCGGAGCCTTCCCTACAAACCGGTGTCGGTCAGCGGCATACGGGAACCCTTCAGCGTCCACGGCAGCTGGCCGGCCGCCTGTATCGCCAACTACTACCGGGTCGAACACATCACCTACTCCCCCCGGCTCCCCTGAGAGGAGTGGCCGGGCCGCCGCCCCGGGCCGGGTGCTCCCGCGCGACCCGTGCGGCGCAACTCTGGATGTCCCCGATGGGGCGGCCGTTGATCGGGACATGAATAAGAGGTCCGCCGGATGCGTGGCATCCGGTCCGCGTCCGGTCCTCAACGGAAGGAGCACACACTCAGATGCCGGAGGCGACCTTACCCAAGGCCCCCCCGCAATCCGGGTCTCAAGCGGGACATCGGGCTGATCGGCCTCATCTGGAGCTCCGAGGGGTCCATCATCGGCTCGGGGTGGCTGTTCGGTGCGCTGTTCGCCGCGCAGGCGGCCGGAACGGCGGCGCTGCTGTCCTGGTCCATCGGAGCCGCCGCGATCATCGTCCTGGCCTTCGTCCACGCGGAGCTGGGAGCCATGTACCCGGTCGCGGGCGGCACCGCGCGCTTTCCGCACTACGCCTTCGGCAGCGTCGCGGGCGCGTCCTTCGGCTGGTTCTCCTGGCTGCAGGCCGTCGCCACGGCACCGATCGAGGTCATGGCGTCACTGAACTACCTCAGTGTCCACGCCGACTGGGTGCAGGCCGGGAAGAACCAACTGACCGCCGCGGGATACGGGCTGGCCGTCGCCTTCATGGCATTCTTCGTCGTCGTCAACTTCCTGGGCATCCGATGGCTCGCCCACACCAACAGCGCGGCGACCTGGTGGAAGGTCGCCGTCCCCGTCGTCACCATCGTCGCCCTGGCCGCGACCGCCTTCCACGGTGAGAACTTCGGCCACCAGGGCTTCGCCCCCTTCGGCGCGCAGGGCGTGCTCTCCGCCGTCACCACCAGCGGCATCATCTTCGCACTGCTCGGCTTCGAGCAGGCCGACCAGCTGGCCGGGGAGAGCCGCAATCCCGCGAGGGACATCCCACGGGCGGTCATCGGCTCGATCCTCGTCGGCGCCCTGATCTATCTGGCGCTCCAGGTGGTGTTCATCGGGGCCCTGCCCCAGAGCGCGTTCGCCAACGGCTGGGCCAACCTGTCCTTCCCCGACAAGGCCGGACCGTTCGCCGGCCTCGCCCTGACCGTCGGGCTCGGCTGGCTCGCCACCCTGTTGTACATCGACGCGGTCATCTCACCGACCGGCACGGGCCTGATCTACACCACGGCCGCTTCCCGGGTCTCGTACGGCCTGTCCCGCAACGGCTATGTGCCCGCGGTCTTCGAGCGTACGACCAAGCGGGGGGTCCCGTGGTTCAGCCTGTTGTTCGCCTTTCTGGTCGGGCTCATCGTGTTCCTGCCGTTCCCCACGTGGCAGAAGCTCGTCGGCTTCGTCACGTCCGCGAGCGTGCTGATGTACGCGGGAGCGCCGCTCGCTCTCGGGTGCCTTCGCAGACAGGATCCCGACCGGTACCGGCCGTACCGCCTGCCCGCCGGCCTGTTCTGGGCTCCGGTCGCCTTCATCGTGTCCAATCTGATCATCTACTGGGCCGACTGGGACACGCTGTGGCGGCTCGGTGTGGCGATCGTGCTCGGATACCTGCTGCTGGGCGGCTCGGCCCTGCTCCGGCTCAACCCGAGGGTCCCCCGGATGGACTGGCGCTCCGCGCAGTGGCTTCCGGTCTATCTCGTGGGTATGGGCCATTCCGCTGTGGTGGGACATGGTGCTCATCGCCGTGTTCAGCCTGCTGATCTACTTCTGGGCGCAGTCCGTGCGGCTTCCCGACGACGAGGCGCGGGAGTACATCGGCTCCGTCACTCTGACGCCCCATCGCTGAATGCGGTCTCGTGGCTGAGCCCGGCGGCGCTGCGGCGGACAGCCCTGACACGGGCCGCCTGTCCACGGCTCGCCCGTCCATCCGCCCGCCGGCGCCCTCTCGTGCCGAAAACACACCGGGACGTGCGACCGGTCGCACGCGGGCGGGTGAGCGCCCACTCGGCCTTCGCCGCGCCGCCAAGCCCGCGGCCGTCGTGACACCGCTCGCCGTCGTGACACCGCTCACGGCGCTCGGAGCACGACGGGAACCCGCGCGGAGAGCACGGCACGGATGAGCGGGACTGTTGTCGTCAGCGGTCCCGCCGGATCCAGTGGGCCCGGCGCTGGTAGCGGGCCACGGCGGGTGTCCCCGGAGGAGGAGGCGCGGGCGGTCCGGGCTCCTCGGCGGACGGAGGCGGGGCGGGTTCCCCGGCGGGAGGGGATGCGGAGGGCTTCCCGGCGGGAGGGGGCGCGGATCCCCCTGTGGGCGTGTCCCTCGGCGGATGGAGTCCTTCCGCCGAGTAGATCGTGGTCGCGATGGTGTCCACGAGCTGCTGCTCGGTGAAGTTCTCGGAACCGGGGACATGGGGGACGAAACCGATGAGCACCCCCTCACCGACGATCTCGGCGTCGAGCCCGGCCGCTCCGTCCACGTCCCAGAGCGCCTCGATCCCCTGGTCGAGGACCACACGGATGCCCACCTCGTAGACGCCCGCCTCCACGACATGGGCCATCACCCCCCGGGCGCGCAGTGCCGACACCATACGGCCGGCGCGTTCCGCATCCATACCCGGTCCACCTCCCGTACGCCCGCCCGCGCTCTGAGGGGCGAGGCATCCCAGTGTCGGAGGGACGGAAGGCCGCACAGCCTTCCCCTCCTCCGACGGTACTCCGCCCCGGCCGCGTGCCCGCGCACATACCGTCACGGTGGCCACCCGCTCAGAGCCCCGACGACGGCCCGGTCGGCCGGTCCGGGTGCCGGGGCATGCCCTCACAGGCGCTTCCGCCCGCGCAATCCGATACCGGTACGAGCGGTTCCCCGAAGTGTCAGTCCCGGCAGACGGATGTCGTGCGTACGGACCCGCCGGCGTTCTCATCGTCGGTACCCAGGACCCCGGGAACACCGCCGTCGCAGGTCAGGGCCTCGATCTTATGGCCGGGGAAGGTGCCGGCAAGCGCCGGGCCCAGGGAGGCCGCCAGCCGCGGTCCGTACGGGTCGACCCGGCCGATGTCGTGAACGGCCGAGTCGAAGGGGCCGTCGTCCCCGGGATCGGACGCCGAGGTGACGAGCACCCGGCCGCCCGGGGTGACCTCCAGGTCGCTGATGTGCCGTACGTTCTCGCGGGGGAAGGCGACCCGCACCGAAGTGGTGTGCCGAGGGCCGAACGAGAGACGCGGCCAGTCGAGCAGCGCCGTGTGCAGCAGGGCGGGGTCCTCGTCCTGGCCGCGGTGCGCCCACAGCGCGATCAGCCGTCCGGCGCGCCGGGTGAGGGTGAAGCCCTCGTAGTTGTCGCCGGCGGCGACGCCGGGAACGGTGAACTCCCGTACCACCCGGGCGGTGAAGTCGTCCTGCAGACGGAGGTGGTAGCCGCGGCCCGAACTCTCCAGGGCAACGAACTCCCCGGGCCGGTCGGGGACTTCGCCGAGTGCCTCCAGGTCCACGGGGAGCCGGTCACCGATCCAGCGCACCTCGGCGGTACGGGTGCCGGATCCGGGGGTGAGCAGGATCCGGGAGAGGCGGCGCTCGCCGGGGCGCTTGTTGTCGTGCGCCACCAGCACTTCGGTGCCCTCGGGTCCAAGGGCCAGCAAAGCCGTACCGCTGATTCCGGCGGTGATCCCCTCGCCCGTGCGCAGCCAGCCGTCCGGAGCCCTGGAGGTGACCGCGGCCACGATGGCGACGGGAGCCGCGGAAGCGGGCACGGCGAGGGTCAGGCCCAGCAGCACGGTGACGCCCAGTCTGCCGCCCGTACACAGAATCCTCATGGACGGCACGTTAGGACGCCCCCGGCACCGGCCGTGGCTCCGGCACGGTCCACACCCCCGGACGGCCCCGCGCCCTGCCCCCGCGGAGTCATCGGGCTCCCCCACCCGGCCGCGCGGTCCGCGTCGCCGCGGTTCTCCGTACCCCGGTCGCCGGGGCGCCGACAGCAGCTCCGGCGCCCGTGGCCCGAGGCCCCGAAGGGGCGCCCTGTACGCTGGACGAGGCCGGGCCCTGGGCCGCTGGACGACCAAGGCCCCTCCGGCGTACGGACGGTGTGACGCCGGACCACGGACCTCGGGTCCGTATCGCTTGCGCCTCCTTCTCGAGTGCGACGGGGCAGCTCCGGCCGATCAGCCGCTCGAAGCGCTCCCTCCCCCACACCACATCCCCGCGACACCACCGGCCCGGCCGCGTGCGCCCGTGTCCAGGGCGCCTTCGTGCATGGGCGGGACTGTCCCACCACCTACGAAAGGAATCCGATCATGCGTCGGTACATCCTGACCGGCACGCCCGGCGCGGGCAAGACGACGATCCTGCGCGGCCTGGCCGCACTCGGCTACCCCGTCGTCGAGGAGGCGGCGACCACGGTCATCGCTCAGGCACAGAGCCGGGGCGAGGACGAGCCGTGGACACGGGAGTCCTTCGTCGACGACGTCATCGCCCTCCAGCGGCAACGGCAACGGGAGACTCCGGCGACCGGCCCGGCCCAGGTGTTCGACCGGTCCCCCGTCTGCACCCACGCCCTCGCCACCTATCTGGGGCTGCCGGTGTCCCGCGCGCTGAGTGCGGAGATCGAGCGGATCACGGCGGAGGGGATCTACGAGCGTCGGGTGTTCTTCGTACGCAACCTGGGGTTCTGCGAGCCCACCGGCGCCCGCCGCATCGGCTTCCAGGAGTCGCTGGTCTTCGAGACGATTCACGAGCAGAGCTACCGGGCGTTCGGCTATGAACTCATCGACATCCCCGCGGGCGATCCTGACCGGCGTGTCGCCACGGTCGCTTCACATCTGTCACGGCTCGCCCCCTGAGCGGGCCCGTCGGCTTCGCGACCGCATCCCGGGCTCCACCGCACATGACCGCCGGGCCACGATCGGCTGTGGCCCCGCCGGGCCGGCTCCCGGAACACAACCGGTGGCGCTCCTCCGTCAACCGGGTGACCGACCGTGAACCCACCATGAGCGGAGGGCACTTGACGGTCCGACAGTACGGAAAGCAGCCGGAGGGTTGAGCGGCCGGGGCCGGGTACGGCGGACCCCGGCGGCGCAGGATCGCCCGTCATCCCGGCGGTAGTCGCAGGTCACGGGCCCGGCCCACCGCAATGGCCCCGCCCCCTCGCGTGTGCGCGCGCTCTCCGGACTGCGGTGTGGGCGCCCGGACACCCGGCGGGGGCACCGGTGGACGGCGGTCACAGCGTGCGACGACCGCCCGGACGATTGCGGCATAGTGATCCCGCTGTGTGGCCACGACCGCACGATGAGTGACGGAATGTGTGCCCTCAATCCATTCATTGGAGGTTCGTCTTGCGTACCCGACGTACTGTCGCCGCCCTTGTCAGCGCCCTCGCCCTGGGCGCGAGCGGGCTCGTCGCGGCGTCCGGACCGGCCACCGCCGCGCCCACGGTGACGGCGGATCCGTGCACCTACGTCTTTCTGTCGAACGGCGGCAGCGAAGGGCTCGCCATCACCTGTGAAGGCCACCCCTTCCGCGCCTTCGTCAGCTGCCAGAGGGGTGACATCGAGACCTACCGGAACTTCGGCGCCCTCGTCCCCTCCGGCGGGACGTCGACCGCCTGGTGCGAGCTGGGCGACATGCTGATCGGCGGAGGTGGAGCCCAGACCTGAGCACCTGCCCGCGCCGGCGGTCGGCACGCCGTCGGCGCGGGCCCGACACACGCCTGACCGGGCCGCCGAGACTTTGGGGCGGGACAGCGCGCCGGTGGCCGGTCCGCGTGCCTCCGACGGCGCACGCTCGCCCCGCCGGGTCTCGTGGCCTATCGTAAGGCCGCAGGGTGCCCTGCGGGGCAAGAGGTCTGGTTTCTTCGTGGGGGTGGGTGGCGTGGTCGCCGGTCGTGTGGTGCGGTTCGACAGTGCGCGGGGTTATGGATTCATCGCTCCGGAGCACGAGGGCGAGGATGTCTTCCTCCATGTGAACGATCTGCGGTTCCCCGAGCAGTACGTACGCACCGGCCTCGCGGTGGAGTTCGAGATCGAGGAGGGCGACCGCGGCCTGAAGGCGTCGTCCGTGCGGCTCCCCGAGGGCGCCGACGGCGGTCCCCTGGCACCCTCCGCGGTTTCCCTCGCGGGCCCGGCCGGGACGGCTGACGGCGACGACTCCCTGTGCGATGTCCTCAGCGCGCGCGAGTACGTCCAGGAGGTGACCGAGGTGCTGCTGTCGGCGGCGCCCTCACTGACCGGGGAGCAGATCCTTCAGATCCGTACCGGCCTTCTGCAGTTCAGCAAGAGCCACGGATGGACCGAGGGCTGATCGTCCCCACACCGGGCCCGCACACGGAGCGGGATTCACCGTCGGACCGACCGGTGGGAACGGGGCGCCGCAGCCAGGTGCGGACGGACACGGCGGGGGACCGCCGAGCGCCGGTGACCGGCCGTACAGCACCGCCGTGCGGCCGGAGCGGTCACGCCGGTGCCCGGGCTCTCAGGTGCACCCGCCGGAGCTCTGCTTCTGGACATGGGCGGTGTAGTCGTTCGCGACCTTCACCCACACCGCCGACGCGCCTGCCCGGTTGTAGGTTCTGGTGAAGTCGGTCCCCCACAGGAAGCCGTCGAAGTAGACGGTGTAGCACCAGCCCGCGTCCACGCGAAAGGTGTCCCAGTCCTCGCCCGACGGAGTGCTGTGTCCCCCGGAGATCCACCGCTGCTCCTGGGCCGACCCGCCCGAGGTGCAGACGGGCGTCGTGGTCGTCGTGTCTCCGGTGGTCGTACCGCCCTGGCACCAGTTGCGCGCGGTCAGGACGGGCTGTGCGGTGTCGTTGGCCGTCGCCGAGCAGAAGGGGCCCGTGCAGTCCCCGGCGTACGCCGCCGGGGCCGGTCCGAGTACGGTCATCAGCGCCGCGCAGGCGCCGATCACCGCCAGGCTCCTCGCCCTCTTCCCTGAACGTGTGCTCACCGCGGGCCTCCTTGTCGGTCACATCGGCTGCAGAGCAGAAGCCGCGGCAAGTATGGCGGTCGGGAGCCTCCGGCACAGCGGGGCACTACGGGAACGCGCCACGGAACGACTCGCCCCGGGGCGTGCCGCCGGGGAACCCCCCGTGCCCCGGGGAGGAATCCGTGAGACGTGTCGACGCGCTATCCCCAGGTGAGGGGGTCGAGATGGAGGTAGAACCGCTCCCGGTCGCGGTCCGGGGCGATTTTGTACCGGCGGGCGAAGTCGTCTTCGGCGGTGTCCGATCGGCGACCGTCGGCGCGGGTCTCGCGGGCCGTGGCGAAGAGGAGGGCGATATCGGCGTACGGATCGGCCCGTCCGAGGCGGCCGAGGTCGATGAAACCGCGCACCTCCAGGGTCTGAGGGTCGAGGACGATGTTGGGGAGTGTGAGGTCTCCATGGCAGACCACGGCCTCGGCGGCCTCCTGCGCGAGACGCCGTTCGAGCTGCGGGGCGAGACGCCCGAGCAGTTCGACGGGAGGTGTGGTCTGCTGTTCGACGGGCAGGAACTCCGGATTGACCGCGCCCCGCTCCACGACATCCCGCGCCAGGGCGAACATCCGGGTGAGATCGCGGGTGAAGGGGCACTCCCGCACGGGCAGATCGTGCAGCCGCCGCACGGCGTCCGCGATCGGCCCCCAGGCCGCGTCGAGCGACGGGGCCGGGACACGGTCGGCGGGTATTCCCCCGACGGCGGAGGTCATCAAGCAGGCGGCATCGGGGGTGACGTGCCAGTCCAGCACTTCCGGGCCCGGGACACCCCGGCTGTGGAGCCAGTCGGTCCGGTCCCGCTCCTCCTCCAGTGCGGCCGTCTCCGGGGCGGATACGCACTTGGCGTAGCGCGACCCGTCACGGGAGCGGAACACATGGGCACCGGACTCGCCCGATGTGACGGGTTCCCAGTCGCCGCTGTCCCGGCCTGCCCGCAGTACCTTCTGGATGGCGGAGGTCGCATCTGTCACACCGCCCACCCTAGCCAGAAGATCTTGCATAGGGCACACGGTTTTCGCGGGGAGGAATCGCCGCGACCGCTCGCCCGTCCCCACGGACCTCACCGACGCCGCCGGGCCCCCGTTCAGGTGTACGGGCGGATCGGCGGGGTGCCGGGGTGCCGGGGTGCCCCGGGCACGGGGACGACGGAGCCGGCTCGTACACCCCCGCGGCGCTCGCCGGAGCGGGTCGGGCTCAACGGCCGGACAGGAGCCAGGTTCCGAGCCCGGACGCGACCGCCGCCAGCGCGGTGAGGAGCCGTACGGGGAGCCGCTCGGCCGTGATGCGAAGCCCGCCGACACGGATCTCGGCGTAGGGGCGGGGTCGGGAACGGGGCATGGGGGTCTCCCTCGGACGTACAGCCGGAGTTCGTGTGTCGCGCCGGTTCTCCTCGGCACCGTCAGTCTGGCCCAACCGGCCCCCGCCCCGGAACAGCATGTGCGGGCCATGTCAGTTCTAGGACGAACGGCTTGTCCTCGCTATGGGCGTCACCGACCGGGCGACGCAGCTGACGCACGGCGGGCACCCCCTGGAAGGTCTACCGAGTCGGTGTTCTCCGCGCTGGGGTGGCCGCGACGGCTCCCGGGGCACTGCCACCCGGGCGCTCCGTGAGCACACACCGGCGTTCGGAGACGCGCCAGGGCACCGCATCGTGCCAGTACGTACCAACAGCCCCGTAAATGACCTTCTTTCACAGAAGGAGTAATGTGGCGGTGCCAGTGACCCGGCGGTCATCCCCGTGCCCGCCCCGGGAACCACGGCACACCACCGCGGACGCCCGGCGCGCGTGCCGTCGGCCGGGGTGTGCGGGAGTCCCGGGCGCGGACCGACTGCACGGGTACCTCATCCGCCCCGGAAGGAACGTCATGGCAGCCACGGCGAAGCGCTTCCCGCTCGAACCCGAGCCCCTGCATGTCCCGGACTCCGTCCTGGACGACCTCAGGGCACGGCTGCGGCTCACCCGATGGCCCGACGACACGGGCAATCACGACGGGTTCTACGGGGTCAGACGCGACTACCTCCAGGAACTTGCCGAGTACTGGCTCGACCGGTACGACTGGCGCAAGGCGGAAGCCGCGATCAACGCCTACGAGCACTACCGCGTGAACGTGCGGGGCGTTCCCGTCCACTTCATGCGCAGGCCCGGCGCCGGTCCCGATCCCACCCCGCTCATCCTCACTCACGGCTGGCCGTGGACTTTCTGGCACTGGTCCAAAGTCGTCGACCCGCTCGCCGACCCTGCCGCCTACGGAGGCGATCCGGCCGACGCTTTCGATGTCATCGTGCCTTCCCTGCCGGGCTTCGGCTTCTCCGCCTCGCTGCCCGACCACCCCGACATGAACTTCTGGAAGGTCGCCGACGTCTGGCACTCCCTGATGACCGAAACCCTCGGTCATCAGAAGTACGCCGCCGGCGGATGTGACATCGGTGCGCTCGTCTGCGGCCAGCTCGGCCACAAGTACGCCGATGAACTGCATGCGATCCACATCGGCTCCGGCCAGAAGCTGACCTTCTTCAACGGCGACCGGGCGTGGGACCTCAGCGGCGGCCAGCCGATCCCCGAGGGTCTGCCCGAGTCCGCGCGCCGGCGGATCGTCGACCTGGACCGGCGCTTCGCCGTCCATCTGGCCGCGCACGTCCTCGGTCCCAGCACTCTCGCGTACGGACTCACCGACTCTCCGGTCGGCGTGCTCGCCTGGCTTCTGGAGCGCTGGGACAAGTGGAGCGACAACAAGGGTGATGTGGAGAGCGTCTTCTCCAAGGACGACCTGCTGACCCACGCCATGATCTTCTGGGTGAACAATGCCATCGGTACGTCGATGCGCTACTACGCCAACGCCAACCGGTACCCGTGGACCCCCTCGCACGACCGCCGGCCGGTCGTCGAGACCCCCACCGGGATCACGTTCGTCTCCTACGAGAACCCGCCCGGCGTGAGCACCCCCGAAGAGCGCGTACAGAACTGGGCCTCCAGCGACCGCGCCGACTGGTACAACCATGTCAACCTCACCGCCCACGAGAGCGGCGGCCACTTCATCCCCTGGGAGAACCCCGACGCCTGGGTCGACGACCTGCGTCGCACCTTCCGCGGCCGGCGCTGAGGCAGCGCGGCCGGATTCCGCGAACGGACAGCCGCGCGACCGGAGCGATCGGGTCGCCGGACGCCCGGGCCGCCGGGACAACGGTCATGGGCCCGGGGCGGGTACGCGACCTCCGGGCACCGCTGTTCCGTCCGGGCGGTCCCCGGCACCGAGGGGACCGCCCGGACGACGGGCACAGCTCCCGCCCGGAGCCCGTTCACGGACGTGGGTGTCCGCCCCGGGGAGTGCGGCTACCGCCGGAACGCCCCTGTCGTGGGGACGGTGCCGGGGCGGGGGAGCGTCTCACGGCCGCCCCGGGTCAGGTGCCCGTATCGGTCAGCCGGCTCACCGTACGGGCCGCCGCGTCGGCTGCCCGGCGCGCCGACCGCGCCCCGGTGGCGGCCTCGCGGGCGCGCGCCGCCGTCCGCCCGGCCTCGGTCCGTGCGCGGTCCCGTTCCGCGCGTGCCCGCCGCAGTTGCTTCTCCAGAGCGGTGACCTGCTCGTCGGCGCCGGCCAGCCGCGCGGCGGCGGTCTCCCGGGATTCCTCCGCCCGGCGCAGCTCGTCTTCGCGGCGGGTGGCCTCGGCCGCGGCTTCGGCGGCCTCCTCGCGGGCGGCCTCCAGCCGGGCCCGCCGCTTCTCGCCGACCCGGGGCGACGTTCTCCCGCTCCGAGCGGCGGGAGGGCGGTCCCCCGTATCCGGGGCCGGACGGCCGCCGGGCCGGGCCGGTACCGTTTCGGGACCGACGTCCGTGAAGCCGACCGGAACGGGTGGCGCCTTCACCAGCCTGCCCGTGGCCCACCGGGCGGCGGCGTCCGGGTCGGCGAGGACCGAGTGGAGGATCTGCTCGACCTCGTGCCGTACGCTCTCCCCCACCGGCTGACCCGCCCGGGCCGCCAGTTCCTGGGCCCGCCGTGCGAGCGCGGCGATGACGGACTGTCTGCGACGGCTCAGTTCTCTCAGCTGTCCGGCGTCCAGGGCGCGATGGGCCTCCCGCAGTGCCTGCCCGAGCCGGAGGAACCGGTCGGCCTCGGCACGGTCGTCGCATACGAGGAGGTTCGAGGCCCAGGCCGCCAGCGTCGGACGGCGCAGTTCCGCGATCCCCCGGGCCGCCGCGCGGTCACCGGCGCTGCGTGCCTCGGCGGCGTACGCGTCCCGGGCCGAGGTGAACTCGGCGGGGCGCAGCGCGTACAGTTCCCCGGCGACCTCGTCGACATCCACGCTCCCCACCTTCCGGCACCCCGCACCGGCAGGCACCCGGCACGGGGCCGGCCGGGGTACGCGCCCCGGCACACGGGGCGGACGCCACCTGGCCGGGCCGCCAGACCCATGGGTGGGGGTTCCTCCCGGACCGCCTGCCCGGGGAGCCGGGCAACGGGGAAGCCGGGCAACGCGGGCCGGTGAACGTTTCCGGTCGCAGCGCTAGCCTGAGCGCATGGATCAGCTGGACGGAGTGGAGATCATCGCCTTCCCGGACGCCCGCACGTTCGAGGACTGGCTCGCCGAGCACTACACCCGGCACGAGGGTGTGTGGATAAAGATGGCCAAGAAGAAGTCCGGCATCGCGTCGGTCACCGAGGACGAAGTCGTCGACATCGGGCTGTGTTTCGGCTGGATCTCGGGGCAGCGGAAGTCCCTGGACGGGCAGTACTACCTGCAGAAGTATGTGCCGCGCAGACCGCGGAGCCTGTGGTCGCAGGTGAATGTCGACAAGGTCGCGGCGCTCACGGCAGCGGGACGCATGCGCGAACCCGGGCTGGCCGAGGTGCGCAAGGCGCAGAAGGACGGGCGCTGGGCCAGGGCGTACGCGTCCCAGAAGGAGGCGACCGTGCCCCCCGAACTCACGGCGGCGCTCGACGCGGACCCCGAGGCCCGGCGGGCGTTCGACGCGCTCGACAGGACCGGACGGTACTCGTTGATCCTGCCGTTGCTCCAGGCCCTCACCCCGGAAGTCCTCCAGGAGCGGCTCGGCAGAGCCGTGCTCACCCTGAAGAAGGATCAGAAGGGCTGACGGTCAGACACGGACCGGTCACCACAGGCCCGGAGCGCTACGGCGCACCACAGGCTCCGGCGATGTCGGTGAACCGGCGGCACCGGCCCGGAGCCCGCGCGGGTGCGGTGTTGTGGGGTGTGGGGGCGTCAGGCGGACTGGGGTGCCGGCTTGATGATGGCGAAAGGCGCGCCGGAGGGATCGGCCAGCCAGGCGATCCGGCCGACGTCCGGTACGTCGGAGGCGGGCATCAGAACGGATCCGCCGTTCTCCCGCACTCTGGTGACGACGGCGTCGGCGTCGGCCGCGTCGAAGTAGGGGATCCAGAGCGGTTCCATGCCTTCCTGGAGTTCGGCGAGACCTCCGAAGGAGGCGTCCTGCTGGTCACCGTCGGCGGTGGACAGCACGGTGTAGGTCATGCCGGGCAACTCCATGTCCTGCGTACGCCAGCCGAACAGGGCACGGTAGAAGGTACGCGCGGCGGCCGGGTCCGGGGCGTGGAGCTCGACCCAGCACAGTGCGTCGTGTTCGGACGCCTTCTCCAGGCCCTTGACCGCGGCGGGCTGCCATACGGCGAACTCGGCGCCGCCGGGGTCGGTGAGGAAGGAGATCCGCCCCGCGTCCTCGACGTCTCGGGGCGCGACCCGGACGGTCCCGCCGCCCCGCTCGACGGCCTCGGCGGTGGCGTCCGCGTCGGGAGTCCGGAAGTAGACCGTCCAGGCCGGGTTCGCGCCTTCCTCGGTGAGCGGTCCGAGCGCGGCGACCGTGCGGCCGTCCTTCTGGAAGAAGCCGTAGCCGCCGGCCTCGGGCCCGGCGGATCGGTGTTCCCAGCCGAAGACGGCGCCGTAGAACTCGGCGGAGGCCGCCGTGTCGGGGCTGCCGAGGTCGAGCCAGTTGGGGGAGCCCGTGACGAAGTCGGTGCTCAGCATCGTGAGGTGTCTGCCTTTCGGAGTTCCGGTGCGCGCGGGTTCGCGTGAACGCCCTCCCCCTGGGCCTGACTGCTCCCAGCGGCGACCCATCACGGATAGCACTCATACCATGACAAAATCGCAGAATCACCGGCATGACACCATGAGCCCCCTACCGGCCGACGGCCTCTCCGCCGTTCGGCTGTGCGCGGGAGCGGGAGCCCCTCCGACAGGTCTCCCGGAGGCCGGGTGGCCCGGAATCGGGCGACGGCACGGGGCCTCAGAGGATGGTGAGTGCCGCCGCCACGATGAACACGGCCTGGAGCGCCGAACGCGGACCGAGCGGATCCCCCTGGGCCACCCGTCTCCGGGCGGCGGAGACATTGGCCGGAAACACGGCGATCATGAGCAGGATCAGCCCGCCCGCCGCCCAGGGCGCCGTGGCCGGGATCAGCAGGCCGACGGCGCCCGCCAGTTCGAGGACGCCGGTGATCGTCACCAGCAGGTCCGGCCGGGGCAGTCTCGGCGGGACCATACCGATGAGGTCCACGCGGAACCTCGGATGGAAGTGGGCGAAGCCGGTGAACAGAAACATCACCGCGAGCCCGACACGCAGTGCGGGCTGCCAGGCGTCCAGTGCCTCCACACCGGCCAGCCCCGCCACACGAGCCGCCAGAAACCCGACGACCAGGGCGATGAGTGGCTCCATCCCAACCTCCGGAGTGCGTTCGGGGCATCCACAGTGGAGCCGTGTCGGCACCCGGGGCCCGGGAGGGCCCGGGGCCACTGGACCACCCGGCCCGGATCCGTAACCCGTCGCGGGGCGGGACAGAGGGCCGACCGGGCGGCCACTCGCACCCGATCGGAGCAGGGCTCGCCGCGGCGCGAGACGTCCCCGGGAGAGGTCCCCGGTTCGCGCTCGGTGGCATCGGACAGACGGGCCCCGGGCAGGTGCCCGTCCGTCCGTCGGGCTGCCGGCGATCAGCCGCTGTGGCGGAAGACGAGCAGATAGCGCCAGAACAGCAGCCTGCGGACACGGCAGCCGGGCAGCAGCACGGCGGCCTCCCCTCGGATCCGGGCAAGGGGCATCGTCGGCTGCTTCACGGGTGCCTTGACCCGGCCGCGTACGGTCGCGGGCACGGCGGCGGACGAGGGGCGGAGCCGGTCCGAAGCGGCGACGCCGGCTCTCGCGGCGGCGTTGACCGGGACGGCGGCCAGACTCCATACCAGGTCGAGCGCGGTCTTCTCCGGGTAGCACCCCAGGATCACGAGCACACCACCGGGCGCGAGGGCGTCGCGGAGTCCGGCGACGGTGTCGAACGGCATATGGTGGATGCTCGCCAGACAGGAGATGAAGTCGTAGTGCCCCGCGGGGAGCTCGGTCTCGGTGACGTCGGCGTGCCGGAACCGGGGGCCGCCGGTGTCCGGTCCGGGGACGAGGTCACCGGCCCGGGCCCGGGCCTCGGCGATGACCTCCTCGGACGGGTCGATCGCGTCGACGTCCATGCCCAGGCGAGCAAGACGGCGGGCGAACCGGCCCGTCCCGCAGCCGACGTCCAGTGCCGTACCGCGACGGGGCGGCACATGGCGCAGCAACAGCCGGTGGTAATGGTCATTGTGATCGAAGGGCATGACTGCACCCTGCCACACGGGTCTGGAGGGCTCGAACCCCAGCCCGTGGCACCGCGGTGATGCCGTTGCCCTGGCGGCCGGAGCGGAACGGTACGGGTGGGCGTGGTGCGCGTCGGCACGGTGGTGAAGTGCCCCTCACCGGCCTGGGCCGGCGGGCGGCCGTTCGGTCGGCGAGGGGCACATCACGTACATATCACCGGCGGGTTGGTCCGACCGGCGTGGTCAGCGGATCTCAGGGCGTGCAGACAACGCCCGTGCACTGGCCGGGCTTGGAGTTGCCGCTCGCCAGGTTGCCTCCGCCGTCGATGTTGCCCGGGTCGGCGAAGACGCCCCAGCTGCCGTTGTTGCGGGCGGTGTTGCCCTGGATGGTGTGCACGGCCTTCGAGACGAAGATGCCGTCGCCCAGGTTGGCGTTGGTGGTGTTGCCCACCAGTTGGTTACCGGCCCCGGACGCCGCGATTCCGACGACGTAGATGCCCTGTGAGCCGTTGCGGTTGGCCTGATTGAGTTCCAGGTCGTTGTTGAACGAGTCCTGCAGACTGATCCCGTCCCCGGTGGTGTCGTTCGCGATGTTGGACCGGATCAGGTTGTTGTCGGAGTAGCTCAACTCGATGCCGCCGGTGTTGTTGCTGACGTCGTTGCCGGTGACCGTGCTGCCGTCGGACGACTGGAGGACGATTCCGCTGTCACCGCTGCCCTGGAACGTGTTCGACAGGATGCGGTTGCCGGTGGAACCGGAGACGGTCAGAGCGGCATCCGAGTTCTGGCCGGACGAGTTGCCCTGGACGAGGTTGTCGTTCGAGGCGAGTTCCAGGACATACGCGCCGTCGCTGCTGCCGCCGACGGTGTTGGTCAGCAGGGAGTTGTCACTGGAGCCCGACAGGACCACGCCGGCGTCTCCACCGCCGGAGACCTGGTTGCTTTCGAGGCGGTTGTTCGCGGAGTTCTCCACGAAGATGCCGAGGCCCTGGTTGTTGCTGATCGTGTTGCCGAGGATCACGTTGTCACTCGACCCGCCGAGGACGGTGACGCCTCTCTGGGACTGCCGGTCGATGACATTGTTGCGTACACGGTTGTTGTTGTCGGCGTTGTCGAGTTCGACGCCGGCGAATTCATTGGTCTGGATGACGAGCTTTTCGACGATATTGCCCGCCGTACCGGGGTTGAGTTTCACCCCGTAGTCGAACTCCTGCACCTCGGCAGCGGCGTTACTGCCATTGGTGACGGTGACGTTGTCGAATCCGTTGTTCAGGATTCCGGCACCCAGGCCGACTCCGTCGAGGGTGTGTCCGTTGAGGTCGATGGTGATGCCGCCGCTGCCGACGACCAGGCCGTCGCCGGGACAGTTGAGCAGGTCAGCGTCGAGAACGACGCTGGTCGTGACGGTCTGACCGCAGGAGAGATGCGCGGCGTGTGCCGCCGGCGCGCTGGTCAGCACGCCGATGAGCGCGGTGGCTCCCACCACCGCTAACCATTCCAAAGACAGCGTCCTGGAAAAACGGATCATGCCGAGACTCCTTCTGTCATGGCGTTTGCGGGACCAGCCCCACGGGCCGGACACGGACCCGTGAGGGTGACGACGAGGCGGACGACCGCCCCGACACAGGGTCAAGCGAAAGCATGATGAAGGCAATGAAACGGAAAAGGATGGCCTAAGACGGCCCAAGGTTGACTGAATCGGTCATTCGTCGCGAAGCTGGTGATGCTTCTGGGGTTGAGGAGTTGCCCGAACGGCCGACGGTACCCGAGCGGGCACCGTTCGGTGACGCGGGCGAGCGCGAGCGGGTGTTACGGACGACGCGAGCGGCGCTCCCGGCGCAGTCGGCACTACTCGGTGTTGTGCAGGTCCACCCATGCCCGGAGTGTGTCGCCCTGTGGGGCCGGAGTGATGCCGCGTTCGGTGAGGATCCGCTGAACCGCGGTGTTCTCGGGCGATGTGTACACCACGAGCGCGTCGAACCCCTCGTCCCTCGCGGCGTCCAGCAGCAGGGCGAAGACCGCACGGCCGATGCCACGGCCGCGATGGGAGCGTCCGATCCACATCCCCGCCTCGGCCGTGTGCCCCTCGCCGTCCAGCGGAAACAGCCGGGCGACCCCCACGGCGGCCGGGCCCGACATGATGGCGTAGCTGCTCTCGACCGGCACCGGGGCCAGCGCTCTCGACCGGTGGAACCTCAGAAAGGCCGCACGGCGCACATCACTCCATCCGCCGGGTCCGCCGACCGGAGGCATCACTTCCAGGGGGTCCGCGTCCGACACGGCGGTATCCAGGACCTGGTGCAGCAGATCGTCGTCGAGAGGGCGGAGTGTGACATCGCTGCGCATGGACGTATGGTCCCAGCGGTACACACCGTTCTCCACGGCCGCGGGCAGCCCGTGCCCGGCGACAGCCGTCATCGCAGGCTCCGGTGGCCCCGACCCGCCGGACGTCCGGCGAGCTGCCGAGGGCGTCCGGTCGGCGGCGCCGCTCACCCCCGGGCGCGCCCCCTGCTCCCGTACGCCCCCACAACCGGCGGACCCGGACGCGTCACCGCCACGAACAGGGCGCCTCTCGCATCCGCTCATGGGACGCGGCGGTGGCCGGGGAGAGCGATGGCGGTGGCCAGGAGGAGCGATGGCGCGGGCGGGGGCCGCTCTGAGAAGGTGGCCCCGTCCATGCGCCCCGGCCCGCACCGGGCGAACCGCCCGCGGTGGCCCGGGTTCCGCACGGTCAGGGGGCGTGGGCGGACCGACGCACGGTACCGACGAGCGAGGAGGCGGCGGAGGATGAGCGAGCAGAGCGCACAAGAGACCTTATGGCCGGGCAACCGGGCGCACTCGGCACGGGTGTACGACTGCATCCTGGGCGGCAAGGACCACTACGAGGTGGACCGGGAGGCCGCCGAGGCGTCGCTGCGGGCCTGGCCCGGGCTGCGGACCAGCATGCTGGCGAACCGCGCGACCATGCGCCGGATGGCCCGCTGGCTGGCCGGGGAAGCCGGTATCGGGCAGTTCCTCGACATCGGCACCGGGATTCCCACCGAACCGAATCTGCATCAGGTGGTGCAGGCAGTCGCCCCGGCGGCACGGATCGTGTACGTCGACAACGACCCCATCGTGCTGGCCCATGCCGACGCCCTGATGCGCGGCACGCCCGAGGGCCGTACCACCTATATCGAAGCGGACATGAACGCTCCGGACACGCTTCTGGCCGATCCTCTCCTGCGCGGGACGCTCGACCTGGACAAGCCCGTCGCCGTAACGGTCATCGCCATGCTCCAGTTCGTCCGGGATGCACAGGGGCTCGTCGAGACGCTGATGCAACCACTGGTTCCGGGAAGCTGTCTCGCCATCACCCTCGCCACCGCCGATCTCGCCACCGGATCCGAGGAGCTGGCGGCCGAGTACACCCGGCGGGGCATCCCCATGTATCTGCGCGACCGCGCCGAAGTGGAACGGCTCTTCGAGGGACTTGAGCCGATCGAGCCCGGTGTCGTCCCCATGACGGCCTGGCGGCCCGCCGACGGTGAACGGCTGCCCGACACGACGACGAACATGTACGCCGGAGTGGCACGCAAGCGCTGACGGCGGGTGTGGTCCCGGCGTGGAGGCCCGGTCCCACGGAAGCGTCCGACCGGGCCGACGACAGGGCGTCACGGCTCGCCCGCTGTGGTTCCCCGGGCGAGCCGTGTCCGCGACCCGTCGGCGTGGAACAACAACCTCCGCCGGTGCGCCGGGTCGGCCCGCCGTACGACGAGGCACCATCTCCGAACGCGGCCGGGGCGCTGCCTCCTCGTACCGGGCCGGTCGGAGCGGTCCGCTGCCCGCTCGCTCCGTCCCGGCGTTCTTCGCGACAACCGAAGCCGGTACCCGGGGCCTGTGCGGTCCGTCGTGCGGACCGAAACACACACACGGGCCGAGAGCGAGCGTACGCGTCGGACTGGCGGCGTGGCCCACGGGCGTTCCGGCCGGGGACACCTGACAGATCGGGGAACCGAGTTGTATGCTCCCCCGCGATGACGACTCTTCCTGTTCACAGATGGGGGGTCCCGTCCGCGCAAGGTGAGTGCTGATGCTCACTCGGACCGCGAATCGGGATACCCGAACTTCCTTCTGGCCGCGCGTGCGTGAGTTCGCCGTGCCGCCCTCCATGATCGAGACCGCGACGGCCCGCCGCCTCGCCGGGGACTGGGCCGGGGCGTGCGCCGCCGCCGGTTTCGATGTCGACCTGCAGCTGCGTTCCGTGGCACGCGCCCACGGCCACGGACTCGCGGCCCTTGTCCGTTCCGATCTCCGCCATCTCGCCCCCGATCTGCTGCGCTGGCACATGCCGAGGATCGCCCCCGACGGGCTGCTGCGCCCCGGACTGACCCTCGCACTGGCCCGGTACGAGACCCCGGGGGGTGACGGCGGGGGTCCGGTTCATCTCGTGGCCCGGACTCCCCCGGCATGGGCCGACGGGGGCCAGCGGATCAGTCTGGCGCTGTGGGACGGATCCCCCGACAGCGCCGGCGACCGCCGGCATCCGCATCCGCGTCCCAGCCGGCGGTTCCGTCTCGACCTGCACCGGCATCTGTGGGACGCGCGCAGAACCGAGGAGCTGCGCGTACGGTCGGGGGCCGACCGGGAGCTCCCCGACGGCCCTCCCCTGGTTCCGGATCCACCGGGGCGGCGCTGTGCCGTGGACCGGTGGGCGGCCGAGGCGGCGATCCTGCTGCGTGCCGAGGGGCGGACGACCGGTACCATCACCGTGCGCTTGGGAGCCCGGCACCGGCTGGCCCTGGACCTGGCCGGGGACCGGGACGGACCCGGGCCGCCCGTCCCGCGGATCACGGCGGTGTCCGACGGCCCTGTCTCCATGCTGCCGGTTCTGCCCGACGCGGCGACCTGGGTGCTGCCCGACCTGGAACTGATCCGCACCGGTTCGGTCGAGGCCGGGCTGCTGCATCCGCTGGTCGCCCGGGCGCTGGTACCGGAGCACACTCCGGCCGGCTCACCCCTGATCCCCGGCCCGCCGGGGCAGCCGCGTTTCGTGGAGTGCCGGGGAGCCCGGCACCGGGTCGGACTGGTCGACGGAGTACTGGTGCCGCTGGACCACGACCCGGCCGAGATCCGGCGGGAGGAACTGCTGGCCGCGCTCGGCGGTACGCCCCTTCCCTGTCTGCGGTTCATCGACCGGGCCCATCGTCACCCGGAGTGCCTCACGGGTGTCCGCGAGCGCCTGCACCACGGCGACACCGCCGGTGCGCTGGCGATCGTCGAGGGTCTGCTGGGCCCCGGAGCGGTGCTGCGCGGCGGCGCTCTGCGGGACGAACTGGAGGCGGCCGCACAACGACGGATCGCCTACGGACTGTTCAGGGCGGGACTGGCCGGACCCGCACCCCGCGGCAGCCGCCCCGTTCGGCGCCGTCCGCGTGATCTTCGCTCGCGTCCACGTCACGCCTTCCTCCGCTGACCCGGCCGGCCCCGGCCCTCTTCCGCCCTCAACGAACCCAAAGGTGATCAGACATGCCCGTATCCACCCCGTTCGCCGCGGCCGCCCCCGGCGTTCCGGCTCCCGCCTCCCAACTCGACACCGCCGGCGCGCTGCTGGCCCTGCTGCGTGACGCCACCACCGAACCGCGCCCCGACACACAGCTGGAGGCCCTGACACTGGCCGTGTCCGCCGATCTGCCCGTACTCCTGTGGGGCGAGCCGGGAATCGGCAAGACCGCGGCCCTCACCCAGCTCGCCGAGGCCCTGGACCTTCCGCTGACCACGGTGATCGCCAGTGTGCACGAGCCCTCCGACTTCGCCGGGCTGCCCGTGATCGGAGACGATCCCGCGGAACAAGGTGTTCCGATGGCTCCGCCGGACTGGGCGGTACGTCTGGTCCGGGCCGGCCGGGGGCTGCTGTTCCTGGATGAACTGTCCACCGCGGCACCCGCCGTTCAGGCCGCGCTGCTCCGCCTCGTACTGGAGCGTCGGATCGGTTCCCTGCGGCTTCCTCCCGGGGTACGGATCGTGGCGGCCGCCAATCCCCGGTCCTCGGCTGCCGACGGCTGGGAGCTGAGCGCGCCCCTGGCCAACCGGTTCGTGCATCTCCAGTGGACCCACGACCACGAGGTCGTCGTCCGCGGTCTCGGCGGGACCTGGCCCCGGGCAACACTGCCGCGGCTCGCCCCGGAGCGGCTGCCGGAGGCCGTGGAGTTCGCCCGCCGTGCGGTCTGCGGCCTCCTCACCGCCCGCCCCGGGCTCGTACACCGGCTGCCGGGGAACGAGAGCCGTCGAGCAGGTCCCTGGCCGTCGCCCCGGAGCTGGGAGATGACCCTGTGTCTGATCGCCTTCGCGACCGCGGCCGGCTCGTCCCGGGACGTACTTTCCCTGCTGGTCAGAGGCACGGTGGGGGACGGTCCGGGGCTGGAGCTGCTGGCGAGCCTGGACCGGATGGATCTCCCGGACCCCGAAGTCCTCCTCGCCGACCCGGCGGGTGCCGAACTGCCCGAGCGGGGGGATCTGCGCCAGGCCGTGCTCGACGGTGTGGTGGCCGCGGTCCGCAAGCGCCCGGAGAGATCCCGCTGGGACGCGGCGTGGACGCTCCTGGTCCGGGCGATGGAGACCGGAGCCCCGGACCTGGTGGTCGTCCCCGCGAACACGCTCGCCGCGCTGCGCCGCGCGGACTGGGACGTTCCCGCGTCGATCGAGCGGCTCGCCGGCGCGGTGGCCCTGTCCCGCCGGGCCGACGACGCGGCGGCCCGGGCCTCGGTCGCCGCGAAGGCCGGACGATGACACCGGACGCACCGGGGACACTGGACCTCGACAAGCTGTTCGCCGCCCGGCTGTATGCCGCGCGGGTCAGGCCCTATCTGGCGACGGCGCTGTTCGCCCTGCACACCGTGGAGTCGCGCCGGGTACCGACGATGGCCGTCGACCGGCACTGGCGCTGCTATGTCTCGCCGGCGTTCGTGGCCCGCACACCGGTGGAGGAACTGGCCGGGGTGTGGGTGCACGAGGTCTCGCACCTGCTGCGCGACCACCACGGGCGCAGTGACCGGGTGGCGCGGGAGCGCGGGCTGACCGGCCCCGGCGAACGGCTGCGGATGAACATCGCCGCGGACTGCGAGATCAACGACGATGTGTTCGGCGAGGGACTGGTCCGGCCCGGAGGATCCGTCGAGCCGGGCTCTCTGGGCCTGACCGAGGGTGAGCTGATGGAAGACTATCTGCGCCAGTTCGGGCTCGGGCCGGTGACACAGAGCCTGGCCTGGCTCGACTGCGGCAGCGGCGCCGACGGGCTGGAACGGGAGTGGGACCTGGGACCCGGCGGCGCGCACGGTCTCAGTGCTCAGGAACGGGACGCGGTCCGGTTCCGGGTCGCGCAGGGCATCAAGGGGCGTCCGGGGCACACACCGCGGGGATGGCGGCGGTGGGCGGAGGAGGCGTTCCACCCGCCGCAGCCGTGGCGGGAGTTGCTGGGAGCCGCCGTCCGCTCCGCGACCTCGGGGCCCGGTGCCGGGGAGGACTACACGTACGGCCGGCCGTCCCGGCGCTCGGCCGGGGTGCCCGGGGCCGTTCTGCCGAGCCTCCGGCGCAGACCGCCGCGTGTCTGTGTCGTCATCGACACGTCCGGGTCGGTCAGCGACGCCGAACTGGGCAGCGCGCTCCGCGAGGTCGCCGCGATCTCCTGTGCCGTGGGCGGCCGCCGTGACCTGGTCACGGTTCTCACGTGCGACGCGGCGGCACGGCTGGTGCACCCGCTGTGCCGTGCCGAGGGAATACCGCTGGTGGGCGGTGGGGGTACGGATCTGCGGACGGGCTTCGCCAAGGCGCTCCGCGTAAGGCCCCGGCCGGATTTCGTCGTGGTCCTGACGGACGGGCAGACGCCCTGGCCGGACACCCGACCGCCGTGCCGGACGGTGGTGGGTCTGTTCCCCCGGCATCGGTCGGCCCCGGACTGGCGCGAGGACGACGCCGACTACGTACCCGACTCACCGCCCGACTGGGCCCGTGTGGTGGTCATCGGGTCGGCTCCCGCCGACCGGTGAATCCCCGGGGACGGCGGACGACAGCACCCGCTCACCCCGCCACCACCGTGCCGCCGCCGGAACCCGTAGGCGCACCGTCACGGCACCGCGGTCGCTCTCACCACGTTCTCGCTCGCGGCACCGCGCTCATGCCGACGGTGTGCAGGGCCGACCGGGGTGAGGGTGCCCGCCAGGCAGGGGCCGGAGAACCCGGCTCACGCCCCGCGCACTCTGCGAGCACCCGTACCGGGGCCGGCCTGTGTGCCTTCGCCCCACGGGTCCCCCGGTCACCGTGCCCGGTGACAACCCGGGCTCCGTTGGCCAGGATGGGACGGAGACGGTGCAGGCGTACGTCACGGGGAAGGCGGCCGCGATGGGCGGAGGCGGCGGGCGGCGGGGATGGAGCCGCGGGTGGATGCGGGGTACCGGCTCCTCGGGGCGCCGGGGGCGGTTCGGCACGGGAGCGTTCGACGAGAGCCGGGCGGTGGGCGGTGTCCCGCCCCGGCCCAACACCGCTCCCACAGTCGGAAACACGACCGCACCCGGCACACCCGCGGGCGGTGGAGGCTCGGGACGCACCATCATCGGGCGGGGTGGCGGAGACGGCCCGGGTGCCGACGCCGGTACGTCATCCGGCGGAAGCGACGCCGGCGCCGCCGGGGACACCGACGCGACCGCGGGGCCGGGCGACCCCGCTCCCCCGGTCATCGCCCATCCGCCGCGAGACGCCGGTGCGACCACGGCCGACGCGGCCACGGGACAGCAGACGCCCGGGCACCCCGGTCATCAGGGCGCCACCCCGCCCGCGGACCAGCGGGACGCGGGGCCGGTGGGCCGGTCGGAGACCCACCCCGGCTCGGCGGACGGTCATCCGGCGGGCTGGACCGCGAAAGGCGCCGCGCCGACAGTGGCGTACCCCGGCAAGGACGTACCGGGAGCCGCGCATCCCGGAGGGCACTTCGGCTCCGGAACCCTCTCCCACCCCGTGACGGACGGCGGATTCCCTCCGGGGATCGCACACCCGCACCCCCTGGACCCGGGCAAGGCCCCGATGAACCCGCAGCCGGCGCAGCATCCGGGGACATCTCCGTACGGAGAGGGGTCCCGGCCCTCGGATTCCGCTTCCGGCGGCGGGAACGTGGCCGATGAGTGCTTCGGCCAGGACGACGTACCGCCGGATCCCATGGGCGGCTCGGACGAGAACGCGCAGGCCCCGGCGCCGCCACCGGGCGGCGGTGTGACAGTCGGCTTCGAGAGCGCGGGGACCCCCGGCGGAACGGCGGCGGACGCCGGGGAGCCGGGCGCGGGGACCCTGGCGGTTCTGCCCCCTCCGCCGGCCGAGCCGCCCACCCCGCCCGTGGGCAGTGCCGGGGATCCACCGGCGCAGTGGCCGTCCGAGTCCGGCGGTGCGACGGCACCGGGACAGCCCGTCGCGGGAGAGGGGTTCGGGGCGACGGCGTTCGACTTCGACGGCGGCTGCCCCGACTCCGGGCCCTCGCCGGACCTCGCACCCGACGCCCCGGACCCCGGGGCCGTGGCGACCGGATTCGACGGCTTCGCCTTCCCCGGACCCGCCGAGCCGATGGCGTGACGCACTCGCCCGACCGGCGGAGGAACGCCGTGGCGAAACCCCGCCGTCGATACGGGTACCCGTCCCCGGGTGCTCGCCCCGGCGGTCGGGGGACGGAGACGGTACTCGTCACGCGCCGGACCACACACGTACCGCTCACCCGTGTCGTCCGGCACCCGTCGACGGACAACGGGCTCAGGTCCACGGCCCCCTGACGACATGCCGTTCGGGGAAGGTCCTCGACTCGACGTACCGCCCGATCTCCTGAACCTGTTTCGGCGTGCCGATCCCCGTCAGCTCGACGGTCTGGGTGGAGGAGGCCCCCGCCTCGTTGTAACGCAGGGACAGCGATGCCGTGTTGGTGAGATACGTCCCCAGCGTCCGTACATAGCCCGGCGATTCGACGATCTGGTAGTACCAGATGAACTGGACCCTGCGCCGGACGAAACCGGACTTCACATCGACCCCGTACTCGTAGAAGTCGGCGCCGTCGGTCCGCGGCCTCACCAGCAGCAGAACGAGGGAGGCCAGGAAGAAGCCCCACGACACCAGACCACCGAGAAGGAGGTACGCAGCGGGCCCCATCAGGCTCTCCCTGCCGAGGAGCGGCACGGCCAGGGTCAGAACGGCGGCGATCAGGAACCGCTTCCCGATCGTGATCAGCAGATGGCGGGCCTTGAACCGTACCGACATCCCCGGCCGCCCCCGGTCCGCCACCCGGTGGGACTCGGACTGGGACCGGAGCGTCGGCGGACCCGGAGTGAGCGCCCTGCCGACGACGGGCGGACCGCCGGGTGGAGGCGGGGCGACGGGGGCGGTGGCACCCACGGGATCCTGACAGGCTCTCAGCCTGGTCGCCGTGTCACGGAAGTCGGGGGCCACCGCGAGGACCTTGCGGTACGCCTCCGCCGCGTTCGCCGGATCCGCGTCGGCCTGGAGGAGCCGGCCGAGGCGGTACGCGGCCTGATAGTGCCGTGGATCATCGTCCAGCACCCGGCGGAACTGGACCTGTGCCTCGGCGGTCCGACCCGTGTCCGTGAGACAGATTCCCAGCGCGTAGCGCCCGGCGAGGTCGCCGGGCTCCTCCCTCAGCAGCTCCTCCAGCAGGGGTAACGCCTCCTCGGGCCGCCCCCGCCGGTGCAGTTCACTCGCCCGCTCGTACCACGAACCGTCCGCCCCGTCGGCCGACGACGCCGCCATGTTGCCCCCCTGTGTAGCCACGCGGTCACGCAAGCAGAAGCATTGTGCCGCTCCGGCGCCCCGCCGTCAGCCCCGGCGGCAGGACCGCCCGGCGGGGAACGGGGCTCCGCCGGAGCACGCCTGCCGCCGCCCCTGACGTATCGGCCCTGCCGCCGGTCGAACGGACTCCCCCGAGGGTTCCGCGGACGGACTGCTCCGGAGCTCGGCGCCCTGTTCAGCCGGGATCGCGGCGCCGCGCCTGCCGGAGGCGGCTCCACCGCGATCCGGGTCCCGCGCTGGGGCATGATCGGTCGTCACCGAGTGTCCGACCGGGCGGGGATCCCCGCCGGAGAGAAAGCGGGTTCTTGAGGATGGGGACGTTCGACGGGAAGACACCCCCTCGGGTCGTGATCGTCACCGGAGGCAGCCGGGGCATCGGCCGCAGTGTCGTCGAGCGGCTCGCCGCCGACGGATTCGCGGTGCTCTTCACCCACTCGGGCTCCGATGCCGAGGCCGGTGCCCTGGAATCCGGGCTTCTCGGCAGCGGGCGGCTCGTCCGCGGGATCAGGCTGGACGTCACGGGGGACGACGCTCCGGCGCGTGTGTTCGAGGCCGCCGAAGAACTGGGGACGGTGACCGGACTGGTGAACAACGCCGGGGTCACCGGCAGGATCGGTCCGGTCGTGGATCTCACGGACGCCGATCTCCGGCGGGTCGTCGAGGTGAATCTGGTGGGACCGGTCAGGCTCTGCCGGGAGGCGGCACGGCGGTGGACCGGGCCGGCCGGGGGCAGGTCCATCGTGAACGTCTCGTCCGTCGCGGCGCGTACCGGATCCCCGTACGAGTACGTGGCCTACGCCGCGGCGAAGGCGGCCGTGGAGACCCTGACGGTGGGGCTGGCCAAGGAGCTGGCCGCAGGCGGTGTCCGGGTCAACGCCGTGTCCCCGGGGACCGTCGACACCACCATCCACGCCCGCGCCGGTGAGCCGGGGCGGGCCGGGCGGGTGGCGTCCCGCATCCCGCTGGGGCGTCCCGGCAGGCCGCAGGAGATCGCCGACGCGGTCTCCTGGCTGATGTCCGACGGCGCGTCCTACGTCACCGGCGCCGTCGTCGAGGTCTCGGGCGGTCTCTAGTCGCCGTGTTGTACGCAACTGTCAGGTCCCGCTCCACCGGCCCCACTCCTCCCATGGTGTTCGGCGCCGGGTCCGGGGGGCGTTGGCGAGACCCACGTCTCGACAGGGGTCCCGGGTGACCGTATCGCCGCCACCCGAGCAGACGGGCGCCTTCCGCCGTGGTCGCCCGGCCGGCCCGGGCATCGACCCACTCGTGCGGCGGACCCCGCCGCGGACGCCGGACACCGAGGCGGACGCAACGCGGGCCCCCGGCCCCCGGGAACAGCCGTGGGGCTGCCCCCGGGACGGCTTCGGGCGGCCCTGAAGGGGCTGGTCCGCCGTCAGCCCTGCGGGCCGGCCGGTTCGACGTCCTTGGACAGCCCCACATCTCCAGTGTTGTCGACGTGCCGGGCGGCGACCCACGCGGCCTTGTCACGCAGCAGGTACCAGATGCTGTTGCCGTCGATGTTCTGGGCGTGCACCTTGCTGCGCAGTCCGATCTCGGTGCCGTGGTTCAGGTTGCCGATGACGGTCGAGTCCGTGCTCGGATACTTCCGCAGGTTGACACCGATGCTGCTGACGACGGTGCCGAACGGCTGGGGTGGACTGGGCATCTTGACCTCCGGGGAAATGCCTGAGTGGGAGACGCGTCCGGTGTGACCGGACGGGTTGCTCGCACGGTAAGCCGGGTTCCGGCCGGGGAGCCGGAGGCGTGCGGGGCATGCCACGACCGGCGGCCGGGCGTCATTCCGATGGTTGCGTCAGCCCCGCCGCCCCTCAGCCGGGGCGTTCCTCATTCCTGCCGTACCTCAGCCCGGGCCGCCCCGCTGGGCCGCTCATCAGGGCCGCCCCAGCACGTCGGCTCGGCTCTTCGGCGGCCGCCCGCGCAAAGTCCTCCTCGTACACCCGGCGCCGCCGACGAGTTCCCGGCCGTCCGCGCCGAACTGCCGGAGTCTCCGGCACCCCGGCGGCGGCCGGCTACTTCACCGGCTCCGGCCGGCCGACGGCTCCACTTCCGCAACGGCCGCACCCGCGACACCCGGGCCGTCGCCCGGGACAGGTGGCTTCGGCGACCTGCCTGCCGAGGGCTCACCACAACGGAGTCAGTCGCCTGCGGAAAGGGGCGTCGGCCTGCGCAGCAGCCACTGTCCGAACGTCCGGCGCGGGGGCCGCACCACCACACGGCCGAGGGACTTCTGGCCGACCAATTCCACCCGCAGCACGACCGGCGTATCCGGATGCGCCGGAGGCCGACGGTCCATGACCCGGCTGTGCAGCAGTTGCAGACCGTCGGTGTCGACCACGATGCCCGG
Organism: Streptomyces sp. NPDC051018; assembly: GCF_044456085.1. Lineage (NCBI taxonomy): Bacteria > Bacillati > Actinomycetota > Actinomycetes > Kitasatosporales > Streptomycetaceae > Streptomyces > Streptomyces sp. NPDC051018. The sequence goes on from NZ_JBITFN010000003.1 coordinate 387,967, forward strand.
CCTCGTGACCAGCGTCAGGGTCTTCCCCGTCATGGCCACGTCGATCCGCAGGGTGTCGTGCGTGATCACGGCGTCGGTGAAGTCAAGCGTCACCTCGCAGAACGTCACGACGAGCTCCAGCCTCCGCGGCACCACCCAGGGCCCCACGCGTTCGATCGCGCCGCTGTGGACCTGTTCGATCCGGACGACGTCCTTGACCCCGGCTCCCGTCAGGCCGCCCGCGGCCGATACGGGCGGCAGGTCGGCGGTGAGCGGGGCCAGTTCGCTCAGAGTCCGCGCCGACAGGGCGGCTTCCAGGCGCTCGTCCAGCTCCTCCGCGGTCAGCAGGCCGTCCCCCGCCGCGATACGCAGCACATCCACCACCCGGTCCCGGTCGGCGTGAGAGGCCCGCAGCCCGGGCGACGAGCCGGGGCCGAAACGCTTCCCGGAGGGCGAAATCTCTCCCGACATGCTTCCCGTCCTGGTCCTGTCGAACGTCTCCGCGCGGCGCGGCAGCGGCGCGAGGAGAAGACTAACGCTATATCGCGACATGGCTACCGGCTGGGCCCCGGCGCCGAGAGCGACGATCAGCGCCCGGCCCACGGCATGCGGTTCCATCATGCCGAGGCCGCTTCAAAGCAACAACCGTGCCCCGAGAGCGAGTTCACACCGCGCCGCCGGAGGGCTTCACCACGCCCGGACACACGGACCTCAACGCCGGGGCGGAGCACACTGCTTCTCGGCCCCCGCAGGCCGGGCACGGATACGCGGGAACCCGGGGTCCTCGCACCCGACCGCGGGCGGCTGGACTCGGAGATCATTCGGGGGCGACCCCCAGATGTCATGCCGCGGGCGCTTGTCGACGGTCGGGGCGTGGGACCCGGCGCGGGGAGATGAGGACGACGGTGCTGAGCGTGGCGAAGACCGCGAGCGCCGCGGATACGCCGAGAACGGCCCGGGCTCCATCGGTGACGGCCTGGCCGTCCTGGCCACCGTGGAGGGTGAACACCGCGCCCAGCGCCGCGGTGCCGATGCCCGCACCGAGAGATGCGAGGGTGGCGACGGTTCCGGCGACCATGCCGACCCGTTCGGGTTCCGTGACCTGCACCGCGACAGCCATGACGGGCGCGCCGGCTATCCCGCCGCCGGCTCCCCACGCCAGCAGCGGCACCAGCAGCGCCCACCACGGTGTCCCGGGCGTGATCAGCAATGCCAGGGCGCCGAGGCCGATGCCCTTGAGCACGTATCCGAAGCCGATCACCAGGCCGGGTGCCCAGTGGCTGAGCAGCTTGGAGCCGATCACGCCCGTGGCGATCTGGGCGAGGAAGATCGGGGTCATCAGCAGACCGGATTCCGTCGGGCTGAGCTTCAGGCCGTCCGAGAAGTACAGCACCAGGTAGACCGAGCCGCCGATGGTCAGGACGCGGGACAGGAGGACGGCCAGCATCGCGCCGAGGAACGGAGGCCGGCCGAACATCCGCAGCTCCAGCAAGGGTGCGGGAACACGGAGTTGGCGGGCCAGGAAGGCGGCCAGCGCCAGGCAGGCGGTGAGCAGCGCGGCCGTGTCCTGCCCGGCCCACGGTGTGCCGCCGGGGCGGAGCATGAGCAGGGTCGCCGTGCCGAGGCCGAGCATGAGCAGCAGGCTGCCGGGCCAGTCCGGCCGCCCTGCCCCGGGAGCCGCCGGGGAGCGGCGCGGCAGCACGCGTACCGCCAGCGCCCAGGCCGCCACGCCGAGGGGGAGGTTGACGGCGAAGACCGCCCGCCATCCGAAGGCGTCGATCAGCAGCCCGCCGAGGGTCGGGGCGAGGAGACCGGCGGCGGTCGCGAACGATCCCCACGCGCCGATGGCGAGGTTGCGTTCCTCGCCGGTGTAACGGTCCGAGAGCAGCGGGATGCCGTTCACCATGATCACAGCGGCTCCTGCGCCCTGGACCACGCGGGCGGTGTTCAGCCACAGCAGGCCCGGCGCCACGGTCGCCGCCAGGGAGGCCAGCGTGAACACGGCGATCCCGGCGAGGAACAACGGCCGCCGGCCCCACCGGTCCGCGAGGCTTCCGACGACCTGGGTCAGTGCCCCCATCGCGACCATGTACGTCACCACCACCGACTCGGCCGAGGCTCCGCCCGCGACCTCGTCGCTGATGGACGGAAGTCCGATCGCCACGATCGTGAGGTCGACAACGACCAGCCCCGTGGCGGCCATGACAAGCACCAGGATCCCGCTGAAGGGCGGGAGGCGACGGGACTTCTCGGCTGCCATGCGGGATTCGACCTCCGGGCGCGAACGGGTGGTGCGGCCAGCGTGCAGCCATCCGCCGCTAAAAGTCAACGTGTGTGAAGTTCAAGCGGGGCATCGTACGCTGGCCCCATGCCCGCCACGTCCCGCCGCCGCCCCGTCACACGCAAGGGCCGCCCCGTCCTCACCCGCGAGGGCATCGCCGCCAAGGCCCTGGAGATGGCCGGCGCACAAGGGTTCCGCTCCGTCACCATGCGCGCCCTGGCCGCCGAACTGGGGGTGACCGTACGGGCGTTGTACAACTACGTCGAGGACCGCCAGGAGGTCGTCGACATCGCCGTCGGCCTGATGCTCGACTCCTGGGACCCGCCCGCCCTGCACCCCGGGACCTGGGAGACCTCCGTCGCCGACTACGCCCGGTCCCTGCGCGAGCTGTACCGGCGCTGGCCCCGTGCCCTGCTGGTCTCCCTCGACGAGGACGCCCCTCCGGCCTCCGTGCACCCCAACCGACTGGTCCAGCTGGACCGCTTCCTGGAGTTCCTGCGCGGCGCGGGCCTCGGCCTGCCGGCGGCACTGGAGGTGCACCGCCATCTCTCCCTGCTCGTCCTGTCCTTCGCCCTCCTGGTCGACCACCCGGCCGATCGCGCCGGAGCCGGAACGAGCACCCTCGTCCCCGACACCTGGCTGAAGGCCCACGCGGATCTCGACATCCCCACCCTGCGCAAGGCCGCCGAACTACCCCTGCCGACGGCGGACGTCCAGTTCGACCAGCTCGTCTCCGCCGTCGTGATTCAGATTCGCAGCCGGCTCGACACCCGATAGCCGCCATGCCCATGGCGCCGCCGGGGAACCGGTCGTGACGGACGAAGCCCGTATCAGGTGATCGCCGACGGAGGCCTCACCACGGCCGGTCGAGGACTTCGTCCGCTCCCCGGCCCGGGCTCACGGCCGGCGCTCCAGGGCGGTGGCCGTGGGCCCTGCCCGTGCCGCGTGCCGTGTACGCCATCGGTGCCCACTGCGGTGCGACCGCCGCATCGCTCACCCGTGCCGTTCCGAAGCTGGGCCACGATGGGCCCCTGCTGGAGGGAACCGACCGAGGAGGCAGCTGTGGCAGGGTCCATGAGAGCCGTCGTACTGGACGGTCCCGGAGGCGTGGACCGCCTGCGGCTGCGCAGCGTCCCGATTCCCGAGCCCGGCGCGGGCCAGGTGAGGATCAGGGTCGAGGCGTTCGGGCTGAACCGGTCCGAACTGCACACCCGGCTCGGGCTCGCCGAGGGCGTCACCTTCCCCCGTGTACCCGGAATCGAGGCGGTCGGCACCGTGGACGCCGACCCCGAGGGTGTGCTGGAGGCGGGCCGGCAGGTGGCCACGATGATGGGCGGAATGGGGCGTACGTACGACGGAGGATACGCCGAGTACACGGTCGTACCGCGTGCGCAGGTCATTCCCTTCGACTCCGCGCTGCCCTGGGAGAACATCGGCGCCGTGCCCGAAACACTCCAGACCGCGTACGGTTCCCTCACCACCGGGCTGGATCTCCGGGCGGGCCAGGCGCTGCTGATCCGCGGCGGGACCTCCGCGCTCGGGCTCGCCGCCGCCACCCTGGCCAAGGACCTGGGCGCGACCGTGCTGTCCACGACCCGCAACCACGACCGGGTCACGGCGCTCGCCGCACACGGGGTCGACCGCCCGATGGTCGACGACGGCGCGATCGCCGCGCGGGTGCGCGACCTGGTTCCCGGTGGAGTGGACGCGGCGCTCGAACTGGTCGGCACCCCCACCCTCCCCGACACCCTGGCCGCGACCCGGATCCACGGAACCGTCTGCTTCACCGGGATGCTGTCCAACCAGTGGATCATCCATGACTTCTACCCCATCGCCTATCTGCCCCGGGGCGTACGTCTGGCCGCGTACGGCGGCGAGGCCGGCGATCTGCCCGCCGAGGTGCTCCAGCGCTGGCTCGACCGGATCGCCACGGGTGAGATCTCCCTGGGACCCGTCCATGTGTACGCCCTGGACGACATCAGGGCCGCCCATCAGGACATGGAGCGGGGCCGCCGCCCGGGAAAGCTGGTCGTCGTCACCCGGTGACGGCTCCGGGCGCCGAAACCGGTGACGCCCCCGGGGGTCGGCACACCGGACCGCTTCCGCGCCGAGGCTCTCACGGCGGGCGTGTACCGCCTCCCAACCTCACAAGAGCGCCGTACCACAGCTCCGGACCATGGAGAGGGAAACCGACCCATGAAGGCCGAATCCGGGCAGGGTCAGCAGTTTCCGGCCAACGATTTCCGAATTCCGGATTCACAGACAACCCACAGCTGGGCCCTTCCCTCTGAACGGGCAGCCGCGGATCCCGCCGCCGGACGCGTACGGCAGGGGCTGACCATCCGCGAGCGGAACGTTCCACCCTCCATGTTCAATGGCACTCGTCAACGAGGAACAATGAGCAGAACTCACCGCAATCGTCTGTGGCGTTCCAGCCTCGCGGTCTCGGCGGCACTCGCCGTGGTCGCGGGCGTCGCCGGAGCCGCTCCCGACGCCGTATCCGCTGCCAAGTCCGCCGCCGCGCCGAAGCTCGGTCTGATCGCCGCTTCGGGCTCCGTGACCCTCCAGCGGTACGAGGGGAGTCCCGGAGAGCCGTCCGGTGTCTTCCTGGATCTCGGAACGTATGTGAGCGCCGAGGGCAGCCCTCTTGAGTTCACCGTCACACGCGCGTCCTACAACGACCCCGTCGTCGCCCGGCAGATCATCCGTACGGGCAAGAAGGTGACCACCAGGACCCTTCCGGCCGGCATGGTGAAGGACTTCTCGGGCCTCCAGTCCTTCCTCCAGATCACCCTCACCGACTCGGCCGGGAACAACGTCCTGACCCGGCAGGAGGCGTTCTGCCCGAACAACGCCTCAGGGCGCATCCGTCCCGACGCCCCGGCGACGTCGAAGTATCCGCAGAGCTGTCCCACGAACCCCTTCACGCTCGGATCGGTGTGGGGCGTCCAGAAGGGCTGGGCCGCCAACGCCTACCAGGGCTACTACTCGACACCCGTCGATGTGCCGGCGGGCACCTACACGGCGAAGGTGTCCGTGGCCAAGCCCTACCGGGATCTGTTCGGGATGGCGAACGAGACCCGGACACTCAAGGTGACCGTACTTCCGGGGGAGGCACCTCCGCCGGAGGTACCGAGCCCCTCGGCCGCGGGCGCGCACTCCGGTCACACGGGCCACGGTGTTCCGGCGGGGCCCGCGGACGGCCTCGGGCACGCCAACCTGCAGGGCCACGGTGTCGACAACCCCGCGCCCCCGGCCCTGCCGTACGCGCTCAAGAAGGCGGGACTCGCGGCCGCGGCTGCCGGTGACGGACCGGGGCGTACGGACGGATCGCGCAGCAGGCCCGCGCTGAAGCCGGCCGGGAAGCGCCCGTCCGGGAAGGCGGGTGTGCCGAAGAACGTACCCAAACCCGATCTCCGTGCCCTGCCCGCCTGGGACATCTTCATCTCCAGCGGCGCGGAGGGAGAGGCCCCGGGCCGGGATCATCTCGCCTTCGGCAGCACCACCTGGAACGCGGGCCCCGCACCGCTGGTCGTGGACGGGTTCCGTACGCCCGGCAAGGATCTGATGGACGCCTATCAGTACTTCCTCGACGCGTCGGGCAAGCAGGTCGGCTACGCGCCCACCGGCACCATGGAGTGGGATCCGCGCGAGGGCCATATGCACTGGCACTTCACCGACTTCGCAGCCTACCGGCTGCTCAAGGCCGACAAGAAGGAGGTCGTGCGCAGCGACAAGGAGGCGTTCTGCCTGGTCAACACCGATGCCGTCGACTACACGGTGAAGAACGCCAACTGGCATCCCTTCAGCACCGACCTCGGCTCGGCCTGCGGCGAGGAGAACGCGCTGTCGGTACGGCAGGCCCTGGACGTCGGCTCCGGTGACACCTACTCCGGATACCTTCCGGGCCAGTCCTTCGACATCACCGGAGTGCCGAACGGCACCTACTACATCCAGGTGGTCGCCAACCCGGACAAGAGGCTGCACGAGTCGGACCTCACCAACAATGTGTCGCTCCGCAAGGTCGTCCTGGGCGGCCGGCCCGGCGCCCGGACCGTGACGGTACCCCCGCACGGACTCGTCGACTCCCGCTGACAACCGGGAGTTCCCGGCCGAAGGGCCCGGTCACGCACTGTCGCGTGGCCGGGCCCCGGCGCGTGCGGACGGCTGTGCCCGTGATCCGGCCGTGGTCCGGCGAGTGCGGTGGTTCGCGTGCGGAGAGCCGGACGCGATGGGGCGTATGCGGTGAGGCGGATGCGGCGAGGCGCCTGGTGCCGAGGGGCCGGTACGTGCGCGAGTGCGCGTATGTGTGCGAGGAAAGGTTACGCCGTATCGGGCCCGTGGGGCGGGAGGGGCAGCGCCGCCCAGACCGTCTTCCCGCGCGGAGGTGTCAGCTCCCAGGACCAGGTGTCGCTCAGCGCGCTGATCAGTGCCAGGCCCCGGCCGACGAGGGCGTCCTCGGCGGCCTCGTGCGGCCTCGGCGGGATGGAGCTGGGATCGGTCACCGCGCAGACGAGATCACCGGGGTGCAGAAAGATGCCGAGCCAGACGGGATAGTCACCGATGCCGGGCGCGGCGGGGTCCACCGCGTGCTGGACGGCGTTGGTCACCAGTTCGCTCACCACCAGGGCCGCGTCGGTCACCAGACTGTCCAGCGCCCAGCCGCTCAGGGTGTCGGCGACGAAGTCCCGCGCCTGGGGTGCGTTGCGGAGCTGTCCGTCCAGGCCACAGGCCGCGAACCCGGCGGGGCCGGTGTCCTGGTTCCACAGAAGGCCGTTCGAGGATGCCGATCCGGATGCCCGGTCCGTACCGGGCTCGACGCCGAGGGAACAGAGTCCCGGTCCGGCGGTCGTGCTCGATGAGACTGACACATGGGTCGTCACTGGCCATGTCCCCCTGGAGGTCAGGCGTTGACGCGATGCCAGCCGCCGTGGTCACGAGTATGGTCGAGCGTCGGCCCGTAATGCAATTGCATCCGGGATTGCATTCGAGATTGCATTCGTTGGAGAGTGGAGCGAACGAACACCCGTACGGCGAGGAGGCGGCTGCGGTGGAGCAGATCTTCAACGGCATGCAGGCGACTGCGCTGGCGGTGACATGGATCAAGAGCAGTCACAGCAACGCGACGGGCAATTGCGTGGAGATGGCCGGGCTGCCCGACGGTTCGGTGGCGATCCGCAACTCCCGTGATCCCCACGGTCCCGCCCTGATCTATACGCGGGACGAGATGGCCGCGTTCGTCGCAGGCGCCAGAAGTGGCGACTTCGACTCGGTCATAGGCTGAAAACCGTCAGACGCCGGTTCCGTCCCGCGCCCGTGGCGTGCGCATGGTGGATACTGGCATTTTCCCACCGTCCGCAGGAGCGCCCGATGGCTGCAGCCGACCCGAACGTGTCGCTGTTCGCACGACCGCTGGGGGCAGTGGAGAAGAATCCCACGGCGCTCAAACTGATCCTCGGCGGCAAACTGCGCGAGCTGCGCACGGCGGCGGGGCTGGATCCCGCCGATGTGGACAGCCGTCTCGGGTTCTCACGGTCGAAAACAAGCCGAATCGAACTGGGCCGCCATGGCTGCAAGCGGGGCGACGCCCTGGCCTTCCTGAGCCTGTACGGGGTCGACGGCGAGGACCGGGTGGCCGAGTTCCTGCGGCTGGTGGAACAGTCCCACCGTGCGGACTGGTGGCGCTCCTTCAACGACGTACTGTCCGACTTCTTCACCCCGCTGGTCGCCCTGGAGGGCGCTGCCGAACGCATCCGCACCTACGAGCCGTTCTACGTGCCCGGGCTGCTCCAGACCTCCGCGTACACCCGGGCCGTGATCAATGCGGGTCCCGGCCGGCAGCTTCCGCACGAGGTGACGCGACGGGTGGAGCTGCGCCAGGAGCGGCAGCGGCAGCTCGACCAGACGGACGCGCCCCGGCTGTGGGCGGTGATCGACGAGTCCGTGCTCCTGCGGACGGTCGGCGGCCGGGAGGTCATGCGGGCCCAGCTGGAGCATCTGCTCGCCATGACGGAACGCCCGCGGGTCACCCTGCAGATCGCGCCGCTGGATGTCTCGGCCGCGGTCGGCGTCGGCACAGGAGTGACGTATCTGCGCTTTGCCCTGAGCGATCTCAAGGACGCCGTGTACATCGAGCATCTGACGGACTCGACCTTCAGCCAGAAGCCCCTGGTCGTCGAGGAGTACCGGAACATGCTGGACCGGCTGGGCGCGTGCGCGCTCACTCCGGCGCAGACCAGGGAAGCACTGCGCAGGCGCGCGTCCGAGCTCTGAGGCCAGAGCCCCGGGCGGAGGCGCCGACGGCCACGGGCCCCGGAACCACTCCCACGTCAGGACGGCTGAGGCCGCCGCGCGGGCCGGCCGTACGCCCGACGCCCGGGGTGCCTCTCCCGCACGGGGAGGGAACCCGGGCCGCGCTGCGGCACCGGCGGAACGGCAGCCCGTGAAGGTCCGGCACGGCCCGGAGCCCGGAGCCCCACAGGGGCGCCGGTTCAGCCGATACGGGCGACTCCGCCCCACTCCAGCCACTCGTCGGTCTGCTGGACGGGAGCCAGATCGTTGTCAGGCCGCCAGGTCGAGACCTCCACCAGCCCCGGTTCCAGGATCTCCAGGCCGTCGAAGTACTCGGCGACCTCCCGCTCCTCGCGCACCCGGCCCCAGTGGCCTCCGGTGGCCTCGTCCATGAACTCGGTGACGAACCGGCGGATCTCCGGGCGGTCGCTGACGAGCTGGCAGACGACCAGGAAGCTGCCGGGCACCAGCCGCTCGGCGACCCGGCGCACCAGAGCGTCCGGATCGCTCTCGTCGGGTATGCAGTGCAGGACCGAGACGAAGAGAGCGGCGACGGGTTGGCTGAAATCGATCAGCCTGACCGTCTCCTCATGACCGAAGATGCCGTCGGTGTCCCGCATATCGGCCTGGATGACGGCGGTGCGGTCGTTCTCGTCGAGCAGTGCCCGGCCGTGTGCCAGCACGATGGGGTCGTTGTCGACGTAGACCACCCTGGAGGAGGGATCGACCGCCTGCGCGACCTGGTGGACATTGTCCTGGGTGGGCAGACCGGAACCGTGGTCGACGAACTGGCGTATGCCGTACTCACTGGCGAGCAGACGGACCACGCGCTGGAGGAACCTCCGGTTGTTGACCGCGAGCACCTTGGTGCTGGGCACCTGCTTCAGAAGCTCCTCACAGGCTTCCCGGTCGGACTGGTAGTTGTCGCTGCCCCCCAGGTAGTAGTCGTACATCCGCGCCACGCTGGGCACCGTCGTGTCGATGGCGTCAGGGCGCCACGACTCACCTTGCATCCGGTTCTCACCCGTGTCTGTAGATAGCATCAACCGTAGGACGACCATGCTAGGGAGCGCGGGGAGCCCGGTACAGGTTCGCGCCGTCGGCAGGCACAGCACACAGAACCTTTTCGGCCAGCCGCGCCGGCGTCTCGGGTCGGCACGGAGCACCCGTCCGGCCCCGGCACACTCCCCCGGCGACTGCGGTCCCACCCTCACCGGGCACCGAGGTGGCCTGCGCCGATCGATCACGGTCCGAGCAGAGGTTCGAGGGGCCGCGGACCCGCCCATACGAGTCCGCGGGAAGGTCCGCTCGACCGGCGACCGTGAAATCCGGCCATGAGGTGACTCCGGCAATCCCGTGAAACCGCCGCACCCGCGCATCGCCCCGAGAGCCCGGAAGTGCACCCCGGAGGCCCGCTTGAACCGCATAGAGCCTTAGCTTTGGCTTACCTAACTTGATCACCGCGGTGATGACGCCGTGCCCCGCCATGGCCGGATCTCCTCGGGACCGCCCCTGCGCCAGGTGTGGGGCCGGCGCTCTCTCCGCTCACCGGCTCTTGAGGGACATCCATGCTCGGGTTCACTCGCGTGCGCCGTCGCGCGTCCGCCGCCGCGGTCACCGCCGTCGCCGTCGTACTCACCGTCGGCGGCTGCTCGTCGGACGGTGACGGTGGCAAGGAGACCACCGGCGCACCGGGGAAGAGCGGCGGAGCGTTCCCCGTCTCGATCAAGAGCGCGCTCGGCACGGCGGAGATCCCCGAGGAGCCCCGGCGCGTCGTCACCCTGGGCCAGGGCTCCACCCAGACGGCCATCGCGCTCGGCAAGACGCCGGTGGGCATCGAGAGCTACCCCTGGGGCAGTGACAAGACGGGCTGTCTGCCGTGGATCCACGAGGCGGTGACCGAGAAGGGCGGCAAGCTGCCCCAGCAGTTCACCGGTGGCGAGGAACTGGACATCGAGGCCATCACGGAGCTGGAGCCGGACGTCATCCGCGCTCCGTGGTCCGGCATCACGCAGAAGCAGTACGACGTCCTCAAGGACATCGCTCCCACCGTGGCCTACCCGGATCTGCCCTGGAGCACCGACTGGGACCAGCAGATAGAGATCATCTCCAGGGCGCTCGGCAAGCCGGGTGAGGCGAAGAAGCTCACGGCCACGATCGAGAAGCAGCTCGCCGAAGCGGCCGCGACCCGTCCCGCTTACAAGAACCTGACGTTCTCGTACATCTACAACACCGGCCCCGGCACCCTCGGCGTCTTCAAGCCCGAGGAGCAGCGGGTCACGATGGTCTCCTCGCTCGGGCTGACCGTCGACCCGGTGGTGAACGGCTTCCCGGAGACGAAGGGCACCGACTCGGCGCTCATCGGTCTGGAGAACGCGGACAAGCTCAGGAACAGCGATCTGATCTTCACCTTCTACAGCGACGGGAGTAACCGCGAGGAGGTCGAGGCGCAGCCGCTGTACGGGAACATTCCGGCGGTCGAGAAGGGTGCCGTGGTGGTCGGTGACTCCAACTCCTTCGTCACCGCCTCGTCGATCATCAACCCGCTCACCGTGCCCTGGACGATCGACCGGTATCTGCCGCTGATCGACAAGGCCGTCGCGGCCGCCGGCCGGTAGGACCGCCCCGACCCATGGCCACGGTCACCCGCGCCCCGCTGGGCGGTGTCTCCCGTCCGGGCACCGCCCGGCGGGCCCTCGGACTGCTCGCCGGACTGCTCCTGCTGGCGCTCGCCCTGTTCGCGAGTGTGATGGTCGGCAGCCGGACCACCTCGTTCGGCGATGTCCTCGATGTTCTCTCCGGCAGCGCCGGCCCCCGGCTCACGGATGTCGTCGAGAGCCGCTATCCGCGGACGGCGCTCGGAGTGCTGGCCGGGACCGGCCTCGCCGTGGCGGGCACGCTGATGCAGGGGGTGACCCGCAACCCCCTCGCCGAGCCGGGCCTTCTGGGGATCAACGCGGGCGCCTCGGCCGGTATCGTCACCGGGGCGGCGTTCTGGGGTGCCGGCGGGGGTACGGCCGGTGTGGCGGCGATCTGCACCGCATTCACGCAGTACGTGGTGTACGCGATGGAACGCGACAACGCCACGGTCCTCACCGCCTACGTCAACGGCAGTCTGACGGCGCGCTCCTGGCAGGACGCGGCGACCATCGGGCTGGTGCTGCTGGTCGCTCTTCCGGCGACCGCTCTGCTCACCAGACGGCTGGGCATCGGTGAGATGGGCGACGACATCGCCCGGGGGCTCGGCTCGGACCCAAGGAACACCCGGACGTACGCCGTGGTGCCGGCGATCGTCCTGTCGGCGGGGGCGGTCGGGGTCGCCGGCCCGATCGCGTTCATCTCGCTGACGGCGCCGCAGACAGCCAAGCGGCTCACCCGGGTCTCCGGCCCGCATCTGCTGCTGTCGGGACTGACGGGCGCCCTGCTGCTCGTGCTGGCCGATCTGTGCGCACAGCAGCTGCCGCTGCTGGAGAATCTGCCCGTCGGTATCCACACGATGGCCATCGGCAGGGCGTACCTCGGGTTCCTGCTCACCCGGGAACGGCGCCGGGGAAAACTGTAGGGCGCCGGTGCGCCCGATGGCCGCGGGTGCGGGGTCCGGGCCGGGCCGGCACCGGGCGACGGCGGTGCGCCTCGGCGGCCGAACGGACGATGCCGGTCGGCCGCCGGGCCGGACCTTTCTCGCGCTGAGGGCTCCTCGTCCTGTGAAACTCTCCCTGCACGCCGGGCCGCTCAGTCGAATCGTCAGTGCCGCTCAGATGCTGAAACGCTCCTTCGCCAGCAGCGGCCTGACCCTGGAGGCGAATCCTCCGGCACGGAAGGGTCGTTGCAGCAGGCCGGGCCGCAGTTCCTGGGCGAGGGCCGCCGCGATCATCCCCTGGTCGAGCGCGAGCACGAAGTCGCTGACCCGCCCGGTACGGACGTCGACGGAGTCGCGGAAGCCGAATCCGTCGTGGTAGGCGCCGAAGTCGCGTTCCAGTGCGCGGAGATTGGCGATCGCCTCCCGCCGGGCGTAGGGGAGGGCGAGGAACGCGGCGTGCGGGGTGACCACGCCGCTGGACTGGTAGCCCTCGATCTGCATGCCGATCGCGTCGACTCCGTACTCCCGGTAGCCGCCGGAGGGGATGTTGGCCGGGGAGAAGCCCCAGTAGCCGTACTTCTCCTCCTGCAGTCCGTGCTCGATCTGGGAGCGCACATAGCGCTGGTGGGTCAGCCCCCAGGAGCGGCGGGCCCATTCGGGCTCGGGGACGAACAGCGGCACCATCAGCGCCTCGAACATCGAGCCGCCCCAGGAGGGGACGAGCTTGCGGCCGCGGTAGGTGTAGTGGCCGTTCCAGACACGGATGCCGTCGACGGTGGTGTACGAGCCCCCGGGCATCTGCTCCTGACCGTGCTCGGGGAGCATGGTCCGCAGCATGTGCCAGTAGTGGTCGGTGGGCAGTGAGCCGTCCGCGATGCCGAGGTAGCTGGCCATACGGGGCTCGGTGTTGAGCGCGCCGTAGTGGTGGCCGGTGGGTTCCCCGGTGTCGGTCCAGAAGCCGCCGCGCAGCTGGCCGGGGCCCTTGACCGGGTCCGCGGGGTCGTAGGGCGTGTAGAAGTACGACCAGTCGGCGTCGGCGAGGATCCTCGCGATCCGGCGGCGGAGGCGGGGCTCGGCGTCGGCGGCGATGCGCAGACCGGTGACGAGCCAGGCGTTGTCGACGGAGGAGAGGAAGGGGCGGACGGGATTGCCGTTCTCGGGCCAGGTGGTGAGGACCGAACCGTCGTAGGCGTCGTACCAGTTGAGCCAGAAGCCGTGGTGGCGTTCGAGCTTCTCGACGGCACCGACCATGTGGTCGAGGCGACGGCGCAGCGCGGACCGGTCGATCACCCCGAGGCCCGCCGCGGCCACGGTCGACCAGAGCCCGCAGCCGATGTTGGTGGGTGAGGTGTTCTTCGACGGCACGGGCGGCGCGGAGCCGCTGATGTCGGCCTTGTCCGCGGTGAGGCCGAAGTCGGTCGTCAGTACCTCGATCGAGTGATAGGTGTCGCGGAACCACTTGCGCAGCAGCGGTGTATCAGAGGCATGAACACTTTCCATGTCCTCGGTGGAGCGCATATCGGCGGCGGTCGCGGCGGCGGCCCCCGCCCGGTCGCGCGGTGCCGCCAGTGCTGTCGGAGCGGAGAGCGCCGGGAGGGACAGGGCGGCGGCCCCGGCTCCTGCGGCGGTGAGGAGGGTTCTGCGATCGAGACGGTCCATGTGATTCCAGCTCCCGGTGAGATGGGCGGGGTTGCGGAGGTGGTGCGGGTGCGGGGGCCGTCGGCCGTCCGGGTCCGGCGGCCCCCGGGTCGGGTGGGCGCTCCGGTGTCAGCCGCGGGCCAGACGCAGGAAGCGGATTCCGGGGTTCGGCAGCTCGACGGTCAGGGTGAGGGCTCCGCCGGCGTCCGCCGTGAGCGTGCCGAGCCCCTCCTCGGGCAGCCGGTCCGCGGCGCGCAGCTTCTCCCACTGCTGCTCGTCGGGCCACGCACCGCCGTCCAGGTCCTTCCAGACCGCCTCGATGTTGGCGTGCTGTTCGTCGACGCGCTGGGAGACGACGGAGTAGGAGGCGCCCGGGACCAGGCCCGTGACGCGGACGGTGGCGCTGCGGTCGAGCGCGGTGGAGCCGTCGATCTTCGACTGGTCGAGGGTGCCGTTCCACAGGAGTACGTCGACGGTGGAGCCGTCGTCGGCGCGGGTGGCGAGCGTCTCCACGAGGGTCTCGGCACCGTCACCGGTCACGGCGGCAGGGATCCTTCCGCCCGTGAGCCGGCTCAGCAGGTGGAGTGCCCAGAAGCGGGGCTTGCGCAGATTGCCGACGGTCAGCAGCCCGAAGCCGCCGTGGAAGAGCCGGGGCGGCCAGCCCAGCTCCTCGAACTGGTCGGAGGCGACCCAGTAGGCGAGGCAGTCGGTGGAGGCGAGCGCGCTCTTCATACCCCGCAGTACGAAGGACGCGGAGAAGACGGAGTCGCTGATCCGGTGGAAGTGGGTGGGGGTCACCCCCCATTCGGTCCACAGGATCTCCGGCTCGGCGCGACCCGTCGACTCGGCGAAGGCACGGGTCATCGGGCGGAAGTCGAGAGGGGCGTTGCCATAGGTGTGGGTGGAGACGAAGTCGACGGGGAGGTCGTGTGTCCGGCAGTGCTCCAGCAGCGCTCCGACCCAGCCGGCCGCGGCGGAGGACGGTCCGCCGACCCGGATCCGTTCGTCCACGCCCTTCACCGCGCGGACGGCGATTTCGTAGAGGCGGTGGTAGTCGTCCTGGGTCCCGTTCCAGAACACTTCGAGGTTGGCCTCGTTCCAGACCTCGAACTCCCAGCCCGCAACCTCGTCCGCGCCGTACCGGTCCCGGAGGTGGACGATGAGGTCGCGGCAGAGGTCTCCCCAGCGGTCCCAGTCGGCGGGGGTGGAGACGAGGGCCTTGTAGTCGAAGACGGTGTAGCCGGGGTCGGCGGCGAGTTCGCGGGGCATGAAGGAGAGCTCGACGACGGGCTTGAGCCCCGTGGCGAGCAGGCGGTCGTACGCCTGGTCCAGTCCGGAGAAGTCGAAGGTGCCGTCCGCCCGGACGGAGACCGTCTCGGGCAGGAAGGTGCCGTGGGCGCGGATCGTGCGGACGCCGATCTCGTCCCGGACGATGCCCAGCGCCTCCGCGTAGTCGGCGGCGACATCGGATCCGCCCGCGCCGGGCTTGTCCCAGGTCAGCAGCGAGAAGTGCTCGCCGCCGATCATCCTGTTCCACACACCGGGGAGTTCGGTCGTCGCGGCCGAGGCGTCGATGGCGACGGTGACCTCGGCGGGCCCCTCGCCCGCCGCCCCCGCGCGCCCGGCGACGGCCTCGGACAGTTCACCGGCGCCGCTGTCGGACCAGGTGGCGATCCTGTAGTGGTAGTCGCGGCCGGGCTCGACCAGGGTGTCGGCATAGGGCGGGTGCGGTACGGCGAGGACATCGCCCCCGAGGTGGTCCAGGGGTTCGAAAGGCCCCTCGGCGGAGTCGGCGCGGTGCACCAGATAGCCGAGAGCTCCCTCGACCCGGGGCCAGTCCAGCTGGACGAGACCGGTGCCGCTCTCCGCGGTGGGCCGGCCGGGGGCAGGCAGTTCACCGGCTCCGGTGAGCCGGGTGTCGCTCGGCTTGCCGATCCGGGAATCCCAGTCGACATGGGCAGCGGACTTATTGCTCATTTCGGTGCAGACCTCTTCATCGGGAGTGTGGGGTGGTGGTACGACGGCGGCATAGGCCGCCGGGAGTGGGACGCGCTCCCCGGGGCGCCCCGCAGGGGGCGGGCCCCTCCGGGTGGCCGTCCCCACCCGGTCGGCCGCGCACCGCCGGGGGCGGTGCCGGGTGGCGGGCGGCCGGGGTCCGTGGGCAGCGGACGCCGGGCGACGGCGATGGCCGGGTGGGTCACCCTGACCGGGTGGACCGTTCCGCGGCGGCGGTGCGGCCAGCTGCGGCGTGCTCCGGCCGGAAGGGATGTTCCGGTCCGGCGGACTACTTCAGACCGGCGGTGGCGATGCCCTGGGTGAAGTGCCGTTGAAGCGCCGCGAAGACGAGCAGCACGGGCAGCACCACCAGGAAGGAGCCGGCCATCAGCACACCGTTGGCGCCGTTGGCCCGGTTGGGGTCGGTGGCGAAGGTCGCCAGCGCCACGGGCAGTGTGTATTTGTCGGGGTCGTTGGTGGCAATCAGGGGCCAGACGAAGTTGTTCCAGGACTGGAGGAAGGTGAGGATCGCCAGCGTCGCGAGGGCCGGTTTCACCAGGGGCATCACGATCCGCCAGAAGATGTACCACTCCCCCGCGCCGTCGAGCCGGGCGGCTTCCAGCAGTTCGTCGGGGACCGACAGCATGAACTGGCGCATCAGGAAGACCCCGAAGGCCCCGGCGGCGAACGGCAGGACGAGCCCGGCGTAGGAGTCGATCAGCTGCATCTTGCTCATCAGGACGAACAGGGGCAGCAGCATCAGATTGCCGGGCACCATCAGGGCGCCCAGGACGAGGCCGAAGACCTTGCCCCGGCCGGCGAAGTTCAGCTTGGCCAGGCCGTAGCCCAGCATCGAGCAGAACAGCAGATTGGAGACGGTGACCAGAGTGGCCACGATGGTGGAGTTCAGGAAGTAGGTGGGGAGATCGAGCAGATCCAGCAGCTCGCGGAAGTTGGCGAGCGTCCACTCGGTGGGGATCCACACCGGCGGGCTGGCGGCCAGTTCCGGCTTGGTCTTGAAGGCGGACAGCGCCATCCACAGGAACGGCGCGGCCATCAGCACCAGCCCCGCGCCGAGCACCAGATAGGTGGCGGGCTTCTTCATCCGCGCCGAGCCGCCCGGCCGCGGCGTGCCCGCCGGCCGCGAGGTGTTCCTCGCCCGCCCGGTGCTCTTCATGGGTGCGGTGCTCATGCGGTGTTGTCCTTCAGCAGACGGAGCTGGAGCACCGTGACTCCCATGATCACGACGAAGAGGACATACGCCATGGCGCTCGCGTAGCCCATATGGAAGAAGTTGAAGCCTTCCCGGTACATGTTGAGGGAGACCGTCAGGGTGCTGTTGGAGGGCCCTCCGTTGGTCATCACGAACGGCTCCTCGAAGACATTGAGATAGCCGATGGTGGTGATCACGGTGGCATAGAGCAGGGTGGGCCGCAGCAGGGGCACGGTGATCGCGCGGAACTCGTGCCAGGCTCCGGCGCCGTCCAGCCGGGCGGCCTCACGGACCTCGTGGGGGATGGCCTGGAGGCCCGCGATGAACAGGACCATGACCGTTCCGAGGTTGCGCCATACCGCCATCACGATGAGGGAGGGCATGGCGAGGGTCTCGGAGCCCAGGAAGTCCGGTGAGGTGAGGCCCATTTCGGCGGCGACCCCGGCGATGAGACCGTCGGCCGGGTCGAGGACGAAGCGCCAGACGACGGCGATGGCGACGATGCTGGTGACGACGGGGGCGTAGAAACCGATCCGGAAGAACGTACGCAGCCGGTCGATGCCGTTGTTGAGCAGGACGGCGACGACCAGTCCCGCGACGATGGTCAGCGGGACACCGACGACCACGAAGTACAGGGTGTTGAAGAGTGCGGTGAGGAACTTCTCGTCGTCGAAGAGCTTGGTGTAGTTCTCGAAGCCGATGAACTCCGCAGAGAACGGGTCGGTGACATTGCGCAGCCCGAAGTCGGTGAAGCTCATCACCAGGGTGGCGATGATCGGCAGCGCCATGAAGACCGCGAACAGCACCAGGAAGGGGGTGGAGAACAGCCAGCCCGCCAGATTCTGTACACCGGCCCGGCGTTTGCGCGGCGGCCGTGCCCCGGGCGGGGACGGGTCGGCCGTCCCCGCCGGTTGTCCGGCCACCTCGTCGGTGATGGTGCTCACGGAACTACCCCACCAGTTCCGCGGTCTCGGACTGCATCTTCTTGGCGGCCTGCTCCGGGGTGGCCTTGCCCTGGGTCACCGACTCGATCGCCGCGTCGATCTTGGAGCCGATCTCGGCCCACTTGGCGAGCGCGGGAACCGCCTTGGCGGACTCCATCTGGGTGCGGAACACCTTCATGTTCGGGTCGGAGGCGAGCTTGCCCTCGTCCCAGGCGGCCTTGTTGCTGGGGAGGTCGGTGGTACGGACATACCAGTCGGCCTGGTTGGCGGGCTCGGTGAGGTACTTGATGAACTCGGTCGCCGCGGCCTTGTGCTCGCTGTCCTTGGAGACGACGAGGCTGGAGCCGCCCGCCCAGGAGGTGGAGGAGGTGCCGGAGGGGAGCGGGGCCGCGGCCCACTTGCCCTTCAGCTGGGGCTGGTTCTCGGCGATGTTGGTGGTCTGCCAGGGACCGGACAGGAACATCGGGACGCTGTCGTTGCCGAAGTCCTTGATGACGTCGTAGCCGGGCTGCACGCTCTTCTTGGAGAGGCCCTTCTCGAAGTACGAGGCGTACTCGGTCAGGGACTTGACGGCGGCCTCGCTGTCGAGGGCGGGCTTGCCGTCCTTGATCAGTTCACCGCCGGCCGAGTAGAAGAACGGCAGCCAGTTCTGCCATGCGTCGAGGTTGTAGGGCTGGAGGGAGATCCCCCACTTGGTCTTGGCCTTGTCCTGGTAGGCGCTCGCGAGGGCCGAGAGCTCCGCCCAGTTCGCGGGGGCCTTCTGTACGCCCGCCTTACCGGCCAGATCGGTGCGGTAGTAGAGGACCCGGGTGTCGACGTACCAGGGGACGCCGTAGACCTCGCCGTTGACGACGTTGCCGTCCCAGGCGGCGGGGAAGAAGTCGTCCTTCTTGAACACCGTGGTGTCCACCGGCTCCAGTACGCCGAGTTCGGCGAACTCGCCCATGAAGGTGGAGCCCATCTGTGTCACATCCGGAAGATTTCCGGCGGCCGCGGCCGAGACCAGCTTCTGATGGGCGACATCCCAGCCCACCGGTGTGACCTTCACGGTGATGTTGGGGTTCTTCTTCTGGTACTCGGCGGCGACCTCGCCGAGTTTCTCGCCCTCGGTGCCCATGGCCCAGACGGTCAGCGTCTGCTTCTTGTCCGCCGCGACCCCGTCCCCGCCCGAACTGCCGCACGCGGAGATTCCGAAGGTGGCCGCGAGAGCGACGGCGACGGAAGCGGTTCTGGCAGTGCGGTGCATGGGGCTCCTCCTTGAGCTTCCGGCAGTCCGGCCGGTGATGTATGCGCTGCCTGTAAGCGCATACATCACCCTGCGGCAGCCTCGCGGACATCCGCAAGCACCCTTGGGATAACGCTTCCGTAACGACGCCGCCCCGCGGGCGCCATCGACGCGGCCCTGCCGGCGCCCGACGGAAGAACGCTAAGCGGAATGTTTGCAGACCGAAAGCACATATATGCCATTCCGCTTCCCGGGCCGGTCGGAACACACCTCGCGCCCCGGCCCCCACGTGGTGAACGGGGGCCGGGGCGCGTCGGTGGCGCGCGGGTCAGGCGCGGGCGGCCGGAGGGCAGCCGCAGCTGGCGCGGCGGGCCACGGAGACCGGCAGCATCATCGACACCGGCTCACGGCTGCGGTCCCGCAGGCGCTGCACCAGCAGTTCCACGGCCTCCTCGCCGAGGCGCCGCATGGGCTGCCGTACGGTCGTCAGCGCCGGACGCACCAGACGGCTCAGGGGAATGCCGTCGAACCCGGTCACGGCGATGTCGCCGGGCACCCGGACACCGCGCGCCTCCAGGGCGTGCAGGGCGCCCACCGCCATCTGGTCGTTGGCGAACAGCATCGCGTCGGGCCGCTCCCCCTCCCGGTCGAGCAGTGCCTCCGCCGCCCGCGCCCCTTCGGCCTGGGTCATCATCAGGACCCGTGCGGCCGGTTCGTCCGGCACCGGGAGCCCGGCCTCCCGGCAGGCCTTCCGGAACCCGGCGAAACGGGCCTCGGCATCCGGTGAGTCCCGGTCCCCGCCCACGAAGACGAGCCGGCGCAGCCCGTGGTCGCGGATCAGATGACGGGCCAGTTCCCGCTCGCCGTCCACGTTCGCGACCTCGATGTGGTCGAGATGGTCGATCTCCCGCGGACCGGCGAGCATCACCACGGGCAGCCGCCGGGAGATGACCTCCAGGTCCTGTGTGGGAACGGTCCGGGCCAGTACCGCGAATCCGTCCACCCGTCCCGCCACCTGCTCCACCAGGCTCTGCGGCCCGCCTTCCAGAGGGGCGGCGATCAGGAGGGCGTAGCCGTGACGGCGTGCCGCGCGCTCCATCCCGTGGATGATCTGGTCGGAGTAGAGCATGACGGCGGAGTCGTCGTCCTCCACGTCCTCGCCGTCCGCCTCCGCGTCGGGATCGGTGTAGTCGGGGAAGCAGAGCCCGAGGACACCGGTGCTGCGGCTGGCGAGTCCGCGTGCGTTGCCGCTCGGCACATAGCCGAGGTCCCGTGCGGCCTCCAGAACGCGCTCGCGGGTCCGGGCGCGTACGGAATCGGGATTCCGGTAGACCCGCGACACCGTCGCGATGGAGACGCCCGACCGCTCGGCGACGTCGTACACAGTGGGGGTGCTCACCCGACCGACCGTCCGCTTCTTTGTCTCTCGTGACCTTTGCGTATGCGCTCTGAAAGCGCATTCACCCTAGGTCTCGGCGATACCGCCGGGCAAGACCGGCCCGCGGGAAGCGGCCCGTCCGCCGTGTGTTTCCGGCCAGGACTCTCCCGCCCTGGCCCCAGCGGCCCGGCCACCGGAGCCGCGGTGCCCCGCGACCCGCCGTCCGGGCAGCCGTGCGGGATCCCGGGGGCGGGGTGTCCGGCCCCCGGGGCGTCCGGATCTCGGGGGTCCGGTCTCCCCGGCGTCCCGCCCCGGTGTCGGCCCCCCGGCCCCCCGGCCGTCCGGACCCGGTCTCGGCGCCCCGGGCGTCCCCGTTCGCGTGCGGCGGGCAGGACAGGGGCGGCACGGGCCCGGCTGCCGCACCGCGCCGGACGGCCCTGGGCAGCGCGGTCCGTATTACCGCAGTCCTCCTTACGGCGAGTACCGCGCAGCATAGAGTGGGCGTCCACGGCGAGGACACGTCCCAGCCGGGTCCGGTCGGCCCCACACCGTGGAAGCGCCGAGCGCGGCCTCGGCTTCCCGGGAGGCGATACGGCCTTGAGCAGGCATACCTTTGCGTTCTGCGGAGCGGGGTCCGCAGCCGTCTATCTCCTCGGCGACGAAGGCGACGGCCTGGACCTCGCCGAGGCCGTCGAGGGCCCCGGCGGACCGTACTCCGTGCCCCCGCTGATCCGGCTCGCCGGACGCTCCCCCGTCGCCGAGGTGTTCCGCACGGGCCGGCCGCTGTGGCTCGACCCCGCCGGACTCCAGGCGTACGCGGCGGACGACACCCACGGCTGCCCGGACACCGAGCTGCGGAACCGCGTCAAGACCTGGCCGCCCGGTACCTCGCTGGGCGCGCTCCCCCTCGGCGGGCATGCCAGCAGACGCGGCTGCCTCGTGGTGACGGGGGCGTTCCCCGAGGGCTTCGACCCGGACCGCCGCCGGCTCCTGGAGCTGTACGCGGACCAAGTGGCCGCGGGCATCGAGGCGTTCGAGTCCCGGCTGGTACGGCGCCAGCAGCCGCGCCGGCCCCGTGGCTCGGGCCTGGTGCCGCTGCGCAGCGGCGCCTTCACCCTGCGGCTGGACACCGGCGGGATGACGGCCGACGCCCAGGTGCTGGATCTGCTGGGCATCGGCCCCGAGGACTTCGACGGGCGCGCGGAGACCCTGGTCGCCTGTGCCGTACCGGACGATGTGCCCGCGCTGATGTCCGTCGTGGAACCGGGACTGCTGCCCTCGTCCGACCATCAGCTGGCGTTCCGGATCCGTTGCCGCAACGGCGAGTTACGGTGGCTGGGCCTGCGCTGCCGGGTGCTGGTGGCCGACGACGGCACACCGGAACGGGTGCTGGGCGTGGTCGCGGACGCCTCCTATCTTCGGCCCAGCGCCGACGAGGTCTCCCGGGTGCAGCGGCTCTCCGCAGAACTGGCGGGCGCGACGACCGTACGCGATGTCAGCGAGGTGGTGGTCGCGGCTCTGCGCGCTCCCCTGAACGCGAGCCGGGTGGCGGTGGCGCAGGTGGAGGGCGAGCGGCTGTTCGTCACCGTCCTCGATCCGCCGGCCCCCGGCGCCTGGCCCGAGGTGTGGCGTTCCGAGTGGCGTTCCGAGTGGCCCGACGCGTCGAGCGGATCCCTGCCGACCCTGCGGCGGACCCTCCGCGAGGGCACGGTGACCGTATGGCTGCCCGGTGCGGCCCTCGAACCCGGACTGGCCGACATCGGCCCCGGCGGGCTCGCGGTCCTGCCGCTCCAGGCGGACGGCCGGATGGTGGGTCTGTGTCTGGTGGGGTGGGACGAGGAGCACCGGTTCGGCCCCGAGGAAAGGTCTCTGCTGACCGCGACGGCGTCTCTGGTCGGGCAGGCGCTGATGCGGGCCCATGCACTGGACGCCCGGCACGAACTGGCCAGAACCCTTCAGCGCAGTCTCCTGCCGCGCAAACTGCCGGTGCTGCCCGGCGGCAGGGCCGTCGCCCGCTATCTTCCCGCGACCGTGGGTCTGGAGGTCGGCGGCGACTGGTACGACGTGATCCCTCTGCCCGACAGCCATGTCGCCCTCGTCATCGGGGATGTGCAGGGCCACAGCGCGGAGGCGGCGAGCATCATGGGGCAGATGCGGACGGCCATCAGGGCGTACGCGGTGGAGGGCCATCCGCCCGATGTGGTGGTCGGCCTCACCAACCGCCTGCTCACGGGGATGGAGACCGATCTCTTCGCCACCTGCTGCTATGTGGACCTGGACATGGAAGAGGGCCATGCGCTCCTCGTCCGGGCGGGGCATCCGCCACCGCTGCTGCGGCATCCCGACGGCTCCACCGAGGAGCTCGACGTCCAGGGCGGGCCGCCGCTGGGTGTGATGACGGACGCCCAGTTCCCGCTGACCGAGGCGGGACTTGCTCCCGGTACGGTCCTCGCGCTGCTGACGGACGGGCTGGTCGAGTCGGCGAACCTGCCGCTGGACGAGGGGATGGGCCGGCTGCGCGGGCTGCTGGGCGCGGCCGACCCGGCGGACCCCGGGCACATGGCCGACGCGCTGCTCGGGAACGTGGGCCGTCGCGACGACGATGTCGCGGTGCTGCTGCTGCGGTACGACGGAATGGCCGTCAGGCCCCTGCGGGCCCGCTGGACGGTGTGGCGGCTTCCCGACGCCATCGTGCACGCCCGCAGGTTCACCGCCCGTACCCTGCGGTCCTGGGGCGCGGCCGAGGAGATGGATGTCGCCCTGCTGATCGTCTCCGAACTGGTCACCAACGCCATCGCGCACACCCGGGGACAGGTCCGCCTGGATCTGACACTCTTTCAGGACCGGTTGAGGATCGCCGTCAACGACTCCTCGCCCCGCTCCCCCGCACGGCCGGCCGGGCTGGATCTGGACGCGACCGGGGGCCGGGGGCTGTTGATCGTCGAGGCGCTGGCGACGGCGTACGGCTCGCTGCCGTTCGCCGGGGGCAAGCAGGTGTGGGCGGAGGTCGGGGTGACCCGCTGATCCGGCCCGGCGACGGCCATCCGACGGCCGGGGCGGCCCGCGGCAGCCGTACGCGCGACGTACGGGCACGGGCGGCCGGTGGCGGACCGGGGCCGCGCTTCTGTGCTGCCGTACGCCGGAGGTCGACAGGGGTCGCAACGGAACGGCGCGGTGGTTTCCGGCGGGCCGTGTGTGGCGGGCGGGCGGTTCCGGCGGGCCGCTGCCCCCGCGATGCCCGTACGGCAGCGTCCGTACAGCGCACGGCGCTGGCCCGGTCCGGCCGCGCCCGGCGGTCGGTGCCCGCGCGGGTGTGCCCACCCCCCGGTGGCCGGCTTCCTGCCGCCGGGTTCTCGGTATCGGATCCCCGGCCCCGGATCCTTGTCGGCCCGTCAGCCCGTCGGTCCGTCCTCGTACACTGATCCGCATGAGCCGAAGACACTGATCCTCCGCCGCAGGTCCATCCGGAACGGACGGAGCGCGCTGCCGGGGCCCGCCTCCGGGACGAGCAGTCACCGCCACCGTCCACCACTCCGTTCCGGAGGGCTCTTCCGTGCAGTTTTTCGCCTCGTTCCCGCCCGTACGCTCCCGCCCGCCCGATGACCGCCCCCTGCGGCGGCTGGAGCGGACGCTCCTGGTGTACGCGGGCCTCAAGGATCTGATCCTGCTCTATCCGGTGTACGCGCTGCTGTTCGCCGAGCACGGCCTGACCACCGGCGAGATCTCCTCCCTGTTCATCCTGTGGTCCGTGACCGGTCTGGTGGTCGAGGTGCCGTCCGGTGCCCTGGCGGACCTGGTGTCCCGGCGTCTGCTGCTCGTCGCCGGACCGCTGCTGAAGGCCGTGGGCTTCGCCCTGTGGGTGTTCGCCCCCTCGTACGGGACGTTCGCCCTCGGGTTCGTGCTCTGGGGCACGGGCAGCGCCCTGCGCTCCGGTGCGCTGGAGGCGCTGGTCTACGAGGAGTTGGAGCGGCTCGGCGCGGCCTCCCGCTACACCCGGCTGATCGGCCGCTCGGCCGCCGTCGCCGCGATGGCCACGGCCACCGCCACCGCCGCGGCCGCTCCCGTGCTCGCCCGGGGAGGCTTCACCGCCCTGGGTCTGGCGAGTGTCGCCGTCTGTCTGCCGGCCGCAGCGGTGGCCGTGCTGCTGCCCGAGCACCGGGACGGACGTCGGTCGGCGGTACCGGACACCGACACGACAACCCACTCGCACACCGGTACCGGTACCGGTACCGGCTCCGCGTATCTCGCGACGCTGAAGGAAGGGCTGGGCGAGGTGCGCGCCAGTCCGTCCGTGCGGCGCGCGCTGCTGATGACGGTCCTTCTCACGACGGTCTGGGAGGCGCTGGACGAGTACGTTCCGCTGCTGGCGGCCGAGACGGGTGCCGCCCCGTACGAAGTGCCGTTCCTGGTTCTGACGGTGTGGGTCGGTGTGACGCTCGGCAGTCTGGTGGCGGGCCGCGCGGAGCGGCTGGGCGCCCGGGCGTCGGGGCTGGCGCTGGCGGCCGGGGCGTCGGCCATGGCCGTGGGCCCGTTGTCCGGGGGCCCGGGCGGATTTCTCCTGCTGGCCCTGGCGTTCCTGGTGTTCCAGACTGCGGAGGTGGTCGCCGGGGCCCGCCTCCAGGCCGCCATCACGGGACCGAGCCGGGCGACCGTGACCTCGCTCGCCGGTCTCGGCACCGAGGTGTCGACGCTGATGGTGTACGCGGTCTACGGGGCCGCCTCCGGATACGCCGGCCACGGCCCGCTGTTCGCCCTGGCCGCCGTTCCCTGTCTGGCGGCCGCGCTGGTGGCCCTCCGGCGCCGTCGTCCCTCCCCCAAGCCGTCCGGCGCACAGGGTCGTTGACGTCTCCTCGTGATGACTGCGTCCGGCGGTGGACAGGCAGTACAGTCGTCGAGCCGTCCATGGACGAAGGCGATCCGGCCGGGGGGCCGGGTCGCCCGGTCACGGTTGTGGGCGTCCGGCCGCCACGGGCCCCGGGGGGGCGCACGCCCCCGGGGCCCGCCGGTGCGGCGACTGAACCGGCGAGGGCCGGCAATGCTCCCAACAGCGAGGCCGATCAGGGCGGTTTCCCCGATGATGGGGAACGGCGTCCGTCCGCTCACGGGTCCGGGTGCCGCCACATCGTCGTACACGGCGGCCGGTTCGGTGCTCCACCGCAACCGGACGTCCCGGGGGAGGTCCGCGATGGAGATGCCGGCGAGATCCACCGTCCGGCGGACGCGGGGCGCTGCTGCCCGGTCCGGCGCCGGGCTGATGCGACCGCCGCCGGACGCGGTGGCCCCGGGACCGTGTTTCACAGGAGGGGAGTTCGCCCATGACGAGCAGGCTGATCGTGAGTGTGCGCACGGACGCCGACGAGGCCGCCGTCCGTGCGACCGGGGTGGAGGTTCTCGCGCGCTATCCGGACTCGATGCTGGTGCGCGCGACCGGGGAGCAGACCGAGGCGACGCGACGGCTGGATGTCGAGGTCACCGCGCTGGAGGAGCGGCAGCCGGTGCTCGCGTCCGGGAACAGCTTTGTGTTCGAGGACGCGATGAGCGCTCAGGAGCTGAGTACGGTGGAGCCGCCGTCCGGGCGTACCGCCTACTATCTGCTGCGGCTGGCCGGTCCGCCCGCGCCCGGGTGGCTGCGGGAACTGCGGGCGGGCGGTGCGGTGATCCACGACAGCCTCACCGATTTCACCCTGCTGATCGGCGTACTGCCGGAGCGGGTCGCGGCGCTGGCGGCCCGGCCGTGGGTGGAGGCGGTCACTCCCTACCGGGCGGCGATGAAGGTGTCGCCGAAGGTGTACGCGGAGCCTCCGGCCGGCCTCGGGGCCGGGGAGCTGTCGAGCGTCACGGAGGCCGCCGAGCAGTTGCTCGAGGTGTCGGTCTTCCCCGGTGAGAGCGTGCAGGCGCTGGCGGCCGCCGTCCGCGCGGGGGGCGGAACCGTTCTGTCCACGACCGGCCGCAATGTGGT
Organism: Streptomyces sp. NPDC051018; assembly: GCF_044456085.1. Taxonomy (NCBI): domain Bacteria; kingdom Bacillati; phylum Actinomycetota; class Actinomycetes; order Kitasatosporales; family Streptomycetaceae; genus Streptomyces; species Streptomyces sp. NPDC051018. Next base: position 414,450 of record NZ_JBITFN010000003.1, read on the forward strand.
CGCGAGCGCGCGTCCGGCGGAACTCGCCGGTCTGCCCGCCGTGCAGGCGGTCCTGCCGTACGCGCTGCCGGAACTGCACAACGACCGGGCGCGGCTGATCCTGGAGGTCGAGAAGGACAACTCGGTCGGGGGGCTCCAGCTCACGGGCAGGGGCCAGATCGTGGCCATCGCCGACTCGGGCCTCGACACCGGCGACCCCGAGACCGTCCACCCCGATGTACGGGGCCGGGTGGCGGGCCTGGTGAGCTGGCCGGCCAAACTGTCCCTGGCCCCGTATGTGAACGACCCCCCGGGCCATGACGACGGTCCCGCCGACGCGCACTCGGGCCATGGCACCCATGTCACGGGCTCGGTCCTCGGCGACGGCAGCACGGCCCTCGCGGCGAAGGAGGAGACCGTGCCGACCGGGGTGGCACCGGAGGCACAGGTCTACTTCCAGGCCATCAGCCAGACCATGAAGTGGCGCAGTGCGGCGGAGATCGCGGCCGGGGGACTGCCTCCGCTCGGGGGTACCTGGCCGCCGGCCGAGGTGGGGCTGCACGGTCTGCCGACCGATCTGCTGCCGCTGTTCGAGCAGGCGTACCGGGCCGGGGCCCGTATCCACACCAACTCCTGGGGCTCCGCCGCCGCCGGGGTGTACACGGGCACCGCGCGCGCCGTGGACGCGTTCATGTGGCACAACCGGGACATGCTGATCCTGTTCTCGGCGGGCAACAGCGGTGAGGACCGCGACGGTGACGGGCTGATCGACCCGGATTCCGTGGGCGCGCCCGGCACGGCCAAGAACTGTCTGACGGTCGGCGCCGGTGAGAACGACCGTCCCGCCGGCTCGATCCCGGCACCGGGCAAGGACCAGCGCTGGGATCTGACCCGCCCGACGCTCGGCGGTGCGGGCCATGTCTCGGACGATGTGGACGCGATGGCCGCCTTCTCGTCACGCGGTCCGACGGACGACGGCCGTATCAAGCCGGATGTCGTCGCGCCCGGCACGAATGTGCTGTCCCTCCTGTCACGGAAGCTGCCCGACTCGGTCAACCCGCTGTGGGGCAGGCTCCCGTCCGGCCATCCGCTGGCCGACGCGTACTGCTGGGCCGGTGGCACCAGCATGGCCACCCCGCTGGTCGCCGGAGCAGCGGCACTGGTCCGCGAGCACCTGGTACGGGACCGGGGCCACCATCCGTCGTCGGCACTGCTCAAGGCCTTCCTGGTGAACGGCGCGGTGCCGATGAAGGGCGGTTACGAGGGTGAGATCCCGCCGGGTCCCAACAGTGTGAGCGGCTTCGGCCGGGTCGACGCGGCGCGCTCCGTGGGTGCGGACGAGCGCCAACGGGCCCGGTTCGCCGACAGCTGGGACGACGCCGTGTGCAGCGGTCAGACCCGGCGGTTCGAGGCCGAGGCCACGGAGCCCGGGGAGGAGCTGAGGGTCACCCTCGTCTGGACGGACGCGCCGTCGCAGGAGGGCAACGGGAAGCTCGTCAACGAGCTGTATCTCCAGGTGATCACCCCGGACGGGTGGCTGCTGGAGGGGGATGTGCACCCGTTCCCGAGGGCCGTCAACAACGTCCAGCAGGTGACGATCCCGGTGCCCGGTGAGGGTGTCCACGAGATCCGGGTCCGGGGTGTCTCGGTCACCGAACACGCGAGGCCCGGGGAGCCCGCGGGTGCGCCCAGGCAGGACTTCGCCCTGGTGGTGACGGGCAGCCGGGTGCTGGCGGGGGAGCAATGAGGCCGTACCCCGCGTAAGGCACGGTGCTCCGGGGCTGCCGCCCCGGGGTTCGAGGGCGGCCCGCGCGATCCGGGAGCGCGGCCCGCTCCTCCCTCTCTTCCACGGCTTCAGCGAAGAGGTCGTCCCCGGCCCGCCGACCGGCGCCGTATGCCCCCGCGCCCGCTGGCCGCGCCCGCCTCGGGGCTGACGGAGGCGAGCGCGGACCACGGCCACCGCCGGCGGGCGCGCGGCCCCATGCCGCCCGGCCCGCCGGGCAGGACGCCGTCGGGCCGCTCCCGGAGGAGGGTCGGCCGCGCCTCAGCCGGGCCGACCGGCCCGCATACGGCCGGGGCGTACCGTGTGCCGCCCTGGTGTCATCTGCGCCAGAAGAGGTGGTGCGTCACCCCGCTCGGGCTGGGCACGACGTCCAGGTGGAACCGGTCGAGCAGTTCATCGGGTGACTCCCAGAGCCGTACTCCGGAACCGAGCTTCACCGGCGAGACCGCCACATGCAGGGTGTCGACGAGACCGGCGTCCAGGAACTCGCGGATGACGCTCGCCCCGCCGCCGAGCCGGACGTCCTTGCCCCCGGCCGCCTCCCGCGCCCGTTCGAGGACCGCGGCCGGGTCGCCGCCGACGAAGTGGAACGTGGTGTCGGACAGCGTGAACGAAGGACGCTCGTGGTGGGTCATGACGAACACCGGGGTGTGGAACGGGGGCTCGTCACCCCACCAGCCCTGCCACTCATGGTCCTGCCAGGGCCCGCGCTGGGGCCCGAACTTGTTGCGGCCCATGATCTCGGCGCCGATGTTGTGCGAGAAGTCCCGTGTGAAGTAGTCGTCCAGGCCCCGGCTCCCCCCGGGGTCGGTACGCATGGGCCAGCTCGCCGTGGCCCCGGCCCAGGCGAACAGCCTCCCGGGATCGACATGACCGAACGGCCTCTCCAGCGTCTGGTCCTCACCGGCACCGATCCCGTCACTGGAGACATTGAAGTTCTGCACCCTCAGCAGCTGAGCCATCTGTTTCTCCCTTGCTGTCGACAACAGTGTGGGACTCCCCGGGCCGGGAGATCTCATCGCCGCGTCGGTGACCGGCCGGAGAATTCGGCGGTCCGAAGGGTGTCCCGTCAGTGATCCCGATGTGAGGCGGGCTCCCGGGCGGCGTCCTCACGGATCGGAGCCGCCCTGGAGCCCGTTCCCCCCGCCGAACCGGCGCGCCTTCGGGTCACCGGCTCTCCCCCTCCCGATCGGTCAGCCGGTGAAGGACTCGGGGCCGAAACGGCCCCACGCCACGAAGACGGCCAGGACGAGATAGACCAGGTCGCCCGCGATCGTCGCCCTCTCCCCTCGGCGGAGGCGCGCGAGCGCCGCGCCCGCGAACAGCATCACCAGACCGGTGGCGGCGAGCGGTACCAGAACCGGCGCGATGTCGAGCGCGGCGGGCAGGATCAGGCCCGCCGCGGCCAGGAGTTCAACGGCACCGATGGCCTTGAGGGCACCAGGGCTGAAGTCCTCCATCACGCGGGTGGAGGGGCCTATGCCGGCCAGCTTCTCCCTGGACACGAACATCTTGGCGCTGCCGGCGAGACAGGCGAGAGACAGCACTCCGGCGGTGATCCACAGCGCGAGGTTCATCATCGGCTCCTTGGTAAGGACGGTTCGCACCCCGTGGACGAGACAGCGCATCCGCCAGTGACATCGGTGCGCGTCGGCACCGGGTGAGGTGGGTCACACCTCTGCGTGTCACAGGGGGACGGGCCACCTCGTCCCAAGGAGTGAAGCCACTGACGGCCACCCCCGAGGAGCACACGATGGACGCGCGACTGAACTACCCCGCCAACCCGGCCGACAACGAGGTCTTCAAGAGCTTCATGTCGGCGGGCAGGGCGCTCAGGGACTCGCCGCTGCCGGCGTCGACACGGGAACTGGTCGCGCTCCGCGTGAGCCAGATCAACGGCTGCGCCGTCTGTGTCGACATGCACACCAAAGAGCTCGCCGCTGCCGGCGAGACCTCGGTGCGGCTGAACCTGGTGCCCGCGTGGCGGGACGCCCCGGTCTTCTCCGAGGCCGAGCGTGCCGCACTGGAACTGGCCGAGCAGGGAACCCGGGTCGCCGACGCGGGCGAAGGGGTCGGCGACGACGTCTGGGCGCGTGCCGCACACCACTACGACGAGGAGCAGCTCACCGCGCTGGCGGTCCTGGTGTCCTTCATGAACGCGGTGAACCGGCTGAACATCATCACCCGGCAGCCGGCCGGGGACTACCAAGTCGGGCAGCTCCACTGAACGGCAGCCGCCGCGGAGCCCGGTCCGGACCCGGCGCCGGGGCGGTTGCCCCGTCCCACCGGTGGACGGATGATCACCGGAAGGTGCCCGGGCCGGCGGGTACGGCCGGACGACAGGGCCTCAGGGAGGATTCGGCGTGAGCAAGGTCGAGGAGTTCGAGGAACTGCGGCCGCTGCTGTTCTCGATCGCCTACCGGATGCTGGGCAGCGTGGGTGAGGCCGAGGACGCGGTGCAGGAGACATGGCTGCGCTTCGACGGCACGGCGACCCGGCCCGCATCGGCCAAGGCCTATCTGTCCACCACGGTGACGCGGATCTCGATCGACGTACTGCGCTCCGCGCGGGTGCGGCGGGAGGAGTACCCGGGCCCGTGGTTCCCCGAACCGCTGCTCAGTGATCCGTATGAGGATCCGGCCCGCGCGGCGGAGCTGGCCGACTCGGTGTCGATGGCGGCGCTGCTCCTCCTGGAACGGCTCAGCCCGCTGGAACGGTCGGTGTTCGTGCTGCGGGAAGTGTTCGCCTTCGGGTTCGGCGACATCTCGGAGGCGGTGGGACGGTCGGAGGCCGCGTGCCGGCAACTGCTCGTACGGGCACGGCGGCACATGGACGCGGGACGGCCGCGGTTCGAGGCGGACCGCCGGGAGCGCCGGGAACTGGCGGCGCGGTTCTTCGCCGCGCTGAAGAACGGCGACGTGGACGCGCTGCGGGATCTGCTGGCCGCCGATGTCCAGGTCGTCGGGGACGGCGGCGGCAAGGCACCGCAGCTGGCCAGGGCCGTCATCGGAGCGGACAACGCGGCCCGGCTGCTCGGCGCCCTCTTTCCCCACATGGCCCGCGTCGATGTGACGTTCGAGCCGCACGAGGTCAACGGCCAGCCCGGCGCGGTCTTCCGCGACCGGGACGGAAAGGTGCTCAACATCCTGGCCCTCGATGTCCTCGACGGGCGGATCCAGACCATCCGCTCCGTGATCAATCCCGACAAGCTCGCCCACCTCGGGCCGGTCGCCGACGCCTGGGCCGTCGACCGCGAGGCGAAACAGGCCCGCGGCCGGAGGAAGTGACCGGTCGCGGTCCCGATCCCGATCCGGGATGAACGACGGCGGCGGAGGGCGCGGCCCGGCGACCGTGGCACGGTCGCCGGGCCGCTCTTGTCAATTGGCCACCATCAGGATCCGATCGAGGCTCCCTACGCGTCCATGAGCGGGATCAATTGCTCCTCCTCGTAGGCGAGATGGACGTCCAGTTCGGCCGCGAGCCGGTCCACCTCCGGCAGTACGGCCAGGGGCCCGGCCCCGGAGGTCACGATCCGCTGGAGTTCGTCGAGGATCGCGGCGACCTTCCGGTGTTCGCTGTCCAGCCGTGCGAGGACCGGGGCGTGTTCGGGGAAGCGCTCCCGGATCATGGGGAAGACGGAGCTGTCCTCTCCCTGGTGGTGGTGGCGCAGTCCCTCGCACAGGGTCAGACAGTTCACCCTGAGCTGGGCTCCCAGTGCCGTGGCCGTCCGCCCGGATCCGGATACCGCGGACCCGGATGCGGCGGCTCCGGATGCCGATGCGGCGATCTCCTCACGGATCAGCGCGACTTCACGGCGCAGCGCGCCATGGATACGGGTGAGGTACGCACCGAACGTCGTGGCGCCGGGGATGGTCGGCGGGCCCTCCGCGATCTCCTCCAGGGCGACCACGGGGATCACCCGGGTGGTCCTGGACTGGTACTCGCCCAATCCCGCGTCGAACTCGACGGCACGGGCGAAGGCGTCGTCCCGCTCCTTTCCCTCCAGGACCACGGCCCGGGCGTCGTACACGAACACGCCGTCCTCGACGGTGACGCGGGGCTCGGCACGCAGATTGTGGTACCAGGCGGGGTGCCGCGGCGCGCCGCCGGCCGAGGCGATGACGAGCACCCGGTCTCCGTCGGGAAGACGGCCGAGGGGAGTGGTGTACCGGGCTTTCGACCGTATGCCGGTGGTGGTCAGCAGAAGCAGCCGGGTCCCTTCGAAGGGGCCCCCGACCGTGCCTCCGTTGGCTCGGAACTCATCGATGATCCGCTGGTTGAAATCGTTCGGCATTCTCTGCTCTCTTCGTCGCTTCTCTGTCGGCTGTCGGGGCCGTGGAGGCCGTTCGGGCATACCGGGGAGCCGTCCGGCTCACGGGCGGAAGCACTCGGTCCGAGACGATGTAAGTGCTGAAGCCGTTGGGCAGCCCGAAGGGGCGCGTTCCCGCCTTCGAACGGCGGGGTACGCGGACGTCATCGCGCACAGTGCGCGGAAGGTGGGGAGGAGGGGAAGAGAAAGGCGGGGCTCGCGCCCGCCCCGGACTCACTCCGGAGCCGGGAACCCAACGCGCTTCTGGCCCAAGGCCGACCCGGCAGTCACATGGACGACCCTACCCGGGGAAGGGGCGGCTCGGCCATGCGTTCGGCAAGACGGAGGCGTTATCACCCGGTGTCAGCCGGAGCGGCACATGCTCCGCTCTCGGCGGGAGGCATCGCAGCTCAGGCACGTCGAGGCGGCCACGGCCGGCGAGACGGGCCGTCCCCGGCCGGCAGCCGCTCCGCCTATCATCCGGCGATGAACCGAGTCCAAGCCCAGCATGATGCCGTCACCGCCGGCGACCCCGACGCCCTCACCCGGCTCTTCGCCGACGGCGGTGACCCCGCCGCGAGCTTCGACGACTTGCCGGTGGTCCTGGAGGCGGCCGGTACCGGAAGAGTCGAGTTGGTCCGTCCGTTCCTGGACGCCGGGCTCCCGGTCGACCCGGAGTGGCCCGATGACAGACGCGGGACGACGCCGCTCATGTACGCGGTGTCCGTCGGCAGCCTTCCGCTGACGGAGTTCCTGATCGCCCGGGGCGCGGACGTCAACCGGAGCGAACAGGGTGATTTCGAGACGAACACGGTGCTGACCGGGGCGTTCGATGCGCCGGACCCTCTGCCCGTGGTGTCGGTGTTGCTGCGGGCGGGGGCCGACCCGAGCCTGCCGCGCCCGGACGGCTGGACACCGCTGATGCTGGCTTCCCACGATGGGAGGATCGACGTCACACGAGCACTGGTGGAGGCCGGCGCGGACGTGTCGGCGTCCAAGGACGACGGTACGAACACCGCGATCAGCCTCGCCGAGCACTGGCAACACGACGACATCGTCCGATTTCTGCGCGACCACGGAGCCACCGACCCGGCCGAGGCGTGCGCCGAGCGACTGGCCGCCCTGGTATCCGATATCTCGGGTTGGCTCGCTGAGCACGCCCGCCCCGCGTACCGGTCGGTGGTCGCCGCCGGTGGTCCGGCGGATCCGGCTGAGGTGGCCGAACTCGAAGCCGCGGTCGGAGCACGTCTCCCGGCTGACTTCCATGCCTACCTGCGGCTGTTCGGGCGCTCCGGCGGACTGGACATTTTCGAGTACGAGGGCCTTTCGGTCAAAGGGATACTGAGTACCTGGCGGGGCCTCAGCGATCTCCACAGCCAGGGCACGTTCAACGACCGGACTCCCCACGGGATGCTGCCGGGAGAGGATGACATGCAGGCTGTCTGGTGGCATCCCGGCTGGGTACCGTTCGCCTCCGACGGCGGGGGCAACCTGTACTGCATCGACCTCGCGCCGCCCCGGCCCGGCGCCCGTGGCCAGGTGATCGAGTGGGAGATCCAGGCCGGCCCCTACGGTCCACGTGCCTCGTCGTTCGAGGAGTACCTCCAGGACTACCGCGACAAGCTGTTGAGCGGCCGGTACGTCTACGACGAGTACAGCGGTACCTACGACTGGGAGTAGCACGTCCCGTATGCCCGGGCGCGTGTGCGCCGGCGTTCGTTGGACAGCCCCCCGGCTCTCCGCTCAGCCGAAGTGGCCCAGCAGGGCGTCGAGCACGGCCTTCGGCCGTTCCACGTTCGCCAGATGCGCCGCTCGGGGCAGTTCGAGGAGCTGGGCGTCACGGATGCCGTCGGCGAGCGCGCGGGCGTGCGCCGGTGGTGTGGCCCGGTCGTCCCGGCCCGCGACGACCAGCGTCGGCGCGGTGATCCGGACCAGGTCGCCGCGGAGGTCGGCACCGGCCAGGATCTCGCAGCAGGCCGCGTACGCCTCGGGGTCGGCGGCCAGCTGATCGGCGGTCAGGGCGGCGACCGCCGGATCGCCGGAGGCCGCGAAGGACGGGGTGAACCAGCGGTCCGGGGCGCTCTCTGCGAGCGGGCCCGTGCCCCGTGTGCGTACCAGCTCGGCCCGTTCCCGCCAGGGGCCCGGCACGCCGAAGCGGGCGGAGGTGCACAGGAGGGCCAGTGAAGTGACCCGGCCGGGGTGGTGCGCGGCCAGATGGGTGCCGACCGCGCCGCCGAGGGAGACACCCGCGTACGCGAAGGACTCATGGCCCAGCGAGCCGGCGAGGTCCAGCACCAGCCGGACGAGTCCGGCGAGGGTGGTGGGGTGCGGGGTGGCGGGTGAACCGCCGTGGCCGGGCAGGTCCCAGCGGACCACACGGTGGTGGCGCGCGAGCGCGGCGGCCTGGCGGTCCCAGACCGCGAGCGAGGTACCCAGGGAGGGGCCGAGGTAGAGGGGCGGCCCGTCGAGGGGGCCTTCGGCGCGGTGGTGCAGGGGCATGGGTTCACCGCTCCAGAACGAGGGCGAGCCCCTGCCCGACGCCGATGCACAGGGCGGCGATGCCGGTTCCGGAGCCCGCCGCGGCGAGCTGGTGGGCGACGGCGCCGGTGATCCGCGCGCCCGACGCGCCGAGCGGATGGCCGATCGCGGTCGCTCCGCCGCGCGGGTTGACGATCGCCGGATCGAGTCCGGGCCACTGGCCGAGGCAGGCGAGGGCCTGGGCGGCGAACGCCTCGTTGAGTTCGAAGGTGAGCAGATCGCCGGTGTCGCGTCCGGCCTTCCTGAGCGCGCGGCGGACGGCTTCGACGGGTCCCTCGCCGAAGTACTGCGGCTCGATTCCGGTCACGGCGGTGGTACCGATCCGGGCGAGCGGCTCACGTCCGGTGGCGCGCAGCCCGTCCTCGTCGGTGAGCAGCAGGGCGGCGGCACCGTCGTTCAGGGGCGAGGAGTTGCCCGCGGTGACGGTTCCGTTCTGCCGGAAGACGGGCTTCAGCCGGGCGAGGGCCTCCAGCGAGGTGTTGTCCCGGATGCACTCGTCGCGGGCCGGGTCGACTCCGTCGACGGGCACGGCCTCGGCGTCGTACAGCCCGGCCTCCCAGGCGCGGGCGGCCTTGAGGTGGCTGTCGAGGGCGAAGGCGTCCTGGGCCTCGCGTCCGATGCCGTGGCGCTCCGCGACGATCTCGGCGCCCTCGCCGAGGGCGACGGTCCACTCCTTCGGCATCCGGGGGTTGACCATGCGCCAGCCGAGGGTGGTGGAGAACATCTCCTGATGGCCGGTGGGGAAGGCGCGCCCGGGCTTGGGCACCACCCAGGGCGCGCGGCTCATCGACTCGACACCGCCCGCGACGGCGATCGAGGCGTCGCCGACGGCGATGGCGCGGGCCGCCTGGACGACCGCCTCCATGCCGGAGCCGCAGAGCCGGTTGACGGTGGTGCCGGGGACGGTGACGGGGAGCCCGGCGAGCAGGACGGCCATGCGCGCGACATCGCGGTTCTCCTCGCCCGCGCCGTTGGCGTTGCCGAAGAAGACGTCGTCGACCCGGGCGGGGTCGAGGGCGGGCGTACGGGAGACGAGGGCGCCGAGCACCGAGGCGGCGAGGTCGTCGGGCCGTACGCCGGACAGGGCGCCGCCGTACCGGCCGACGGGCGTGCGGACGGCGTCGACGACGTAGACGTCCTTGAGGCGGTCGGTCATGTCAGGCTCCTTGCGCGGCGGGAACAGGCACGGGGACGTGTACGGGCGCGGCCGTCCTGGCACGTACGTCCTCGGGGGTGACTCCGGGCGCGGTCTCGGCGAGCACGAGTCCGTCGCCGGTGATGTCGAGGACGGCGAGGTCGGTGATGACGCGGTGGACACAGGCGGTGCCGGTGAGCGGGAGGGTGCACTCGGCGACGATCTTCGGGGCGCCGTCCTTGGCGGTGTGGGTGGTCAGGACGATCACCCGGCGGACTCCGTGGACCAGGTCCATGGCGCCTCCCATTCCCTTGACCAGTCTGCCGGGTACGGACCAGTTGGCGAGGTCCCCGCCGGCGGAGACCTGCATGGCGCCGAGGATCGCGGTGTCGATGTGTCCACCGCGGATCATGCCGAAGGAGAGCGAGGAGTCGAAGTACGCCGCTCCGGGCCGTACGGTGACGGTCTCCTTGCCCGCGTTGATGAGGTCCGGGTCCACCTCGTCCTCGGCCGGGTAGGGGCCGACGCCCAGGATGCCGTTCTCCGACTGGAGCACCACGTCGACCCCCTCGCGGAGGAAGGCGGGGACCAGTGTGGGCAGTCCGATACCGAGGTTGACGTAGGAGCCGTCGGTCAGTTCGGCGGCGGCGCGGGCCGCCATCTCCTCTCGTGTCCAGGGCATCAGACGGTCACCGTTCCGTTCACGGCCGGGGCGGCGCCTGCCGTCGCGGCGCGTACCGTCCGCTTCTCGATCTGCTTGTCCGCGGCCTGCGCGGGGGTGAGGACGACCAGGCGCTGGACGAACACCCCGGGCAGATGCACGGTGTCCGGGTCGAGTTCGCCGGGTTCGACGAGTTCCTCGACCTCGGCGACGGTGATCCGGCCCGCCATCGCGGCCAGGGGGTTGAAGTTGCGGGACGCCTTGGTGAAGACGAGGTTACCGAGGCGGTCGCCCTTCGCGGCCCGTACGAGCGCGAAGTCGGTGGTGATGGCGTGCTCCAGGACATGGTCGAGTCCGCCGAACGCCCGGATCTCCTTGGGCGGGCTCAGCACCGGCTCCGCGCCGTAGCGTCGGGGCAGGCCGCCGTCCGCGACCTGGTGCCGACGCCCGCCGGGGTGTAGAAGGCGGGGATACCGCAGCCGCCGGCGCGCAGCCGCTCGGCCAGGGTGCCCTGGGGCACGAGTTCGACCTCCAGCTCACCGGCGAGGTACTGGCGGGCGAACTCCTTGTTCTCCCCGATGTACGAGCCGGTGACCCGGGCGATACGGCCCGCGGCGAGCAGGGTGCCGAGTCCGGCGCCGTCGACCCCGCAGTTGTTGGAGACCACATGGAATCCTCCGGTCCCGCGGGCGAACAGCGCCTCGATCAGTGTGCCGGGCACCCCGCTCAGCCCGAATCCGCCGACGGCGAGGGAGGCTCCGTCCCCGATGTCGGCCACCGCGTCGGCGGCGCTCGCCCTGACCTTGTCCATGGAGAGATTCCTCTTGTTCGTCAGATGAACTACAGTTCATTTATATGCCCGGAGTGTGCGTTCAACGGCCACGTATTGTCAACGGGCGCCGGAGCGCACACCACCTCATGAGCCGTACGGAGGGCCGATGGCCGCCTTGACACCCACCGACGACACGGCGCCCCCCGAGGCCGTGGGACCGCTGACGCGCGGTCTCACCGTGCTGCGTGTCATCACCGACGCCGGCGGCCGGGCGGCCGTCGGCGATCTCGTACGTGCCACGGGGCTCGCCCGCTCCACCGTCGACCGGATCACGGCCACGCTGGCCCTGATGGGCCATCTGCGGCTGGAGGGGCACACCGCCGTGCTCGCACCCCGGCTGATGGAGCTGGGGAACGCCTATCTGGCCGCGATCCGCCTCCCGGGCCTGCTGGGGCCGGAGGCGGAGCGGCTCGCGGACGAGCTGGACGAGTCGGTGTCCCTGGCGGTGCCCGACGGTGACGGGATCCGCCTCGTCCACCAGACCACCCGCCGGCGCGCCATGTCGCTCACCTTCCGTATCGGCGATCCGCTGCCCGCCGAACGCACCGCGCAGGGGACGGTGTTCGCCGCCGGGTGGGACGCGGACGCGTGGGAGCGGTGGCGGGCGCGGCGCGGCCGGGCCGTCTCCCCCGGGCCTCCGCCGCCCGCCACCGGGCCCGGGGAGCCCTCGTTCGAGGAGCGCGCGGCGGAGGCTGCCGGGCGGGGCTGGGCCCTCGACGACCAGCTGCTCGAACCGGGCCTGATCACCCTCGCCCTGCCGGTGCGCGGCCCGGACGGCACGGTGGTCTGCGCGCTCGGCGTCGTCAGCCACACCAGCCGCCACAGCGCCGGCTCCCTGCGCGAGGCCCTGCTGCCCCGGGCGCGTGCGGCCGTGGCGGAGATGGAGCGGCGGCTGGCCGAGCCGCCGCCGCCCGCGCCGGAGCCCCCCGGGGGCCTCGCGGACTGGACCGACGCCTCGAAGCGGGAGCTGGGAGCGGGGTTCCTGGAGTCGCTGGCCCGGGGGCTCACCGTGATCACCGCCTTCGGCGAGGGGCGCGCGGAGCTCAACCTCACCGCCGTCGCCGGGGCCACCGGGCTCGCCCGCGCCACCGCCCGCCGGGCCCTGATCACCCTGGAGCACCTGGGGTACGCGGAGTCACGGGGCCGCGAATTCCGCCTCACCCCGGCGGTGCTGGGCCTCGGCTGTCCGCCCCTGTCACGTCTGACGCTCTCCGAGATCGCCTCGCCCCATCTGGCCGCGCTCACCGAGCGGGTGCGCGACTCGGCGTCGCTGGCCGTGCTGGACGGCGACGCGATCCAGTACACGGCACGCGTCGCGACCACCCGCATCATGAACGTCGACATCCGGATCGGGACCAGATTCCCGGCGTACGCGGCGTCCATGGGCCGGGTCCTGCTGGCCGGGCTCCCCGCCGCCGAGCGCGCCCGGCTGCTCGCCCGCAGCGAACGGCGCGCGCTGACGCCGAGGACCGTCACCTCCGTACCCGAGCTGGAGCAGATCGTCGACCGGGTCGCGCGGGAGGGGTACGCCCTGGTCGACGAGGAACTGGAGGAGGGGCTCCGCTCACTCGCCGTTCCCGTGCGCGATCTCGGGGGACGGACGGTCGCCTCGGTCAACGTCGGTATGCACAGCAGCAGGCGGACGCTGGAGCAGTGCCTCACGGAGGTGCTGCCCGAACTGCGGTCGACGGCCGCGGCGATCGAGGCGGAGCTTCATATCGCCGGTCGCTTCACCGGGATCCCCCCGGTGTGAGGGCACCGCGTCCCGCCGGGCCTCCCCCGGCCGCCGGTGGACGGACCACGCTTCCCGGCCGGATGCCCGGGACCCGGTGGGCAAGGCGCGAGGGCCCCGTACTCCCCGCCGGTACCGCTGGGCACGGGAGCCGGTGCACGCGACCGGGCCGCCGCACCGGGAACGGGCGGCACGGGTCAGTCGCCGAGCTCATGACGGGCGCTCACGAGGGCGGGCGGTTCGGCGGTGCGGCCGGAGAGCCGGGCTCCGGGCCTGGCGCGTACCTGTACGGCTGGCACCGGCGGGCCCGCCCCGCCTACGGCGGAGGCCAGTCGTCCACTCCGCCCCCGCGCCATTCGATCAGGTCCCCGTCGAGGAGGTCGATCACCTCGTCCCGGGACCCCAGGCCCCTGCGCAGCAGCTCGGCCAGTTCTCCGCGGCCGTGGGCGAGTCCGGCGATCCGGCCGTTGATGGTCACCCTGCGGCCACCGCCGGGCGACGGCGGGTGGACGATGACCGGCGGGTGCGGGGGCATGCCTCCACCGTGCCCCGGGACGCGGCCGGACGCATCCCCGGCGACGGGGAACCCCCGGGAAGCCCCCGGGGGAACCGAGGCATGGCGCAATCGTGTCTGCGCTGGGGAGAGAAGGTGGGCTACCGTGCGGCACGACCGCGCACGGTAGGGGGACACACCGAGGGGGCGGGATGAACGCGTGGGCGGTGCCCGGATACACGGAGTCCCGGGAGCTGGGTTCGGGTGGCAGCGGACGGGTCGTTCTGGCCGTCCACGACGCGACCGGCGTTCCGGTGGCGGTCAAGTATCTGAGCGGGAGACTGCGGTCGGACGCCGCGTTCGTCCGGGAGTTCAGGGCCGAGGCGCGTCTGCTGGGCGCACTCCACTCACCGTACGTCGTGGGCCTGTACGAGTATGTGGAGGCACCGGACGGCGCCGCCATCGTCATGGAACTGGTCGACGGCGTCGCGCTGCGCGCACTGCTCCGGCAGGAGGGCGCCACCGGCCCCGAGGCCGCCCTGGTGGTCCTCAAGGGATCACTGCTGGGCCTGGCCGCCGCACACCGGTCGGGGGTGGTGCACCGCGACTACAAGCCGGAGAACGTGCTGGTCGCGGCGGACGGCTCGTCGAAGCTGGTCGACTTCGGGATCGCCGCGGGACGCGGCACCACACCCGGCGTCGCGGGCACCCCCGCGTATATGGCGCCCGAGCAGTGGAGCGGGGAGCCCGCCTCCCCGTCGGCCGATGTGTACGCGGCGACGGCGACGTTCTTCGAGTGCCTGACCGGACGCAAGCCGTACACCGGGGAGAACGTCGCCGAGCTGGCTCTCCAGCACATCGACGCCCCGGTCCCCCACGAGCAGGCGCCCGAGCCGGTGCGCCCGCTGATCAGGCGCGGGCTGGCGAAGTCGCCCGGCGAGCGCCCCGCGAACGCGGCGGTCTTCGTGGCGGAGCTGGAGGAGATCGCCCGCTCGGCGTACGGGCCCGACTGGGAGGAGCGCGGGCAGCGGAAGCTCGCCGCGCTCGCGGCCCTGCTGCCGCTGCTGTTCCCCTCGGCCGCGAGCCGGGCGGCCGGGACGACGGACACGGCGACCACGGCGCTCGGCGGCGGCTGGAGCGACATCTGGAGCCCGGGCCTGCGGGGCGCGCTGACCGCTGTGGCCGCGCTGGTCGTCGCCGCGCTGGTGGCCCTCGGCACGGGCGTCGGCCAGGGCGGTTCGACCCGGACGAGCGCGCAGAGCGTCGCGACGACCACCGCGGACCCCCACGCGCGGCTGCCACGGATGCCCGGAGGGCCGTCGGAGGGGGCCGCCCCCTCGGCCCCCTCCCCATCAGCTCCCCCCGTCCCGTCCCCGTCGGACAGTACGGCGACGGATCCCGCCACTCCCCCGCCCGCGCCGAGCACGTCCGGGCCGGCGGTGACGACCGGCCCGACGGCATCACCGGCCTCGCCGGAACCGAGCACACCCCCATCAGCGCCGGCGAGGGTGCGGGCCGTGTCCGTCTCGGCTCCGGAGGTGACCGGCAGGACGGCGACCGCGTCGGTCACGGTCACCACGGACGGGACCGGTCCCGTGAACGTGCTGGTCACCTGGTACGCGAGCCGTGTCGAAGGAGAACCGGGCACCCAGAGCGGCTCGTACGACTACCGGCGCGAGGGGGCGACGAGCTACACCTTCCCGGTCTCCCACACCTACCGGGAGCCCTCCGAGTGCCACCGGACCGTGCGGGCCGCGACGGAACCGGCCGCCGCGAACGGGAGCTCGACCCAGCAGTTCTCCGCATGCGTGATCACATGAACGATCCCCGGGTCCCCTACCGCCGCGATCACGATCACGAGGGCCGGGACCACCGGTTGGACGACGACCCGGCGGGGCGGCTCTCCGGCGACGCGCCCGGGGAGGCCGTGCCCGGGGCGACCCTCGCCGGGGAGACCTCAGCCGCACTCCCCGCCCCCGGGAACGACGGCTACAGTGCGACGGCGCTCGGAAGCCACTGGTTCGAGAGGCCGGGCACGCGCAAGGCCCCGGGGGAGACGGCACCGGCGGCGGACGGGCCTCGCGCCGGACCGCCCGAGGCCGCACCCGACCGGGTCGAGGGCGAGGTCCTGCGCTTCGGCCCCGGGGTGACGGCGCTCGGCCACCGCGGCCGGGCACCCCACCACACCACCGCGGAGATCTGGCACGGCACCCTGGCCGGCCACCCCGGCGGTCCCGGGCCGCACCGGCGCCGCCGCGGGCTGCGCCGGTACACCCTGGCCGCCGTGGTGCTGGCCGCCGTGACCGCCTTTCTGCTCTGGCAGCGTCACGGCCCCGGTATCGCCGTGGAGCGGGTGGCCGTCACCACCACCGTCGGCGAACTGGGGTGCGACAGCACGGCGGACATCGTGGGTGTGGTGGACACCGACGGGCGGCCCGGCACCCTCGTCTACCGCTGGCTGCGCAGTGACGGCACCACCTCGGGGCGCCTGCGGGAGCGGCTGAGGCGGGGCCAGACGCAGACGCGGCTGCATCTGCTGTGGACCTTCCGGGGCGAGGGACTCTCGTCCGCGAGCGCCCGGCTGGAGATCATCTCCCCGTCGCCGCACCGGGCCACCACCCGCTTCACCTACCGGTGCGGCCAAGCGTCCAGCGGCTGAGCGTCCCCTGAGATCCGGCGGGGCCGGGTGCCCGCCACGGCCAGAGGGCCGTCCGGATGCCCTTCCCGGACGAACCCGGACGGTCCCGGCCAGATCCGGACGGCCGGGATCCGGCGATCCGGAGCCGCACGGCCCGGCGACCGTCCCCGTCGCCTACGCTGTGTCCCGACGGACAGTCCGCACGGACGGTCCCGCGGCCGGACGGACGGTCCCGGGAGCAGGCGACAAGGGGGGACCGGTGCACCAGCGCGTACGTCTCCTCGCGGCGACCGCCCTCCCGTCCCTGCTGCTCGGTGTGTGGGTCACCCTGCTGGCGCTCGTGGGCGCGGCCCCGGCATCCGGCGGTGCCTCGTCCGCCGGGCCCGTCGCCGTGACCCCGGCCTCCCCGGCCCGCGCCGAGGGCCCGCAGCGCGGCACCGCCTCCGTACGGAACGAGGCCCGGCGCACCCCGGTCACCGCCGTCCACGAGGCGGTGGCCACCGACGCGGGCAGCCGTCCCCCGACCGCGCCGCCGCTGCCCGCGGGGGCCGTGGACTTCGCGTACGAACGGACCCTGCTGCGCGGCGAGGTGGTGGGCCCCCGGCAGGAGCGGGCACCGCCCCACCGCCCGTACGGCCCCCGCAGCACCCGCGCACCCCCCTCCACCCGGAGCAGCTGACGTTCCAGGCGTCCGCCGTACCGGTCTCCGGCATGCCCGGGGACCGTCGTGGCGGCGGCGCTCTCAGCCCCCGTGTGCCGCGCGCCGTCGCGCCGCACGACCTCCGTGTCCCACGGACGCCCCGCGTCCGTGTGCTGCCCGTGGAGTACTCATGTCTTCTCGTGCCACGATCTGGCGCGCGCTCGCCGCGCTCGCCGTCGTCGCCGTATCGCTGTACATCGCCCTGACCACCACACCGCGCCTCGGGCTCGATCTGAAGGGCGGCACCCGTATCGTCCTGGAGACCCGGGACACGCCCACCGTGAAGGCCGACGCGGCGGCCACCGACCGCGCGCTGGAGGTCCTGCGCCAGCGGGTGGACGCGCTCGGGGTGGCCGAGCCGTCGCTCGCCCGCTCGGGCGACAACCGGATCGTCGTCGAACTGCCCGGTGTACAGGACCCGCGCAAGGCCGCCGAGGTCATCGGCAAGACGGCCCAGCTCACCTTCCACCCCGTACAGCAGGCCACGGCGGGCCCTCGGAGCGCGCCCGCGGCGGACGGCTCCCGGGTGCTGCCCGACCCCGACGCGCCGGGGAGTTTCCTCCGGCTCGGGCCGCCCGCGCTGACCGGGGACGGCGTCAAGGACGCCGAGGCGACCTTCGACGGCCAGACGGGCCGCGGCTGGACGGTCGATCTGTCCTTCCGGGGCGACGCGGGCAAGGACTGGGCCCGGATCACCGGCGAGGCGGCCTGTGCCGCGCCCGGCGACCCCGCGCGCCGGGTCGCGATCGTGCTCGACGACAAGATCGTGTCGGCGCCCGGCATGGAGCAGTCGGTTCCGTGCAAGGCCGGTATCACCGGAGGCTCGGCGCAGATCACCGGTGGGTTCGACAGTGCGGACGCGCGTGATCTGGCGGCGCTGGTCAAGGGCGGCGCGCTGCCGGTCCCGGTGACCGCCGTCGAGCAGAGCACCGTGGGCCCGACCCTGGGCGCGGACGCGATCAAGGCCAGTGCGCTGGCCGCCGTCATCGGCCTGGTCTGCACCGGGCTGTTCATCATCGCCGTCTACCGGCTGCTGGGCCTGCTCGCCACGATCGCGCTCGCGCTGTACGGACTGATCTCGTACGCGGCCGTCATCGCGCTCGACGCGACCCTGACCCTCCCGGGGCTCGCGGGCTTCGTCCTCGCCATCGGTATCGCCGTCGACGCGAATGTGCTGGTCTTCGAACGGGCGCGGGAGGAGTACGTACGGCCGACCACCCGTACCCCCGATCTGCGCCGGCCGCTGCGGACCGGGTTCAGCAAGGCGTGGAGCGCGATCACCGACTCCCATGTGACAACGCTGCTCGCGGCCGGTCTGCTGTTCGTCTTCGCGATCGGGCCGGTCAAGGGCTTCGGTGTGACGCTCGCCATCGGTGTGCTGGCGTCGCTGATCTCGGCGATGGTGATCACCCGTCTGCTCGCGGACTGGGCGGTACGGCGCTCCTGGGTCACCAGGCGGCCGTCGGTCACGGGCATCACCTCCAAGGGCCGGCTGCGGACCCGGCTGGAGAAGCACCCGCCCCGGCTGATGCGCCATCGCAGGCGCTGGCTCGCGGTCTGCGGAGGGCTGCTGCTGTTCGCGCTCGCGGGCATCGGGGTGCGCGGACTGGAGTTCGGCGTCGAGTTCACGGGCGGGCGGGTGATGCAGTACGCCACCGAGCGGACCGTCGACGCGGACACCGCCCGCCAGGCCGTCGCCGACGCCGGATTCCCGCGCGCCGTCGTGCAGACCTCGGGTGAGGACGGGATCACGGTACGGACCGGTGAGGTGAGCAACCAGGAGCAGGAGGAGATCCGCGCGGCGCTGGGCAAGGTCGCGGGCGAGGCGACCGTGGAGCGGGACGAGCTGATCGGGCCGAGTCTCGGCAGCGAGCTGCGTACCCAGGCGCTGATCGCGCTCGGGGTCGCGGTGGCCGCACAGCTCGCGTATCTCACGATCCGGTTCCGCTGGACGTTCGCGGCCTCCGCGGTCGCGGCGATGGTGCAGGACGTGCTACTGGTGGTGGGCCTGTTCGCCTGGCTCGGCAAGCCGGTGGACAGTGTGTTCCTCGCGGCTCTGCTGACCGTGGTCGGCTACTCGGTCAATGACACCGTGGTCGTTCTCGACCGGCTGCGGGAGCTGCGGCGGGCCTCGCCGCGCGGGGCCTGGCCCGAACTCGCGGACAAGGCGGTCGCCCAGACCCTGCCGCGTACCGTCAATACGGGCATGGGCGCGCTGTTCGTACTGATCGCGCTCGCCGTGCTCGGCGGGGACTCGCTGACCGACTTCTCCATCGCGCTGCTGGCGGGTGTGGTCGTGGGTATCGCGTCGACGGTGTTCACGGCGATGCCGCTGACGGTGATGCTCCAGATCCGGCGGCCCGAGAAGCCCGCCGCCCGGCCCGCGCGGGCGGTCAAGCGCGACAAGTCCGGCGCGGTGGTGTGAGAGAGGTGGTTCGGGGAGTGTCCGGGCCGGTGTCGTACGACGCCGGCCCGGACCGGGCTCGCACCGGCCCGCGGCCGTCGTCCGGGGCGGAGGCTACCCGGTGACCGCGAAGGAGAGTTCGGGCCGGTCCCATGCCACGACGGGCGGGTCGGCCAGGACCGTGCCGGTCCGCCGGGCGCCCACACTGCGGTAGAAGCCCTCGGCAGGCGGGTGCGAGACGACACGCACCGAGGTGAGCCCGCCGCGGCGGGCCTCGCCGAGCATATGGGCGATCAGCCGGCGGCCCAGGCCGCGGCCCTGCGCCGGGTCCGCGACGAACATCAGATCCAGCTCGGGCGGGGTCAGCAGCAGGGCGTAGAACCCGAGGAGGGCACCGTCCGCTGCGACGGCCATATGGACCGGGTGGGCCTCGATGTAGTCCGGACCCACCGTGCACCCGCTGACGACCGAGGCGTACCGGCCCTCGTAGGCACGCGAGCCGCGCACCATGGCGGTGAGCCGCCTGGCGTCACGGGCGGTCGCGCGCACGATCCGGACACCGTCCCCGGGCGTCGCCGGATCGCGGTCCGTCATAGGTGAAGTCATGTAGAGAGTATTACATGTACCGTGCGCGCACCGGACTCGCCGCCGCCCGGCGCACACCGCCGGACGGCGGCCCTACGCGTCGGTGAACAGGCAGAAGGGGTGGCCCGCGGGATCGAGCAGCACCCGGACGTCGTCGTGGAACTGGACGTCCGCCTCCCGTGCGCCGAGGGCGACGGCATGGCGGACCGCGGGCTCCAGTTCGTCGACGCGGATGTCGAGGTGGAGCATCTTGCGCTGGGCGCCCGGCTCTTCGGGCCATCGCGGCGGCTCGTACCACTCCTCGCCCTGGACGGCGATCCCGACCCCGCCGGCGGGGTCGCGGAGCAGAACCCAGTCGGGTTCCTGCGCCGTGAACTCCCAGCCGAGCAGCCGCCGGTAGAAGCCGGCGAGGGCGTGGGCGTCACGGCAGTCGAGCACCACGGTGGCGAGCGTGAACCGAGGTGTACCGGTCACAGCGCCTCCTTCACGGTCACGGGAGGAACCGCCCCCGGGGCCGGGCAGGACCGGAGCGCGCCCAGGCCGCCGGGCACCGGTGGCCGAGGGCGTTGACACGGTCCCTGGGGAGGGAGAGTTCCTCGGGTCGTACGAGGTGAGGGTACGGGGCGTCGCGGTGGCGCACCGGATCCCGGATCCTCCGGTCAGGCGGGTCCGGCCGGTGTTCCCTGGTGGAAGTACAGGCGCCAGCCGTCCGCCGTCTCGCGCCACAGGGAGCTGCGGAGGACCCGGCGGCCACCCGTTTCGGACACATAGGTGACATGGACGAGTCCGGGTGCCACCAGGGCGCCGGTCAGCCCGGTGACCCGTACGGCCGGGGCCGGTTCGCCGTCCCGGCCGTCCGGTGCGACCGCCTCGTGCACCGACGTACGGTCCCACCGTCTCCCCGACGAGCCGAACTCGAAGAACTCGGCGTCCAGCAGCGCGAGGACCGCCCGGGGATCGGCGCGCACCCGGGGGTCGAGCAGCGCGAGCTCTCCCGCCCCGGCGGCCTCGACCGCCCTTCTCGTATGGTCGTCCATCGCGCCAGAATCACCCGACAGACGAACGGCTGTCCAACGCGTATCCGGTTCGGGTGAGCGATTCATCGGAGCAGTACGAGTGTCATTGGCACATGCCCCTTCCGCTGAGGCGGTCCGACAGGGTACACAAGTGCTGATCATCACCAGAACACACGCGCTAACCCGCGCCTATGGCATATGCCTGGGGCACCACCTTGTCGAGTGTTGCCAAATGGCTTACGAGCTGTCGCTCCCTGTGCCAGAGTCGTAACGGTCCATTGCTCGCAGCGCGTTCCAGACCTGGCCCGAGGCCACGCCTGTATCGGAGTACGACATGCCGTCCCATCTGTTCGCGGACCGCCCCGTCCCGCAGCCGCCGGAGCGAGGCCCCGACGCCGTCGACGCGCTGATCACCCGGACACGCCGGCTGCGCGGCGATGTGGACGCCGTACGCAGAGGCACCCTCGTCGACGAGGACGACCCGGGCGCCCGCTGGCAGCGGGCCCTGTGCGATCTGGCGGTCCATCAGCTCGACGATCTCGGCGCCCATCTGGACCAGTTGAGGAACGGCCTGCCCGACGGGACGACCGCCCCGGCGGGCGACGACGATCTCATCGCGTACGAGGCCGACCACGCGCTCGGCACCGGATCGCTGCTCAGCCGGGTCGGCAGCGCCGAGTGGAATCTCCTCACCGACGAGGTGAACTGGTCCGAGGAGCTGTACCGGATCATCGGGCGTTCCCCCGCGAGCGGACCGATGACCCTGGACGAACTGCCCTCCGTGGTGCACCCGGACGACCAGGGGCTGCTGACCGCCCTGGTCACCGGCGCTCTGGTCGACGGACGGCCCATCGACGGGGAGTTCCGGCTCGTCCGGCCCGACGGCCGGGTCCGCACGGTGCATATGACGGGCGAGCCCGTGCTCGACACGGACGGCTCGACGGCCTCCATGTGGGCGGTGATCCGGGATGTCAGCGCGCTCCGGCGCAGTGAGGCGGCCGTACGCGACAGCCGTGACTCCCTCCACCGCCGGCAGCACTTCGAGCGCACGGAGCACCGGATCGCGGTCGAGCTGCAGGAGGCGGTGCTGCCGCCGTGGCAGGGCTCGCTCCAGTTCCCGCTCGGCGGTGCCGCCGAACTGGACGGCGCCGCGCTGGATGTCGCCGCCCGCTACTTCCCGTCCGCGAACAGCGCGCTGATCGGCGGCGACTGGTACGACGCCCTGCAACTGGCCTCGGGAGCCTCACTGCTGAGCGTCGGGGACCTCACCGGACACGGGGTGACGGCCACCTCCTCGATGGCCATGCTCCTGGGCGCGCTGCGGGGTATGGCCCTGGCGGGGGTCGAGCCCGCCCGGCTGATGGTCCATCTCAACCAGCTGATGGAGTCCTCCACCCAGCCGGCCCTGGGCAGTGCCGTCTGCTGCCGGTTCGAGCCGGCGAGCCGCACCCTGTCGTGGGCACAGGCGGGCCACCCCGCCCCGCTGCTCTTCCGCGACGGGACGGGGCAGATCCTGAGCCGCCCCGACGGGGTACTGCTCGGCGCGACCTCCAGCCCGGAGTACGAGCAGGCCGAACTGGAGCTGCTCCCCGGCGATCTGCTGCTGCTCCACACCGACGGACTGACCCGCACCGGCGCCGCCGGGGGCGGCGACACGGCCCGGCTGCTGGCGCTGGCGCCCCGGCTGGCCCGGGTACGGAACGCCCAGGAAGCCGTCCGTACGGTCGTGGAGCTGTTCGGCGGCGACGGACGCGAGGACGACGCCTGTGTGATGGTCGCGAGGATCGGTTCCTGAGGGCCCCCGGGGACCTGACCGGTCCCCGGCGACCCGCGATACCGCACCTTGGGCCCGGGCCGAATTCGCCGCAGCGCCGGGATCCGGGCTCTCTCCGCCCTGATTCCTGCCGCCCCGTTCCTCCCCGGACCCACCCGGGCCCCTTCATGGCCCCGGGAACCTAGTACTGTGACCGGAAACGTTCACCGGCCCGCGACGCCCTGCACGGCTCCCCCTGGGCCTGGCGGCCCGGAGGTACCCCCAGCCGCGTTGTCGGACCGCGCGAGTACGGCGAGTACGAGCTGCGGACCTCCGCCTTGCGCTGCACCGCACCGGACACCGCGGGCCACCGGCAAACCCTTCCGGCCACAGCACTAGATGGCCGCGCCCCTCGCCTTCTTCGAAGGGCTGTTGGGCAGGGCCAGCCGGATCTCCTCGCGCAGGTCCTCGATCTTCTCGTAACCCGCGTACTGCCCCGTCAGCCGATACATCTCCCGCAGCCTGTCCCAGGTGCGGTGCGAGGAGGTCTCCCCCATCGAGATCAGCGCGAGCCGCGCGTAGCGGTCGGCCTCCTCGGGGTCGTCGGCGATGAAGCAGGCCGAGGCCAGCGAGATGTAGTCGAAGATCTTCGAGCGCTGCCGGCCGCCCTCGCGCAGTTCCAGCGCCTTCTTGGCGTGGCGCTGCGCGATGCTCGCGGCCGAGGGATCGTGCTCCGCCAGGGTGCGGTACGCCAGTGCCTCCATGCCGTGCAGATCCGCCTCGTCGAACATCTGCATCCAACTGGGCGGCGGTACGTCTCCCTTGTCGGAGACGAACAGATCCTCCGCCTCACCGAGCGTGCGGCGCATGGCCTGCCCATGGCCCTTGGACGCCTGCGCCCATGCCTCGATGGTGCAGAGCATGGCCCGGGTGCGCGGCAGGGTCCGCTCCCCCGAACCGGACTTGGCGAGCTTCATCAGATCCAGGGCGTCGTCCGGGCGGCCCAGATGGACCATCTGGCGGGCGGCCCGGGAGAGCGCCTCACCCGCGCGGGGCCGGTCCCCGCCCTCACGGGCCGCGTGCGCGGCGATGACGAAGTACTTCTGGGCTGTGGGTTCGAGGCCGACGTCGTGGGACATCCAGCCGGCGAGTACGGCGAGGTTGGCGGCGACGCCCCACAAGCGCCGCTGGAGATGGTCGGGGTGACGGTAGGCGAGCATGCCGCCCACCTCGTTGAGCTGCCCCACGACCGCCTTGCGCTGGAGTCCGCCGCCACGGGCGGCGTCCCAGGCACGGAACACTTCGACGGAACGCTCCAGCGCCTCGATCTCCTGCGACCCGATGGGGGCGGCCTCATAGCGGTCGTACCCAGCGGGGTCGGCGTGCAGGGGAGTGTCGGTGAAGGGCGTGTCCCGGACGAGTGCGGGGTCGGTGTGCAGCCAGTCGTGCATGGTGCTGCTGAGTGCGGAGCCTGCGGCGAGCGCGGCGCCCGCGCCCACCAAGCCGCGTCGGTTGAGCATGAGGTCCATTCCCGTGAATTCAGTGAGGACCGCTGCCGTCCGGTCGGGCGGCCAGGGAAGGCCGTCGGGGTTCGCGGCGCTCTCTGCGCCACGCGCGCCCTTCTGTCTGCCCGATCTCCCGTTCCGTACGAACCCGAGATCCTCGGTGGTCACGACACGGCCGAGCCGCTCGGTGAACAGCGCCGCCAGCACCCGCGGTACGGGGTCACGCGGGGTCTCCCCCATGTCGATCCACCGCCGCACCCGTGAGGTGTCGGTCGCCAGCTGCGGATGGCCCATGGCCGCCGCCTGCCGGTTCACCAGCCTCGCGAGTTCGCCCTTCGACCATCCGGCCAGGCCGAACAGGTCACTCAGGCGGGTGTTGGGTCCTCCGGTCACGTCAAGCCCCCAGGTTCTCGGCTGACTTGACAGTAACGCTCTGTCAGCGGCCTGGCGACTATTCGCCAGGGTTCGCCAGGGTTCGCCAGATGGTGTGCCACCCGCGCGCTGGTGTGACGTAGGAACGCGCCACCCCGGCCCGGCAGCCGGACGTACTCCCCAGGGTGCGGCCGGCCGCCGGGGCGGGGCGCGCACGCATACTGTCGGCGCACGAAGGGATCTGTCACCCCATGTACACAGCATCGTCCTCCGTGTCCGCACCGCACCGGCCCCAGCGCTCCGCTGTGACGGCCGGCACCGGACCGTATCTCGACCCCACACATGCCGGTCGATTGCGGCGGCCGGTCGCGGTGATGGGCCAGCCCCTCAGCGGAAGAATCGACCTGTCCGGCCCCCAGGGCGCGCAACTGCGGATGGCGGTCGCCTCGGTGCACCGGATCTGCCCGGAATTCAACCCGGTGCAGGTGCTCCGCCGCAGCGGACGCTCCGTACTGCTCGTGGGGACGACCGGGCGCACCACGGCCGTCGCCAAGTGCCTGCTGGACCACTCGCCCGTGTGGGTCGAGCGGTTCCGCCACGAAATAGCGGTCTACCGTGCCTTCGTCCGCCACCGTCCGCCCGTCCGTGCCCCGCGGCTGATCGCCGCCGACCCGGACAACTGCGCGCTGGTGGTCGAGCGGATGCCCGGACGCGCGGCGGCACTGACCCGGCACCCGGCCGAGGCCCCGCCCCGCGCCGATGTCAGGGCCGTCGTCGGCGCCATCACCCGGCTGAACTCCTGGCGCCCGCCGGCCGGACTGTTCGACGCGCCCCTGGACTACGCCTCCCGGATCGCGCGCTACCACGAGCTGGGGCTGTTCACCGACCGAGACCTCGGTGATCTGCAGAAGCTGCTGCGCGGACTGGCGTACGCGGGCGGCCGGGGAACCGTGGGGCAGTTCAGCCACGGCGACGCGCTGCTCTCCAACATGCTGCTCTCCCCGACGGGCCCGGTCCTGGTCGACTGGGAGCACGCGGGCTGGTACCTCCCGGGCTACGACCTCGCCACGCTCTGGTCGGTGCTCGGCAACGCCCCGGCGGAGCGACGGTGGATCAGCCAGCTGGCACAGCGGGAGGGGCCCGCCGCCCGGGACGCGTTCCTGGTGAACCTGATGCTGGTGCTGACACGGGAGATCCGGACGTACGAGACGGCCGTGCAGCGCACCATGCGGGAGGCGGCTCCGGTGAGCGGTGGCGTGAGCGCCTCGTCGGGCGGGCTGTCGGCCGGGGAGGAGCAGCGGCTGCTGCTGCGGCGGCTGCACGACGACTGCGCGCTGGCCCGGCGGGCCGTACGGGCGGCGGTCGGCACCCGCTGACCGGTGATCCGGCCGGCGGGAGGCGACCGGATCAGCGGAAGGGATCACCGCAACGGCTCCCCGTCGCGGGGGCCGCGGTACGGCGGCGGCAGGGCATCGGGGCAGCAGGAGGGCAACAGGGCGGCCCGGCAGCGGGCGGGAGCCACGCGGGGCACGGACGCCGGAGCACCGGCGCTCGGGGATCGTGTGCGTGTGCCCCGCCCGGCCGCGTGTGCGGGCCATGTGTTTCTCACCATAAACAACTGCTGCCTGCCCTTCGGCCGCGCCCATGGGGATGGCGCACCCGCACACACGCGCGCCGGGGTGTCCCCGGCGGACGGCGGACCGACCGCGTCGAGAGCGGCGGCGAAAGCCTCCCCGCATGGCCCCGGCCCCGCCGGTGGCGGGCGTCAGCGCCCCGGGAGCCCCGCCCGGCGGCCGGGCCCGTGAGCGTTCGCGCGGGCGGGAACCGGAATCTACGCTCGGTTACGACGGACCGACGTGGTGCCCGGGAGGTCGTTCCCGTGAGCTTCCCCCAGCCGGAGCTGCCCGGCGACGCAACGAGCCTCAAGGCGTACATCGAGTACGAGATCGCCGCCCTGCGGGCGGACGTCCGGCGCGCGGCCGAGGCGGCGGCCGCCCGGCAGGCCCGGAGACTGGCCGCCGCGCCGCCGTCCCGGGCGGCCCCCGGCGCCACGGCACCGCCCGGCGAGTCCCGGGATCCCGGGGAATCCGACACGCCGTCCCTCCGCCCGGAGCCCGGCCCGGCGGCCGACACGCCGCCCTCGCCCGGCCGGCCGCCGGCGGGTACGGGGGAACGCGTACCGGACGGGGAGGGCGAAGGGAACGGGCGGGAGCCGTCCCTGGACGCCGTACTGCGTGCCGTTCCGGTCTCGGCGGCGCTGCTCAGCCCGGTACGGGACGCCGGCGGCGCCATCACCGACTTCATCATCCGGGCGGGCAATGAGGTCCGTTCCACGGAATGGATGGAACCGGCGGGGCGCCAGGTCGGGCAGCGTCTTCTGCGGGTACGCCCCGGGTACGGCACGACCGGGCTGGTCGCGGCCCTGGCACACGCGGTCACGACCGGGGAGCCGCTCACGGGGCTGACCGTCGACTACACGGAGGAGCGGCACGGCCTCCTGCTGCGCGCGCCGCTCCTGCACTACGCCGCGCCGTACGGGGACGAACTGCTCGTCACCTGGCGTCCGGCGCACGGGCGCTCCGAGTTCCTCAGTCTGGACGCCCAGTACATCGCCTCGATGGGGTGGGGGCACTGGGATCTGCTCTCCGGGGTGATCACCTGGTCGGAGACCATGCACCGGATCTTCAGTACCACCGGGGCCATGCCGTGGTCCTTCACCGAGCTGTGCGACACGGTGCTGCCGAACGACGTGCCCGCCTTCGCCGAGGTGGTGACGGCGGTTCTCTCGGGAGAGGAACCCCCGTGGACGCGGACCCGCTTCCGGGTCCACGGGGAAGTGCGCACCCTGGATCTGCTCGCCAAGCCCGTGGTGAGCACCGAGGGGCGCCCCTGGGCCGTGTATCTGGTCGCGCGTGATCTCACGCCCCAGATGCGCAGCCGCCGCCGGCTGGCGCAGACACAGCGGGAGTCGGAGCGGCTGCGGCAGGCGGCGGCCGCGGAGCGCCGTATCGCCTCCGTCATGCGGGAAGCGCTGCTGCCGAGCCACTCCCGTGAACTCGCCGAGGCCGGTCTGACGGTGGCCGCGGCCTATCTGCCCGCCGAGGCGGAGGCGGCCGTCGGCGGCGACTGGTACAAATGCCGGCGCCAGTCCGACGGGCGCGTGCTGATCGCCATCGGCGACGCGGTCGGCCACGGTCTGGACGCCGTGGCCAGGATGGCCCAGCAGCGCCACGCGCTCGCCGGGCTCGCCCAGACGGGGGCCTCGGCCGGTGAGCTGACGACCTGGCTGAACGAGCTGGTGTGCGGTGAGCCGAGGGCGGAGACCGCGACCATGATCGTCGGCTATGTCGACGGCGGCGGCGGGGTGCTGAACTGGGCGTGCGCCGGTCATCCGCCCCCTCTGGTGCGGCGCGGGAGCGAGGTGTCGGTACTCGACACGGATCATCTGGGCCCGATGCTGGGAGCGGTGTCCGGCTATACGTACGAGACGGCTTCGGTGCCGCTGCGCCGCGGGGATCTGCTGCTCCTGTACACGGACGGGGTGGTCGAGCGCCGGGGTGAGGCGATCACCGAGGGCATCGCCCGGCTGGGCCGGGGCCTGGCGGCCAACGCGGGGCGCTCGCCCGAGGAGACGCTCGAACGGCTCACGGCCGTGTACACGCGTTCGGCCCACGACGACGACGCGTGCCTGCTGGCCGTCCATATCGACTGAGACCTCCGGACGGCCTTCGGGGCTCGCCGGTACCGCCGCCCTGCGGCCTTGTGCCGGGTGCCGCCCCGGAGGCGGTGACTGCGCGGGCCACGACGACGGCGGCGACCGCGCCGGAGCACGGTATCGGCGGGCCTCGGATGCGCGGGGTGCCGGGGGTCCTGGTTCGCCGGGACGCGACAGGCAGCCGGGTGACGTTCCGGTGGGCCGGTCACCCGGTCCGCGCCGGACTCCTCCTGGTGTCCCGTCGGCATCTCGGCACCGACGGCCGGATGCCACAGCCGATACCGGCGGACCCTCAGCGGGGTGGTGCCGCCCCACGGGACCGCGGAGGTGACGGGAGGCGTCGGCCCGGCTCCCGAGCGGCCGGCACCCCACAGAGCCGGAGGCGCGCGTGGTGACGTGTTCACGCCATAGCCGACTGGCCGAACGGGCGCCGCCATCCAAGTTGATTGGACTAGACCAATGACGGTTCGCAGGTCCCGCCCTGATTTCCCCGGCGGAACCCGCCAGGACGACGCGATGAGCACCACCGGTGCGGCGGAGCATGATTGACGGACCGTCCGGCGACCGGTACCCCTGTAGTCCTGTCCGACCCCACAAGCCCATCACGCACCACCCGCCCCCGGAGGCCCTCTTGCAAGCATCAGCCCCCGTACGACGGAGGGGCGGCCGCGCCCGGCGGACGCGGACAGGGGTGCTGGTGGCGTCGGCCGCCTTACTGCTGCCCCTTCTGCCCGCGCGCACGGACGCGAGCGCCGCCCCTGCCGCCGGGGGCGGTCTGCAAGGAGACTTCGAACGGGCCGCCGCGGAGTACGGGGTGCCGCGGAGTGTGCTCCTCGGTGTGTCGTACCTCCAGTCCCGGTGGGACTCGCACGGCGGCGCGCCGAGTGTCACGGGCGGCTACGGGCCGATGCATCTCACCGATGCGGCAACCGCGCTCGCCGAGGCCCCGCGCCCCGCGTCCGGCGCGGCGGACCCGCACGGCGCGCACGCCACCGGGGACCTGCGCGGCGACGATTCCCGCGCGGCGCGGAGGCACGGCCCCGGCGCAACCCCGCCCCGGGCCTCCGCCGTCCCGCCCGGGCTGCGGACGCTGGAGCGTGCGTCGCGGCTCTCCGGCATCCCCGCCGGGGTACTGCACGAGAGCCCGGCCGCGAGTGTGCGCGGCGGCGCGGCGCTGCTGGCCGACGCCCAGCGCGCGCTGGGCCGTCCGGCCACAGACGATCCGGCCGACTGGTACGGCGCGGTGGCGCGCTTCTCCGGCGCCGGTGACCCGGCCACCGCGACGGCGTACGCGGACGACGTCTTCGCCGTGATCCGCGCCGGTGTCACCCGGGTCACCGACGGCGGCGACCGGGTCACGCTCGCGGCCGATCCGGAAGCGGTACCCCGGCAGGCGGACCACCCGGCGCGGTCCACGGGACGGTCCCGGGAGCCGGGAACGCCGGGCGTACGGCGTACCGAGTGCCCCCGCAGCCTCGCGTGTGAGTGGATCGGGGCTCCGTACCAGGAGTTCGGCGACGGCGACTACGGCAACCACGACAAGGCGGACCGGCCGGTGTCCCTGCCGGTGCGGTACATCGTCGTCCATGACATCGAGGGCTTCTGGGACAGCGCCGTCCAGCTGGTACAGGACCCCGCGTATGTGTCGTGGCAGTACACCCTGCGCTCCTCGGACGGGCATATCGCCCAGCACGTCCCGCTCAAGGACGTGGCCTGGCACGCCGGGAACTGGTACGTGAACGCCGGCTCGGTCGGCCTGGAGCACGAGGGCTTTCTGGCCTCGCCCGACGCCTGGTACACCGAGGCGATGTACCGCTCGTCCGCCCGTCTGGTGCGCTATCTGGCGAAGCGCTTCGGCGTTCCGCTGGACCGCCGGCACATCATCGGGCACGACAATGTGCCCGGCCCGACCACGGCGTCGATCCGGGGGATGCACACCGACCCCGGGCCGTACTGGGACTGGGCGCACTACTTCGAACTGCTCGGGCGGCCGTTCGTCCCGACCGCCGGTCCGCGCGCCGACGCGGTCACCGTCCGCCCCCGCTACGGGGGTCACCGGCCCGTGTACACGGGCTGTGTGAAGGCCGGGGAACCCTGTACACCGCACGGTTCCGGCGCCGTCCGCCTGCACTCCGCTCCGGCCGAGGACGCGCCGCTGATCAAGGACATCGGTCTGCGGCCGGACGGCGACGACACCACCACCGACGTCAACGACATCGGTGCGCGGGCCTCCACGGGCCAGCAGTTCGCGGTGGCGGAGCGCCGTGGCGCCTGGACGGCGATCTGGTACCTCGGCCAGAAGGCGTGGTTCCACAATCCGCGCGGCCGGGAAACAGCGGTGGGGGCTCGGGGAGTTCTCGTCACACCGAAGCCGGGCGCGGCGGACATCCCGGTGTACGGGCGGGCCTACCCGGAGGCGGATGCCTATCCGGCGGGCGTACCGGTGCAGTCGGTGTCCCCGCTCCCGTACCGGATGCCCGCGGGGCAGCGGTATGTGTCGGGCGGACGGGTCCCCGGTGAGTTCCTGTATGCGCCCGCCTTCGACACCTCCCGCCACCGGGTGGTGCGCGGCCTGGAGGAGTACTACGGGATCCAGTTCGGGCACCGGCTCGCCTATGTGAAGGCGTCGGATGTCCGCGTCGTGGAGTAGCGCAGCGGAGAAGGCGCACACCTGTGCGGGGAGCCACGCGTACGAACGGTGCGCGCGGGCGGCATGACCGGCGTGCGCCACTGGTCGAGGGGTCCGGTGGCGCACTGCCCTTCATTCCTGTGATGGTGTGACTAATAGGCGGCGTGCGTGGTCCGTACGGGCGACGGGTAGAGCCTGGCCGGTAGCTTTCCGACCGACCCGAGAGGCCCCCCGCGCATGGCTCAGCCCTTCGTCCTGCCCGACTTCTATCTGCCGCATCCGGCACGCCTCAACCCGCATATCGAGACCGCGCGGGAGCACACCCGGGAGTGGGCTCGCGGGATGGGCATGCTGGAGGGTTCCGGCATCTGGGAGGAGCGCGACCTCGAGGCGCACGACTACGCCGGGCTGTGCTCCTACACCCACCCGGACTGCGACGCTCGGACGCTGTCCCTGGTGACGGACTGGTATGTGTGGGTCTTCTTCTTCGACGACCACTTCCTGGAGATCTTCAAGCGCACCCAGGACCGCGAGGGCGGCAAGGCGTATCTGGACCGGCTGCCCCTGTTCATGCCCATGGACCTGGGGCAGGACGTGCCGGAGCCGACGAACCCGGTCGAGGCGGGGCTCAGGGATCTGTGGGAGCGGACCGTACCGCACATGGGCCCGGGCTGGCGGGCCCGGTTCGCCGAGTCCACCCGGAATCTGCTCAATGAGTCCCTCTGGGAGCTGTCCAACATCAACGAGGGGCGGATCGCCAACCCCGTCGAGTACATCGAGATGCGCCGCAAGGTGGGCGGCGCGCCCTGGTCGGCGCAGCTCGTGGAGTTCGCGGCGAGGGCCGAACTGCCTGGCTCGGTGGCGCTGTCCCGCCCCCTGCGGGTGCTCACGGACGCCTTCGCCGACGCCGTGCATCTGCGCAACGACCTCTTCTCGTACCAGCGCGAGGTCGAGGAGGAGGGTGAACTCAGCAACGGTGTGCTGGTGCTGGAGACCTTCCTCGGGTGCTCGACCCAGGAGGCGGCCGATGCCGTCAACGATCTGCTGACCTCACGGTTGCAGCAGTTCGAGAACACCGCGCTGACGGAGGTCCCCGCGCTCTGTCTGGAGAAGGGGCTCACCCCGGCGGAGTGCGCGGCGGTCGGGCTGTACGCGAAGGGGCTCCAGGACTGGCAGTCCGGCGGCCAGGAGTGGCATATGCGCTCCAGCCGCTATATGAACGAGGGGCTCGACACCACAGCGCCGTCCGGTGTCCTCGGCACCTCCGCGCTCGACATCGGCAGGCTCTTCGGCCGTCCGGCCACGGCCCGGCTGCGCGCCCTCACCCATGTGCCCCGCCGCCCGGACGGTCCCTCGCTGCTGCCGGAGTTCGATCTCCCGTTCCCGCTGGCGCTCAGCCCGCACCACCGGGACGTCCTCGACTCGTCGGTCGCCTGGGCCGGCCGGATGGGACTGCTGGGTGACATCTGGGACGGTCCGATGCTGCGGGGCTTCGACCTCGCGCTCTGCGCCGCCGGGCTGGACCCGGACGCCACCCGCGAGGAACTGGAGCTGAGCGCGCAGTGGCTGACCTGGGGCACCTACGGCGACGACTACTACCCGCTGGTGTTCGGCCGGGCGCGCAATCTGGCCGGAGCGAAGCTGTGCACCGAGCGGCTCAAGGACTGTATGCCGCTCGGTGAACCGGCGTCGGCACCGGCATCGGCGGTGAGCCCGATGGAGCGGGCGCTCGCCGATCTGTGGGTACGCACCGCCGGACCGATGAGGGAGGGCGCACGGCGGCGACTGCGCACCGCGGTCGACGTCATGCTGGACAGCTGGCTGTGGGAGCTGCACAACCAGGCCCAGCACCGGGTGCCCGACCCGGTCGACTATCTGGAGATGCGGCGGAGCACCTTCGGGTCGGACCTCTCCATGCTGCTGTCCAGGCTGCGGCACGAGGAGAAGCTGCCGCCCGAGTTGCTGCGGAGCGGCACCGTCGTCAGCCTGGAGCACGCGGCGCAGGACTGGGCCTGTCTGCTCAACGACCTCTTCTCGTACCGGAAGGAGATCGAGGTCGAGGGCGAGGTCCACAACGGTGTGCTGGTGGTGGAGAAGTTCTTCGACTGCGACTATCCGTCGGCGGTCCGGATCGTCGACGATCTGATGCGCGGGCGGCTGCGGCAGTTCCGCCATGTCAAGGAGCACGAACTTCCGCTGCTGCGGGAGGACTTCGGTCTCGACGCGGCGGAGTCGGCCGCGCTCGACGCCTATGTGCGGGAGATGGAGGACTGGCTCGCGGGGATCCTGAACTGGCACCGGAAGGCGCGCCGCTACGGCGCGGAGGATGTGCGCACGGGCGCCGGGACGGCCCGGCTGGGCGGCCCGCAGGGGCTGGGCTCGGCGGCCTCGCGGCTCGCGACCCTCCTGGCGCGCTGAACCGCGCCGGGGAATCGGCGGACGGTCGCATGACTCCGCGTGCCGGGCCCGGCGCGCGGGGGTTCACCGTGGTGCCGCATCCCCGGCCTCTGTCCGGATGCCGGGTGCGCGGATGCCTCCGGTGCTGGTCCGGTGGTCGGGCCCGGAGCCCGGGGGCCCGGCGGACCCGGTTCCCACCGGTCGTCCGGGCCGGTGCCGGTGCCGGTTGGATGTCGTTCCCGGCCGGGCCCGGGTCAGCCCTGCTGGAACAGCTCGGCGGGGAGCGGCTTCAGCAGTGCGTACAGATCGTCGGTGATCGGACGGTCCCAGCTGGCGATCGTCACCAGCACACCGTCGCTGCGGTCGAACTGGACACAGGAGATCCGGCTCTCGGAGAGCTTGAGCCGGCGCACGATGAGGAGGTTGTCCCCCTGCATGACCGGAATGTCCTCGGTGCCGACGACGCGGACGGGCTCCTCGTTCTCCAGCGCCAGCAGCAGCTGCGCGACCTCGAACGGGATCTGCCCCTCCTCCAGCTCACGCGCCGGGGAGCCCTCCGGGAGATTGCCGATGATCATCGCGGGACCCCGGCCGCCGAAGAGGTCGTACCGCAGGAACACGCCCTGGCAGCTGCCGTCGGGGGCGGGGAGCAGCCCCGCGCCGAGGTTGCCGGGCCAGTCCCCCGGGTCCATGGCCAGGACGTCGAAGTCCGGGCCCGCGGGTGTGGCGGCGTTGCGACGGCGGAGGAACGACATACCGCCATGGTACGGGTTGGGGCAGGCGTGGCCGACCCGGGGCGGAGGGGAGACTCTCCTCACTCCCGGCTCTCCCCGGGCCCCTCGCCCAGGGCCTGGGCGAGGCCCGCCTCGTCGGTGCCCGCCTTGCGGTAGACGGCCGTGAGGAGCCTGGTCACGGACGGTTCGTCGATATGGAGCGCGGAGGCCACGGCCGGCCTGTCCCAGCCCTGGGCCGTCAGGACGGCCGCGGTGCGCTCCCGGGTGGTGAGGTCGTCGGTCTCGACGGCGTGGGCCCCCCGGGGGTTCAGCCCCTCGGCGGCCAGTTCCGCGCGGGCGGTGCCCGCGAGACCGTCCGCGCCGCAGCGGACCGCCGCTTCGAGGCCCCGCTGAAGGTGGTCGGCGGCCTCCCGCGCCCGGCCGGTGGTGCGCAGCTGGGTTCCGAGGGCGACGAGGGCCCGGGCGAGTTCGTACGCGGCGGGTGAGCGTTCCAGCTCCGCGACGGCCTCCTCCAGGAGCGCGGTCCGCTCGGCTCCCGAGGAGACCTCGGCGGCGACGCGGAGCGCCTGTCCGGTGCCGGAGGGCGCGGCGAAGCGGCGCGCGCGTTCGACCGCGTCGAGGGCGTACGCCCTGGCCCGCTCGGGGGCCTCCCGGGCCTCGGCGAGAGCGAGGTGGAGCTGCCAGGGGCACCAGGTGGGGTTGCGTATGCCCCGGGGGTCGAGACGCCTGCCCACCGAGGCCAGTTCGACGGCCGCCTCCTTCGTCCGGCCCTGGGCCAGCAGCAGTTCGCCGTGGACGGTCTGTGAGTCGGGGAAGGTCACGGCGGCCGGGAAGGGCTCGCCGAACCCGTGGTCGCGCGCCACCCGGGCGGCCTCGTCGATGTGTCCCCGGGCGATCAGCACTTCGACGAGGGTCGTGACCGAGTACCACTCCGCCGGGGTGCGGGGGCCGACGCGTTCGGCGAGGCGCAGCCCGGCCCGGCCGAAGTCCTCGGCCTCGATGAGGCGTCCCCGCCGGTAGCGGATGTAGGCGAGGAGGGTGTACGCGAACGACAGATGCGCGCCGCGCCAGCCCTGCCGTTCGAACTCGGCGGTTCCGGCGGCGAACAGGTCCTCGGCGCGGCCGGGGCGGTCGGCGTATACGAAGGTGAGGGCGACCAGGGCCGGGACCTCGAAGCCGCGGTCCTCCATGGCCCAGCTCAGTCCGCCCGCCAGGGCGCGTTCGGCGTGGTGCAGGGCGACGGCGGCGGGCTCGCCCCGCAGGGTGGCGTCCCAGGCGCGGAGCCCGATGATGTACCGCTCGGTGACATCGCGGCCGGTGAGCCGGTCGGCGAGGCGGGCGAGCCGGCGTGAGCGTGCGGGCGTCTGGGGCTCGTCGGCGCGGAAGGCGTCCCACATGAACTTCTCGGACAGCATCCGCAGCCGGGTGCGCGGTTCCGTGGTGCGCCGGGCCTCACGGGCGAGGGTGTCGGACGCCTCGGCGAGCCGGTCGGAGTGCGCGAGGACCTGGGAGAGCCGGTAGACGATGCCCTGGCGCAGGGCCGGGTCGGCGATGGGCTCCTCCAGGGCGGCGCGCAGATGGTTGACGGTGGTGGCGGGTTCGGTGAGGAGGGAGGAGCACCCCAGTTCGTACAGGACGGCGGCGCGGTCCCCGGCGGCCGGTGGTTCGCGCAGCGCGCGGGCGAGATAGCGGCGGGCCGCGTCGGGGGCTCCGGCCCGAAGCGTCTCCCCGGCGGCCTCACGCAATTGCTGCACCACCCAGGGGTCGCCCTCGGGGTGGGTCTCCAGCAGATGGCGGGCGGCCGCGGTGGGGCCGAGTCCGGCGTCGACGGCGGACCAGGCCGCCTGGCCGTGGAGGGCCACGCGCACGGCGTCCGGGATGGCGCGGTAGACGGCGGTCGCGATCAGCGGGTGGACGAACTCCAGGGTCCGGGTGCCGGTGAGGATGCGGGCGCCGCGCAGCCGGTCGGCGGCGTCGGCGGCCTCCTCGGTGCCGAGTCCGGCGACGGCGGCGGCGAGCGCGGGCGGGATCTCGGTGCCGAGGACGGCTCCGGCCCAGGCGAAGCGGACGGTGGAGGGGCCGAGCCGTTCGAGGCGTTCGATGAGGCCGCTGCCCTTGACCGCCGCGGCGAGGTCGCGCAGCAGCGGGGCACCGGCCTCGGTGGGTTCGATGCCCCGGTCCCGTACCTTCGCGAGGAGTTCGATGGTCTCGAACGGGTTGCCCGCGGTGACGGCCCAGCACTCCTGGCCGAAGGTGTCGTCGGCGCCGTCGCCGAGCCAGTCCCGGGCGAGCCGCCCGACTCCCCGGGCGGTGAGCGGTTCGAGGTCGATGGGGCGCTGGCCCGCACGGCCGGGCAGCCGGCGGAACTGGTGGGCGTGCGCGGGGAGTTCCTCGGGCCGGTACGCGACGACGAGCAGCATCGGCAACTCCTCGGCGCGCGGCGCGAACGAGGCCAGCCAGCCGAGGGACTCGGGGTCGGCCCAGTGGGCGTCGTCGAGGACGAGGACGAGCGGCGCGCGCTGTACGGCGAGATGGGTCAGGACCCAGTCCAGTCCGTCGCGCAGGCCCTGCGGGTCGGGCGGGGATCCGTCCTCCGCGCCGCACAGTCCGAGGGCGGGGCCGACGATGGCGTACCAGCTGCCCAGCTGGAGCCGGAGGGCGGCCTCGGAGGAGCCGGCGAGCTGGGGCTGGATCAGCTGGCGCGCGACGTGGAAGGCGACCTGCTGCTCCTGTTCGCCGCCGCGGGCGGACAGGACGGTGCAGCCCTTCGCGGCGGCGCGCCGGCGTACTTCGGTGAGGAGGGTCGTCTTGCCGAGCCCCGCGTGCCCGGCGAAGGCGAGCAGCGATCCGCGCGGGGGCTCGGGGGCGCCACCGCCCGCGCGTATCCCGGTCAGCTCGTCGAGGGCCTCCTCGGCCGCGGCCAGTTCGGCGTCCCGCTCGAACAGCCGCCGCTTCGCCGCGCCGACACGTCGCGTCATCTGCAACCCCCACGCCCGGCCTTGCGCCCGGCACGGTGCAGGGGCCGCCGGACACACGTCCTTGAGGGGTACCAGATTACGCCAGCCGGGGGGCCTCCGCTGGCGGGAGGCGCTGAAAGGTTGCTGCTGAGAGGGGAGTTGGTGCGGCTGCGGGTGCGGGGCCGGATCACCACTCCCGGGCGGCGTGGCCCCGGAGGGGGTCCGGGGTCCCCGGCAGGG
The DNA here is from genome assembly GCF_044456085.1 of Streptomyces sp. NPDC051018. Lineage (NCBI taxonomy): Bacteria > Bacillati > Actinomycetota > Actinomycetes > Kitasatosporales > Streptomycetaceae > Streptomyces > Streptomyces sp. NPDC051018. Next base: position 451,557 of record NZ_JBITFN010000003.1, read on the forward strand.
GGCGCGCGGCAGCGCACTCCGGCGGGGCGCGGAGGCGGACCGGCGCCGTGCCGGGACTGTCGGGACGGCGGGGCGGGGTCCTCAGGCCGGGGTCTGGGCGGGCTGGGTCCCCGGCGAGGGAGATCCGCCGATCCGGTCGACGGCCTGGCGGGCGTGCTCACCGGGTGTGCGCCCGGCGAGGGAGGACACCGACGAGGATGCGCCGCTCTGCTGGGCGGCGGGCCTGGCGCCCGAGGCGGCCTTGCGGGTGCGCAGCCGGTGGCTCACCGCCTCGTCGAAGCCGACGGGACGCTTCAGCTGCGCGGCCAGCCGCCCCGCCTCCTGGCCGAGGGCCGCGATGTCCTCCCAGGAGAGACGGACCACCAGGCGGAGTTCGGCCTCACCGTCGGGGAGGGCCTGGAGGGAAGGGTGGACGGCGTCGTTCATGGCTGATCCTCACGCTGGCGTAACGGAACCTGTCGGAGCGGGAACCCGTCGGGACGCTGCGCACCCCGGGGGTCCGGGGTGCGCCCAGTGGTACGGAAACCGCTCCCGATGTGTTCAGCCGGGCGGGAAATCAGCGGACACCTGGTCTCAGGCGGGCCTCGGGCTGGTCTCAGGTGAGGTCGAACTCCCCGTCGCGCGCGTTCAGGACGAAGGCGCGCCACTCGGCGGGGGTGAAGATCAGCGACGGGCTCCCGGGCCGTCCGCCGTTGCGCATGGCTATGAAACCCTCCACGAAGGCGATCTGGACGTCTCCCGCTCCCTGACTGCCGGACTGCCAGTCGGCGTTGCTGAGGTCGAGTTCGGGCTTGTCCCAGCCCGAGTACATCTGCGTGGTGGTGGTGCTCTCGGCCACGGTTCCGTGCTCCTCCCGCATGGTCTCGGGGTCAGCCTAGCGATCTGCTTCCGTCCTCAACAGGCCGCGGACGGGGCGCGGACGGAGCGGGGATCCATGCGCCGATCCGCCCGCGCGGGCACGCCGTCGCGCCGCCCCGCCTCCCCCGCCCGGGACGGTCCCGTACGGGTGTACGACGGCCGGGCGGGCGATCGGTCGCCGGGGGCGCGGACCGGTCCGATGCGGTCAGGGACCGGTCAGGTGGCGGGGGGCCGGGAGCCGACCAGCCACATCGAGAAGAACTGCGACCCGCCGCCGTAGGCGTGACCGAGTGCCCGGCGGGCCCCGTCGATCTGGTGTTCGCCCGCCTGCCCCCGTACCTGGAGCGCCGCCTCGGCGAAGCGGATCATGCCGGAGGCGCCGATCGGATTGGTGGACAGAACCCCGCCGGACGGGTTCACGGGGAGGTCGCCGTCGTGTTCGGTCACACCCGACTCGGTGAGCTTCCACCCCTCGCCCTCCTCGGCGAAGCCCAGGTTCTCCAGCCACATCGGCTCGTACCAGGAGAAGGGGACGTACATCTCCACCGCGTCGATCTCCCGGCGCGGATCGGTGATGCCCGCCTGCCGGTAGACGTCCGCCGCGCAGTCCTTGCCGGCCTGCGGGGAGACGAAGTCCTTGCCCGCGAAGAGCGTCGGTTCGCTGCGCATCGCGCCGCCGTGCATCCAGGCGGGCGGCCGGGGCGAGCGGGCCGCGCCCGCGCGGCCGGTGAGGACCATCGCGCACGCGCCGTCGGACGAGGGGCAGGTCTCGGAGTAGCGGATCGGGTCCCAGAGCATGGGGGACGCCTGGACCTTCTCCAGGGTGATCCCGTGCTCGTGGAGATGGGCGTAGGGGTTGCGGAGCGCGTTGCGCCGGTCCTTGTACGCGACGAGGGAGCCGACGGTGGCGGGCGCCCCGGTCCGCCGTATGTAGGCGCGTACATGGGGGGCGAAGAATCCGCCCGCGCCCGCGAGGAGCGGCTGCTGGAAGGGGACCGGCAGCGACAGACCCCACATGGCGTTGGACTCGGACTGCTTCTCGAAGGCGAGGGTGAGCACGGTGGGGTGTACGCGCGCGGCGACGAGGCCCGCGGCGACGAGCGCGGTGGACCCGCCGACGGAGCCCGCGGTGTGGACCCGCAGGATCGGTTTGCCGACGGCGCCCAGCGCGTCGGCGAGATACAGCTCGGGCATCATGACGCCCTCGAAGAAGTCCGGGGCCTTGCCGATGACGACGGCGTCGATGTCCGCCCAGGTCAGCTCGGCGTCCGCGAGGGCCCGTACGGCGGCTTCCCGCACGAGTCCGGCGATGGAGACGTCGTGGCGGGCGGCCACGTGCTTGGTCTGTCCGATGCCCACGACGGCGACGGGTTCCTTAGGCACGGTCCTCCCCTTCCAGGACGGCGACGAGGTTCTGCTGGAGGCAGGGTCCGGAGGTGGCGTGGGCGACGGCCCGGCCGGACTCGCCCCGGTGGATACGGGCGGCGGCCTCACCGAGGCGGATGAGCCCCGTGGCCATCACCGGATTGGCGGCGAGCGCACCGCCGGACGGGTTGACCCTCACCCTCTCGTCGAGGTCGAGGGCCCGGCGCAGGACGACCTCCTGGGAGGTGAAGGGGGCGTGCAGCTCGGCGGTGTCGAGGGGCGGGGCCGCGGGGTCGAAGACTCCGGCCCGCCGTGCGGCGATCCGGGTCGACGGCGAGTCGGTGAGGTCCCGTACGCCGAGGCTGTGGGCCTCCGCCCGGTGGTCCATGCCACGGATCCAGGCGGGCCGTTCACACAGCTCACGCGCCCGGTCCCCGGTGGCGAGCACCACGGCGGCGGCCCCGTCCCCGATGGGCGGGCAGTCCCCGGTCCGCAGCGGCCGGACGATGTAGTCGCCCTGGGGGACCGCACCCTTGAGCTGGGTGTGCGGATGGGAGGCGGCGTCGGCGCGGCTGCGGGCGGCGATCGAGGCGAGCGCGGGTTCCGCCGTCAGGCCGGCGTCGATCAGGGCCTGTGCCTGGAGGGCGGCGAGCGCGACGGAGTCCGGCCAGAGGGGGGCCGTGTAGTAGGGGTCGAGCTGGCGGGTGAGGACATCGCGGATCTCGCCGGGCGACGACTTGCCGTATGCGTAGACGAGCGCGGTGTCCGCCTCGCCGGTCAGCAGCTTCACCCAGGCCTCGTACAGCGCCCAGGCTCCGTCGGTCTCCACATGGGACTCCGAGATGGGCGGCCAGGCGCCGACGCCGTCGAGGGCCATGGTGAAGGAGAAAGCCCGTCCGGCGAGATAGTCGGAGGACCCGGAGCAGGTGAAGCCGATGTCACCGGTCTTCAGCCCGGTCGCTCCGAGCACCCGGTGCAGCACCGGCATCAGCATCTCGACCTCGGAGAGATCGTCGCTGCGGCGGCGGTGGTCGGACTGGGCGAAGGCCACGATCGCCACCTCCCCGGTGGCCCCGGCGTACGGCGTCACAGCAGCTCCCTGTAGGTGTCGTAGTCGGCGTCCGGTTCGGCGGCGGGGCGGTAGTGGTCGGGGTGGCGGCCCTCGCCGGTCCATACGGGTTCCACGCGCAGGCCCATGCGCACCTGGTCGTAGGGGATGCCCGCGATGCGTCCGTGGAGGGCGAGGTCGGCGCCGTCGAGGGCGATATGGGCGTAGACGTAGGGCACCTCGATATCGAGGTTCCTCGCCTTGATGTTGACGACGCAGTACGTGGTGACGGTGCCGCGGGGGCCCACCTCGACCCGTTCGGCGGTGGCGACACCGCAGGTGGGGCAGGCGCCGCGGGGCGGGACGTACACCTTGCGGCAGGACGGGCAGCGCTCGCCGACGGTTCTGCGCTCGCGCAGGGCCTCCAGATGGGCGGACTGGGCGCGTCCGGGGGCGTAGGTGTAGTCGAGCCGGGCGGGCGCGACGATCCGGCTGACGGGGTCGTCGAAGACTCCGTCGTGGTCACGCGCGGGCGCCGGCGGTTCGCCGTCGTCGCAGGGCTCGAAGCAGGCGATGTCGGTGATGGCACCGGTGCGTTCCGCCGCCCAGCGCACCCGGACGCGCATGCCGGTGCGCACGGCCTCGGGGCCGGGGGCGTCGAGGGCGTGGAGGAGCGCCGTGTCGGCGCCGTCGAGGCGTACGAGCACCCAGGCGAAGGGGGTTCCCAGCGGCTGGTACCGCCGGGGGGACGGGTTCCAGGCCCAGGTGGTGACCGTTCCGGCGGCGCCGACCTCGACCAGGTCGCGGATCTCCTCGGCGGTGACGGGGTCGTACTCGACGGGCGGCACGAGGACCCGGCCGTCCCCGGTCCTGACACCGAGGACGGTGCGTTCGCGCAGACCGGTGAGGAAGGCGCTCTGGACGGGGCCGAGGGAGCGGGTGAAGGGGAACTCGACGACCAGCGGTGCGCTCAGTGTCCCGGGCGCGGATGCGTCTGTCATGGACGGGGCTCCGTTCTGCCGGGCGGGGCTCGCTCCGGCCGGTGCGGGAGAGTGGGCGGCGGGGACGATCGGCGGGAGGGGGCCGCCGGTCAGGCCCGGCGGTAGACGGGGTCGCGCTTCTCCGCGAAGGCGCGGGCGCCCTCCTTGGCGTCCTCGGTGTCGAAGACGGGCCGGCCCCGGGCGAGTTCGGCCGCCAGGCCCTCCGTCTCGGTCATCTCCGCGGTCTCGTAGACGGATGCCTTCACCGCCTCGACGGCCAGCGGGCCGCAGGCGTTGATCTGCCCGGCGACGGCGAGCGCCGCCTCCAGCGCGGTTCCGTCGGGGACGACCCGGCCGACGAGTCCGATGTCCCGGGCCTCGTCCGCGCTGTAGGGCCGCCCGGTGAGCAGCATTTCGAGGGCGTGGGTGCGCGCGATCTGGCGCGGGAGCCGTACCGTCGAGCCGCCGATGGGGAACAGTCCCCGTCTCACCTCGAACAGGCCGAAGGTGGCGCCGCTGCCCGCGATCCGGATGTCGGTGCCCTGGAGGATCTCGGTACCACCCGCGACGCAGTGGCCCTCGACGGCGGCGATCACCGGTTTACGGGGGCGGTGGTGGCGCAGCATGGCCTTCCAGTGGAGATCGGGGTCGGCCCGCATCCGCTCCCGGTACCCCTGCCCGTCCATCCCCTTGCCCGCGAGGGCCTTGAGGTCCATGCCGGCGCAGAACGATCCCCCGGCCCCGGTGAGGACGACGGAGCGGATGGAGTCGTCCGCGTCGGCGGCCAGCCAACCGTCGTACAGACCGACCAGCATCGGCAGGGAGAGCGCGTTCTTCGCCTCCGGCCGGTTCAGGGTGAGTATCAGGGTCGCGCCCTCGCGCCGGACGGCGAGATGTTCGGTTCCACCGTTCTGTTCCGTGTGTTCGCCGTGCTGTCCCATGTGCGGACCTCCCGTCTCGGGGCCCGTCTCCGGGCCGAGAACAGGTTGCAGCAGCCCGGGGTCCAGTTCAATAGTTTTCTGACAGGTAGTCAGATTTCTTGACGGCACCCCTTCACAGTTATGGCCCCGGACGCTCTAATGACCGCCTGGGCCGGGTCGTCCCCATGACGCCGTCCGCCCCCGGGCCGGCGCCACGGGACGACACGGCCCGGCCGAAGTCCGCCGGGATACGCCAGGGTCAGGAGGAACGGTGGAGTACAACCTTGCCGACCTGTTCGAGTCGATCGCCGACGTGGTCCCGGACCGCGAGGCGCTCGTCTACGTCGACCATCCCGGTACGGGGGCGGAGCGCCGGCTCACCTACGCGGAACTGGACACGGCGGCCAACCGGATCGCCCACCATCTGACCGGCGCGGGGATCCGGCCGGGCGAGCACCTCGGGCTGCATCTCTACAACGGCGTCGAGTATCTGCAGACCCTGCTCGGCTGCCTCAAGGCCCGGATCGTTCCGGTCAACGTCAACTACCGCTATGTGGAGGAGGAGCTGGTCTACCTCTACCGGGACGCGGATCTCGCGGCGCTCGTGTTCGACGGCGAGTTCACCGGGCGGGTGGCCGCCGCGCTGCCGAGGGCCGACGGGATCCGGCATCTGGTGCGCGTCGGCCCGCCCGCCGGGGGCGCGCCTCCGCTGGACGCAGTCCCCTTCGACCGGGCGGAGGCGGACGCCTCACCGCTGCGCGACTTCGGCGCCCGCTCGGCCGACGACCAGTTCATCATCTACACCGGCGGCACCACCGGTATGCCCAAGGGCGTGATGTGGCGCCAGGAGGACCTCTTCTTCGCCGGACTCGGCGGCGGGGCGCCGACGGGCGAGCCGGTCGGCTCGCCCGGGGAGCTGGCCGAGCGGGTGGCCGCGGGCGGTGACGGCATCACCTTCTTCCCCACTCCCCCGCTGATGCACGGGACCTCCATCCTGACCGCGTTCATCGCCCTCGACTTCGGCCAGCGGATCGCCCTGCACCGCAAGTACGTCCCGCGGGAGGTGCTCCGTACGATCGAGAAGGAGAAGGTCACCAGTGTGTCGCTGGTCGGCGACGCGATGCTGCGGCCGCTCGTCGACGCCCTGCGCGGGCCGATGCAGGGTACGGACCTGTCCGCGCTGTTCAGTGTGTCGTCGTCGGGCGCGATCATGTCGGACACCGTGCGCGAGCAGTTCGCGGCGCTGGCCCCCCATGTGATGCTGCTGAACAACTTCGGCTCGTCGGAGTCCGGCTTCAACGGCACCGCCACCGCCGACTCCGGCCCCGAGAAGGGCTTCAGGCTCCAGGTCAACTCCCGCACGATGGTCGTCGACCCGGCCACCCGGGAACCGGTCGCCGTGGGCGAGCCCGGCAGGATCGCCCAGCGCGGCCATGTGCCCCTCGGCTACTACAACGACCCGGCCAAGACGGCCGAGACGTTCTTCCGGCGCGGCGACGAGCGCTGGGTCCTGCTCGGCGACATGGCGACCGTCGACGAGGAGGGCATCGTCACCGTCCTCGGCCGGGGTTCGCAGTGCATCAACACCGGGGGCGAGAAGGTGTACCCGGAGGAGGTCGAGCAGGCCCTCAAGTCCCATCCGGATGTGTACGACGCGCTGGTGGCCGGGGTGCCCGACGCCACCTGGGGCAATCATGTGGCGGCGGTCGTCCAGCCGCGCGCGGGGGCGGCCGTACCGACGCTGGACGAGATCCAGGCGCACTGCCGGGCCCGGCTGGCCGGGTACAAGATCCCCCGCCAACTGGTGATCGCCGAGGAGATCCAGCGGTCACCGAGCGGCAAGGCGGACTACCGCTGGGCTCGGAGCGTGGCGGCGGAGGCGGCGAGGGGCTGAGCGCCCGGCGAGTGGCGGGGCGCCCGGGTCGGGTTGTCGGCCCCGAGTTCTGCTCCTGGGTGGGCGGTCCGTGGTCGGTTCCGTTGCCCAGGGCCGAGCCGGCCTGGTGTCGGCTGTCCTTGTGGTGGTGCGGGTGGTTGCGGGGGCGCTGCCCCCGGCCCCCGCGCCTCGAACGCCGGCGAGGCTGATTCCGCTTCCCGCGCACGGGCGGGTTCCCTTCCGGGTGGCTGAGCATGCCGGGTGTCCGGGCGCGCCGGGCCAGTCGGCCGGGAGCGACCCGCCGCTCCCCTGGGCGGGCGAACCCGACGGCGTCACGGGCTGAAGGAGAGAAACACAAAGGCCGCGAACAGCGCCAGATGGACCCCGCCCTGGAGCAGGGTGGCGCGGCCGGGCACCACGGTCAGCGCGCCCACCACCGCGGTGAGCACCAGCAGGACCATATGGGTGGCGTCCTCGCCGAGCACCAGGGGGCCGGGGAGCCAGATCGTCGCCAGCGCGATGGCCGGGATCGTCAGCCCGATGCTGGCGATGGCGGAGCCGTACGCCAGATTGAGGCTGGTCTGGACCCGGTCCCGGCGTGCGGCGCGCACTGCGGCGAGGGTCTCTGGCATCAGCACCAGCAGCGCGATGACGACCCCGACGACGGTGTTGGGAAGGTTCGCGGCCGCCACGCCCTCCTCGATGGACGGTGAGACGAGCTTGGCGTTGCCGACGACGGCGACGAGCGCCACCAGCAGCAGTCCGAGGCTCCACCGGGCTTGTGACACGCTCGGCTTCGGCTCCTCCTCGGGCTCTTCCTCCCGGCTCTCGCGCTCCACCGGCTGGAAGTACTCGCGGTGCCGGAAGGTCTGGACGCCGATGAAGAGCGCGTAGAGACAGATCGAGGCGACGGCGGCGAAGGCCAGCTGATCACCGGTGAACTCCGGGCCCGGCTGGCTCGTGGTGAAGGTGGGCAGCACCAGGGTCATGGTGGCCAGGGTGCAGACCGTGGCGAGGGCCGCGCCCGAACCCTCGGCATTGAAGACGGCGATACGGTTGCGCAGCGCGCCGACCAGCACCGACACCCCGACGATGCCGTTGCAGGTGATCATCACGGCGGCGAACACGGTGTCCCTGGCATAGGTGGACGCCTTGTCTCCGCCGCTGATCATCAGACTGACGATCAGGCCCACCTCGATCACGGTCACCGCGACCGCGAGCAGGAGGGACCCGAACGGCTCACCGACGCGATGGGCGACGACCTCGGCGTGGTACACCGCGGCCAGTACGGATCCCATCAGACAGAGCCCGATGAGGGCGACGGCGAATCCGGGCAGCTCACGGCCCCAGGCCAGGCCGAGCGCGATCACCGATACGACGGGCACCCACGTGGTCCACCGCGACATGAGCGCTGCCGTGCCGGTCTCCATGAGCGCCACGCTGCCAGGGGCGGGGGCGTGGCGCGCGACGTACTGCGCCAACGGGGTTCCGGGGGCCGCGCCGAGGTCCCGGGCGGCACACACCGGCCGGGCCGCGGACTCCGGTCCGGGGCGCGGACTCCGGTCCGGGGCGCGGACTCCGGTCCGGGGCGCGGACTCCGGTCCGGGGCGCGGGCGGCATGTGCTGCCCCGGGTACGCCCCCTGACAAGCGGCGGGCGCGGGGCCGGCGGACCGGATCCCCGCACCCGGCCCCCGTCCGTCAGTTCCCCGGCTGCTCCCGGTCTTCCGGCAGCGCGTTCTCGTACGCCGCGAGTGTGTCGATGAACAGCTTCCGCTCCCCGGGCGTGAGCGGCGCGAGCGCCTTCCGCCAGGCGAGCGCGCCCCGGCCGAGCCAGCCGTCGATGGAGCCGCGGTGGGCCCCGGCGATGGAGACGATCTTCCTCCGGCGGTCGGCCGGGTCCTCCCGCCGCTCCAGCACCCCCTTACGGTCCAGCTCACCCACCATCAGGCTCACCGTCGTGGGAGCGACCTCCAGCCGCGCGGCCAGTTCGTTGACGCTCATCGGACCGTCGAACAGCAGATAGGCAAGGAGCGAGAGATGCCGGGGCGCCAGCGAGAGCGACTGGAGTTCGTCGGGGATCCGGATCCGCTTCACCCGGCCGACCATGCGCGGCATGAGCAGCAGAAGGGTCCTGACCGCGTCGTCGACTTCCGGTCCGGCACCGTCGCGGGACTGATCGGCGGTTGACACACCGCACCACTCTCCATACCTTTACCAACAAAGCTGCTTTGCTTGCAAAGCAAACAGTTCCGATGTGCCGATGGTACCGACTCAGGGGAACACTATGAACGACGAGGTCATCAAGGAGTTCCGGGAGAACGGCGGCCGGGTGGGCGGGATGTTCGAGGGCGCCCCACTCGTTCTCCTCACCACCACGGGCGCTCGCAGCGGACGCCCCCACACGACACCGGCGGTGTACGCGCGCGACGGCGAGCGTGTCCTGGTGTTCGCCTCGAACGCGGGCGGCCCCCGGCATCCGGCCTGGTTCCACAACCTCCGCGCCGACGCGCGGGTACTGCTGGAGATCGGCGCCCCGGACGGCTCCGTGGAGCGGTACACGGCCACCGCGACCGTGACGGAGGGCGAGGAGCGCGACCGGCTGTGGCGCGAGCAGTGCGAGCGCGACCCGGCGTTCACCGCCTATGAGCAGGGGACCGACCGGATCATCCCCGTGGTCGCGCTGTGCAGGATGCACATCGCGGACCCCGCCCGGCAGCGGGCGATCGCCGGACATCTCGTACGGGTGCACGACGAGCTGCGCCGTGAACTGGCCGCGATCCGCGACGGGCTCACGGCCTCTCCGACCACGCTGGAGGGACAGCTCGGGAGGCGCTGCCTGACGATGTGCGGAGCGCTGCGGTCCCACCACAGCGCCGAGGACACGGTGTTCGACCAGTTGGAGACGGAGTTCCCGGAGCTGGGCCCGGCCCTGGAACGGCTGCGGCGGGAGCATCTGGGCGTGGCCCGGGCCGTCGGTGAGCTGGAGGAACTGCTGAAGCGCGGCGGCGATCCGGACCGGCTGCGTGCGGATGTCGGCCGTCTCACCGCGGAGCTGGAGGCGCACTTCGCGTACGAGGAGAGCACGCTGCTGCCGGCGCTGGGCGGCGCCTGACGGTGGTGGGGCGGGGTGGCCCGGGCGCGGGGGTGCGCCGCCCGGGCAGGCGATTCCGGGCTCATCCGGCTCGCGCAGTCGCTCGCGAAGGTGGGCGACGACCATGAGGTCGGCCGAGCCCGAGTTCTTCCAGGCGTAGGTCATCCGCTCATTGGGCGGACTTGGGAGGCGGTCAGGCCATCCAGGAGCGCTTGAAGCCCCTGGCTCGACACCTTGAGTGCGCGCGCCGGCCTTGGCCCACAACCAGGCTTGCGGAAGCACCGGCCGATCACCGTCATCACGCCGCTCGGGGTCCAGCGCGGTCCTCTCAGCCGCGCCCGGCACGGCCTCTCGGCCAACTGCCCCCAGTTGGGCGAACTGCTTCCCGCCCCGCCCCGCCCCGCCTCGACAGCGACGCCGCACCCGCACCCGCACCCGCACCCGCACCCGCACCCGCACCCGCACCCGCAGAGCCTGCCGGGGCCGCCGTCCGCCCGCATCCGCCGCCACCGCTGCACCGACCGGACGCTGATCCGCATGTCCCTGGAGCTCCGGCGGGAAGGTTAACCGGGTTGGGGCGGCGGGCCGCGTTCGTGGAAATCCGTTTCGACCGGTGCCGCGCTGCCTCTACTGTGGCGCGGTGATGACTGAGGTGATCGTTCTCAACGGTGGTTCCAGTTCGGGGAAGTCCGGGATCGCCCGGTGTCTGCAGGCGGTCCTGCCGGATCCGTGGCTGGCCCTTGGGACGGACACGCTGGTCGACGCGATGCCCGCGTCCATGCGGGCGTCGGACGGGGGAATCGAGTTCGCTGCGGACGGACAGGTGGTCGCCGGCCCGGAGTTCCGGACACTGGAAGCGGCATGGATCGAGGGGGTCGCCGCGATGGCCCGTGCGGGTGCCCGGATCATCGTCGATGAGGTCTTCCTCGGTGGAGCGGACTCGCAGAAGCGATGGCAGAAGGCTCTGGGCGGACTGCGGGTGCTGTGGGTCGGCGTCCGGTGCGACAGTGCGGTGGCCGCAGGCCGTGAGGTCGCACGAGGTGACCGGGCCATCGGAATGGCGGCCTTGCAGGCGGACGTGGTCCACCGCGGCATGGTCTACGACCTGGAGGTGGACACCGCGCATGCCGAGTCGATGAAGTGCGCACGGACTATCGCCGCACAGCTCGGCTGATCGGCTGTCTGGCTGTCTGGCTGTCTGGCTGTCTGCTGCGATGACCGCAGCGCCGGAACGGTCAGGCCGCCGCGGTCGGGGGCCGTCCTCCCCAGCAGATGCACTTCTCGCCGCGGATCCGGGCGCGGCGGAGTGATTGTCCAGGATCACGCAGACCGGGGCGCCGTCCGGGCCTGCGGCGCGGATCGACTTCAGGGCTGCGAGGGTGTGACCGTGCCTGTGGGGCGGCGGTTGACGCCCCACAGGGTGTCGTCACCGGTCGTGGCCCTCCCAGTAGGGCTCGCGCAGCCGGCGTTTGTAGAGCTTGCCGTTGGGGTCGCGGGGCATGGTCCCGATGAAATCCACGGTCCTGGGGCGTTTGTAGCCCGCGAGCAGCCGCTCGCAGTGCGCGAGGATATCGGCGGCGAGCGCCCCCGACGCCTCATGTCCGTCGGCCGGCTCCACGACCGCCTTGACCTCCTCCCCCCAGTCGGCGTGCGGGATGCCGAACGCGGCGGCGTCCGCGACCGCGGGGTGGGTGAGCAGGGCGGACTCGATCTCGGCAGGGTAGATGTTGACCCCGCCGGAGATGATCATGTCGATCTTGCGGTCGCGGAGGAAGAGGTAGCCGTCCTCGTCGAGCACTCCGAGGTCGCCGACCGTGAAGAAGTCCCCGATGCGGTTCTTCTCGGTCTTCGCCGAGTCCTTGTGATAGCTGAAGCCGCCGGTGCTCATCTTCATATAGACCGTGCCCAGCTCACCGGGCGGCAGCCTGTTGCCGTCGTCGTCGAAGACCGCGAGTTCGCTGATGGGCCACGCCCTGCCGACCGTACCGGGCTTCTTCAGCCAGTCCTCGGCGGTCGCGAACGCCCCGCCGCCCTCACTGGCGGCGTAGTACTCCTCGACGCACCTCCCCCACCAGGCGATCATCGCCCGTTTCACATGGTCGGGGCAGGGAGCCGCGCCATGGATGGCGTGCCGCATGGACGACACGTCGTAGCGCTCCTTGACCTCGTCCGGCAGGGCGAGGAGCCGGTGGAACTGCGTGGGCACCATATGGGTGTGGGTGCAGCCGTGCGCGTCGATCAGCCGCAGCATCTCCCGGGGTGTCCACTTGTCCATCAGGACCAGGGGGTGGCCGATGTGCAGGGCCGCGCCCGCGAACTGGAGCACGGCGGTGTGGTACAGCGGCGAGCAGACGAGATGGACGTTGCCGTCGAAGGGCCGGATGCCGAAGATGCCGAGGAAGCCGCCCAGATAGGTCTCCTCCGGAAGCTTCCCCGACAGCGGGCGGCGGATTCCCCGGGGTCGTCCGGTGGTGCCGGACGTGTAGTTCATGACCCAGCCGAGTGTCCGGCCCTCCGGTGCCGAGCCGGACTGTCCGTCGAGCAGTCCGGCGTACGGGCGGAAGCCGCCGATGTCACCGACGGCGTAGCGGTGGCTCGCGGGGAGGCCCGCCTCGTCGGCGGCGGCCGTCGCCGCGTCCCCGAAGCGCTCGTGCGCGATCAGGACCCGGGCGCCCGAGTCGGCGACGATCCAGGCGATCTCGGGGCCGACGAGATGGTGGTTGACGGGAACGAGATACAGCCCGGCCTGGGCGGCGGCCAGATAGGCGGTGAGGAACTCGACCCCGTTGGGGAGGACGGCGGCGAACGCGTCCCCGCGTTCCAGACCGGCCGCGCGCAGCCCGTGGACCAGCTGGTTCACGGCCGAGTGCAGCCGGCCTGCACTCCAGCTCACGCCGCTCGGATCGATCAGGATCGTCCGGTCGGGGTCCGCGGTCGCCTGGGCCCAGAACCCGTTCGGCCGCCCGGTCATGAGGTGCCGCCTTCCGGGTTCCTTCCGGCGATCCGGTTGATCCGGTCCACGGCGCGTTCGAATCCGCGCGTCAGCTCGTCCATGACACTCCGTACGGAACGCTCGGAGTTCATCCGTCCGACGATCTGCCCGACCGGGGTGCCGAGCAGCGGGTCGACCTCGTACCTCTGGATACGGGAGACCGCTTCGGCCACCAGCAGCCCCTGGAGCGGCATGGGGAGCGCGCCGGGGCCCGCCGGGTCGTCCCAGGCGTCCGTCCACGCGGTGCGCAGCTGCCGGGCGGGCTTTCCGGTCAGGGCGCGGGAGCGGACGGTGTCGCCGGAGCCCGCGGCGAGGAGTTTGGCGGTGAGGGCCCGGGAGTGGAGTTCGGCCTCGGTGGTGGTGAGCCAGAGGGAGCCCAGCCAGGCGCCCTGGGCGCCGAGCGCGAGGGCGGCGGCGATCTGTTCGCCGCTGCCGATACCTCCGGCGGCGAGCACGGGCAGCGGGTCGACCGCCTCCACGACCTCGGGGGTGAGGACCATGGACGCGATCTCGCCGGTGTGGCCGCCCGCCTCGTATCCCTGGGCCACGACGATGTCGATCCCGGCGTCCGCGTGGTGCCGGGCGTGCCGGGCGCTCCCGGCGAGCGCGGCCACCAGGACACCGTGGCCGTGGGCGCGCCGGACGACGTCCTCGGGCGGGGAGCCCAGGGCGTTGGCGAGCAGGGCGATCGGGTAGTCGAAGGCGACGTCGAGCTGGGTGCGGGCGACCTGTTCCATCCAGCCGGTGATACGCCACCCGGACGCCTCACCCTCGGGCAGTTCCGGCACGCCGTGCCGGGCGAGGGTGTCCTCGACGAACCGCCGGTGCCCCTGCGGGATCATCGCCTCGACGTCCGCCTCGGTCGGCGTCCGGTCGCCGGGAGCCCCGGCCTTCCGGGCGGGCATGACGACATCGAGACCGTACGGCTTGCCGTCGGTGTGCTCCTGCATCCAGTCGAGGTCGCGTTTGAGGTCGTCGGGCGCTGTGTAGCGGACGGCACCCAGGACTCCGAATCCGCCCGCCCGGGTGATGGCCGCGGCCACCGCCGGGAACGGCGTGAAGCCGAAGATGGCGTGCTCGATTCCCAGTCTTCTGCTCAGCTCCGTCTCCATGGGGCGCAGGATGCCCCAGCCGGGCGGACGAGGGAAGAGATTTTCTGATGCTGCGTCAGATTCTTTGGACGGTCGACAGGGCGGACGGGACAGAGGGGAGGTTGACAGCATCCGGGTCCGGCGGGGAAGGCTCGGTACGGCGCGGCGGACTGGGTACGGCGCGATGCCCCCGGGTCCGGCGGGGAAGGCTCGGTACGGCGCGATGCCCCGAGGACACATCAGGAGAGGGTTGCCGGTGACAGAGGAAGCGGCGGAGGGCGAGGGGATCGGCCGGCGGAGGCTGGGCGGCGGGGTGCTGGCTCTGGGCGGGGCGCTCGCGCTCGGGCCCGTCCCCTCCGCCGGGGCGGCGCGTGGCGCCCCGGCAGCGGGATCCGGCGGCCCTGATGACGGCCGGGGCGGCGGTGGACCGGGCCCCGGAGGAGGTTCGGGGGGCGCCCCCGGACAGCCGGTGCTCGGACGGGGTTCACCCGAGCGCGCGGGGCTGATCGCCGCCCATCTGGACCGGCTCGTCGCCGACGCGGAATCCTATCTGCGTCCCTCCCCGAAGTACCCCTGGTACGCGGGAGCGGTCCTGCTCGCGGGGCGCGGGGGCACGGTCGCGCTGCACCGGCCGATCGGCACGGCGGTGCGCTACGCGGGGTACGACGAGACGACGGACACGGCGGTGGAGCTGCCACCCGAGGAGCAGATCCCGATGACCCGGGACACGGTCTTCGATCTGGCGTCCGTCACCAAGCTGTTCACCTCGATCCTGGCGGTGCGGCGGATCGAGCGCGGCGAACTGGAGCTTGAGGCACCGGTGGCCTCGTATCTGCCGGAGTTCGGGGCGGCGGGCAAGGAGAGCGTCACCGTACGGCAGCTGCTGACGCACACATCCGGCCTGCGCGCCTGGATCCCCCTGTACCGGGAGCCGACGCGGGAGGGCAGGCTCCGGATGCTGTGGAACGAGCGGCCCCTCAGCCCGCCCGGCACCGGATACCGGTACTCCGACCTCAATCTGATCGCGCTCCAGCTGATCCTGGAACGGATCGCCGGCCGCACTCTGGACGCACTGCTCCACGACGAGATCACCGCCCCGCTGGGAATGCGCCGCACCCGGTTCAACCCGCCGCACTCCTGGAAGCGGACGATCGCCGCCACCGAAGACGCCAGGCCACCCTGGTCGGGGCTGGACCGCGGACTCGTCCGGGGCGAGGTCCACGACGAGAACGCCTTCGCGTTCGGCGGTGTCGCGGGCCACGCCGGTGTGTTCTCCCGCGCCTGGGACCTCGCGATCCTCGCCAGGACGCTGCTCAACGGCGGCGCCTACGGCTCCTCGCGCATCCTGCGCCCCGAGTCGGTGGAGCTGATGTTCACCGATTTCAACACCGCCTTCCCGGGCGACGGGCACGGACTCGGCTTCGAGCTCTACCAGCACTGGTACATGGGCGCGATGGCGACACCGCGCAGCGCGGGGCACACCGGTTTCACCGGAACCAGCCTCGTCCTCGACCCCGGCTCCGACTCCTTTCTGATCGTGCTGGGCAACTCCGTCCACCCCGTGCGCACCCGGCGCTCCGGCAGCGCGCCACGGGCCGCCGCCGCCAACCATCTCGCCCGCGCCGTCGCCGTACACCCGGCGCGGGGCCGTACCGCCTGGTTCTCCGGACCCCCGGGCCCGGGCTCGGCCACCCTCACCCTGCCCGCGCTGGCCGTCGGCTCCGGGCGGGCCCGGCTCCGCTGCTCGCTGTGGTGGGACACCGAACCGCGCTCGGACCGCCTCTTCCTGGAGGGGTCGGCGGACGGCGGGACCTCCTGGCGGCCCGTGCCGTTCACGACCGTGCGCGAGGGGGCCGCGCCACGGGAGCACCCGGACGGCTCCGCGAACGGTTGGTCCGGGCGTGTCTGGCACCGGCTGTCGGCGGATCTGTCGGCGTGGCGCGGCACCGGCGTACGGCTGCGCTGGCGGTATACGACCGAGCGGCTCGCCACCGGCCGGGGGGTGTATGTGGACTCGATCCGCGTCGAGGAGGAGGGCCGTACGGTCTTCGACGAGAGCAGGCCCCGCGATGCCGCCCGCGTCGAGGCGGACGGCTGGAAGGCGTCACGGGACTGAGCCCGTCTCCCCTATGGGTGGAGCGGCGGGTTCGGGAGCGGGCAGAGGCCGAGCGTCACCGGCCGGCCCGGCGCGGGTCACCGGCCGAGCGCCGCCATCGCCGCGTTGTGGCCGGGCACCCCGCTCACACCGCCGCCCCGGACCGCGCCCGCCCCGCACAGCAGCACATTGGCGTGCGCGGTCTCCACGCCCCAGCGGCCGGTTGACTCCCCGGCGTACGGGAACGACAGATCGCGGTGGAAGATATGGCCGCCGGGCAGCCGCAGCTCCCGTTCCAGATCGAGCGGTGTCCTGGCCTCGATACACGGATCGCCGTGCTCGTCGAGGGCGAGGCAGTCGGCGATCGGCTCCTCCAGACAGGAGTCGAGTTCGGCGAGGGTGGCGGCCAGCAGATCGGACCGGGTCCGGTCGTTGTCGGCGGTGAAGAGGCGGGCCGGGGTGTGGAGCCCGAAGAGGGTCAGGGTCTGATAGCCGCGGGCCACCAGGTCGGGGCCGAGGATCGAGGGATCGGTCAGCGAGTGGCAGTAGATCTCCGACGGCGGCGCGCTCGGCAGCCCGCCGGCCGCCGCCTCCCGGTACGCGGTCGCCAGCTGGCTGTAGCCCTCGGAGACATGGAACGTCCCCGCGAACGCGTGACGCGGATCGACGGAACGATCCTTCAGCCGCGGCAGCCTCCGGAGCAGCATGTTCACCTTGAACTGCGCCCCCTCGGCGGGAACGGGCGGCTCCTCGCCGAGCAGCAGCGCCAGTTCGCGCGGTGAGGCGTTCACCAGAACCTGACGTGCCGTGACCGCCGCCTCGGTGCCGGGCGAGCGGTAGGAGACCTCGGCGGACACCCCGTCGGTCTCGATACGGGTCACCTCGTGCAGGGTCGCGATCTTGGCACCGGCGTCACGGGCGGCCGTGGCGAGGGCGTCGGTGAGCGCGCCCATGCCGCCGACCGGAACGTCCCAGTCGCCGGTCCCGCCGCCGATGACGTGGTAGAGGAAGCACCGGTTCTGCACGAGCGAGGGGTCATGGGCGTCCGCGAAGGTCCCGATCAGGGCGTCGGTGAGTACCACTCCCCGTACGAGGTCATGGCGGAAACGCCGCTCGATCTCCCGGCCCACGGGCTCTTCGAACAGGGCGCGCCAGGCCGTCTCGTCGTCGACTCGGGCCCGCAGCTCCTCGCGTGTGGGCAGCGGCTCGGTCAGCGTCGGGAAGACCCGCGCGGCGACGCGGCCGGTCATCCCGTAGAACTCCCGCCAGGCCGCGTACTCGCCGTCCCCGCCGGTGAGCGCGGCGAACGACTCCGCGGTGCGCCCGGCGCCGACGAGCAGCCCGCCGGTGCCGCTGGGCGTGTACGAGGAAACGTCGCGCTTGCGTACGGAGAACTTCAGCCCGAGGTCCCGCACGATCGAGCCGGGCAGCAGCGACACCAGGTAGGAGTAGCGCGAGAGCCGGACGTCCACCCCCGCGAAGGGCCGGGTGGAGACGGCGGCTCCCCCGGTGCCCGCGCTGCGCTCCAGCACCAGCACGGAGCGCCCGGCGCGGGCGAGGTAGGCGGCGGCGACCAGTCCGTTGTGGCCGCCGCCGACGATCACGGCATCGTACGAAGTGAATGCGGGCATGCCCGGACCCTAACCGCCCCCGGCGGTGCCCGCCCGCTCCCGGCCCGTCGCTCCCGGCCCTCCGTGCGTTCGCCGGTGGGCCGTGCGGTACGACCGGGCCGACGCCCCATCACGACGTGCGGCGGCTCCGTCGCGGCCACGGGCGCACGGCGGCGGACGGTCCCTCAGAACCCCTGTGTGCCCCGTGTGCCCCGGCGTTCACGCAGGGCGGCCACCCGGCGGTACAGCTCCACCGCCTCGGTGTGGCGGCCCAGTTGCTCCAGACAGTGGGCCTCGTCGTTACGGCTGGCCAGCGCGTCGGGATGGTCGAGGCCGAGAACCCGCTCGCGGGCGGCGGCGACCTCTGCGTAGACGGTCAGGGCGTCGGCCCAGCGGCCGAGCCAGCCGAGCCCCACGGCGATCTCACGGCGGCTGACGAGGGTGTCGGGGTGGTCGGCCCCGAGGACACGTACGCGCAGGGCGCTGACCTCGCGTGCCTCGGCGAGGGCCTCCTCCCAGCGGGCGAGGCGGCCGAGGTTCACCCCGAGGCCGTGGCGGGCGCGCAGGGTCTCGGGGTCGTCGGGGCCGTGCAGCCGGGTGCGGTCCTCCACGAGCGAGCGGTACAGATCGAGGGCCTCGTCGCTGCGGCCGAGACGTCCCAGGCTGATCCCGACCTCGTAGCGGGCGGCGAGGGTGTCCGGGTGGTCGGTCCCCAGCGCGCGGCCCCGGGCCGCCGCCACCTCGCGATAGGTTCCGAGCGCCTCCGACCAGCGCCCCAGCCGGCCGAGGGCGTAGGCGACCTCGTACCGGGTGACCAGTGTGTCCGGGTGGTCGGCGCCGAGAACCCTGGCGCGGGCGGCGGCGACCTCGCGGGCCATCCGGAAGGAGTCCTCCAGCCGGCCGAGCCTGCTCAGATTGAAGGCGAGGTTGTGGCGGCAGCGCAGGGTGTCGGGGTGGTCCGCGCCCATGGTCCGCTCGCGGGACGCGAGCACGTTCACATAGAGGTCGTGCGCCTCGAAGTGGCGGCCGAGCCGGCCGAGGACGTACGCCGTCTCCTGGCGGGCGGCGAGGGTCTCGGGGTGGTCGGGGCCGAGCGCGCGCTCCCGGCCGTCGGCGACCCGGCGGAACTCGCGCAGCGCGTCCTCCGCGCGGCCCGTCCTGCTGAGGGTGAAGCCGACCTCGTAGCGGCTGGCCAGTGTGTCGGGGTGGTCGGGGCCGAGGGCGTACTCCCGCTCGGCGGCGACGGCGCGGTGAACCTCGCCCGCCTCCTCCCAGCGGCCGAGCCGCCCGAGGCTGAGTCCCGCGCTGTGGCGGCTCGCGAGCACGGCAAGGGCCTCCGGGGACGGGGTGGGCCGCGCGGGTCTCGCCACGGGCCGCACCGGCGTTCCGGCGCGCGGGTCGGCGGGGGCGGTCCATTCGCCGGTCAGCCCCGCCGTGTGATCGGGGACCACCGGGCGCAGCGCGGTCGCCGTCGCGTGGTGGCCGCCCGTCATCCCCCGGGTCCACTCCGGCAGCGCCTCCTCGCGGGCACCGGCCGGCGGCGGGGAGAGCGAGAGATAGGCGTACCCGTCGCGCGCCATCCGCCGCCGCAGGTCCTTGGCGTCGGCGGGCCGCCCGTCGGGGGCCTTGGCGAGCAGATCGAGCACGATCTTCTGGAAGTGGTCGGGGATGTCCGACCGGTGGGTCCGCAGCGGCTGGGGCGGGGTGTCCCGGTGCCCCACGAGGACCGCCCAGGCGTCCTCGTGGTCGAAGGGCGGGACACCGGTGGCGATCTCGTACAGCACACAGCCCAGCGAGTACAGATCACTGCGGTGGTCGACCCGGCCGCCGCCGATCTGCTCGGGGGACATGTAGTGCGGCGTGCCCATGGCGATGCCCGTGCCGGTGAGCCGGGACGTCGGTCCGATGCCCTCGCCGAGGCGGGCGATCCCGAAGTCGCAGATCTTCACCGCTCCGTCGTGGAGCCGCATGATGTTGGCGGGCTTCAGATCGCGGTGCACGATGCCGCGTTCATGCGTGTAGGCGAGGGCGTCGGCGACCTGTTCCGCGATGTCGACGACCTCGGACACCGGCAGCGGGCGCTGTTTGTTCTCCTCCAGCAGCTGGCTGAGGTTGTGTCCCTCCAGCAGCTCCATCACCAGGTAGAGCACGCCCTCGTACTCGCCGAAGTCATGGACGACGGTCACTCCGCGGTGCTGGAGCGCGGCGGCGACCCGGGCCTCCCGCCGGAACCTCTCCTGGAGCACGGTGGAGAAGGAGGCGTCGTGGTGCGGCCCCATCGGCTTGAGGCACTTCACCGCGACCCGCCGCCCGAGCGCCTCGTCGACGGCCCGCCACACCTCGCCCATGCCCCCGCGCCCGATCACTTCGAGCAGCCGGTACCGGCCCTGGATCAGCCTCGATTCCGCCATCTCCCGCTGTCGCCCCCGTCATTCGGCTCCGCCCTCCCCGGCCCGTCCAGTATGGCCTTGCGGCCGCGCCGTTTGTACGGGGTGGTCGGTACGCGGGGCCGGGGGCGGTCCGTCGGGTCAGCGGCGTCCGCGCCGCGCGAGGCCGAGGTGTCCGACGGCGGGGTGCGCGATCTGATCGTTGATGTGGCGGATCAGATCAAGCGGCTCAGGGAATTGGGCGTGACCTGACTGAACCACGAGGACTTCTGATGCCCCGCCGTCGTGGGCGTCGTCATCAACGTGATGATCACGGTCTGACCGGACCTCCGCCCGGTGCCGGCCGTCCTCGGCAGGTGACGACCGACGTCTGTGGTCACCACACCCTCACCGCCGTACCCGGGGCATCCCCAGCCCGATCCACGAGATGATCTCGCGCTGGATCTCGTTGTTGCCGCCGCCGAAGGTGAAGATCACGGCGGATCGGTAGCCGCGTTCCAGTTCGCCGTGGAGTACGGCGCCGGCGGAGCCCTCCTTCAGGGGGCCGGCCGCGCCGGTGATCTCCATCAGCCAGGCGTAGGCGTCCCGCCGGGCCTCGGAGCCGTAGACCTTGACGGCGGAGGCGTCCTGCGGGGTGAGGGTGCCCTCCTGGACGGCGTTCACCATCTGCCAGTTGAGGAGTTTCATCGCGTCGAGCCGGGTGTGGGTGCGGGCGAGGCGGCCGCGGACCCAGCCGAGGTCGATGACCCGGCGGCCGTCGGCGAGCTTGGTCCCGGCGGCCCACCGCTGGACGTCGTGGAGCGCACGGACGGCCATCGTGCCGTGGGCGGCGAGGGTGACGCGCTCGTGGTTGAGCTGATTGGTGATCAGGCGCCAGCCCTTGTTCTCCGGGCCGACTCGGCGGGAGGCGGGGACCCGGATGTCCTCGTAGTAGCTGGCGGTGGTGTCGTGCGAGGCGAGGGTGTTGATGAGGGTGCAGGAGTAGCCGGGTTCGGTCGTCGGCACCAGCAGCATCGTGATGCCCTTGTGCGGCGCTGCTCCGGGGTCGGTGCGGACGGCGAGCCAGACCCAGTCGGCGGTGTCGCCGTTGGTCGTCCAGATCTTCTGCCCGTTGACCGTGTACGTACCGGTCTGCTCGTCGCCCTCGCGCACGGCACGGGTCTTCAGCGCGGCCAGGTCCGTCCCCGCGTCGGGTTCGCTGTAGCCGATGGCGAAGTCGATCTCGCCGGAGAGGATCCTCGGCAGGAAGTACCCCTTCTGCTCCTCCGTACCGAACTGCATGATCGTCGGGCCGACCGTGTTCAGCGCCATCAGCGGCAGCGGAACGCCCGCCTGGGCGGCCTCGTCGAAGAAGATGAACTGCTCCATGGGGCTCAGCCCCCGCCCGCCGTACTCCACGGGCCAGCCGACGCCCAGCCAGCCGTCGGCGCCGAGGCGCCGCACGGTCTCGCGGTAGAAGTGCTTCTGTGCGCCGGGGTCGGCGTAGCGGGCGTACCCCTTCTCCGGCACCAGGTGGGCGAAGTAGGTACGCAGTTCGGTGCGCAACTGCTGCTGCGCAGGCGTGTATGCGAGGTGCACGGCCCCTCCAGAGTCTCGCGGTCCGTCCCGGGCGCGCACACGGTAGAACGTGTTGCAAGAATCCGGAAGGGCCAGGACCGGGGCAACAGCTCCCCGGGGCCCCGGGGAGCGTGCACCGGGGGTGCGCGAGGATGGGACCGGAAGATCCTCGACGGGGAAGGACCGGCCCATGGGCCTCGACGCATCCGAAGCCGACACCGCTGCCGTACTGCTGCGCACCGAGGGCCGCGCCGGGTACATCACCCTCAACCGGCCCCGGGCCCTCAACGCCCTCACCCACCCCATGGTCCGCGCGATCGGCGCGGCGCTCGACCGCTGGGAGCGGGACCCGGGCGTGGAGACCGTGGTGATCTCGGGGGCCGGCGAGCGCGGCCTGTGCGCGGGCGGCGACATCCGCGCCATTCACGCCGACGCCCTCGCCGGCGGGCGGGCCTCGCTGGACTTCTGGCGCGACGAGTACCGGCTCAACGCCCGTATCGCCCGCTACCCCAAGCCGTATGTCGCGCTGATGGACGGCATCGTGATGGGCGGCGGAGTCGGGGTGTCGGCCCACGGCGGCGTACGGATCGTCACCGAGCGGTCCTCGGTCGCGATGCCCGAGACCGGGATCGGTTTCGTCCCGGACGTCGGCGGTACGCATCTCCTGGCACGGGCGCCCGGCGAACTGGGCACCCATCTCGCCCTGACCGGGCTGGCGGTGGGCGCCGCCGATGCCCTGCTGTGCGGGCTCGCGGACCATTTCGTCCCCGCCGGCCGGCTCCCCGGACTGGCCGCGTCACTGGCGCTTCTGGAGATCCCCGAGGTGCTGCGGCGGTACACGGACCGGGCGCCCGAGGGCGAGCTGGCCGCTCATCGGGGCTGGATCGACGAGTGCTACGCGGCAGGGACGGTGGAGCGGATCGTGGACCGGCTGCTCGGCCATGGCGATCCGGCGGCGAAGGAGGCGGCCGGGACGATCCTCACCAGGTCGCCCACCTCGCTCAAGGTGACGCTCGCCGCGCTGCGCCGGGCCCGCGCGCTCGGGGAGCTGGAGCCGGTGCTGGACCAGGAGTACCGGGTGTCGTCCGCCGCGTTCTCGTCGCCGGATCTGGTCGAGGGCGTACGGGCGCAGGTCGTCGACAAGGACCGCCGGCCGCGCTGGTCGCCCGCGGAGCTGTCGCAGGTGTCGGACGCGGATGTGGAACGGTTCTTCGCCGGGCTCGGCGACCGCGAACTGGGGCTCGCGCCGCCGCGCTGAGACTCGGAGAGGGTGGGGCGGGCCGTATCGCGGTCGGGTCTGACACGGGATCCCCTGTGCGCAGCCGGGCGCCGTCAGTTCCCCAGCCCCGGTGCGCCCCAGACGGGGAACCACCGGGCGAGGTCCGCCTCCACCCGCAGATCGTCCGTGAGCAGCGCCCTGGCCTGGAGTTCCAGGGCGTTGTCCCGTTTCTCCACCGCGCCGGGGAGCGGCGCGAAGGGGTAGAACGTACCGCGCTTGTACAGATAGACCAGCGCCAGCGGACGGCTGCCCCCGGCCTCCCGGAAGGCGATCAGCGAGCAGAGCAGCTGCGGTCCGAAGCCGCCCTCCTCCAGGAGGGTGTTGACCGCGTGCAGATCGTTGACCAGTGCGGCCGTGTCGTCGGCCGGCTGCCGGACGAGGAGCCAGGTGTAGCCGTAGTCGTCCCGGGTGAACTCGACGGGGACGCCGCCGCGGCCGGTGTCGGCGTCCAGCAGCTCGCGTACGTCCTGCTGGATGCGGGCGAAGGCGCCGCCCTCGACGCTGGCGAAGCAGACCGCGCCGACGCCGGTGGGGGTGAATCCGGCCCCGGCCTGAAGGGTGATCGCCGCGCCGGGCACCGCGAAGAGCTGATCGAGATCGGGGCGCACCGGCTTGCTGCGGCCGAGAATCGCGTCGAGGAATCCCACGGAAGCACCTCCGGCTGAACGGGGTCGGGCGTACGGGCGGGTCGGATGTACGAGGTGTACGGGAGCGTGTGTCCGGGGGCCGGGTGCGCGGTGGTCCCGGAAGCTCGGGCACCGGGC
The DNA here is from genome assembly GCF_044456085.1 of Streptomyces sp. NPDC051018. Lineage (NCBI taxonomy): Bacteria > Bacillati > Actinomycetota > Actinomycetes > Kitasatosporales > Streptomycetaceae > Streptomyces > Streptomyces sp. NPDC051018. The sequence continues at coordinate 475,468 of NZ_JBITFN010000003.1, forward strand.
GACACCGGGCCGCGGGGAGCCGTCGTGCGTCGGGCCGGCCCCGGGCCCGCCCACCCGGTCCCGGGCCGCGCCGGCCGTACGGTACGTACCGACCCTGAGGGCTTCACGGGCGGGCGAGCTGGGCGGAGATCCCGGCCAGCTGCTCCAGCCGCTGCTCCAGTGTGGGGTGCGAGGAGAGCAGCCGTCCGAGGCTCTCGCGCGAGGAGAACGCCGGCGCGAACCAGAAGGCGTTGTACGGCTCCGCCTTGCGCAGGTCCTGTGTCGGTATCCGCGCCATCTCGCCGGTCACCTTGGTGAGCGCGGAGGCCAGCGCGGAGGGACGGCCGGTCAGCAGGGCGGCGGCCCGGTCGGCGGCCAGCTCCCGGTAGCGGGAGAGCAGCCGGGTGAGCAGGAAGCTGATCGTGTAGACGGCCGCGCTGACCAGCGGGATCAGGGCCATCGCGATCGCCGTGTTGCTGTTGCTGCGCCCGGCCCTGCCGAGACCCCCGTACAGCCCGATCCGTGTCATCACACCGGCCAGGACTCCGAGGAAGGACGCGATCGTCATCACCGCGACATCGCGATGGGCGACATGCGACAGCTCATGGGCGAGGACGCCCTCCAGCTCCTCGGGCTCCAGCCGGCGCATCAGCCCGGTGGTGGCGCAGACCAGGGCCGTCTTCTGGCTGCGGCCGGTGGCGAAGGCGTTCGGCACATCGCTCACGGCGATGGCGACCCGTGGTTTGGGCATGTCCGCGAGCGCGCAGACCCGGTCCACCGCGCCGTGCAGTTCGGGTGCCTGCTCGGGAGTGACCTCCCGCGCGCCCATGCCGTGGGCGGTGATCCGGTCGCTGAACCAGAACTGCGCGATGAACAGAGCGCCCGCGACCAGGAGGATGATCGGCCAGGCGCCCCTCAGCAGCGCGAGCAGAACGCCGACGAAGACGACGTAGAGCAGCCCGATGAGGAACATCGTCGTCACCATGCGGGTGGTGAGCCCCTGGTCCGGTGCGTAGCGGGAGCGGGAGCGGGACCGTTTGGTCGGCATCTGATCACCTCTGGGCAACCGTTGTGCCCCCCTCACTCGATTGTGCTCCTCCTGGTGCCCGAAGGCTCCGGCGTGCGCCCGGAGGGCCTGAAGCGTCCGGATCCGGGGCGGGAGGAACGCCCAGGGCAGGGCAGGTACCGGGCCTCATGGTCCGGACCTCATGGTCCGGGGCGCAGCAGCAGGAGTGCGGTGTCGTCGCCGCGCCGGGCGGCGCCGGGCTGTTCCATCAGGGCGTCGGCCAGGGTTTCGAGCGAGTCGGCGGGCAGGCGGCCGAGCCGTCCGGCCAGGGCGCCGAGGGAATCGTCGAGGTCGACGCCGGGCTCCTCGATCAGCCCGTCGGTGTAGAGGACCAGGATCGATCCGGGCACGAGCGGTACCTCCGTGGTGGGGTACACCGCCTGCCGGTCGACGCCGAGCAGCGGGCCGCCCGCCAGCTCCAGCACCCGTACCCGGCCGTCGGGCTCGCGCAGCAGCGGCTGGGGATGCCCGGCGCGGGCGAAGACGGCCCGCCGGGCGGGCAGGTCCAGATGGAGGTAGGCGCAGCTCGTGAGCAGATCCGCGTCGAGGTCGATGAGGAGCCGGTTGGTGCTCTCCACGACCTGGCGGGGCGGCTGGCCGACGGCCGTGTAGGCGCGTACGGCGGTGCGGACCTGGCCCATGAGTCCCGCGGCGGTGGCGTTGTGCCCCTGGACGTCCCCGATGACGGCGGCGGCCCGGCCGTGCACCGGGACGAGGTCGTAGAAGTCCCCTCCGATGTCCATGCCGTGGGAGCCCGGCAGATAGCGGGCGGCGGCCTCCAGACCGGGCAGGAGGGGCAGGGAGTTCGGCAGCAGGGAGGACTGGAGGCCGTGGGCGAGCCGGAGCTTGGCGTCGTACAGCCGGGCCCGTTCCAGCGCCTGCGCGATGAGCCCGCCGAGGCTGGTGAGCACAGCTCGTTCGTCCGTCGAGAAGTCGTGCTCCCGCGCGTAGCCGAGGACGCAGGCGCCGACGGGCCGCCCGGACGCGATGAGCGGGAGATAGGCCCAGGCGGCCATGCCGTCGGGGGTGGCGAACCGGGTGGGGTAGACGCGTTCCAGCTCCAGCCGCGACTCGAAGAACGACGGAACGCCGGTGGTGAGGGCCTGGACGCCGGGGATCTGGGCGGTCATCGGGGTGCCGTCCCAGCGTTCCACGATCCCGGGGTCGCGGTAGCCGCGCTGTCCGAGCACGCGCAGGCGGTTGTTCTCGGCCGCCAGCATCACCAGTGCGTCGCTGCCGAGCGTGGGCATGATCTCGTCCGCGACCGTCTCGATCACGTCCGAGACGCCGACGGCCTTGGTCAGCGCGCTCGCCAGGCTCAGGATGTGGGAGATCGTCACCAGACTGCCCGACCGGCCGGGCGGGGTGTCGGGCAGCGGGCCGCCCTCGGTGGCGCCGGCCGGGGCGATGTGCACGCTGATGCCGTTCCGGCTGGGGTACAGCCGGAAGGTGAGCCAGCTCCGCGGCGGCCGCAGGACGGTGAACGAGGTCGGCCGCTGGCTGAGCATCGCCGCGCGGTAGCGGTCCTCGTACACGGGGTCGTCCAGCCAGCCGGCCGCGGTCCACAGCTGCTTGCCCCTCAGCCGGGAGGCGGGGAGGCCGAGGAGGTCCCCGGTGGCGGGACTGGCGTAGGTGACCCGGCCCTCCACATCGAGGGCGCACAGGCCCTCCGGGATCCGCGCGAGCATCCGGGCCGCCTCGACCGCGCCGCTGGTCCTGGCCGGTCCCATGGACCCCGCCTCGATCACGCCCGGGGAGGGCAGGACCGGCTGCCCTGCCTCCGCGGCATGCTCCAGACGGAGCGCCAGCCGCTCACAGGCCGTCGTCAGCTGGGTGAGTTCCGCGTCGGAGAGTCCGGCCGGGTGGGAGCCCGGCCAGGTGAGGTACACGGCTCCGTACACGGTGTCGCCGTGTGTGACCGGCAGGGCGGCCAGACAGTACGGATAGGGCAGGACGACGGCGATCCTCGGATAGCGACGGGCCATCTCCTCCTCGCCGGAGATCCAGATGAGCCGGCGTTCGCGGATGGCGTCGGCGACCGGCATGGGCGCGGTGAGGGGGACGCGTTCCCAGGGCGCGGAGAACGACCGGGGCAGCCCGGCCTTGGCCACCATCTCCAGGACCTCGCCGTGGCGGGGAAGCAGATACAGGGCCCCCGAGTGTGCGTGGACGCCCTCCAGCATCCCGGCCAGCGCGAGCGACAGCAGCGGCTGCGGGCCGTCGCCGTCCGCGTCGGGGGCGACGGGCCGGGGCGCACGCGGAGCACCCAGGGGAACCACCTCCTCCGTGCCCCTCATGACCAGGCTGCCCGCAGTCGATGTTTCCCGCGAGGCGAGGTCCGGGGGCATTCCCCGGGAGGCAGGGGTCGGGGCCGGAGGCCGGTTCCGCCGGGTACCCCCGCGGGGGTACCGCCGCCGGAACCGGCCTCCGGCCCTGCCCCGGCACCGTCGGGCCGGGGCAGGGCCGGACCGCGCCCGTCGGGCCGGTGTGCTCCCGCTGTGGGGGCGGGGCCCGGCGTGCCCCCACCCCCACCTCCGTTCCGTCCCTTCCGACAATGGTCCGCCGACCGCGGGAACCGGGACCACCGGGCTCTCGCCCCGGCTCTGGTACAGCTGCGGGACCCGCGTCCCCGCTCCGTCGCGGCGGGCTGGACAACGCCGCGACGGAGCACCGCGGGCCGGGCCGGTGCCGGGGAGCGGGTCAGTGCTCGCGCAGGACCTCGCGCAGGCGGACGGCGAACGTACCGGGGTCGTCGGCGAACCCGGTGTGGTCACCGGGGAAGATCGTGGGCTCGATGCCCAGTGCCGCGGCGAGAGCCCTCGACGTACGGTCGCAGCTCTGGCCCGCCGAGTCCTTGCCGATGCCCACCACGACCCGGGTGGGCGCGGAGCCGAGCGCCGAGATGTCGGGCTGCCAGGTGACGGACGGCAGCATCTCGTGCGCGAACCAGAAGCGCTCGTCCGCGACCGCCTGAGGATCGCGCTCCCCGCCGAACATGTGCTCGACCACACTGTCGGGCAGCTCGATACCGGCCAGGCCGAAGAACTTCCGCCAGGCCCCCAGTACGTCCCCGGCGAGATAGGCGGCGATCAGGTCCTCGGTCCGGGCGCGGACCTGTTCGCGGTCGTCGAGGAGTTCGTCGAGCGGGGGCTCGTGGGCGACGACGGTACGCACCTGCTCCGGGTGCGCCTCCACCAGGGCGAGCGCGGTGACCGCACCGCCGCTGGAACCCAGGACCACGGCCGGACCCGCGTCGAGATGGGCGATGAGCCGGGAGAGGTCATCGGCGCGCATCGCCGGAGTCGAGTCGGCGTCCGGGTCGTCGACCGGGCTGCGGTTGATACCCCGCGGGTCGGTGGTGAGGACGGTGTGGTCGGCGGCGAGCAGATCCGCCAGCGGTGCGAAGGCGACGGCGTCCATCGGGGCGCCGACCAGCACCACGAGCGGGCCCGAACCCCGCACCTCGTAGTGCAGGCGCGCCCCCGGTACCTCCAGGGTGCGGGCGTCGACGGGAACGGTGGGGGCGGTGGCCATGGATCCTCCTGAGCCGATGGGTGCCGCACGGGACGCGGCCTGGGCGAGGCGGGTGCCTTCCCCGCCTCTCACCCCTGCGTCGAACGGGACGGGGCCCGATCGACATCGGCTCCGGATTTTTTTCCGGACGCTTTTCTCCCGGCTGCCCCGCGCCCTCTCCCCGGCCGTCCCGCACCCGGCCGGACACCGGCCCGTGGGGCGCCCGTCAGGGGGCCGTTCGCGCGGTGCCCGCGGGTGTCCGCGGCTCCGCCTCCACCCGGATCCGAGACCGCTGGGTGCGGTCCGCCACGGTGACGGCGAGCGTGACGGTGCCTGTGCGCCAGGCCGTCAGCCGGCCGGTCGCCGGATCGAAGGCGGCGGTGTAGCGGTGGCGCGCCGCGCCCGCGGACCGGGGGTCGCCCACATACACATCCGGCGAGCCCGTCCAGTCCACGCTCATCGGGTGGGCCGCCGGAATGTGCCGCGCGCCCTGGGTGACCGTCGCCCGGACCGTCCCGGTGTCACCGGGGCGCAGGACCGGTGGCGCCTCCAGGGTGAGCGCGTCGGTGTGGGCGCGGGTCTGGGCCGAGAGCCAGTCCGTTCCGGCGCCCGGACCCCGACGGGAGGCGTCCGGGGTATCCGGGGTGTCCGGGCTGTCCGAGGCATCCGGGGTGTCCGGGGTGTCCACGCCGATGAGCGACCAGCCCGTGAAGCCACCCCGGTCCACCGGGCCCGCCGGGGTCTTCCCGGAGTTGCCGTTGATCAGATACGGGACGCCGTCGACGCGCCCCGCGTGGAAGACCCCCGCGTGAGCGGCGACGAGGGCGGCGCCCTTGCCCGTGGTGCGGCGGAACTCCGCGAGCCACTCCTCGATCAGCGCCGCCTCCTTCCGGTCGGTGAGCCGGCTGCCGCCGAGGGGTGCCGGGTCGCGCGGCGGCACATGCCCGACGACGATCACGGAGTGGACGCCCGGCTCGCGCGCCGCCGTGTCGAGCCCGGCGCGCAGCCGCGCGATCTGGGCGATCCCGCCGCCGCGCAACGACAGGGACGAGGTGTCCAGGGTCACGAAGCGGGTGCCGCGATGGTCGAACGTACGGGAAGCCGCGCCGAACTCGGCGGTGAACCGGTCGATCCCACCGCCCATGAGCTCGTGGTTGCCGGGCACGTAGTACCAGGGCAGCGCCTCGCCCAGCTCCTCCGTGAGCACCCGCCGCGCGAACGCGAGGTCGGCCGGCGACCCCTCGTCGACGAGGTCGCCGTTCACGACCAGGAAGTCCGGTGCCGCCGCCCTGATCTCTCGCAGCGTCCGGCGCGCCTGCCGGACGGCCGTACCGTCGGGGTCGCGGGCGACGAACTGCGCGTCGGACATCACGGCGAACCGCCAGTCCCTGCCCCGGACGTCCGCCGCCGTGCCGATGAGCGGATCGGGGGCGGGGCGCTCCTCGGGCAGATCGACCACGGGCGGTACCTGCGCGGCGAGCCCGTCGACCACGACGCGGCCCGTGTACTGGGCGGTGGCCGCGGTCTCGGCGAGATAGAACCGGTGCACCGCGACCGGGGCCGCCGCCCCCGGCGGCACGGTGAATCCCACCTGGCGCCACCCGTGCCAGGTGATGTACGGCCCCCGGAGCAGCTGGTCGGCGCCGGATGCGTCCTTGAGGTGGAGGGTGGGCCACGCTCCCTTGCCGTCACCGTGGATCCGGAGGGTGAACGACTGGGGGCGGCCGGGCAGCGCGATCGGCCTGGGCGGGGTGGCGTAGACGGCGCGGGTCGCGGTCGACCGGGTGAAGTCGTAGGCGATCTCCAGTCCGGTGCCGCTGTGTCCGCCGGGCGTCGCCGCGAGGGAGCCCCCGGCGCGGGCGTGGCTGAAGGTCCAGGATCCGGCGTCGTCGAAGTCGGCGAGCGGTGTTTCGGTGAGGCCGGTGCCGACGCCCAGCGTGGTGCCGACTCCCCCGGCGGTCGCCGTGATCCGGCCGGCTCCGGATGCCGTGCGGGCGGTGACCGTGAAGGAGCCCGCTCCGTCGTCGCGTACGGCGAGAAGGGCGGGGTCGTAGCCGAGCCGGACGTCCGCGGGTTCGATGGGCGCGCTGTTGCCCTGGGCGTCGAAGCCGACAAGACCGAAGGTGCCCCTGGCCCCTGCCCCGGCGAGTCCGATGCGCCGGGTGGTGGGTTCGATACGGGTGAGGGTGCCGAGGACGGTCATACCGGTGCCGCCGCGGGCTTCGCCCTGTTCGGCGCGGACGGTGGTGGTGCCCGTGCGAACGCCCCGGAAGACCCCCTGCCGGTCGGCGGTGCCGACCGAGGGATCCGTGGTCCGCCAGACGGGGGTCCCGGTGGCGGGGCCGTATGTCTCGTCGTATCCGGCCGCGGTGAGGGCCCGGGTCAGGCCGGGGAAGACCCGTTCGGGGTGCCCGCCCCGGACGGGGGAGGCGGTGGGCGCGGCGGACGCGGGGGTGCGGGTGGTGACCCGGAAACCGCGCAGCTCGCCGCTGCCGTCGGGTGCGGTGAGCACCAGGCCGTTGGGGACCGCGCGTTCACTGCCGTCGGAGGGGCTGTTCTCGACCTGGAGCGTATCGCTGCCCACATCCCGGGCGAGCAGGGTACTGGAGCCGCCGCCGTCGAGGTTGAGGGCGTTGTGCGCCCCGGCCCGGCGCATCATCAGACCGAGCCGGGTGAGGGTGATGCCGCCGCTGTCGGCCTGCCGGCCGTCGACGGTGACGATCCGCAGGGTGCGCCCGTCGCGGGAGAAGCCGACGGCGGTGCGCGGGGCGGGAGTGTTGTTGGGGCGGCCGTCGTGGTTCTGCGCGACGCCGTCGACGACGAGGAGTTCACGGCCGCCGACCGCCGTGCGCGGGACGGGGCCGGAGTCGGTGCGCGGGCGGTAGGACAGGGAGACGGGGTCGCCCGGACGCAGGGCGCCGAGCACACCGGCACCGGCCTCCCGTCCGACGAGCACGGTGGTGCCCGCGGGGATCGGCCCGGTGCCGGGCCGATCGGTGACGGAGACGACCTTCCCCTCGCGTACGGCCGCCTCGGCGACGGGCGCGGCCCCGCCCGCGGTCCCGGCCCGGTCGGCGCTCCCCCACGCCGGGGTGTAGGCGCCGATGCCTCCCGAGGGCACCCGGGCGGCGTTGTAGGCGGTGAGCGGATGGGGTCCGGACGGCAGGGTGAGGGTGCCGTCGAAGAAGAGCCGCAGGATGCGTCCCGCGCCGCCGGGTCCGATGCCGACGGCCCGTTCGGCGCCCGGGGCGGCTGAGTGGGTGATCTCGCCGTGGCGGAGCCCGGGACCCAGCGGCGCGCCGGTCCGGTTGATGTCGAAGAAGTCGGCGTTGACCGCGGCGACCGTACGCCGTCCGGGCCCCGGCCGGTGGCGGGCGGCGAGCCGGCTCACGGTATCGCGGCCGGTGACCGTCCCGGCGGACAGGTACCCGGCCTGCGCGCCGCTGCCGTCGAGGTCGACGGTGAGGGTGTCGACGCGCAGCCAGGAGGCGGATTCCAGCCGGTCGTAGGAGGTGAGCCGGATGCCCGGGGCGACGGGCCGGGAGGTCCGCGCGGTCTCGATGCCGTCGCCCGTGTCCCCGTCCGCCGCCCGGCCGGGCGCGGATCCCGGTTCCGGGGTGACGGTGACGCTGCCCGGGGGCGGGGGCGCGACCGGCCGCAGGACTTCGGCGGCGGTACGGGGACGGGGATCGGGGATCGTTCCGGTGGCGGCCGCCCCGGGGATGCCTCCGGCCGTGAGCGCGGACAGGACGGCGATCACCGCGAGGGCCCGTCCCGCTGTCCTTCGGTCCACAACGTCTCCCGGTTCACGGCTGGTCGGACGGGCGGCGAGCGATGTCCTGGGACAGCGTCGCGGCGACTGTACCGGCGCGCCAGCCGATAACCGGAACACCCGGGGGCGTATGTCCGGCCATGATCGCGGGCCGCACCGGAACGGACCGGGGCAGGGGGCAGTCCGGCGAGGGCGGGCCACCGTGGTCCGCCGGTCCCGGACTCCTGTGACCTGGTGCTCTGCCACCACCACGCCCCAGGGCACCGCTCCCCGGAGGGCCCCGGCGGCCCGCCGCGCCCGCGTACCGGGGGATCCTCCCGGGCTATGGCCCCGTCGGCGTGAACGGAATCTCCAGCCAGGTCGTGGCGGACGGAGCGCCGGCGCACTGCCCATCGGCCACGGCGGTCTGAAGCACGGCACGCGGTGTGCGGCCGGCAACCGGCCGACGCCGGGCCCGGCCACCCGCCGTCATCCCCGTTCGCCCGCCACCCCCGTCCGGCCGTCGCCACCGGGTGCGCCCGGCGTCCACGGCGGGCCGCCCCGGTCTTCCGGGATTGGCCCGGAACACGCGGGGCACCCGGCCGGTACCGGGCGCTCCGTCAGGGTGTACGGCCCACGCGTACGCCCTCCCCGCCCCCGACGGACGGTGACCGATGTGGACCGGCAGAAAACCGACGGCAGGACCCGGGTGACGGTGCTCGTGGCCCTCGCGGCGAACCTCGTGATCGCCGTGGCCAAGGCCGTCGGCGGCTTCCTCGCCGCCTCCCCCGCGCTGCTGTCGGAGGCGGCCCACTCCGTCGCCGACAGCCTCAACGAGGTGTTCCTCCTGATCGCCCTGCGGCGCAGCCGCCGCCCGCCGGACTCGCGCCACCCCTTCGGATACGGCAAGGAGCGCTACTTCTGGGCGCTGCTCGCCGCGGTCGGGATCTTCGTCATGGGCGGCTGTTTCTCGTTCTACCAGGGCATCCGGGCGTTCGGCACGGACCGGGGGGAATCCCCGACCGGTTACATCGCGGGGCTGGCGGTGCTCGCCGTGGCGCTGATCGCGGAGGGCGGCTCACTGCTGCGCGCCCTGCACCAGCTCCGCGGGCAGCGCGAGGGCGCGCGAGATCCCGCGCTGCGGACGGTCGTCGCCGAGGACTCATCGGCCGTGCTGGGGGTACTCCTCGCCATGGCAGGAATGGGCCTTCATCTGCTCACCGGGCAGGTGGCGTGGGAGGCGTGCGCGTCCCTCGCGATCGGGCTGCTGCTCGTCTACGTCGCCTTCCGGCTCGCCCGGGAGGCCCGCGACCGGCTGATCGGGGAGGCGGTGGACCCGCGGCTGCGTGAGCGTATCGGGGCCTTCCTCGGTGCTCAGCCCGAGATCGACAATGTCGCCGCGCTGCTCACCATGCGTCTCGGCCTGGACTCGACGCTGGTGGCCGCGCGGATCGATCTCACCCCCGGCCTCGACAGCGAGGAGGTCGAGTTGGTGTGCGTACGGATCAAGCGGAGCATCGCCGAGCGGTGGCCCCAGGCGGACCATCTCTTCCTCGACATCGTCGAGGCGCCGCCCGGCGGCGGTCCCGCGTCAGGAGTCCCCGCGGCGGGTGCCGCCGGGAGTCGGCCGGTCCAGTTCGGCGATGTGCCGGGCCCGCATCCACAGCGGCAGCACGAGCCAGCAGAGGACGAACCAGGCCGCCATGCCGATCACGAGCCAGAGGGCGAGGGTGTCGGGGAGGACGAGTCGCAGGATCAGCAGAAGCACCGAGGCCATCGTGCACAGCAGCAGGAACATCCCGACCATCGTGAGCCGGGAGGCCCAGTCGACGGTCTGCGGCTTCAGCCGGTGGCCGGTCAGGAGCCGGTGGAACGACACCGGGGCGATGAGGGCGCCGGTCGTCGCCGCGCCCAGCAGCACCGTCGCCAGATAGATGTCCTGGTCCGTTTCCGACAGCGTGGTGAATCGCGGCTGGAAGACCACGGACAGCAGGAATCCGAAGAGGATCTGCACTCCGGTCTGCACCACCCGCAATTCCTGGAGAAGGTCGTTCCAGCGCCGGTCTGCTCTCTCCTCTTCCGTTTCCCGCCGGCCGCGGCGAAAATCGCCTCCGTTGTCGGACACCGTACGACCTCCCGATTCACTCCCGTAGTCATATGACCTCTCTTCACATGACCTCTGGATTGATATGAACTCCGGTGGTTCCGTCCCGGGGTGACGGCCGCCGGGGCGCCGCTGACACCTATGCGGCATCCTGCATGATCTGGCGGCGCAGACGGTCACACGAATTGCTGATCAGCCGAGACACATGCATCTGGGAGATCCCGAGGTCCTCGGCGATACGACTCTGGGTCATATCGCGGAAGAACCTCATGTACAGGATCTTCCGCTCGCGCTCGGGCAGCTCGCGCAGCCGGGGCTTCACCGCCTCGCGGTCGATGACGACATCGAGCGCCGGATCGGGCCCGCCGAGGGCGTCCGTCATGGTGCGGCCCTGGTCGCCGCCGGGGATCTCGGCGTCCAGGGAGAGCGTACGGAAGGAACCGATGGCCTCCAGGCCCGCCCGGGTCTCCTCCAGTGACAGCCCCGCCTCGGCGGCGATCTCCTCCTCGGTCGGGGAGCGGCCGGGGACGGTCCGGCTCAGCTCCTGCTGGGCGGCCCGGACGCGATTACGCTGGTCCTGAACCCGACGCGGTACATGCAGAGTCCACATATGGTCCCGGAAATGGCGCTTCACCTCGCCCGTGATGGTCGGTACGGCAAAGCTCACGAAGGCGTGGCCGCGGCCCGGGTCGTAACGGTCGACGGCCTTGATCAGACCGAGGGCGGCGACCTGGCAGAGGTCCTCCAGGCTCTCGCCGCGGTTGCGGAACCGGCCGGCGAGGCGCTGGGACATCGGCAGCCACGCGTTCACCAGCTCCTGGCGCAGGGCGTCGCGCTCGGGCCCCTCGGACAGTCCGGCGAGCCGGGTGAAGGCGGCCTGCGTATCGGGGGCGTCGTCGTGTGAGTGCTGTGTGCTCGCGTGTGTGCGCATATGCGCGCCACTCCCTCGGCGGTGCGAACGGATGATGCGTCCGGACAACCGCGAATGAGAATTCACCCTCACATCGGGGGGTGTCTGCGCTCCGCGGGTGTGCCTCCGGTCCGAAGCACGTAAAGGCGTCTGCCCCCGCCTCGCGGAGGCAAACACGGACTGTTCTGCGACCCTTCACCGGGCGGGTACCCGCTTCATACGGAGCGCCGGAAACCGATAACCGCAACTCACCACAGGGACTGGGGCGGTCTCTTCCGGGCACCCGTTGTCCCGGAGGTGCAGAATTATGGTTCCGATCCTACTCGTTCTGCTGTTGGCGGTCATTCTGTTCGGTGTCGGATTCGCGGTGAAGGCGCTGTGGTGGATAGCGCTGGCCGTTCTGGTGGTCTGGCTGCTGGGCTTCCTGATGAGGAGCACATCGGCGGGCGGCACCAGGTCGCGCTGGTACCGCTGGTAGACGTGCGGAGCGAGCGGTGAGGGCGGCCCCCGCGGGGGCCGCCCTCACCGCCGTCCGTGCCGTCCGTGTCCCTCAACGTCCCGTGTCCCTCGACGCCGTCCGTCCACTGCCGTCCGTACGGCCGCCGGCCCGCGTCCTCGTACGGCGGTCACGGCCGTCCCCCGCCCTCGCGCCGAATTCCGTTGGGCGGGCGGCCACCTCTTCGGCGTACACCCCCTGCCTCACCGGCGGGTGACGCATCACCGGGCGCCACCCGGGCCCGTACGGAAATGGCCCCGGGACGCGGCCCGGTCAGCGGACCACGGACTCCCCCACCAGCAGACGCACGGCCGCCGCGATCGACGCCGCGTCGATTCCCGCGATGTGGAGCTGCTCCTCGGGCGTGGCCGAACCCGGCATGTTCCGCACCGCGAGCCGGACCAGCCTCGGGACGGGACGGCCGTCGGTGAAGGCCGAGGCGACCGCGTCGCCGAGACCGCCCTCGGGATGGTGGTCCTCGACCGTCATCAGACAGCCCGTGGCCTCCGCCGCGTCCAGGAGCGTCGCCACATCGACCGGCTCGACCGAGTAGAGGTCGACGACGCGTACACCGATGCCCTCGGCCGCCGCGAGGTCCGCTGCGCGCAGCGCCTCGTGCACGGTCACCCCGGCGGCCACGACCGTCACCCGGTCCCGCTCCCCCGACCGCAGCACCCTGGAGCCGCCGACGGGGAACTCCTCCCCGGGGCCGTACAGCACCGGGGTCGCGCCGCGGGTGGTACGCAGATAGCCGATACCGGGCAGCTCCGCCATGGCGGAGACGAGGCTGACGGTCTGGTTGGCGTCACACGGGTACAGCACGGTGCTGCCGTGGACCGCGCGGAACATCGCCAGGTCCTCAAGACCCATCTGGGACGGCCCGTCCTCGCCGATGGCCACCCCGGCGTGCGAACCGACGAGGTTGATCGCCGTACCGCTCACCGCGGCCATCCTCACGAAGTCATGAGCGCGTGTCAGAAACGCGGCGAAGGTGGAGGCGTACGGGGTGTATCCGCGGGCCCGCAGGCCCACCGCCGCGGCCACGAGCTGCTGTTCGGCGATGTAGCACTCGAAGAACCGCCCGGGGTGCGCCTTCTGGAAGGCCGCGGTGCGGGTGGAGTCGCCGACCTCGCCGTCGAGGGCGACGACCTCCGGACGCCGGGAGCCGAGCGCGGCGAGGGCCTCACCGAACGCGTCCCGGGTGGCGACGGAGTCCCCGATGCCGTACCGCGGTGTCCCGGGGACGCCGGCCGGCTTCTCCCGCTCGACGCGGGCGTCCGGGGGCGCGGCCACATCCACGGTGATGAAGCGCGGTCCGCCCAGTTCCGCGATCGCGGCGGAGGCGTCGGACAGCGGTTTGCCGTGGTGTCCCTCGCGGTCCTCGACGGCCGCGACCCCGCGTCCCTTGCGGGTACGGGCGATGATCGCGGTGGGCCGCCCGGTCGTCGCCTCGGCCTCGCTCAGGGCCTCGTCGACGGCCCTCACATCGTGTCCGTCGGTCTCGACGGTGTGCCAGCCGAAGGCCTGGAGCCTGCGGGCGTACGCGTCGAGGTCCCAGCCGTGCCGGGTGGGACCCCGCTGGCCGAGCCGGTTGACGTCGACGATCAGAGTCAGCCGGTCGAGGCGCTCGTATGCCGCGTGCTCGACGGCCTCCCAGACCGAGCCCTCGGCCATCTCGCTGTCACCCGCCAGCACCCAGACGCGGTACGGGACCCGGTCCAGGCGCTCGCCCGCCAGCGCCATGCCGACGCCTACGGGAAGGCCCTGGCCGAGCGAGCCGGTGGCCACGTCCACCCACGGCAGCCGGGGTGTCGGATGGCCTTCGAGCCTGCTGCCGCGCCGGCGGAAGGTGAGCAGTTCCTCGTCGTCGACGACCCCGACCGCGCGGTAGAGCGCGTACAGCAGCGGTGAGGCATGGCCCTTGGAGAGGACCAGCCGGTCGTTGCCGGGGTGGTCCGGCCGCCCGAAGTCGTAGCGCAGATGGTTGGCCACCAGGACGGCGGCGATATCGGCGGCGGACATGGCCGAGGTCGGATGGCCGGACCCGGCCGCGTCGGCGGCGCGGACGGCGTCCACCCGCAGTTGCTGTCCCAGTTCTGCCAGCTGTTCGTATCGCATCTCAACGCTCCTTGCCCGAGTCGTCGGCGTCCCCGGTCCCGGTGATCCGGCCCCGGTGTCACGGACCGCTCCGGACCGCCGGGTACCCGTACCGGCCCGGGCGACGCGCACCCGGTTGTCCCGGCGGCGAAGGGGTGACCGCCGGTGACCGCACCCGCGACGGCCATACGGCTACGGCTACGGCTACGGCTACGGCTCACGATCGTCTTCCGCGGTGCCGGGGTGACGGTGACGAGGTCACGGGAGTCCGCGGATACGTCGTGTGATCGTCCGGGGGCGCCCTCGCTCGTACGGCCGTCGGCTCCGCTCCTCGTCGGCCACGGAGGCCGGGGGCGGCACGACGAGCCGCCGTCGCCCGGCGATGCTCGTGAAAGTGACCACGCCGATGACGCGCACGGCGATCAGGATCAGGCCGATCACATCAAGGTCGGCGCCCTTCGTCTCCCAGTCGGTGGCGAAGGTGAGGATCGCTCCCACGGCGATCAGGACGATGCACCCGCCCCGGCCCATCAGCTCCACCTTCCTGTGTTCCGGTCGCGGACGGGCGGTCCGCCGATTCCGGCGGGGGCCGTCGGCCTCCCGCGGGTACCCGTCCGGGGGAGGTTCATGCGAACAGGCGGCACAGGCCGAGGCGGGACGGAGGCGGGCGGGCAGGCGCAGGGGATCGCCCCGTACGGAGATCTCCGGGCCGTCAGGACGAGTGAGCGGCCCGGGCAGGGGTGGCCGGGGCCGACCGGGCACGGTCCACGCGGCGGACGGCAGACAGGCCACTGCGGCCCGCGCGCCGCCCCGGATCACCGGCGGGCGGCGAGCGGCCTCTGAAGGGGAACCGCTGGCGGCTCGCACACCGAGGCGGGTGACGTCACTCTCCGTACCCGGACAGTTGACCGACGGGTCACCTCGGCTGGGTACGGGCCCTGGCACCGGCCCTGGTCCGGCCCGCCGAGACCGGCCGTTCGGGGTGACGGCGCAGATACTCCGCCTCCAGTTCGGCCATCCGGGTGGTGTGGGCGGCGAGGGCGGCGGCCGACCCGTGGAGCAGGGTGTCGTGGCGGCTGCGGTGGATGGTCTCCAGTTCCCGGATCAGCTCGTGCTCGCCGAGGCGGGCGGCCTCGATGCCCCTGGGCTGTTTCTCGGCCTGCGTCATGGCAGCCGTGCTCCCTTCCGTCCGTTGGTACCGGGTGTCACTCACACTCCACGGGTACCCGCGGAGTGCGCACCATCCGGCCCTTCCGGGAGGACATCCGCAACCCGGGCTCCCGGCGCGCGCCGGGTGGCGCACCCCGGCGGCCCTGCGACTCGCGGGGACGCGGCCCCCAGTGGAGGATGAGGGCATCCGGTCCCGGCCGCGTTTCCGTCCGGCCCGAGCCCCCGCGCCGGGCACCGCCGAGGACATCGCGCACACCGCGTAGATCTCAGGACACGAGTGTGATGGACAAGAAGACAGGACCGGCCGACGCGCCGGCGACGACATCGAGCGCGGACGTGTTCGGCGCACCGTGCTGGGTCAGCCTCATGGCCCGCGACCTCAAGGCGTCCCAGGACTTCTACGGCGCCGTACTGGGGTGGGGCTTCCGCAGGGACAGGCTGGGGGACGAGTTCAGCGTCGCCATGCTCGACGGCGCCCCGGTGGCCGGTATCGGAGCCCTGGCCCCGACCCTTCAGGTCGCCGTCACCTGGACCCCGTACTTCGCCATCACGGACGCGGACGAGGCCGCCGCGCGGATCCGCGAGCGCAGTGGCACGGTCGCCGTGGGCCCGCTCGCCTTCTCCCTGGGTCGCGGCGCCCTGGCCTCGGACCGCGACGGCGCGGTGTTCGGCATCTGGGAGGGTGCGCTGATCCCCGACTGGCAGTCCGGGCACAAGGACGCGCCCGCGTGGCTGCTGCTGCGGACCCGTAACGCCTTCGACGCGGCGATCTTCTACGGGGAGGTGCTGGAGTGGGCCAGCGGACGCCCCGGCTGCTGCGATGTGCGCTACGAGAACGACGAGGTGGTGCTCGTCAGCAACGGCCATGTGCTGGCGCGGCTCAGCTCCGGGGCCCTGGGGGCCGCGCCCGATCCCCTGCTCAGGCCCCGCTGGGACGTGCACTTCCCCGTCGACGACGTGGACGCGACGGCCCGTACGGCGCTGGACCGCGGCGGCGCGGTCCTGGACCGGCGCACGACGGCCGACGGCCACGAGGAGGCCGTGGTGCGGGATCCCGACGGCGCCCTGTTCACCATCACCGGCCGTCTCTGAGACGCCCCGGATGACCTTGGACGCACGGACCTCCCGACAAGCGCGCCGAACCGGTCCGGGGCAGACGGCGGGCGCCCGCCCGGGTCACGCGGCGGACGCGCCCGGGCGGGGGCGGCACCGGACGCCGACGGGCCCAACCGTTCCGGCGCCTGCGCTCCCCCACGTGACGGGAGCATGTCCCGTCACGTACCGCGATCTCGCGGTCCGAAACGCGGTTGCGGACCAACCGGACCGCACCGGACGGCACCTGACCGCACCGGCCGGACTGCGGCCCGGCGGCGGGGAGCCGAGCGGCCGGCGCCCGGACGGGAGGCGCCTGCCTGAACGGGAGGCTCCCGCCCGATCGCCCGGGCGCCCGTGACACGGCCCCCAGGCCAGGCCCCGGCCCGGGTCGCGCCGACGCCCGTACCCCGGCTCCGACGATCCGGGCGAGGTACGGGCCGGATGCCCGGCCGGCGGTCAGCGCCGGCGGTCAGCGGGCCGCCGACCGTTCGCGCCGTCTTCCTCTCACCCACTGGCGGACGGCGGCGAGACGGGGGTACTTCTCCCGTGTCTCGCGGGCGCTGCGGTCCAGCTCCTCCATCAGCCGCAGGGAGCGCTGTTCCGGGTCGAGTTCGGCCAGGATGCGGTCGATCTCCGCGAGCAGCGCGCCGTGCAGCTGCCAGTGGCGCGGATGGGCCTGTACGCCGGCGAGGAGCAGCGCGGCCGCCTGTCCGCGGCCGGCCACCGCGGCCTCCAGCTCCCCCGCCAGCCGTCGCTCCGCCGCCTCGGCGCTCGCGCTGACCTGGGTGGTGACCAGTACGGCGAAGCTGACCAGCGCGTCGGCGACATGGGACAGCAGCGACTCGACCGCGAGCCCCGCCTCCCGGGGGAAGAGATCCGCCTCGCCGCGCTCCTTGGCCAGATCGGTCATGGTGCGGGCCAGCACCCGCAGCACCACCGCGCAGATCTCCAGGGTGTCGAGGCCGGTCCTGAGCACCACCCGGTTCAGCAGCCCTTCCTTGACCCTCGGGTTGAATCTGAGGCTGTCCTCGGCCTGCCGCAGCGCCGCGTCCACCTCGGCCACGTCGTTGTCGAGCCGCCGTGCCTCGTGGAGCCGGGCGGCGGCCGTCTCCACGGAGGTGGGAGTGTGGAGTTCCTCGCCGATGGACAGCAGCAGACGGCGCATCCGCCGTGAGAGCTCCTCGATGGACGCCCCCGCGGTGCCCACCCAGACGGGCGGCACGAACAGCACGTTGAACAGCAGCCCCACCACAGCGCCGATGAGGGTTTCGAGGACGCGGTCCCAGGCCGTGTCGGCCACCCGGGTGACACCGAGGACGAGCATCGCGCTGATCGCGACCTCCGGCACGAACTCGCTCACCCGGACCATATGACCGACGATCAGCGACGCCAGGATGATCAGTCCGAGGCTCCACCAGCTGAGTCCGACGAGCAGGCTGAAGCCACTGGCGATCAGCACGCCCACGACGACCGAGTTGACCCGCCGGATACCGGTGGTGAGGGTGGAGTAGAGGGTCACCTGGACCACGAGCAGGGCGGTGAGCGGCGCGGTCAGGGGGGCCGGCTCGTTGCTCAGCCAGAGGGCCACGACGTACGCGATGGTCGCCGCCGCCGTCGAACGCAGCGTCTGGACGACGACGGGGTCGCGGTAGTGCCTGCCGATGAACCCGATCACCGACGCGGGGGCCGGTCGCCGCGTCTCAGGCACTGTCCGGGGCGGGGCGGAGTGGACTCATGTGACACGACTGCCCGCTGAGTCCTTCCCGGCCACCGGGATCCCGGGATGTTCGGACGAACGCACAAGATCATGACTCCACCGGCCGAATCGCCCCGGAACGGCGGCGCCGAAGGCTCCCGATGTGCCGTCGGACGGCCGGGGCACCAGAGTGGGGGGGTGACCGCGGGCCCGGTACGGGCGCCGCGCGGGGTGGTGGACGCATGGGTGAAGGAGCCGGGATGGACCCTGTGGAGGCGCTGGACCGGGTGGCGTTCCTGCTGGAGCGCTCGCGTGCGGAGACCTACCGGGTGCGGGCCTTCCGTACGGCCTCGGCGGCGCTGGCCGGACGGTCCGCGCCGGAGATCGCCGGGCTGGCCCGGACGCGGGCGCTGGAGTCGGTCAAGGGCATCGGCCCCAAGACGGCGAAGGTGGTGCGGGAGGCGCTCGGCGGAGACGTGCCGGAGTATCTGCGTCGGCTGGAGGAGGAGGCGGGCGGGCCGCTCGCCGAGGGCGGCGAGGAACTGCGCGCGCTGCTGCGCGGCGACTGCCATCTGCACTCGGACTGGTCCGACGGCGGCAGCCCCATCGAGGAGATGGGGCGTACGGCGATCGCCCTGGGCCATGAGTACGCCGTACTCACCGACCACTCCCCCCGACTGACGGTCGCCCGCGGTCTGACCGCCGGGCGGCTGCGCGAGCAGTTGGCGGTCGTGGCGGAGCTGAACCGGCGGTGGGCGCCCTTCCGGCTGCTGACGGGGATCGAGTGCGACATCCTCCCCGACGGGTCACTCGACCAGGAACCGGAGCTGCTGGACGAGCTGGACGTCGTGGTCGCCTCGGTCCACTCCGAACTGCGGATGGAACCGGCGCAGATGACCCGCCGTATGGTCAAGGCGGTCGAGAACCCGCTGGTGGACATCCTCGGCCACTGCACGGGACGGCTGGTCGTCGCCAGGCAGACCTCGGGCCGGGGCCGCCCGGGCTCCAGCGGGACCCGGCCGGAGTCGCGGTTCGACGCGGCGGAGGTGTTCGCGGCCTGCGCCGCCTCCGGTACGGCGGTGGAGATCAACAGCAGGCCCGAGCGGCTCGATCCGCCGATGCGGCTGCTCTCCCTCGCCGTGGAGGCCGGGGTCCGGTTCTCCGTCGACACGGACGCGCACGCCCCGGGTCAGCTCGACTGGCAGATCATCGGCTGCGCCCGCGCGGAACGTGCCGGAGTGCCGCCCGAACGGGTCGTCAACACCTGGAGCGCGGACGGACTTCTCGCCTGGACAGGGGCGGAACCGGCCACTCCGTGAGCAGGCAGTATGGCGCCGCGAACCGGGGGTAGACGCGTTCCATGACGGTCCACAAGACAAGCGTGCTGGTTCTGGACTGCGCCGATCCGGTCGGGCTGGCGGAGTTCTACGCCACGCTGTTCGGTGCGCGGATCCGCATCGGGGACGATCCCGACTTCGTGGAGATCATCGGTCATCAGGGCGTGCATCTGGCGGTCCGCCGCGATGTCGGTCACGCCCCGCCGAGCTGGCCGAGGCCCGAGGACTCCCTCCAGGTCCATCTGCGCATCCTCGTGGCCCCCGGGGACATGGACGAGGCCGAGCGCGAGGCGATCGGACTGGGCGCGCGCCCGGTCGAGACCCACGGCGGCAGCGGCTCGCGCGCTGTCCGCGTCTACTCCGACCCCGCGGGCCACTCCTTCTCCCTCGCGGGCCACCCCGAGCCCTCCCCGCACGGGCCGAACTGACACCGGGTCCGGCGCGGGGTCCGTCCGCGGCCCTCCCTCCCTCCCGCCGGCGCACCCGGGTCCCGCCCGGTGACCGGCGCGCGGTCCGGGTGCGGTGACGGGCACGAACAGGCCGGCCGGCGCGCACGCGCAGCCCTGGTGAACGGGCGGGCGCGCCGCCGTTCATGCCGTACCCGACCGCTTCAGCACACCGATCTTGTCGATCCTGTGCTCCGGGTTGTTGTTCCCGTCCCGCCAGAAGTTCCCCGCCGCGTCGTCCTCGGGCGTCGCACAGGTCGAGATGGTGATCATCGCCCGGGTGGCGGGCTCTCCGGGATGCCCGGGGACCGCCGCACGCTGCTCTGCGAGCGAGCGTTCGGAGCGGAAGGAGGTCCAGCGTGTCCCGGTGATCTCGTACTCGTGGAACCGTCCGCCGAGGACGACGGTCACACGGTCGCCCTTGCGCAGGTCGGGCAGCTCGCGCAGGGGTCCGCCCGCGGAGAGCCGGTGGGCGGTGACCAGATAGTTCCCGATCTCCCCGGGACCCACGCCGCCCTCGGGGCCGTAGGGGCTGGCGGCGAGACCGCGGTCCTGTATCCGGGTGCCGGCGCGGTCGTCGGTGGTGCCCTCGTACGGGACCACGCGCAGATCCCCGACCCCGATGGCCGGAATGGACATCCTCGCGCTCTCGGTACGGGGATCGGTCCGGCGGGCCGTGTCCGTATCCGTATCGGGGCCTGCGCGCGCTCCCGGGGCCGTGGAAAGTGCGGGAGGCGACGTGCTGGAGACCGCCGAGGGTGGCCGGGCGTCCACGGCGTCGGCTCCCGCGCCGCCGGTGCAGGCGGTGAGGGCGGTCAGCGCTCCGGCGAGCGCGAGGGGAACTGCTCGGGAGAGGTCCATGAGCGGTCCGGGTCGTCGGCCGGATGAGCTTCGGACGTGACACCAGGGAAACACAGCCGCGCCGCCGGCGCCTCCCCTTGCGGTAAGTGAACACCTCTCCTTGCCGAAGGAACCCGGGTGACCGGGGCCGGGACCGGGACCGGCGGGCTTTCCCGTGCCTGTGACGCCCCGACTCCGTAAGGTCGTCCGGGTACACGGAAGCCGTCCGGGTACGCGGAACGCACAGGAGCAGGGAGCGTGGAGGCTGCATGACCCGAGGAAAAGAGCGATCGGCGGCGAAACTGCCCAGGGCCGTCTACGAGCGGGAACTGCTCAGGCTCCAGACGGAGCTGGTGAAGCTCCAGGAGTGGGTGCGCACGGAACGCGCCCGGCTCGTCGTCGTGTTCGAGGGGCGGGACGCCGCGGGCAAGGGCGGCACGATCAAGCGCGTGGCGGAGCATCTCAACCCGCGGGTCGCCCGGATCACCGCCCTGCCCGCTCCGACGGAGCGCGAGCGCGGTCAGTGGTATTTCCAGCGGTATGTGGAGCAGTTGCCGGCGGCCGGGGAGATCGTCCTGTTCGACCGCAGCTGGTACAACCGGGCCGGCGTCGAGCATGTGATGGGCTTCTGCACTCAGGAGGAGCACCGGAGGTTCCTTCACCAGTGCCCCATCTTCGAGCGGATGCTGGTGGAGGACGGGATCCTGCTGCGCAAGTACTGGTTCTCGGTGAGCGACGCCGTGCAGGAGGACCGGTTCCGGCGGCGGCTCAAGGATCCGACGCGCCGGTGGAAGCTGTCGCCGATGGACCTGGAGTCCATCACGCGCTGGGAGGCGTACTCACGGGCGAAGGACGAGATGCTGGTGCACACGGACATCACCGAGGCGCCCTGGTATGTCGTGGAGAGCGACGACAAGCGGCGGGCGCGGCTCAATATGATCGCTCATCTGCTGGGTTCGGTCCCGTACCACGAGGTGCCGCCGCCGGTGATCGAGTTCCCCGAGCGACCGCCCGCCACCGGGTACATCAGGCCGCCGAAGGACCTCCAGACCTATGTGCCCGACCATGCTGCGGGGCTCGTGAAGTGACGGGGTGACGGCCGGCGCCGGCCCGCCGCGGAGAAGCGTCGGGCCCGGCGCCGGCCGTCCGGCGGCGAGCGTCCTCGTCGCCGGACGGGCCGTCATGCGTGGGGGACGACCGCCACGGGCGAGGTGGCGTGGTGCAGTACGGCGTGGGCCACGGATCCGATACGGCCGCCGAAGGGCGCACGCCTGATACGGCGGCCCACGACCAGCAGGGAGGCGTCCTTCGCGGCCTCCACCAGCAGATCGACCGCCTTGCCGATCGACGCCTCCTCGACCACGGGCAGGTCCGGGTTCTTCTGGCGCCAGGGCGCGAGCACCTGCCGGAGGGTCGCGGTCTCCTGCTGGGCCAGTTCGGCGTCCAGTACGGGGTCGGGCGGCAGTCCGTAGGCGAAGTACGGCGGCAGGCTCCAACTGTGGATCACCCGCAGCGTGGTGCCCCGGCGGACGGCCGCCTCGAAGGCGAACTCGATCTGAGCGTCGTCGGGTTCATTGGCGTCGAGTCCGAGGACGACCGGTCCGTCCGTGGTCACGGGCTCGGTGTCCGCCTGGGACTCGGGGGCGCGGACGAAGACGACGGGGCTCTTCGCGGCGGCGAGGACGGCCTGGCCGACGGAGCCGACGAGGAAGCCGCCGAGACCGCTGAGACCGCGGGAGCCGAGGACGAGCAGCGCGGACTCCTCGGCGATCTTCGGCAGTTCGTCGCCGGGGCGGCCGGTGACCTGGTCGATCGAGACATCGAGTTCGGGGTGGCGGTTGCGCAGGTCCCGGGCCGCCTCACGGGGGATCTTCTCGGACCAGTGCTGCTGGGTGTCGACGCCGAGGAGGGTCGCCCGCGCGGCCATGGGCACGGGCTCCCAGACGTTGACCAGTTTCAGTGGCAGACCGCGCGATGCGGCTTCGCGGGCCGCCCACTCGGCGGCCGCCAGGCTCTCGCGGGAGCCGTCGAGGCCGACGGTCACGGTGCTGGGCATGGTGCACTCCTCCTGAACGCGGACGGGATCGTCGGTGATCCCTCTTCCAGGATGGGCGCCGGGCCGTACGGGTGCGCAGGGCCACAGGTCCCCGGCCTCCGGCCACAGGTCCTCCGCCGGTGGACCGACCGGCCCTGGACCGAGGCCCCCGCGGCGAGCGCGGGGCTCCGCCGATCGGGTGACCCCACGGCCGGTCCGGGCCGCGTACGGGCATCCCGGGCCCTCTCCGGGGGACGGACCCGGGGTGAGCCGCCCCTTGGGGGACCCGGCGGAACGGCACCCGCAGGCGGCCGGCTGAGGGCCTCGCGCGCCCCTCGGCGTACGGCGGGGCATTCCCGCTCCGAAAGGGCCTTCCAGAGGCCGCCCAGGGGCCTTCTCGGGGGCCTTTCACGGAAGACCCTCGAGGGCCTTGCAACACCTTTCACCTGCGGTAATGTGAATGCGCGCGCAGTCGGCCGATGTTCGGTGACCGGGCCGGCCCCGCCGTGCCCCGCGCCGCCGCGCCGCCCGCCGTCAGTCCCTGCCGTCGCGCCTTCGCCGTCCAGCCCCTTGCCGTCCCGTATCCGTGAGGCCGCCATGCCCGTACCCGTACCGCGCACCCTGTCCGAACTTCCGTACGCCGCCCATCTGACCCCCTTTCAGGGCTCGCTGGGGCGCGAGAGCGATCTCGACGGCGTACGTCTGGACGGTGAGAGCTTCGACGGCGTCGACGGGGGAAGTGTCCGCTTCACCGAGTCGGCGCTCTCGTCGGTCACCTTCACCGGGGGCCGGATGCGGCGCGGGCGCTTCAACGAGGTGTGGATGCATACGGTCCGCTTCGTCGCCACCGATCTGGTGGAGACGGCGTGGATGGACACCGAGGTCATCGCGGGCTCACTGGCCGGGCTGGAACTGTTCAGCGCGGAGATGAACCGGGTGACGTTCCACCACTGCAAGCTGGACTCGGTCAATCTGCGCGCGTCCACGCTGCGGAACGTCTCGTTCGTGGACTGTCTGCTGCGGGACGTCGACTTCGCCGGGGCACGGCTCGACCGGGTCGCCTTCCCCGGCTCCACCCTGGAGGAGGCGCGTTTCGCCCGGGCCCGGATGACCGGGGTGGATCTGCGTACGGCCGCGCGGCTGGGGATCGTCGACGGCGCCGAGTCACTGCGGGGCGCCACGATCAGCACCGTGCAGATGATGGACTTCGCGCCGGTGTTCGCGCAGGCGCTCGGCATCACGGTCGCAGACCGCTGAGACACGCGCGCGCTCACCCGTACCCGGAACCCGCTCCGCCGCCCCGGACGGTCGTCCGGGGCGGCGGAGCGGGGCCGCGCGGGGAATCCGGCGGATCCTGGAGCGGTACGGGGGATCCGCCGGGCGGGCTCAGTGGACCGCGATGGTGACCGGACCGCCGGCCGGGCTGATGCCCCGGACGACGGACCACGGCACACGGAAGACACGGCCGGGCGCCGCGGGCCAGGCCAGGGTCTTCTCGGAGACGACCCGGCCGCCCTGGCTGACGCTGACGCGGGGGACGCGGATGAACTCGTCGGTCCACAGCAGCAGCCTGCGGCGCGGCGGCGCGGGGTCCCCGGGACGCAGCAGCCCCGGCGACACCCAGCGCAGCGGGCCCTCCGCGAGCAGCCGCACTCCCGGCGCCGGCTCCCGGTCGGGGCCGCCGGTGGCGAGCCAGGACATCACCTGGTCCGCGACGTGCTTTCCGTCCAGTGCGGCGATGTCGGCGGTGTCGACCGGGTGGAGGAGGTTTCCGGCGGCGAAGACGCCGGGCCTGCTGGTCCGCAGGGCGGTGTCGACGAGCGGGCCGAGGGTGCCGGGGTCGAGTTCGAGTCCGCCGCTGCGGACCAGTTCGTGGTCGGGGATCCAGTCGCCGGTGAAGATCACGGTGTCGCACTCGACGGTGCGGCGCGCACCCGTGTCGAGGTTCTCGATCTCGACGGCCTCCACCCGCGGCCTGCCGATGACACGGACCACCCGGGTCCGGTTGGCGACCGGGACGCGCAGCAGGGCCTTGCCGCCGAGGGTGAAGGCCGTGTACGCCTCGGTCCGCTCGTACTCGCTGGCCATCAGGGCGACGGAGCAGCCCGCCTCGCGCAGGGTGACGGCCGCGGACCAGCTGACGAGTTCACCGCCGACCACGACGGCACGGGTGCCGACGCGCTGGTGGTGGAGGTGGACGGCGTTCTGGAGCTGGCCCGTGGTGAAGACACCGGCCGGGCGGTCGCCGGGGATCCGCCGGGCGGTACGGGGCCGTTCCCGGGCGCCGGTGGCGAGGACGACGGCCCTGGGCTCGACGCGGAACCGGCCCTGCGGGCTGGTGACGTCCACGGCGCGGTCGGAGGCCCAGTGGGTGACCATGGCGCCGGTCCTGATGACGGCACCGGCGCGGGCGGCGTCGGCCGCGAGGCGCCGCGCGTAGGCGGGCCCGGTCATCACCCGGCGCAGATCGCGCAGGCCGTATCCGGTGTGGTCGCTGTGGCGGGGGATGCCTCCGGCTTCCTTCTCGCGCTCGAGGACGAGGACGTCGCCGCTGACGCGGGGGGCGAGGTTCGCGGCCGCGGTGAGTCCGGCGGGGCCACCGCCGATGACGAGTACGTCCGGGGTGAGGGTGGTGGGGGGTGTACTGGGCGTACTCATCGGGGGTTCACCTCGTGGCACGTCCGGGCGCAGTCGTCGCCGGGCGCACTGTGGTCGTTCATGAGCTGCTGGACGGCGGAACCGCAGAAGAAGCCCTGGCAGCGGCCGTTCATGGCGCGCGTACGGCGGCGGAGTCCTTCCGTCGTACGGGCGGGCAGGGGGGCGTGGCAGGCGTCGCGGATCTCGCCCGCGGTGACCCGCTCGCAGAAGCAGACGATCTCGCCGTACGCCGGGTCGGCGGCGATCCGGTCCGCGTCCTGGTAGGGGCGTACGCCCGCTTCCCCGATGTTGGGCATACGGGGTGGCGCGGGCAGGTCCTCGCGTGGTTCGAGGGCGAGCCCCGCGTCCGCGAGCAGGTCCCGGACATGCTCGGCGATGGCCATGCCCGCGGTCAGTCCCGTGGAGCGGATGCCGCCGACCAGCAGATAGCGCTGGTCGGTGTCGGCCTCGATGAGGTAGTCGGGGTGGTCGATCGCGGCCCGCAGCCCCGCGTAGGTCGCGGTCACCTCCTCGTCGAGGAGCTGCGGCATCAGCCGGGCGCCCTTGGTGAGGAGGAAGGCGAAGCCGTCCTCGGATGTGCCGGTCGCGGTGCGGTCGGTGAGGTCCTCCGAGGTGGGCCCGAGCATCACATTGCCGTACACGGTCGGGGAGACCAGGACGCCCTTGCCCCGGGAGGTGGGGACGGGGAGCACGATCTTGTCGACGAGGGGGCGGGTCAGCTTGTCGAAGACGAAGAGTTCGCCGCGCCGGGGGGTGACGGTGAAGCGCTCATGGCCGAAGAGGGCGTCGAGGCGGTCGGCGCCGAGCCCGGCGGCGTTGACGATCCAGCGTCCGTGCACGGGGCCGCCCCCGGTGTGCAGGGTGGTGACGCCGGAGTCGGTGGTGACGCGGGTGACCGGGTGGTCGAGCAGAACGGTCACTCCGCGCTGCCGGGCGTCGGTCGCGAGGGCCAGATTGGTCGTCCAGGTGCAGATGATGGACTCGTCGGGCACGGTCAGACCGCCCATGACGCCCTCGCCGAGGGCGGGGACGAGGCGGTAGACCTCCTCCGGGCCGATCAGGGCGCACTGGTGGTAGCCGTTGCGCTCGGCCTTGTCCTTCAGTCCGGGCAGTGCCTGGAATTCCTCCTCGTTCCAGGCGACGAGGATGGCTCCGGTGTGCTCCACGGGGATGCCGGTCTCGGCCGCGTACCGGGAGAGCAGGTCGTAGCCGCGGGCCACCATGCGGGATTCGAGTGTGCCGGGCTTGGCGTCGAAGCCGGTGTGGAGGATGGCGGTGTTGGCCTTGCTGGTGCCGTCCCCGATGTCACCGCGGGCCTCCACCAGCGCGACGGACACCGCGTTGCCCGCGAGTTCGCGGGCGATCGCCGCGCCGACGATTCCGCCCCCGATCACGACGACGTCGTGCACGGGCGCGGGATCGTGCCCCGGGGTGTTGCTCATGTCAGATCTCCCTTGCGGACGGTGGCCTCGGCGACCGCCGTCCATGTACCGCGGAACTGCTCGGCCCGCTCCGCGGACCACCGGGGCTCGTACACGGCCGCGGGCTTCCACTCGCCGACCGCCTCACGGAGGGTCATCCCCGGGTTCATCGCCAGGCGGGCCAGCGCGGCGGCGCCCAGCGGGGTGGCGTGTGCGGACGGATAGATGTCGACCGGTATCTGCGCCAGGTCGGCCTGGGCCTGCATCAGGGTCCTGCTGCGGGTGAGGCCGCCGTCGGCCCGCAGTCGCGTCAGCGGGGCCCCGAGGTCCCTCTCGACCAGCTCGCACAGGGTGGCGACCTGGGCGGCGATGCCCTGGAGGACGGCGAGCACCAGGTGCTCGGGGCGGGTGGAGAGCGTCATCCCGGTGAAGGTGGCGGTCGCGTCGGGCCGCCACCAGGGGGCCGCGAGACCCGCGAGCGCGGGTACGCACAGGGTCCCGTCGGACTCCTTGGCCGCCACCGTGTCCAGATCGCCGGCGGAGCGGATGAAGCCCAGGTCGCGGATCCAGCGGATCGCGGAGGCGGCCGTGTAGACCTGTCCGTCGACGCAGTACGGCGTACCGCCCGCGGCCCGCCAGGCGACGGAGGACGTCAGCCCGGCGGTGGAGCGGACCGCGGTGGTGCCGGTGTTGGCGAGGAGGAAGGCGCCCGTGCCGAAGGTGCACTTGGCGGCTCCGGCGTCGATGCACCCCTCGGCGAGGAGCGCGGCCTGCTGGTCGACGATGAGTCCCGCGACGGGGATCTCACCGCCGAACGCACGGGTGGTGCCGATGATCTCGTCGCTCGCCACGATCCGGGGCAGCCGCTCGTCCCCGAGTCCGAACAGGTCCGCGAGGTCGGGGGCCCACTCGGCGGTGTCGATATCGGTGAGCAGGGAGCGGCTGGCCGTGGCGGCGTCGGTGACGAACTCCCCGGTGAGATGGTGCAGCAGCCAGGTGTCCACGGTGGTGACCACGCCTTCGGTGGTCACGTTCCGGCGGAGCCAGGCCATCTTGGGCGCGGAGAAGTACGAGTCCAGGACGAGCCCGGTACGGGCGGCGATCCGGTCCGCGTGCTCGGTGAGACCGGCGCAGACGGACTCGGCGCGCCGGTCCTGCCAGACGATGGCCTCGGACAGGGGGGTCCCGGTGGCGGGGTCCCAGGCGAGGACCGTCTCGCCCTGGTTGGCCAGGGCGACGACGTCGATCGGGCGGCCCGCGGCGGCGACGGCCCGGCGGCCGGTGTCGAGCACGGACTCCAGCAGCTGCCGGGGGTCCTGCTCGACGACACCGCCGTCGCCGTACCGGGGGCGCAGTTCGGCCTCGGCGATGGTGAGGGCCTCGCCGGAGCCGTCGGCCACGATCGCCTTGGTGCCGGATGTCCCCTGGTCGATGGCGAGGACGACGGTCATCGTTCGCTCACCTCTGCCCGGGCGGCCGGACCGGCCCCCTGTGCGGGCACCGCGGCCGTCCGGGTTCCGTCGGCGTCCAGCGCGCGGTCGACATCGGCCATGTCGGGCATGGTCAGTCCCGAGACCCCGCGCCGGGCGAGGAGGAAGGCGAAGTACACGCCGCCGATGGCGAAGAGCACCAGGACGTACATCCACGGGTCGCGGAACGACGCGTCGCGGAAGATCAGCAGCTCGTAGACGAGCCAGACCGAGGCGACGACGATCACCGGGATCTCCCAGCGGCCCAGCGAGAAGCCCTGGGTCGGCGGCAGCGACTTGCGCTTGACGATGTACATCAGGACCGTTCCCGCGTAGATGATGGCGGGCAGCAGCGTGGCCGCGGAGAACAGGGAGAACAGCGCGTCGGTCGACATGGCGAAGCTCGCCAGGACCACCTGGGCGACGAGGAAGATGAAGAGCGTCGCGTTGAGGGGGGTGCCGCGGCCGGAGTGGATCTTGCGCAGGGCCCGCCAGCCGGGGAAGCGCTCGTCGCGGGACATCGCCCACACCAGTCGCGTACCGCTCATGGTGATGACCAGACCGCAGGAGAAGATCGAGACGACGACCAGGACGAGCAGGGCCTTGCCGACTCCGGAGCCGAGGACGGCGGTGATCACGGTGGCGACGGGGGTGGCGGAGGCGGCCAGTTCGGCGGGGTTCTCGATCAGCGCGGTGATGGCGATCAGGAAGAGGAATCCGAGGACGCCGAGGGACAGCACGGCCTGGACCATGGCCTTGGGAATGACCCGGGCGGGGTCGCGGGTCTCCTCCGCGAGGTTGGCCGCGGATTCAAAACCGACGATGGTGAAGGCGCCGAGCAGGAACGCCAGGGCGAAGGGGCCGACCTCTGCGGCGGAGCCCAGGCTGTAGTAGCCGCTCTCCGCGACCGGGGCGGTCTCGAACAGCGTGGAGAAGTCGAGCTTTCCGGTGGCGGCGCCGACTCCGAAGAGCAGGACGGTCAGGGCGATCATGCCGACGAGCTGAATGGTCACGGCGGTCTTGTTGACCTGGTGCGTCAGCTGGGTGGACATGGCGACGAGTACGGCCTGCGCCAGAATCACGACGGCGGTGATGGCCCAGGCGTTCTCCTGGGTGCCCTGGTACTGGAGGAGTTCCGGCAGGATCGTCGAGGCGATGGTGTAGTCCACGGCCACCACGACCACGCCGAGGAAGGAGAAGGAGATCCAGCCCATGATCCAGCCCCACACCGGGTTCACCAGCCGGGACACCCACTGGTAGGCGTATCCGCTGATGGGGATGCGGGCGGCGAGGGCGCCGAAGACGAGGGCTATGGAGAGCTGGCCTATGACGGCGATCGGCCAGGCGAAGATTCCCCGGGGGCCGGAGCTGTTCAGCACGGACCCATAGGTGGTGAAGATTCCGGTGGCGATCGACACAAATCCGAAAGCCATCGCGAAAGACGCGTACCGCGTGAGTTCGCGCTTCATTTCCTTCGGGGTGCCGGTGCCCTGTTCCTGCGGTCTGGCGCCGCCGGTGTTCACTGACTCATGGGTGGCCATGGGAGCGTTCCTTTCAAAACCCTGCTCAATATAGAGAACAGGAACTCAAGAGGTTGAACCGTGCGAAAGGGCTGGTGGCCTCTCAGGCCACCAGCACTTCACATCCCGTTTCCCGCACGGCCGCGATCAGGTCGCTGTCCGCGGACGTGTCGGTGATCACCCCCGTACAGTCGCCGGCGGCGCAGACACCATGTGCGGCGACGCGTCCCCATTTACTGCCGTCGGCGACGACATAGGTGCGGGCACTGTTGGCGAGGATCTGCTTCTTGGTGGCGATCTCCTCGAAGTGGAAATCGGTCACCCCGGCGGAGGGGTCGATCCCGCCGGAACCGAGGAAGGCCAGGTCAGGGTAGACCTCGGCGAAGAACCCCACGGTCTGGGGTCCGGAGCAGACCAGGTCCCCGCCCCGCAGCCGTCCGCCGGGCAGCAGCACGGCGGCGTGGGGCAGGGCGGAGACGATTCCGGCCACGATCAGTGACGGGGTGGCCACAGTGCCGCGGAAGTCCAGCGGCAGGGCGCGGGCGATCTGGTCGGCGGTCGTGCCCACGTCGATGACCACGGTCATGCCCGGGCGCACCAGGCCCGCCGCAATGACGCCGATCGCGGCTTTCGCATCGGTCCGGGAGGCCGAACGATCGGCGTACGGGGCTTCCTCCCCGCCGACGCCGACCACCGCGAGTGACGCGGCCCCGCCGCGTACCCGGCGCAGCGCGCCCCGCTTCTCCATCTGCCCGAGGTCACGCCGGACGGTCTCGGCCGACACATTCAGCTGATCGGCGAGGTCCTCCGTGCTGATGGTGCCCACGCGGTCCACCACGGCGGAGATGCGGCGATGGCGTTCTGCGGGAAGCATGACGACTCCTGACTGAGATCGCCCGTACATGACCGGGCATGACTGAAAGTGTGGATTGATGACCGAAAGTTCGTCAAGTGCTGACGGAAAATTCATGTGGTCACAACACGGAAACCCTCAGGGCGAGGTCCCGGGCGGCGCGGAGGGCGTGCGCGGGACACCGGTCCTACAGCGCCCCGAGGGCTTCGGAAACCTCGGGAGGGCACAGGGAAGCGCCCTGGGCGGCGGGGGCCGGGGACCCGCGGCCCGCCGTGCGGAGCGGTGGGTGGCGGCCCCACCCCGCACCGGGGTCCGCGGCGGGGAACCCCGGACGGCCTCGGCGGGCCGTCGCGGGAGCAGTCGGGCGATCGACGGCGCCCCCGGCCGGGCGAGGGCGCGCCTCTCCTCCATGGAGCCGCGCGCCGGGCCGGGGGATGCCGTCAGGACCCGGGGCGCGTACGAGCGGGGGCATGCCAGGCCCCGCGGGGCACTACCGCCGGGACCGCGGGGCGGCACTGACCGTCCGGCCGCCGCCGGCCGGACCGTGGGCCCCGGCCGTCCGGGCGGTCCCGTACCGCGCCCCGGCGCCGGTCGCGACGTCTCGGCGGAGTCGGGGGCGCGAGCTCACGGGAGCGTGCGCGCCGCCCGGCGTATCACCGGTGGACCGGGCCCGTCCCGGAGAGGGACCGGCCGGTTTCCGCGCGGCCGGCCGGGGCGAGACTCCCCTGCCGCGTGTGATCGACGAATGCGCTCCACTTCACCGGGGAAAAGCACAGCACAAAACTGTGAGGGCGTGTGGAGTCCCGGACCATGACCCCGTCACCGCTCCGGGCGACTTCCACACAGTCGACGTTCTCATTCGCGCTGAAGCTGCTCTTGCGCCATGCGCACGGCTCGGTCACCCACGCCTCCTCTGCCCCGTATGTGGAAGCCTTGGCTGAGGCGCCTCGTCACGGCAGCACGCGACCTCTCAGGACCAGTTCCGGCACCCCGACCCTCCACCCGATGAGAGCGATCACGTGCACGGCATGCCGGCACGTTTCCTCAGAATATCAATCGCTTCCCTGAAAACGAACACAAGGAATTCCGCCATGATCGCGGAATTCCGGTCCGAAGAGGCGTGCAGGAGCCGGGTGTTGTGGTGCGGGCCGCGCTAGGCTGATCGTGGAGACGAGCCTCAAGGGAGGACGATCGATGACCCGTTCGCAGCTCTCGTACTCGCCTCGCACGACAAGCGCGCTGTGGTCCGTGTACGCGTTCACCGCGGGAACCCTCGCGTTCGGCGCCGGCTACGGAACCGCGCGGATCACCGGTACGGCCGCCGCGGGGTGGCTCACCGCCGTGGCCGTCACGGGGGCAGCGGGCTGGTGGGGGCCTCCTCTTCTCCGGTGGATCCACCGGGCGTTGTCGGGGGGCGCTCGGCGCCGGGAACGGGATCGGGCACTGCTTCCATCGGACTGACCTCCCGCTCCGTATCCATATCCATGGGGGGACCGAGCCACAGCCGCAGCCGGGCGACGAGCAGGACGCCGGCGCTGCAACCGGCGACGCCGAACCAGCCGTACGGGTTCGGGATCAGCACCCAGATCAGCACCAGGGCGAACACCGCCAGCACGGTGGGCGGCACCGTGACGGCCCACAGCGGCGGGGTCGTCCGGGAGCGCCCCGTACGACGGAGGACGCGGTCCCGGATACGGACGCGGGCAGCGGCACCGGGATGCCTACGCCCCGGCATGCCCGCACCCCCGCACCCGGCACCGGATCCTCCGCCGGCACCGGTTCGCGCGGGTGCCGCCGGTGAGAGCCCCCGACCTGTCCATCGGTCACCTCGGTGATCAATCGTCAGAAACCGCAGCCATCGGCGCGACTGCGGGCAGCGCCTTGCCTTCGAGGTCGGCCCGTCACCGGCCGGGTGACCCTTGGCGGGTCCGGGGGTCCGGCCGTCGCGTCCGCCGTGCCGGCGGGGGTCCGACAACGCTCGGACCCTCCCGCTAGCCGTCCAGGTCAGCCGTCACCGGCGCCAGCTCACCGCTCCCCTCGCTCAGGCCGGCGGAGATCCGCCGCAGCACCGGGCCCAGGTCGTCCCCGACGGCGAGGTCCTCCAGCTCCCAGTACGCCTCAAGGTACTTTCCGGTGACCTCCGGGGCGTTGCTCGCGTACGACTCACCGCGCGGATTCTCCAGGTACACGGAGTCGGGCATGCCGTCCTCGGAGAACTCGAACAGCGTGAACGGGCCGCGGAGGCCCGGGTGCGCGCCGACACCGAACGGCAGGATCCGGATGGTGACCCGGGGGTGGGACGCCAGATCGGCCAGCCGCTCCAACTGGGGCCGCATCACCCCGGGCCCGCCCACCTGGCGGCGGATGACGGATTCGTCGAGAACCATGAACAGCTCCGGCCCCTCGTCCCCCTCCAGCACTTCCTGACGGGCCAGCCGGGCCTCGACCAGCCGGTCGAGGCGCTCGGGTGAGACGCCCTGTCCCGTCCTGCCGACCAGGGCGCGGATGTACTCCTCCGTCTGGAAGAGACCGGGGATCACAAAGAAGTGGAAGCCCCTGATGATCGAGGCGGAGGACTCCAGGGCGAGAAAGGACAGGAACTCCTTGCCGAACACGTCCCGGTACTCGCTGAACGGCATTTTCCGGCTGCCGCGGGCCAGTTCGAGCAGGCTCTCGGCCTTGCGGCGGTCCGTCACGCCGTACTCGGCCAGCAGTGCCTTCAGATCGTTGACGGTGACCGCGACCTCGCCGGCTTCGATCCTGATCAGCTTCGAGGGGCTCCACTCCATCGTGGTGGCCACCTGACGCTGGGTCAGTCCGGCCTGGCTGCGGGCCCTCCTCAGCTCGGTCCGAAGACGCAGGCGCTGCACGGCGGCGCTCGGCGTGCTCACGATCGCCACCTCCCTACCTTGATGGTCCCATGTGCAAGATAGCAGATAGTCATATTACCGAACAGACCTCCCTAGTTGATGGGTCTCGCACAGAAAAACGCCAGGTCGCCGAAGGGCCGTGAGGAAGCGTCAGCGCAAGGGGCGAGGTTCTATGTGCATGCTCGCAGAAAGGCATCTCGCCAACCACCTGACGTCGTGCCGCGAGACACCGTAGCGGATCTCGCACCGTGGAAGATCCCATTACGGCAACACCCGAACAGGGGTGGCGACCATGACCGGCCGCCACCGCGGCATCGGTCCCCGTCGCCCGTCCGGGGTGCGGCCGGGGTGCGGATTCCGGCGGGCTCCGGCGCGGCCGCGCGGTGTCCCTGTACGACACCGGTCGGCCCCGAGCCGCCCCGGGGGACGGCACGGCACGCGGCTCGGGCCGACAGGTGCACGGGCCCGGGGCAGGGCTTCCGCCCGCGCCGGACCGGCGGATGGTGTCCGTGTCCGCCGTCGCCGGAGTCCCGGAAGCGCCGGGCACGGCGGAGCCGTACGGACACGGGCGGGGCCGTGGGGCGGCGGGGCCCGGGGCTCCCTCCGTACCCCGTGGCCCGAGTGGGGGCCTGCGGTGTGCCGAGGGGGACGATCGCCGCCCCCGCGGAGGCCCGGCGGTCAGGCACCCGCAGGGCCGCGGGAGTCGGGGTGCCCCACCGGACGCCCGCTCCCTGCATCGGGTGCCCCGGCCCGGCGGACGGGGCACGGGGTTCACGGGGTTCGCGGGGCGGGTGTGGCCGGGGGCCGGGGGACTTCCTCAGACGGTTTCGGGATCCGGCGGCAGCACCCCGGCGGGGAACTTCTCGACCCCCACGATCCTGCGGGCCACCAGCGGCTCGATCAGCACACTCACCCGGCGCTCACCCGGCACCCGCAGCTCGAAGCGCTCGGTCCCCAGATACTTCCGGGCCAGCAGATCGATGTCGCGGTCGGCCGGCTCCCCCTCCACGAAGCGCACGGCACGTCCCCGGATCTGCACCCGGTCATACGGATCCTCCGCGGCCGTGTGGGAGAGATACACCCGTGGATCCCGGCGCAGATTGTGCTCCTTGATCCGGCCCAGGGCCGTGTTGAACAGCAGCAGGCCGCCTTCGGTACCGAGCCACATGGGACTCACATGCGGCGCGCCGTCGGGGCGCACGGTCCCGACGAACCAGAAGTTGGCTCCCTCCACCCGCGCAAGGATCTCCGGACTCAGCACGCTCATACGCCATCCCTCGGAACATCTCCCGGGCTCCCGCCGGGCAGCGGCACCGGCCGAGAGCGTGTGGCCCCACACACTAGCGACGGAGCGACCGCCACCGGCTGTTTTCGGCTGCTAAAGTGACCGGCGTACCGCATCGCATGGCGGCCCTCCCCAACCGTTCCTTCACGGAGGCTCTGCCATGTCTGCATCTCCTCAGGTGCGCCCCTTCCACCGCGAGGAC
Organism: Streptomyces sp. NPDC051018; assembly: GCF_044456085.1. NCBI lineage: Bacteria > Bacillati > Actinomycetota > Actinomycetes > Kitasatosporales > Streptomycetaceae > Streptomyces > Streptomyces sp. NPDC051018. Next base: position 510,281 of record NZ_JBITFN010000003.1, read on the forward strand.
CGCGATCAGCTCACCGTCCTCGTCAACGCGCACGCCGCCGCCGTCATCCCGGGTGCGGGTGTCTCGGTCAACACCGTCCTCAGCAGCCTCGAACGCTGCCCCGAGGAGTATGTGACCGACCCCTGGGTGACCGAGCGGCTCACCTTCGTGGTCGAGCACGAGCGGCGCATCGTGGCCGCGGCCCATCTGCTGCGATACCGCGACGACCCGGATGTCGGCGACGGCTACCGGGACACCGGCCATCTCGCGTGGTTCCTCCACTTCCCCTCGGACGGCGCGTCCGAGGACGGGTCCGCGGACGCGCCCGGCCCGGCCTCCGGCGAACAGGCGGCCGAGCTGCTGATGTCGGCATGCCTCGCCCAGCTCACGCGCTGGAAGGTACGGACCCGGCTGACCGACGGGCAGCTGCCGGTTCCCGGTGTGGCGGGCGTCCCCGAGCAGTGGCCGCATGTACGGGCCACACTGGAGCGCGCGGGCTTCGTCCACACCGGACACACCGAAATCCTGCTGATCGCCGCGGTGTCCGAGCTGCCCTCCCCCGGCCCGGCTCCCCTGCCGGGACTGACACTCCACCGCACCCTGGGTGAGCTGGGCACCCGGTTCACCGTGCGTCTGGACGGCCGGCCCATCGCGTACGCCGAGACCTCAGGCACGCTCGAACGGCCCGAGCGCCACGCGCGCCCCGGTGGACTCGCCGATCTCGCCGACCTGGAGCTGCCCGAGGACCCGCACCCCGGGCTGCTCCCCTGGCTGCTCGGCGAGATCCGCCAGTGGCTGGCCCTGAGCGGGGTGGACCGTGTCCTCGCCTACTCCGGCGGCGAGGACGACACGTCCGACGAGTTCACCGGGCTCACCGCCCACGGCTTCCGTGAACTCTCGCGGTCCGCACGCGGCTGGACGCACCGGGCCGGATGAGTCCGTCCGCGGCCGGGTCCCGTGGGCCCGGCCGCGGACCGGGCGTCTCCTTGACCCGGGCTCGCGGGTCTCCCCCGGGGCGGCCCCGGCCCGGGCGGCGCACGCGACGGCCGGCCCGGGGCACGGCAGGCGTTTCCTCAGGCTCTCCGCGCTCGTTGGCTCCCATGCTTGTCGACATCGCCACCCCTCTTCCAGGAGACGACAGATGACGATTTCCGACGCGGAAACGGCCGGGGACCCGCTCTCGGAGGCACAGGAGCGGGTACGGGCCCGCAGGGAGGCGGGTGACCGGCCGGGGCTCGCCTCGGCGCTGGTGCTCCTGTCGGCGTACCTCCAGAACGCGGCGAGGCTCGACGAGGCGACGGCCGCCGCGCTGGAGGGCGTGGACCTCTACCGACAACTGAACGACCAACCCGGCCTCTCCTGGGCACTGGAGAACCTCGCCGCCCGGCACGCCGCCGCCGCACACTTCCCCCAAGCCGTCCAGGCAGCACAGGAACGCGTCCACATCAACCGGGAGGCCGGGAACCGACCCGCACTCGCCTCCGCACTCATCACCCTCTCCGCCTACCACCAGAACAACAGCCAACACGACCAGGCCACCACCACCGCCCAGGAAGGCACCAGCCTCTACCGACAACTGAACGACCAACCCGGCCTCTCCTGGGCACTGGAGAACCTCGCCGCCCGGCACGCCGCCGCCGCACACTTCCCCCAAGCCGT
>NZ_JBITFN010000003.1:512016-574860 GCF_044456085.1 Streptomyces sp. NPDC051018
GTCCAGGCAGCACAGGAACGCGTCCACATCAACCGGGAGGCCGGGAACCAGCGCGCTCTCGCCCCGGCGCTCGTCCTGCTCGCGGCGTACCTCCAGAACGCGGACCGTCTCGACGAGGCCGTCGTCGGCGCCCGGGAGGCCGTCACCGTCTTCCGGGGGCTGGGGGACCGTCCGGGGCTGGCCTGGGCCCGGCGGAATCTGCGGCGTATCGCCACCGCCCTGGGCTCCCGTCAGCCCTTCGAGGACACGGTTCCGGCCCCCTTCGTCAGGGAGGTGCCGGCCCCGGCACTGGCGCCGGTCGCCACACTCTCCCGCAACGACGACCACATGGAGGTCTTCACGGTCGCCGAGGACGGATACGTCTGGGGCGCGTGGTGGGACGGCGAGTGGCACGAGCGCTTCCGGGTCGGCACCAAGCGGTTCCCGCCGGGTACTCCGCTCGCGACGCTGTCACGCAACGAGGACCACATGGAGGTCATGGCGGTCTGGGAGGACGGGCATCTGTGGTCGGCCTGGTGGTACGACGGCGCATGGCACGACTGGTTCCGGGTCAGCGGCCAGGCTTTCCCGCTGAGGGCGCCGCTCGCCACCGTCTCCCGCAACGACGACCACATGGAGGTGTTCGGGGTCGGCGACGACGGACTGCTCCGGGGCGCGTGGTGGACCGGTGAGTGGGGCGATCTCACCCTGGGAAGCCGGGTGTTCCTCCAGGGGACCCCGCTCGCGACGCTGTCGCGCAACGAGGCATGGAGGTCATGGGTGTCCAGGAGGGCGACCGACTGTGGTCGGCCTGGTGGTACGACGGCGAATGGCACGACTGGTTCCAGGTCCGGGACACCGTCTTCCCGCCGAAGGCCCCCATCGCCACACTGTCCCGCAACGACGACCACATGGAGGTGTTCGGGGTCGGGGCCGACGGCCGGCTGTGGGGAGCGTGGTGGGACGGCGAGTGGCGCGGGCCGTTCACCGTCGGCACCCACGTCCTGCCGAAGAACACACCGGTCGCCGCCCTGTCGCGGTCCGAGGACTACATGGAGATCTTCGCGGTCGGCGAGGACGAGCGGCCGCGGGGCGCCTGGTGGGCCGACGGGGTGTGGAGCGACTGGTACGACCTCGGCACCCGGCGGTTCCCCAAGCACACACCCCTGGCCGCGCTGTCACGCAACGAGGACCATATGGAGGTCTTCGCCGTCGACGGGAACGGGCGGCTCGCCACCACCTGGTGGTACGAGGGAACGTGGCACGACTGGTCCGATCTGCCGCCCGCGCTGGTGTCGGTCCCCGACGGCGAGATCGTGTTCGGCAGCCGCCGTGAATTCACCCTCGGCCGGCCGGTCCAGCAGATCTCCACCGGCGGGATGATGGAACCGCTGGTGTGCACCGAGGCGCGGGTCGTGTGCGGCAGTGACGGTGGCTGGGAGTTCACCGCGCATCTGGACAACCACGAGACCGAGTGCGATGTCTCGTTCGAGCTGGAACTGAACCTGACCGGTACGTCCAGGCCGTTCACCTTCGTGCTCCGGGGCGATCTCAGCGCGGCGGGAGACGGCTACGCCACCAGGGTCGGGTCCCGGATCCAGGGGGTGCCGCCCAGTCGTACGTTCCGGGAGTCCGGCGCCTTCGAGCTGCTGCGCGACCCGGCGTTCTGGCGGGAGGTGTTCAAGGCGGGCGCGACGTTCACGCTCACCCGCCCGGCCTGGAAGTTCTGGCCCGAGGGCGGCGATGTCGAGGAACCGGAGGAGGCCGTCGCATCCGGCGCCGGCGCGGACCGGCCGTAGTGGCGGGAGAACGCCCCGGCCAGGAGATGCGACAGACCGGCGCCGGTGCGTACGTCCACCGGGCCCGCCGCCTTCGGGGTGTCCCGGCGTGCGGGCCCTCGGCCGGAGCGGTCGCCCGCTTCCCAGGTCGCCCGCTTCTCAGCCGCGCAGGCGCGCCAGCAGTCCGGGGTCGCCTTCGAGGGCCTGGGCCAGCAGCTCGTCCGCGAAGGGCGTGTACGCCTCGGTCCCGGCCGCCGCCCAGTCGATGCCGCCCATGGGCGGCTCGGGGTCGTACTCGATGACGAGCTGGACCAGGCGCGCCGTGTCCTCGCCCGCGAGACGGCGTACCAGATGGAGGGCCATGTCGATACCGGCGGACACACCGGCCGCGGTGACGAACCGCCCGTCCTCGACCCATCGCTCGGCGACGGGCGTCGCCCCGAACCGGGTGAGGAGATCCCGGAACATCCAGTGGCTGGTGGCCCGGTGCCCCTCCAGGAACCCGGCGGCGGCCAGCAGCAGGGAACCCGTACACACCGAACCGACGATCTCGGCGTCCGCGGCCGCCCCCCGCAGCCGGTCCAGCAGGTGCTCGTCGGCCATGGCGGCGAGGGTCGGCACCAGCCCTCCGGGCACGATCAGCACATCCGGTCGGGGTACCTCGTCGAAGGTGTGGCTCGGCACCAAGGACACCGGTGTGTCGGTGCTCATGGGCTCCTTGTGTTCACCGACCACGACCACGGTGAATTCCGGCACCAGGTCGGCCAGGGCGGAACAGACCTGGAGGGGTCCGACGACGTCCAGCGGTGTCAGGCCCGGGTAGGTGACGAAGGCGATGGTCCGGGCCCGCTCCTCGGGGTGGCCGGGGGCTGCGGGTGCGGTCATGGCGGAACCTCCTGGGGGTCCGGGGCGGCGGGGCCGCGAAGGCGGTGCCGGAACCTTCCCTTCGGGCCGTACCGGGACAAGGCTACTTCTCGCCCGTGGTCAGGCCAACCGGTATCACGGTGTGCCGCGCGGCGGCTGAGATGGTGTCAGGGCCGTTCACGGCCACGACCGGGCCGCACCGGCGCGGTCGGCCCGCATGCGGTGTGCCGCGGTGGCCGTTAACGGCCGGTGTCCCGGGACCGCTTGCCCGCGGTCCCGGGACACCACCGCCCCCGTTCGGTGCCCCGCGTTACGACGCGTCCCGCACCCTGCCGGTGAACACCTCCCCCGGCGGCGGGGCACCGATACCGTCGTCGTACTCGAACGCCTCCAGCCGCAGCGACTCCTCCGGCTCGCTCACGAAGTCCCCGACGGTCGGGACGGTCACCTCGACACCCGGCCGGCCCGCCGGGATGTAGGCCCACATCTCCGGGTTGTCCAGCTGCCACAGCGGCCGTTCCGGGACCGCCGACTCACCGAAGATGTCCTCCAGCCACTGCGCGTCGACATCCGCCGTGGACAGAGCACTGCCGGTCACCGGACGGATGGTGAACCCGAAGGCCGTGATGGGGGAGTCGGCGATCGCTGACAGCGTCACCCGCCAGGTCAGGGGCTGCCCCTCGGTGACGGTCTCCGCGACGGGCGTCACAACGGCCGTGGGTTTCGGGTCGTCGTTCTCCACCATCACCCCGCCCTGGTACGATCCGATGAGCGCGCCCCGGACCGATTTGACGAGCACATAGTGGGCGAGAACCTCGCTGTAGCGGGTGTTGCCCCGCACGGTCACCGGGAGGTCGATGGTGTGGGCGCCCGGACGCAGCGTCACCAGGCGGGGCCTGAACTCGCCCGTGACCGGGTCGGAGAGGAAGAGCCGGACCTGTGCGCCGCCCTTCCCCGAGATTCGTACCGGTACGCGGTAGGTACGGACCCCCGAGTCGCCCTCCTTCACCGTAAGCCCGCCGATGTCGATGCGGGGCAGCGCGGCCGGACGTGCGGCAGGTGTGCCCGGACGCCACCCCCACGCGTCCATCAGCCAGGCCCGCCCGGACGTGGTGCGCGGTGTCAGCTCCAGGCTCCTGACCTTCTTCAGATTCAGGCCCGCGCGGACGGCGGCGGACAGGGGCACACGGATCTCGCGCGCCCAGTACGAGGTGGTCCGCCCGGTGCCCGGCAGCCCGTCGACACGGGCCCGGCCGAGATGCGCCCGGCGGCCCTTGGTGTCGGTGACGGCGATGTCCAGTTGGGTTCCGGTGGTGTTGGGCGGCACGATCACCCGCAGCGCCAGCGCCCGCGCGCCCGTGAGGGAGACCGGACGCGCGGGGGTCACCCGGGTGGCGGCCCCCGCCCTGGACCACGTCATCGCGACGGCGTGGCGGCCCTGTTCCGGTGACATGGCCCAGGTGGTGAAGTGCGGCGACTTCGTGACATCGTCGGTGGACAGACAGACGGTCGCCGGGTTGCGATCGACCTGGTTGCAGAGCCTGCCGCCGGTCACGGCCGGCGAGGTGTCCGGGAGGAACGCGGCGGTGCGGTGGGCGCCGACGGCGTGGGTGAGCACCCGCGCGGGTCCGGCCGACGGAGCACGGCGGTCCGAACCGTCCAGCAGCGGGCGCACCCGGTCGTCGCCCGCGACGAACAGCCGGGCCGCCGCGGCTATGTAGGTCGAGCCCGCGGTCTGCTGCTGGGTGGCGGTCAGCCGGGTCCTCGTACCCGGTGAGCACACCGGGTCCGGCGATTCGTCCGACCAGAAGTCGTCATCCGCCGGTGCCTGCGCCTGGCCGGGTGTCCATTCGCTGTTGAAGAAGTTGTGGTTGGCGCCGACCATGTAGACCGCGCTGTGCAGGGCCGCGCCGCGGCTGACGCCCCGGGTCCCGTCGGCGTAGATCTGGCCCTGGAGGTCGGACACATCACCGTCGCAGCCGGGCAGGATGGTCATCGAGGGCACATCGGGAGCCGGGTTGTGGCCGAAGATCGTGGGGCCGGTCAGAACGGTGCCGCGGATCGTCCAGCGCACCGGTCCGTGGTAGCCGTCCTCGGCGGCGGGCGGTCTGCTGAGGCTGTCGAGAGCAGCCCGGTTGACGCCCTCCCCGCCCCGGGAGTGACCGACCAGAAGCACCCGGGACAGATCCGGCCGCGCCGCCTTGCGCACGGCGGCCGGGGCGCCGTCCCGGTCGGCGGCCCATTGGGCCCAGCGGGCGAGATGCAGGCGTATCAGGGACGAGCGGGCCTGCGCGCCGCCGTCGTCCGCCAGGTAGTCCTGCCCGTTGATGCCGTTGGCCGAGATGGACACCGTGACATAGCCCTGGGAGGCCAGCAGTCTCTGGTCGTGCAGATAGCCGCGGTGGCTCGGCACGGGCCGCAGTCCGCTCGGGCAGGGCCACTCCCCCGCCGTGTTGCCCGCGTCGTCGAAGCAGGTGTAGTGGCGGCCGTGCAGAAAGAGTGCCACCGGCCGGGGCCCGGGGGCGTCCACCGGCGCGACCACGACACCGCGCAGCTCCACGGGCGCGGGGAAGCCGGGCAGCCGTACGGGCGCGAGATCGTACTCGCCGGTGATGGTGCGGTGTCCGCCGGGGAGTCCGGGGTCGACCGGGTTCGCCGGGAGTGCCGCCGCGGGCGGTACCGGAGCGGCGGGGCGCCGGTCCTCCGGGGTCCGGGCGGTCCCGCCTTCGTCGAGACGGCGGCCCCCGGCGACCACCTTGAGCCCCTTCCCCGTCCCGATGTCCGCGCCGTCCAGGGTCAGCCGGAAGCTACGGCCGTCCTTCCCGGGCACCGGCCTCCCGAGGAGCCGGTCCCCGTCGTGGAACTCGACTCGGGCGTCGCCCATGGGCACCCGCTCGGCCGAGGTCCAGACGAGCTGCCGCCCGGCGCCCGTGCCGGTGAGCCGCCAGCCCTCGGGGAGGCGGCCGTCGTCGCCCGGCAGCGCCTTGGCCGAACGGTGGCCCTGGGGGGACGAACGGGGTTCGGCGGACGGCTGTGCGTGCGCCAGTCCCGGCGTCCCGGCCGCCAGCGCGATTAATGTCACGGCGGTGGTCGCCATGCGCGAGAAACGGATCACGGTGGTCCTCCTTCGTCGATCGTGCACGGGCGCCCCAGGAATCCCGGTGGCCCCACTCCCGGGAGGACGGGGACCTCTGCCCGGGGGTTGCCTCACCGGAGCCGCAATATCGTCAACTCGATGACGAAGATGACGAGTTGGGCGGGAAGCCGAGCAGGAGGAACACGTCCGCGGGCCTGCTCGGGGAACCGGCTCGGGGAGACGTTCGCCGTCGGGACCGCGCGTCGTGCCGGGACGGCCTCGGCGAGTACCCGGCCGGGCGGGCGCCGTCCGAGGGGTGATCACGGATGTGCCGTCTCACCACCAGGGACGTACGGCGCGGGTGATGGTGGCTCCTGCTGTGCGCGGGCTCGTGCCCGCGGAGGGCGGCGGTGGGGCCGGGTGACGGAGCAGGGGTTCCAGCGGCGGCCGGGTGGAGGCGGCGACACCGTCAACGGCCCGGGCCCGTCCTGACGAGACCGGTGCACCTCCGGCTGGACACCGCCCTCGGTTCTTCGGAGGCGCGTCGGCGGTCGGAGACGATCACCGGTGAAACCGGCGACCGCAGGACCTGATCGGTGCAGGGCCGTCGGCCCTCCCGTGGGGAGCCGGGAGGGCCGGCGACGGCCCGCCCGTCCGGTGGCAAGGAGCGGCACGGGGCGGGAGGGGGTGCTCCTCCGCCACGGGGGAGAGACGGAGGAGCACCGCCCGCTCAGCATGGCACTCATTTCGGCCATGCGGGAGAGTTCTGGCCGGAATCGTTCCACTCACGGCCGGACAGCATTCCCGAGGCAGTCGGAGGACGCCGACCGGGCGGCCGGTCCGCGGCCGGGGGATCCTCGCCCCAGGGGCACCTTCCACTCCGCCCGGCCGTTCACCGGCCACGGCTACGACGACGAGATCTCCGAGGAGCACGCGATGACCATGGAACCCGACCCGCATCTGTCGATGGTGCAGCCTGTGACCCCGCGTACCCCCGACGGCTGTGAGGAGTGTCTGCGGCTGAACACGCCCTGGGTCCATCTGAGACTGTGTCTGACCTGCGGGCACGTGGGCTGCTGCGACTCCTCACCGCTCAAGCACGCCCGCGGTCACGCCGGCAGTTCCGGACACCCCATCGCGCGCTCCTTCGAGCCGGGCGAGGACTGGCGCTGGTGCTACGTCCACGAGGCCATCGTCTGACGGTCGCCACCACCCCGGACACCCCGCCCGGCTCTCGGGTCCCGCCCGGCTCTCGGGCCGTTCCCGGCAGTTGCGCGGACGGGTTCACCAGCGCTCGTCCGCCGAACGGCGAGCAGGTCACCGCCGCCTCCGGCGCCTTCTCTCACAGCGACCCGCCTCATCCTGCTCCGACCGGACCGCCGGTACGGCGGACCCGGCCCACCGGAACGCTCTGCCGTCAGCAGATCTGCCACGGGCCGAGAAGGCTGACGCGTCTCCCGGCGCGCGCCGAGAGTGGGGGAAACGCGGCGACCGGCGCCGCGTTTCCAACGGGAGGCGCCCATGTCCTTCACCGCCACCACCCCGAACACCGCGCGGTGGCCGTCCGGCGGTCCGGAGCCCGGCTTCGCACCACGAGCCGCCGACGGCGACACGGCCCCGACGCCCTTCGACGACCATCTGGCCTCGCGTCTGCTGCTCCAGCGGATCATCGTCCTGGGCACCCAGGTGGACGAGATCTCCGCCAACCGGGTCTGCGCCCAACTGCTGCTGCTCTCGGCCGAGGAGCCGAAGAGCGACATCGGCCTCTACATCAACAGCCCCGGCGGATCGGTGACGGCCGGGCTCGCGATCTACGACACCATGCGGCTGATCCCCAACGACGTGTCGACCCTCGTCATGGGATTCGCTGGGAGTATGGGGCAGTTCCTGCTGACTGTCGGGACGGCGGGCAAACGCTACGCCCTGCCGAACGCACGGATCATGATGCACCAGCCGTCGGCGGGGATCGGCGGGACCGCCGCCGATATCGCCATCCAGGCCGAGAACCTCGAATTCACCAAGAAGGCCATCGAGCGGATCACCGCCGAGCACACCGGCCACAGCGAGGAGACGATCTCGCGCGACAGCGACCGGGACCGCTGGTTCACGGCCGCACAGGCACGGGAGTACGGCATGGTCGACCATGTCGTGACGTCGCTCGACGACATCCGGCCGGCGTCCGCCGGCCGTCGCAGGGCGGGGCTGTGACATGAGCCAGTACACGATTCCCACGGTCGTCGACCGCAGCCCGAGGGGCGAGCGGGCGTTCGACATCTACAGCAGCCTGCTCTCCGAGCGGATCGTCTTCCTCGGCACCGAGATCGACGACGGCGTGGCCAATGTCGTCATCGCCCAGCTGCTCCATCTGGAGTCGGCCGGTCCCGATACGGAGCTGGCGATCTACATCAACTCTCCGGGCGGCTCCTTCACCTCGCTGATGGCGATCTACGACACGATGAGCTTCATCCGCGCGCCCGTCTCGACGTTCTGTGTGGGCCAGGCGGCCTCGACCGCCGCCGTACTGCTGGCGGGTGGTGCCCCCGGGCGCCGGTTCGTCCTGGAGCACTCCCGGGTGCTGCTGGGGCAGCCCGCGAACCGCGGCCGGCAGGGGACGGTCTCGGATCTCAGTCTGGAGGCCAAGGAGATGCTCCGGATCCGCTCCCAGGTCGAGGAGGTGCTGTCCCGGCACACCTCGCACGACATCACGACGCTGCGGGCGGACATGGACCGGGACAGGGTGTTCACCGCGCGCGAGGCGGTGGCGTACGGGATCGCGGACGAGGTGCTGACCGAGCGGGGCCGTTAGGGCGTGTGCCGTCACGGTCCCGCCGGGCACGGCCTCTTGCTGGGCCCGGGGGGCCGGGAGGTACCGGGGGTCCGGGAGGTACCCCGCCCCTGGCGTCGGGGACTCGGGCCTCCCCCGTCCCCCGGGCCCGGCGGCCCGGGTGGTGCCCCCGGGCCGCGTGGTCGCGAGCACCCCGGTACATCCGTACGGGAGAGTGGTCCGGCGCCTGCTGCCCGCACCGGCCGGACCCCCGGGCCCGGTATCTCGGGCGGACGGCGCAGGGGTGAGGACACGGTCCGGGGTTTCGTTACGGACCCGGCCGGGCCGGTGTGCCCGGGGGACGGGGCAGACCGGTCATGCGGCGAGGAGGACCTCACCGCCGTACCGGGCGAGTCCTGGTTCGCCGCCGCCGGCGGTCGGCGGGAGGAACCCCCGGCCGGACGGGCCGGACCGGCCGCCGCGGTTCAGCTCGCTTCCGGTCCTGACGGACGGGGTGGCGGAGGCCCGGGACAGATCGTCCCGGGCGAGCGTGAGGAGGTCGGCCAGCCGCAGCCCGAGCGCGCGGGCGGCGGCCGCGAGAACCTCGGACGACGCCTCCTTGCGGCCCCGCTCGATCTCGGAGAGGTACGGCATCGAGATCCGGGCCTCGTCCGCGACGTCCTTCAGTGTGCGCCCCTGGGCGAGCCGTTCGCGCCGCAGCACGCCTCCGACGACGTTCCTCCAGAGGGGTTCCGCGTCCGGACGCTCGGTCCCGGCAGGGCTCACCCGTGACGGGACGGGCCGGGCACCGCCGCCGGGCCCCGGCGCGTCGCGCACCGCCTCGGGCGGGTGCGGACGAAGGACACGAAGGACACAGAGGCGGTCCGGCTCTTGGCTGCTCACCGCTTCAGAGTAGGAGGGATCGGTCCGGCGAACAGCCCACCCGCGTTGCGCCACCGGCGAAACCGCCGTGGGAACTCCCGGTGGCCCGGGTGCGAGAAGCCGGGTCGGGCCAACGGCTCGGGGCCCGGGGCTCGGGGCTCGGGGCTCGGGCGGTCAGGCCATCAGACGTCCGCCGGGGCCCGCGCGCTCACCCGCCGACCTGCGCAGATCACGGGTGATGCTCACCCGCTTCAGCCAGCGGTCGGTGCCGTCGTAGCGCGCCCGGAAGCGGGCACGGCCGTGCACCGCCCGGTAGTTGTCGACGAAGCAGCAGGTGCCCGGCTCCAGCCGTACGTTCAGCAGGCTCTTCTCGATGGAGGACATCACGCGTTTCAGCGTGCCCTCGGCCCGGTCGTCGCCCGGGGCGGTGTACATATACGCGGGGTCGATGCGCAGAAACGGGTCCGCCGGGTCGCCGAACAGGATGGGGATCGGCTCCGGAGCGCTGTCCATGTGCAGGATACGGTCGAACGACCGCGCCCCCTCCTCCCCCGCCGGGGACCTGTTCTGCTCGGGCAGATGGGAGGTGTCGGGCCTGATGTAGAAACGGGGTGCGAAGCCGCATTCGAGGTCGTCCGCGGTCAGTTCGGCCAGGTCGACGGCGCCCACGGTGGTACCCACCCGGTCGGGGTTGCGCAGACAGAGCAGCCCCACATAGTCGGCGCGGTGGGGATGGAACGCCTCCTCGGTGTGCCACATCAGCGGCGCCCGGCTGCCCGAGCCGAGCTGGGCGTCCTCCTGACCCGCGATGGGCAGGATGTCGTGCACCAGCCGGCCGTCCTGCTGGGTGGCCCAGCCGTAGACCTCCCCGAGCAGCGAGCTGTACAGCACGAGCAGGAACTCGGTGCGCCGCGCGGCGCCTGCCGGGCTCTTCTCCCGCCAGTGGGGAGGAGTAGGGCCGATGCCCTCGTCGTCGACCTCGTTCCCGGCGACGAGCAGGACCGCGGCCCCCGATCGCGGGGCCCGCGGAGCGGCCGGCGCCGGGCTCCGGAAGGTGTGCAGGGCGGCGCGCAGCCGGCGTGGAAGATCATGGGCGATCAGGGCGGCGTCATCGAGGAACGCCGGGGCGTCGGGAGCGGTGTAGGTCTCCTGGATGTCGGTCAGCAGGCCGGTGACCGTCTCCCTTTCCTGTGGTTCCAGCCGCAGGGTCATCAGCATCGTGGTCACCTTTTCCGGCTTTCTCGGCGTGCGCGGCGGCGGTGCGCCGGGGTCGGAGCGGTACGGAGCAGTACGGGTCGGGGCGGTTCATGGCGGTACGGGGGCCCGGCGCGGGACGCCGCCGGATCGGGGCCGTACGGTTCGGCGGCTCAGCGCAGTTCGGACACGGCGCTCAGCAAACGGTCGACGTCGCCCGGCTCCGTGTAGCAGGAGATACCGGCCCGGACGGCTCCTCCCGAGGTGTCGAGGCCCAGGGCCGCCATGGCCTCATGGGCGTAGAAGCTGCCGCTCCACACCGCGATCTGCCGGGCGGCCAGCTGTCTGGCGACCGAGTCCGGATGGCGGCCGGCCACGCTGAAGGAGACGGTCGGGGTGCGGTCGGTGAGTTCCCGCGGACCGTGCACGGTGATGTGGGGCATCCGGGTGAGCCCTTCCAGCAGCGGCGCGAAGAGGGACTCTTCCCGCTCCTTCAGCCGCCGCACACCGCTCTCCAGCAGGAACTCGGCCGCCGCCGCGATCCCGGCGATCGACTCCAGCGGCAGCGTTCCGGTCTGCCAGCGGTGGGGAACCTCGTCGGACGCGGGGCGTACCTGGTACGGATACAGCTCGGCCAGCAGGTGGGGCCGCGCCCAGAGGATCCCCGCGTGCGGTCCGTACCACTTGTGCGCCGAGGTGAAGACGACATCACAGCCGAGTGCGTCGATGTCCACGGGGTGGTGGGGCACCAGATGCACGGCGTCCACCAGGGCCAGGGCACCCGCGCGGTGTGCCGCGGCCGTGATCGCGGCGACATCGGGGATCGTGCCCAGGGCGTTGGAGGCACCCGTGAACGCCACCAGGCGCGTACGGCTGTTCAGCAGCGCGGTGACGTTCGCCGTCGGAAGGCGTCCCGAGACCGGGTCGAAGTCGGCGAACACCACCCGGGCACCGGTCTCCCGCGCGATCGCCAGCCAGGGCGCCACATTGGCGTCGTGGTCCAGCCGGGTGCAGACGATCTCGGCTCCGTCCCCGAGCTGCCGGGCGAGCGAGCGGGCGAAGGCGGCGGCCAGCGAGGTCATATTGGCGCCGAAGACGAACCCCGCGGGATCGGCCCCCAGCAGGGCGCCGAGCAGTCCCCGGGTCCTGGCCACGAGCGCGTCGGTCGAGACGCTGGCCTCGAAGTAGCCCTCGGTGTTGGCGTTCGTCCCGCTGGAGAGATAGTCGGAGATGGCCTGGATCACCCGGTCGAGGGCCTGGGAGCCGGCGGCCCCGTCGAGCCGTGCCCAGGGACCGCGCGCGCCCGGGAACCGGTGGCGCAGTCCGCGCACCGGCAGGGGCTCCGGAGTGAGTGGCCCGGCGTCAGGCCGAGTGTGCATGGCGGGCTCCCGTCGCTGCTGGAGTGAACTGACTGGATGGGCTCGGCGCGAGGGCCCGGTCACCAGTGCGGCGCCGTGAGTTCGGGTACCGCCACGCCCAGGGCGTCCCGGCCGAGCCGGAAGGCGGCGACGGCCTTGCCGGAGACGGCCTCGCCGCACAGGGCGTCCGGGGCGAGGCGCAGCCGCATGATGTCCCCGATACCGGAGCGTTCGGTGGACAGTACGGCCGTGGCCGGTCCGTCCTCCCCGGCGCACCGCCGCCATCGGCCGCCGCTCCACAGCAGGGGGACGGAGCCGTAGCGGGAGGGGCGCACGGGGAGGGGGATCTTCACCTTGGCGCCGCGTACGGCGTCGAGGGCGTCCAGCATCTCGGACTCCAGCTCCCCCGGTTCGAGCAGGGAGTCGTCGCCCTCCCGTATCAGACGGTTGAGCAGGTCCAGCCGCAGATCGGGCCTGCTGGTGTCGAGGTTGAGGCCCGAGCCGAGGCGGGCGTTGACCTCGGTCGGTACGAACCCCTCGGGGGACAGCACCCCGTCGAGGGTGAAGCCGCCGCGGTAGCGGCACAGGCGCCGCAGGCCCTCGCCCACCGCGCGGGCCGTCTCCCGGATGTTCCGCGCGGCGCCGGGGGGCGGGTCCCAGTGGGTGGAGGTGCCGGCGAAGACGAAGCGGTGGTCACCGTCGCGCAGGACGACCAGTTCCAGCGGGCGCAGTACGACGGTTCCCCGGGTCATCACCAGACCGTGCACCGAGCACGGCAGCCCTTCGACGAAGGGCATGACCCGGACCCGGGAGCAGCGGACCGCGAAGAAGGGCAGGTTCCGCCGGCCGTCGGCCTCGCCGCGGATCCACCGGGTGCCCTCGGCCGCCGTGTGGATTCCGCTGCGGGTGTCGGCCGCCCACACCGTGCCGCCGCCCGCGTCGAGCCGGGCGGCGGCGGACAGCAGGGCGTCCTCCCGGGGCGGCAGGACCGCGGCGGGCGGGCACGGTATTCCGGCCGCCCGCCACACCCGCTCCACCCGGGTCTTGTCCTCGGCGACGGCCCAGGCGGCACGCCGCCGGCCGTAGCGCGGCCGGCCCGCCAGCCGCTCCCCCGGCAGATCCCGGGTGTCCAGGACGAGTGCGCGCCTGCCGGGGTCGAAGCGGTCGAGTGCCGCGAGCAGCCGGGTGGACGGCTCGGCGAGAGCGCGGGTGAAGGCCGCCGCGAGCCCGTCCCGGGTGTCCGCGGTGACCGGTACGCGGTGCGTGGTCACACCGGGGCCGAACACACCGTCGGCGGGCCGGTCGGCCGTGGCGGCGAACACGCCCTCGGCTCCCGCCTCGGTCAGCGCCCTGATCACCGGGGCGATATGGGAGGCGGCGGTGCTGAACACCACACAGGCGCGGCCCGCGAAGCGCCGCCGGATCGCCGCGTCCAGACGCGCCGCCGGCTCCGTGGTGCCGGGCTGGCCGGAGGGCGGAGTGCCGTCGACCGTGCTCGATCCGGACATGACACCTGTCCCTTCTCCCGGCCGAGTGATACCGGAAAACAAGCGGTGTGAGGGGAACGCGGCCGAACGTATTTCCTCCCGGAGGCGATGTCCACGCGGAGTTTCGTTGCGCGGAACAGGGCACGGAGCGGAAAAACCGCGCCATCGCCCGTGTTCCATACAGTGAAACTCCGCGCCGCCCCGGCGGCGGAAGGAAGGAAAATGTTCGGGCGAGCTACGGGGAAGCGCACACCGCAAGGAAGTTGCCTGTGGCATCGGCCTGAAGGGAGAAGCGGTACGGCCCGCATTCCCGGGGCACTCCACGGCCCCGCCGAACCCGGCGGAGAATGACGCCGGGGAATCTGTCGGCTTCTTTCAAGAATCAGGGAATTCGTCCACCGCGACGGATGACGGAAGAGCGGATCTCCGATGCGCCGCCCCTGGCGGCGAGGCCGGAATCCACCGGTGCGCGAGAACCCGGGTCCGCTTGCCACCGCAAACCGGAAGCAAATCCTTCCCCCGAGGGCAACGGAGAGTGGCGAGGCGGTCGTCGGCCGGGCGGCGGACCGCGAGGCCGCCGGGCGGCGGGAGGGCCGGCGACCGCTCCGGGCACCACCACCCGGCACCTCCCGGCACGGCGACCCCTGTCGAGAACGACCACGGGGACAGCGGCGAGAACAACCACGGCACAGCCACCACCGACGGCCACGGGACGGGCACCACCACGCGGAACGACCATGGGAGGGACGGGACATGAGTGAGTCAGACGCTGTGGCGCGACCGGAGAACTTCATCGCGGGGGCCCGCGTTCCGGCCGCCGGCGGCCGGGTCACGGAACTCGTCGACCCGAGCACCGGGAAGAGCTTCGGCGAAGCTCCGGTCTCGGGGGCCGAGGACGTCGAAAGGGCGTGCCGGGCGGCCGGGCGCGCCCTGGAGACCTGGCGCCGGACCACTCCGGGCGCCCGGGCGCAGGCGCTGCTGGGGATCGCCGGGGCGCTGGAGGAACGCGCCGGCGAACTCGTGGCGCTGGAGTGCCTGAACACGGGCAAGCCGCGCCGGGCCATGGCCGAGGAGGAACTGGCTCCGTCCATCGATCAGCTGCGGTTCTTCGCGGGCGCGGCCCGGGTGCCGCCGGGCGTCGCGGCCGGTGAGTACCTGCCCGGCCACACCTCCGTGATCCGCCGGGAGCCGGTGGGGGTGTGTGCGCAGATCACACCGTGGAACTACCCGCTCATGATGGCGGTCTGGAAGATCGCGCCGGCGCTCGCGGCGGGCAATACGGTGGTCCTCAAGCCGGCCGAGCAGACCCCGCTCACCACGCTGCTGCTGGCGGAGATCGCCGCCCCCTTCCTGCCTCCCGGGGCTCTCAATGTGGTCTGCGGGGACCGGGACACCGGCCGGGACCTGGTCCGGCACCCCGCCGTCGACCTGGTCTCCTTCACCGGCAGCACGCGCGGCGGCCGGGAGGTGGCGCGGTCTGCGAGCGGGGATCTCAAGCGGCTGCACCTGGAACTGGGCGGCAACGCGCCCGTCGTCGTCTGCCGGGACGCCGATGTGGAGCGAGCCGCGGCGGACATCGTGGCGGCCGGGTACTTCAACGCGGGCCAGGACTGCATCGCGGCGGCCAGGGTGCTCGCCGACCGCAGGATCCGCGACGAGCTGACCGAGGCGCTGGCCGGGAAGGCGGCCTCGCTCCGGGTCGGCGGACCCGGTGAGGACGCCGACCTCGGCCCGCTCATCAGCGCGGAGCACCTCGGCCGGGTGGCCGGATTCGTGGACCGCCTGCCGCGCTGGGCACGGGTGGTCACGGGCGGCCGGCGGATCGAGGGCCGGGAGGGCTTCTTCTACCCGCCGACCGTGGTCGCCGATGTGCGCCAGCGGGACGAGATCGTTCAGGAGGAGGTGTTCGGCCCTGTCGTCACCGTGCAGGAGTTCGCCTCGGAGGACGAGGCCCTGACCCTGGCCAACGATGTACGCCAGGGGCTGGCCGCCAGTGTGTGGACCCGCGACCACTCCCGGGCCCTGCGGTTCGCCTCGGCGCTGGAGACGGGCTGTGTGTGGATCAACGCCCATATCCCGGTGGTGGCGGAGATGCCCCACGGCGGCTTCAAGCACTCCGGGTACGGCAAGGACCTCTCGGTGTACGCGCTGGAGGACTACACCCGGATCAAGCATGTGATGTCAGCCCACTGAGCGGGTTGCCGGTGCGTCCGCCCCGGTCCCGGGCCGCGGGGGCCCGCCCGGCTCCCGTACCACCGCCGCCCCGCCCGTACCGCCCCCGCCATGCCCCCTGCCACCGCCCCGTGCGCTCCCGCAGGGACCCGCTGTGCCGCCGTGCGCCCCCGGCCGTGCCTGGAACAATGAGGGTATGGCGGACCCCGTGGAGATCGTGGACTACCGGCCCTCGTGGCCCGCGTCGTTCGGCCGGCTGGCAGCGGCCCTGCGGGAGGCGCTCGGCGACACCGCGGTGCGGATCGACCACATCGGCTCGACATCGGTTCCGGGACTGGCCGCCAAGCCGGTGATCGACATCCAGGTCTCGGTGCGGTCGTTCCACCCTCTGGAAGCCTTCCGGAAGCCGCTGGAGGACATCGGTTATGTGTACCGCGCCAGCAATCCCGAACGGACCAAGCGCTACTTCCGGGAGGCCCCCGGCCACAGCCGCACCCATGTGCACGTACGGGAGCTGGGCAGCTTCTCCCAGCAGTTCCCCCTGCTGTTCCGGGACTTCCTGCGGTGCCATCCGGCCGCCGTCGAGGAGTACGCGGCGGTCAAGCGGCGGAACGCGGCGGTGTTCGCCGATGACCGGCGCGGTTACGCGGAGGCCAAGGAGCCCTACGTATGGGACGTCATCCGCCGGGCCGACGCCTGGGCCCGGGACACCGGCTGGACACCGGGTCCCAGCGACGCCTGAGCCGCAACCCCGCCGGTGGACGCGGCCGGAGCGAAGGGGCGGGGATCACGGACGGCGGGGCCGCGCTCCCGCCCGTACGGCGGACCTCGGCCCGCACGGCGGATCGGGGCGGGTGGGCGGCCCCGGGCCGTGCGGCGCGCGGCCGGAGCCTCAGATCGCGGTGTTCAGGGATCCGCGGGCGGGCGCGGCGAGCTGCTCGGAGATGGCGTCGGCCGTGGCCAGGACCAGCGGCAGCAGTTCGGGGCGGTCCTCGGGTCCGCTGTCCCTGAGGACGCCGAGGGCGGCGACGACCATGCCGCCCGCGGCTCTAACGGGTGCGGCCAGCAGGGCGGTCCGCCCGGGCTCCTGATGTCCCGTCACCGCGTACCCCTGTCTTCTGACCTGCCCGAGCACGCCCCGCAGCGCGGGGGACGTCAGACCGTCCCGGGGGCGGGAGGGCCGCAGCAGCAGGGAGCAGACCTCGTCCCGTACGGCGGGGGCGGCGTGGGCGAGCAGGACGAGGCCGGGCGCGTTGGTGTGCAGGGGTGCCCGGCCCCCCGGAGCCGCCAGGGGCGGGCGCTGGCGTCCGCCGTCGGAGATCATCTCCAGGCAGAAGGTCTCCGTGCCGTCGCGGACCGCCAGGATCACCGTCGAGGCGGCCTGGGTGCGGAAGGTCATCAGATGGGGCAGTGCGGCCTCCCTCAGCACTGATCCCCGCGGGGCGAGCGTGCCCAGCTCCCAGAGCCGCAGCCCGATGCAGTACTCCCCGGTGGCGGCGCGCTCCAGGGCTCCCCTGCTGTGCAGTTTGGCCACGATGCGATGGACCGTCGCCACCGGAAGGCCGGACCGCCGGCTGATGTCGCTGAGCGTCAGCGCCTGATTGTGCTGGTCGAAGGCGCTGAGGACGTTGAATGTACGGTCGACCGACGAGCGCTTGGGGCGGCCGGACTGAATGGACATTCCGTCATTTTCCCTTCATTGGCACACATATACGTGCACATAGGGGTCAGATGACTACCGCCTCACGCCGGTTCACCCCATGACCAGACCCCCGCACCCGGAAAGACAGCGACTCGGCAATGATTCGCAAATATACGCGCTTAGCGCTCATTCACGTCAGTGTGCCCAACGATGACGCCCCGACACACCGGGAGTAAAGAATCACCCGGGGGATCACAGGAGCGCACCACAGCGCTCATGGGAGCTCACAGGACATCCGGCACCGATCTTGCATTCCCCCGGAGCGATCCGGTTCCCCTGGCCGAAAACGGATGCCCGATCGACAGGACGCCCGCACCGGAATTCACGAACCGACGGACGAGATCCCGCCATGTCGGCGAGTCGCCTTGCACCCATAGAACAAACTTGCACTTTTCCGTTCACTGGAAAGCTTGTTGAGTAGGATCTCGAAGGATGTCAACACTGTGATACGCACAGCTTCTTGGCCACTGCCGACAGGATGTCGAAGATCACTGAATCATCCGCGATCCGCGGAATATGAGATTCAGTTCGGCACATGACGAGGGGATCGGGAATGGCGAATCATCAGGAGACCGCAAGGACCTTATTTCCCGGATCACACCCGGCGGGCAGAACCGGTGCCGCCGGAAGGAATCTCGCGTGACGAGCCAGACTCAGCCGGTACGGTCCATGCTCGCCCGGGGGCTCTCCATTCTGCACTCCTTCCGCCCGGGCGAGTCGGAACTGACCCTCTCCGAGATAGCGCGCAGAACCGCGCTGCCCAAGGCGACGGCCCACCGGTTGATATCGGAGCTGGTCGACGCGGGCATGCTGGAGCGCGCCGAGCGGGGGCTGCGTCTCGGGCTCAACCTGTTCGCCCTCGGAACGCGGGTGCCACGCCAGCGGATCGTGCGCGAACTGGCGCTCCCGCATCTGAACCGGATGCACGATCTCACCCGGCAGACCGTGTTCCTGTATCTCTCGGACGGCCTCGACGGGGCGATGGCCGACAGCCGCGGCGGGCGCGGACCGCGCGCGGCCGCGTATCTGCCCGCCGAGAGCGAGGCTTCCGCCTCCGCGGTGGCACAGGTGTTCCGCGCGCACCGGGCGCGGTCGGACCCGGCCGGACCCGACCGCGCCAGGAGATACCGCGCGCACCGGGCCGTACGCAGACTCGCGCCCGAGGAACTGGGCCGGGTGGCGGAGCAGGGATTCGCCGTCGCCCACTGCGGACTGGAGGCGGTCGCCGTCGCCGTGCCCGTACTGGACGCGACCGACTCCCCCGTCGCCGCGCTGGCCGTGGCGGGCAGTCAGGACCGGCTGCATCTGCTCAGAACGGCCTCGCCCCTGCGTGCGGCCGGCGCGGAGCTGTCACGTGATCTCAGGGGGGCACCCGGGATGGTGCCCGCCCTGTGAGGCGCCGGAAGGCACGCGGTTGGCCGCTGTCCGCCGCCGGGCGGCCTGCGGCCGGTGAGGAACCGCCCGTATCGGGGGCCGAGGACCTTCCTCCGCCGTACGCCGGGGGTCGTCCTCCGCCGTACGCCGGGGATCGTCCGGCGCCGTGCGACCGGGCGCGGGACACCCATGTGCTCGTCAAACCCGACGGGGTGAGCCGGGGGCTGGCCTCCGAGGTGATCCGCGCCCTGCGGCGGGAGGGGCTGGCGGTCGAGATCGTCGGCCGCCTCCGGCTGACCCGCCGCCAGGCGGAGCGCTGGTACCCGGAGAAGCTGAACGAGCCGGACGGGCGGCTGACGCTGGCGTATCTGTGCGAGGGGCCCATGCTCCTCCTGGCGGTGGTCGGCGACGACGCGCTGCGCCGGGCGCGCCGGGTCAAGAAGGACATCCGCCGCCGCTTCGGTACGGATGCCCGCCGCAATGTCGCCCACTGTCCGGAGACGACCGGTGAGCGGGACCATGAACGGAACGTGTTCGGTCCGCTCGTGGGGCGCGGACGGCGGGAGGACTGAGGGGGCTCGCGGGCGGTCGGGCCGCCCGCGGGACCCGGTACCGGTGGGGTCGTCGGCGTTCAGGGCCGGGCGTCCGCCACGGCCCGGGTTTCTCCGGCTCCCGGGCGCCGTCCCGCTCCCCGGCGGGACGGCGTGCGGTTCTGGGGCCTCTCCGGCTCCAGGACCTGGGGCCTCTCCGGCTCCACGTCCGGCCCGCCGCCCGGCGAGCGCCAGGCCCCGGACCGCCAGGCCCCGGGACCGCCGGGCAACCGGGCAAGGGACGCCGGGCGCCGAGCCGTCAGGTGTCGCTCGTCAGACCGCCCTGGTGGAAGACCACCTGGGCGGACAGCCGTTCCAGCCCGGGGTCGCAGTCACGTACCCGGTCCACGGCGTGCCAGCTCTTGTCCCCCCGCACCAGGAGAACCCCGGTGTTGGCCGCCGGGACGACCCGCCGGACCACGTCGTCCACGGACGAGGAGCCGAGCAGCAGCAGATCACCGCCCCGGTCCTCGGGCCACGACTCGTTGAAATAGAGCACATGGGTGACCAGCTTCTCCGGCTTGTCCACATGCGGATCGAGCCAGCAGCTGCGTCCGTACCGCCAGAGATTGACCTCCACATGGGCGTCCTCCAGCGGCAGACCGGTCAGGGCGGCGACCGCTTCCCGGTAGCCGGGGGCGGTCACCTCCGCGACGAAGTCCCGCCAGGGGCCGGGGAGTGGGGCGGCCCCGTCATCGCCGTCACCGTCGCCGTCGGCTCCGAGGGGATGGAGCAGCCGGTGGTGCATCGCGTACGACTTGTCCATGCCCGTACGGGTGACCATGCGGAAACCGTCGCCCGGGAACGTCTCGCGCAGCGCGGCGACGTCCCCGGGGCGGAAGGTGTCGATGACGTGGTACCAGCGGAACGGGTCGTCCTCGACCGTGGTGCCGTCGAGGGAGACCATGGGGGTGTTCACGGGGCCTCCGTCGCGTGCAGCGAATCACGGGTGCCGGGCAGCAGGGACTTCTCGGCGTCCAGGACGAACCGTTCCAGCTCGGCGGACCCGACCGCGAAAGGGCAGTACTCGCGGCGGATCCGGGCCACGGCGTCCTCGGCCGTCACCTCGCCCAGCACGATGTCCAGGCAGGCCAGGGCGGCGCCCGTCCGCCCGTGTCCCCCGAAGCAGGCGACCTCGACCGTGGCACCGTTCCTCAGCTCGACGGCCAGCTCCTTGACGAGCGATATCAGCAGGGACGACTCCACCGGGGCCTCAAGCGTGGGCCAGAACACGAAGTAGGGGGTGCGGGCATCCGTCTCACCGCGCCAGCGTTCGTCGAGGTAGAGACCGAAGTCGGCGGGTTCGGCGTGGGGCGCGCGCAGCCGGCGCTCCGCGCTGTCCAGCGAGGTACCCCAGGCCTCGGCGTCGCCGACGCGGTAACGGGTCCTCCAGTGGCGGTCCTTCATGGCGTGGCTATGCCTTCCTTCCGCGGTGAACCGGCGTCGGCCGCACTGCCGACGGAACCGGGGAGCCAGTAACCGGCCGTGTCGTACGCGTCCGGGCCGAAGGACGCCTTGAACGCCGTCACCGATGTGCCGGGATAGGTGTCTCCCATGTGGAGCGTCCGGGCGCCCCGTTGGCAGGCGTCCTCGATCAGCAGATACAGCAGGTAGGAGGCGGCCTTGGTCCTGGCCGCCGCCGCCTTGTCCATGGCCGCCTGCCAGTACACGATCTGCGGCCCCCGGTGCAGGGCGACCAGCGCGGCGACGGGCCGCCCCTCGTGCCGCGCCAGCCAGACACGGCAGTCGGGCCCCAGCCGCCGGGCCACGGCGGCGAACTTGGCCTGCGGGTTCTTCTCCCGCACCCGCCGCCGCACCTGGTCGGCCGGCTCGTCCGACTGCTCGGCCCAGCGCTCGATCGACAGCTCGAAGAGCCGGTAGAACTCCGGGACCAGCCGTCCCGTACCGTCCTGTTCGACCGTCAGCCCCGCGCGTTCGGCTCGCCGCACCGCGTTGCGCACATTGCGGTGGAAGCGGTGGCGCCAGATGTGGTCGAGTCCCGTGCCGAGGTCCAGGATCTGGGTGAGCCGGGGATTGCGGAGGGTCCCCGGGGGGACCAGCGTGTCCCACTGGGCCGTCGTGGCGGGGTGCGGGCGCAGATAGATCCGCCGCGCGGGCAGCGACATCAGATCGCGCAGCACCGTGCGGGCGCGTTCGGGGGTGAGACCGTCCGGGGGCACGATCACCCCGCCGATCCCCCAGCCCGCGGGCCACGAGGCGTACTCGGCGCCCTCGCCGGTGCCGGTCCGGGCCAGCGGCACCAGGATCCGGGTGCCGTCCCGCCAGGTGTGGAGCCGGGTCGCGTCCTGCCACCCCTGGGTGCACAGCGCGTCCCGCCACCCCGGTGTCTGGCTCGGCAGCACGTCCGCTCCCGCCTCGGCGCACACCTCCTGCCACAGCGCGGTGGACACGGGCGTACGGACCTGGACGCCGTCCGGTTTCGCGTACCCGCTCACCGGAGGGCCTTCTCGGTGCCGCCGGGGGCCGCCGGATCGCCGGAGCCGCCCGGGGTCGCCGCTCCACGGTCCGCCGCGGCGGACCGGACGGAGGAACGCGAGGGGAGGACGGGACCGGCCTGAACGGAATCGGCCTGGTCGGAATCGGCCTGAACGGGACCGGGCGGGACGGCGGAATCGGTGGGTACGGGACCACGCGAGACGGCGGGACCCGCCGGTACGGGACCGGGCGGTGCGTCGGAATCGGGCGGTGCCTCGGAATCGGGCGCGCCCGGGTGGGCGGGTACCGACAGCAGATCCCGTACGCGTGCCATGTCGCCGCCCGCCACCCCCACACCCGCGAGCGCGGGCCCGATACCGCCGTACCGGGCGTCCACCTCGGCGAGCCAGCGTTCCATCGTCACCGGCGAGGTACGCAGCCGGGAGAGATAGTCCTCACGGGTGTGGCCGCGGCGCAGCCACTTGTCCCGGAACCGGTCGGCCGCGGCCAGCAGATCCGCGGTCCCGGCGGCGTAGTCGGCGGCGATCTCCCGCGCGGAGGCGCCGGCCAGTGACAGCAGGGCCGCGGTCACCACCCCCGTTCTGTCCTTCCCGAAATGACAGGTGATCAGGAACGGGCGGTCGGCCACCTGGGCGAGCGCCCGGAAGAGCCGGGTCCAGCTTCCGGGGACGGAGTCGGTCAGGATGCCGTGCAGATAGCGGGCGCGGTCCGCGACATCGGGCCGCCGGGCGGCGATGGTGTCGCGCGGGTAGCCGGTCAGCGGTACGCGCAGCCAGCGCACCCCGTGTGCCAGGAAACCCCTCGGCGGTCCGTAGCGCTCCACCTCCGGCGCGGATCTGAGGTCGAGCACCGTGGCGAGACCGTGCCGCTCGGCGAGCACACCCGCCTCCTCGGCCGTGAACGCCGTGACATCACCGCTCCGGTGCGCGATGCCGGGCCTCAGGCCGGTCGCGCGCGGCATACGGTGGTTGACTCCCGGGGTGTCCGGCACGGTGTTCACCGCCCTTCCCGGCCGGGCAGCGCGAGCGCCGCGGTGATCTCGCCCCAGAACCGGGGGAAGTCCGCGTTGGCGTCCGGCCCGTACTCCACCGTCACACACGGCAGGTCGTCCAGCGCGCCGAACACCGCGGCGCGGACGTCGGGTTCGGGGCGGGGGCCCGACAGCAGGCTCAGATAGTCGCTGTAGTTCCGCAGCTCACCCCCGGCGAGGACCGAGTCGCGCAGCGCCCCCGCGCGGTCGGCGACGGGCTCGATACGCCATCCCCGCCGGTCCCGGTCGGCCCGGGGCAGGACGATGCCCGCGGGCCGGGTGCCGGTGGCGATCGAGGCTCCGGTCAGCGCGGTGAACTCGTCCAGGTCCGTGAAGAGCCGCTTCCTGCTCTCGGGCCCGGTGCTCCAGGTCCCTTCCCGCGCCGTACGGAGGTCCCCCTGCCTCCGGCGCCGCAGCCGTGCGCGCTCGAACGCACCGCGCGCGGGATGGCCCGCGAGCAGGGCCGTACCGATGCCCACGCGCTTGGGCCAGCCCCGCAGCACGGGCGGGGCCGCCTTGTGGTCCGCCCAGACGACGAGGGTGTCGTCGGACACGAAGTCCGCCCCGCACAGGGTCACGGCGAGGAACGCCAGCGACGACTTCCCCCGGTGCTTGGGGCCGAGCATGACGATCGAGGCCCCGTCGGCGGCGACCGCCGACCCGTGCAGGAACACCGCGCCACGGCGGATGAGCTGGGTGCCGAGGAGGGAACCGAGCAGCCGGACCAGGGCCCGCACCGACAGCGAGAGGCCGTCGGGCATCTCGACCGTCATCTCCCGGGCGTCGGGCCGGGCGGTGATCACCAGGGGCGCGCTGTCCTGCTCGCCGTGGCGCACGACCACGGTCCGTTCGTGGGAGCTTTCGAGGACGGCCAGCCGGGGCCCGTCCGGGTGCAGCAGCATCTGCGGTGCGGTGAGCAGTTCCTGTTCGCCCGGAAGCGCCCGCCCGGCGCGCGGCACGACCCACAGGCGGGAGGCGCCCGGGGACACCGTGTCCGTGACCTCGAACAGCGGATGGACCAGGGCGGTGACCGCTTCGCGGAGACCGGGCACCTCGCTGTGGACGGTCAGCCCGGCGGGCGGCAGGGCGAGCCCGAACGTCTGTGTTCCGGCCGAAAACGGCGGGGACGGGGGGTGGCCTGTCTCGGGTGATACGGGGGCGACGGCCATGGGCCTCCTTCGTCCAGGGGCGTGGGTGCGCGGTGTCCCGCGGGGCCGCGCCGCCGTGGTGGTGGCCCGGGTGGTGCGCGGACCGACGCTGTGATCCTGACCGGCCGGAAAGCGCCGGGGAAGTGACTTTCCCTCACAATGGAACGGCGATCGGCCCCTGGCGCGTGTGGTTCCGCGGGGCGGAACGCGTGCCCGCCGGGCGGAACGCCGGACCGCCGGTGGAGCAGTGGACGGCCGGGGGTGTCGATGGACCCGTGCCGGCGCGCGGAGAGGGCACGTGCGGTGGCCTACCGCCCGGTCTTCCTGGATGTGTTGGGCGTCCGGGTGTGTTGGGCGTCCGAGGTCTGCTGGACGGAGGAGTGGCCGTCACTCGTACCGGCTGCCGCCGGTCAGGGGTGTGGTGACGACGGTGAGGAACACACAGACGGCCGGTGCGGTGGCGGAGCTGCCCGCCGCCCCCGCACCGGCGAGCGCCGTCCCCGGGACCGCGAGCACCAGGGCGTACAGATAGGGCAGACGGCCGCGCAGCCCCGTCAGCGCGGTCCGCCGGGCCGACCGCTCCGTGGCGCGCGCGACCCGCGCGGAGAACCGGGTGTGGTGGCGCAGCAGCAGCCGGTTGAGCGGCACGGCGGAGGCGGTGTCCCGGGCGTCCTGCTCGGTCGCGGTACGCACGATACGGCGCAGCGCCCGGGCCGCGTCGGCGTCCGGGCCCGCGAGCGCCGGCACCGGGGTGGCCGGAACGGTACGGCACAGGGGCAGCAGAGCGAGGGCGAGCAGGGGGTGCACCGCGAGAAGAACGGCCAATCGGGCGCAGCGGTCGGGGATATGACGGGCCGTCGGCGGAAACCGTGTGATGCCGCGGTCCCCCGGTTCCCGTGCCGGCACGTCCCCCGTGCCCGCCCAGCGGTCCAGCCAGGCGGCGCAGCACAGGGTCGCCGCGAGGGCGAGAAGCGGAAGGGCCGTGGGGGCGCCCGTCCCCGCCGCCCGCAGCACCGCCCCGGCGGCGGGCCCCGGCAGCGCGGCGGTGGCGCTCAGCAGGGCGGCCACCGCGACGGTGAGGTGCGCCCGGCTCACCACGCGGTCTCGTCGAGTCGTACGTTCCCGTCGGGCCGCATGTCCGTACGGCGCACGGAACCGTCCCGTCGCGCGGGCGCGCCGGACGCCGGGCCCCCGTCCGGCCGGGCGTCGCGGTCACCGGACACCGCGGTGCCGTCGGGGCCGCCGGATTCCGTGGTGCCGTGGAGTTCCGTTGTGCCGTGGGGTTCCGTTGTGCCGTGGGGTTCCGTGGTGCCGCCGGGGTCCGTCCGTGGCGGTGGGACGACCCGTACGCCGGTACGGGCGGTCCAGTCGTCGAGCACCGCGGCGAGCAGGGGGTCGGGTTCCGCCGTCAGCCGTACCGCACTCGCCCCCGCCTCGATACGGGCGCTGACCCTGGCGGCGCCTATCCGCCGCCAGGCCGCCTCGTCCGGGTCGGCCCCATCGGAGAACTCCGCGGACAGCACGGTCCGCCAGCCGTGGGGCAGAGTGCGCGCCAGCTCCTCCAGCCCGCACAGCCGCACGGTGCGGGGAAGCCCGCCGGGCAGCGGATCGCGCTCGTCCAGGAGGCCGAGGTGGATGTTCTCGGCCAGATCGGCGAAGCCCAGGCGGCAGGGCCGTGCGGGCACGACCACCTCGCCGCCGGAGCGGGCCCCCGGCGGGTCGGGGAGCGTGGCCGCCGCGCGCTCGACGACCGCCAGGTGACGTTGTGTCAGCCTCCAGTGCCGTACGGCCGACAGGTCCACGCGCCCCAGCCGGTACACGGACGGAACGAGCGCGACCGCGGCGAGGAGCGGGCCCGCCGGAGCGTCGGGCCGGTCGCCGACGGTGAGCGCGGCGGCGAGGGCGGCACCCACCGCCAGGGCTCCCGCGAGGACGTCGGCCACCCGGGTCTCGCGGCGGCGCGCCGTCCAGCCCCCGCGGCCAATGCCCCGCGCGCCCGGACCTGTCGGCCGGAGCGCCAGACAGAGGGCGGCGACGGCGCAGAGGGCGGGTACGAGGGCGGCTGCCGGCGCCTGCTCCGGCGCGATGACCGCGAGGGCTGCGCACAGTGCGGCGACGGTCAGCGTGCGGGTACCGAGGTCCGCGAGGCGGACGGCGGCCTGCCCCGGCTTGGGTTCCCAGCGGATCGCGACACCGGCCGCCGCGTACAGATGCGGTTCCAGGCTCACCCACGTCCGATGGCTTCCGGAGCCGGCCAGTCGGCGCACTGCCCGCAG
Source organism: Streptomyces sp. NPDC051018 (assembly GCF_044456085.1). Taxonomy (NCBI): domain Bacteria; kingdom Bacillati; phylum Actinomycetota; class Actinomycetes; order Kitasatosporales; family Streptomycetaceae; genus Streptomyces; species Streptomyces sp. NPDC051018. The sequence continues at coordinate 538,148 of NZ_JBITFN010000003.1, forward strand.
CAGCCGGGTGCGGGCCGCCCGGTCCCACGCGGCGGCCGTGGGGGCCTCCGCGGCCCCGCGCAGCGCGGCCCCGGCCCGGTACAGCAGCCAGCACCCGCCCAGCCAGCACAGGACCGGGAGGGCCGAGCGCACGGGGAGCAGGACAGCCGCCGCGCAGGAGGCGCTCTGGAGGAGTGCTCCGAGGAGCAGGCCGGGCGGCCCCGCGAGCCCCGTCATGTCGCCCGGGCCGGACGGTCGGGGGCGGCCACGCTCCGGACGGGCGGACAGGCGTCCAGAGCCTCGTCGGCGCGATGCCTGAGGGGGTCCCACGCCAGGCCCGCGGCGGGCGCCTCGCGCACCAGGCGGGCGATGTCCGCCGTACGGAGGGCACGGTCCCGGGAGGAGCGGCCGGACAGCGGCGGACCGGCCACAAGGCGGCCCCACGGAGCGTAGTCGTGAGACGCGCGTGCGGACCCGGGCAGGTCGTGCGTGCGTGTGTCGCGGGAGGGCCGTTCCAGGCATCCCGCGTCGGACGGCAGTACCTGTCTCCGTACGGCCGCGACCACGTACCGCCGGGTGACCCCGTGGACGAGGGGCCTCTCCCGCCCGCTCCCGGAGATCAGCACGAGACGCCCCAGCGGGGCGCAGTCGGCCGTACGCACTCCGAGGACGCGTTCGGCCTCACCCGGCGTGAACACCACCTTGGGCGGTGTCTCGGGGAGATCGGCCACCCGGCGGGACGCGCCGCCGTGCCGCAGCAGCGCGGCCCCGCGCACCCGCCCGGCCAGGCCGAGCCCCTCCAGCGTGCCCCAGCGGAACCTCGGCAGCAGTCCCGCGCCGACGGCCCACCAGCCGCCGGGTCCGGGGACGAGTACGGTCCGGTCACCGCTGAGGAGACGGCCTTCCCTGCGGGCGAGTTGCAGGGCCAGGGTGCTCTTGCCGGCCCCGGAGTCCCCGAGGAACAGGACGGCCCTGCCGGTGCGGTCCGTCGCCGCGGACGCGTGCACGGTCACCCCGCCCCGGGCCGCGAGTTCGGCCGCCACCAGTGCGCGCAGCAGGATCTGCCCGGTCCTGGCGCGCTCCGCCGGTCCGGTGGCGTCCTCGTGGAGGATCGACCAGCCCTCGTCGTCCCGGACCAGGGCGTGCCGTGGCAGCCCCGGTTCCGCCGACTCGGGCGGGCGGTGGGGGGCGCGTACCCAGGAACCGTCCCGTGCGGGGCGGTAGTACTCCTCCCGCAGCCTGCCCGGCGGGCCCGAGGCGATGCGCTCCAGCCGCTCCAGGGCGGTGGTGTGTCCCGTGGAGCGGATGTCCAGCGGCACCCGGTCGGGCCGGGGCCAGGGGGACGGCCGGGAGGTCACCAGATGGGCGGCGACGGCCGTGGACTCGGCGTCGCCCCCGGGGCCCGCCGCCGTGCCGTGCCAGGGGCCGCGCCCGGTGCCCTGCTCGGTCGTCACCCGGGCGCCGTCCGTGTATGTGGTGCCGTCCGGGGGCTCGGTGGCTTCCGGGAACCCGGTGCCGTCCGCGGTCTCGTACGCGCTGCTGTTCGCCGTATCGGTCGCCGTGGTGTCCGCCGGGGTGTTCCCGGCGCCGTTCTCCGCGGTGTAGGACCAGGTGACCGGCCCCCAGTCGGCTATGACGGTACGGGGGGCGGGCGGTGGGGGTGCCATCTCAGGACGCCTCCGCGCGCCGGGCGGTCAGCAGCGCCGGCAGCAGACGCCCCGCCAGATACTCGTCGCGCGCCGTGCTGAGCGTGCGCTCGATGAGGTCCACCGGTTCCTCGCCGTAGATGCCGGCGACGCTCCCCCGGAAGAGGCGTACGACCTTCAGCCGCTCGGCCAGCAGGGCGACCGCCCACTCGCTCAGATCCCGGCACACCACATCGGTCAGGCCCGCCTCCCGGAGTTGGCGCAGCCGCTCCGGGAGGGAGGTGACGAAGAAGACGTCCGGAGGGTGCACCTCGTGGAAGGCGTCCGACGGACCACCGCCGGCGGGCGCCAGGCTGACCTCTTCGGTGGCGACGAGCAGTCCGCCGGGGCGCAGCAGCCGGGCGGCCTCGCGCAGCACCGCGCCGGGCCGGGGGAAGTGCGGCATGGAGCCGGTCACCACCACCGCGTCGAGCGAGGCGCCGGGCAGGGGCACTTCCGTGGCGTCGGCGCAGATCTCGGTCACGTCCGAGCGTCCCTGCGCGGCGCTGATGCGCCGACTGACGGCGCAGTGCTCGGGCACGAGGTCGACGCCGTACATCCGGGCCACTCCGGGGCCTTCGGCGGCCAGTGTGTGCACCATGTGACGCAGCGCGCCGCCGAAGCCGCTCCCGAGCTCGCACAGGGTCAGTGCCGGACGCGGGACGTCCTCGCGGCCGACCGTCTCACGGACGGCGCCGGTGACGAGGTCGCACCCCTGGGGGCCGAAGTGGCCCATCTGATCCAGCCCCAGCAGCCCGCGCGGTCCGCTCTCCCCGGTGAACTCGACGATGGAGCGCTCGGTCCGCTCCCAGTCGTGCAGCGCGGGGAAGAGGTCGCGGTGGTAGCGGTACTGCACCCCCGTCTGGTCGCCCCCGGACGGGTCCGCCACCGGAGTCACCATGCCGTCCGCTCCTTCGAGACGAAGTGCACCAGCAGGACGTGCCGGTACTGTTCCGCCCGGTCGGTCACCGGCATCACCGTGTGCCAGGAGCGGGGCGAGGGAACGAGCAGGACCGAGTCGGTCAGTCCCGGCAGGACCTCGGCGGCGACGTCGTCCTCGGACGGGGAGCGCAGGATGCGCAGGGCTCCGCTCCAGTCCGGGCGCCAGCCGTCGTTGAAGTACCAGGTCTGGGTGACGATCTTGTCGGCGCGGTCGGTGTGGGGGTCGATCCACGAGCCGGGGCCGTACCGTACGGCGCGCACCTCCAGCTCGCAGCCGCCGAGGTCCTGGCCCGTCGCCTCGGCGACCGCCGTGCGGTAGGGGGCGTCGAGCAGGGATTCGACGAGGGCGTGCCACAGGGAGGTGAGCCGGCGCATGCCGTCCGGTACGGGGACGCCGTCCTGGACGAGGGAGAGGTTCCAGGTGCGGTAGCCCTTGCCCGCTCCGGTGCCCTGGGCCCGTTCGGTGAGCGTGAAGCCCTCGGAGGGGAACTCCGCCGCGAGGGCGCGCCTGGTGGCGGCCCCCGGGACGGAGTCGCCCACCAGGCCCCAGGCGAAGGGATCGTCGGCCATGGTGGTGCGGGCGATGGCCTCCCAGTCGAGTACCGAGGTGGTCGTCATGCGGCTTCTCCCGTTCCGTCCGCGCCGGTGCCGGCCGTCTCCGCGCGGTGCTTGTCCGCGTCGGCCGGCCGGGTGCCGGGCGCCTGTGCCGCGTCCTGCGGTGTGCCGGACGCCCGCGACCCGGCTGTGTGTGGTGCGTCCGCCGGTGTTCGGACCGTGTGTGTTCCGGCCGCCGGTGATCCGGCTGTGTGTGCTGCGGCCGCCGGTGATCCGACTGTGTGCGTTCCGGTTGTGTGCGTGCCGGCCGTGTGTGATCCGGCCGTCCCGGCTGGGTCGCCCGTCCCGGACGGCACCTCGATATGCGCTCCGGTGAGGGCGAGCTTCGCCGGCAGGTCCTCGTAGCCGCGGGCCAGATGGCCCACGCCGTAGAGCCGGTGGGGCGCGCCCGTGCCCAGTGCGGCGAGGAGCAGGGTGGCGGCAGCCCGGAGGTCGGTGGCGACCAGGGGCCGGGGCGCGGCGTGCAGCGGTCCGGGGGTGATGTGGAGTTCATTGTCCTTCCGGATGAGCCGGGCGCCCATGGCGCGCAGGCCCTCGGCGTAGCGGAAGCGGTCGGTCCATACCCCGTCCGTCAGCCGGGACGGTTTGTCGGCTCCGAGCAGCATCAGGGCGAACAGCGGGCCCGCGTCGCTGTACAGATGGTGCGAGCTGGCGAGGACCCGGGCGGCGTTGAGGTGTTCGGGCGGGCGTACGCGCAGCAGGGACCCGTCCCAGTCCAGGGGTACGCCCATGGCGGACAGGCACTCCAGCTCCGGGGCGAGACCCGCCCGGACCAGGTCCGGGCGCTCCAGCAGCAGATCGGCCTCACGGCGCAGATGGACCGCCCAGGCGATGAAGGTGACGACCTCCATCAGGTCGGAGGGAAGGGTGAGTTCGGCGCCGTCCAGGGGGCCGCCGAGACCCTCCACGGTGATCCGCCGCGGCGCGATCTCGATCCGGGCGCCGGCCGCGCCCAGCAGCCGTGCCAGCTCCAGGGCGTCGGGCTTGGGATAGGGGTCGGTCAGCACGGTGGTCCCGCGCGCGGTGACGGCAGCCAGCAGAGCCGTCTTGGTCGCGCCGGAGTAGTGGGGGCCGGTGAGGGTGCCGGTGCCCGGCTCGGTGTCCGCGTAGTCCGCGAGGTCGATCCGGGTCCCCCGGAGTCCCCCGGGCGGGGCGGTGGCCCTGAATCCCTCGGCGCCCGCCTCACAGCGGGCGCCGAACCGCTCCAGGACGGAGGCCATGTGGGACAGCGGACGGGCGCCGCCCGTCCCGCCTCCGATGGCACACCCTCCGTGGGCGCCGGAGACGGCCTCTCCCCGGGCGGCGAGCAGGGCCGGCAGCAGATACACCCCGCCGTGGATGCCCGCGCTCAAGTCGCCGGGGATCCGGGTCCCGCTGAGCCCGGAGGCGTCGACGGTGACGCGTGGCCCGTCGTCGACGACCGAGGCGCCCAGGTGCCGGAGTGTCGCCGAGAGCACCCTGCGGTCCTCGATGCGCGGGGCGTTGCCGATCCGCCACGGGCGGTCGGAGAGGCAGGCGGCGGCCAGAGCCGGCACCAGCAGGTGCTTGAAGCCGCCCATGCTCAGCGTGGGGCGCGGAAGGGCCTCCGTGCCCTGGACGACGTTCCAGTAGGGCGGCGCCTGTCCGTCGGGAGAGGGACGGCTGTCGGGGCGTAAGCCCTGTGCGGCGGTGGCGGATGGAGTGTTCGGCACGCGGCTGCTCCTCGGGATGTGGTCAGCCGGGTGGTGGCGTCACCCGGCCGGGTGGGCAAACCCGTCCCCGGCGCCCTCGCCCGGGTGGGCGAGGACCAGCACGAGGAACCACGGCTTGCGTGACAGCTTGTCGAACCGTTTTCCGAACTGCTCCCGGTGGGCCGGGTCGGCCCGGGGCTCGTACAGTTCGCGGAGAACGAGCCCGGCGCGGTGCACATCGTCGATCATCCGGCCGAGCGGGCGCCGGAAGAACCGGACGACCGGAGTCGGGGGCCCGAAGCTCGGCCACTCGTCGCGCAGTTCCTCCACGCGGAAGTAGTCGCCGCTGGGCGAGATCTCGAAGTCGTTGAGGGGGTGGTGGGTGGACAGGACGGCGGTCCCTCCCGGCGCCAGGACGCGCCGGAACTCGGACAGCGGCCCGGCCCAGTCCTCCAGGTAGTGCAGGGTCAGTGAGGACACCACGACGTCGATGGACGCGTCGGGCAGGAAGGCGAGCGGCTCCCGGAGGTCGTGTACGCGTACCTCGGCGCTCTCCCCCAGCCGCTCGCCGGCCAGCTTCACCAGTGTGGGACTGGCGTCCAGCGCGACGACCTCTGCGCCCTGGTCCACGAGCCAGCGGGTGAGGCGTCCGCCGGCGCATCCGGCCTCCAGCACCCGCCGGCCGTCCAGCGGCGGGCACTTGCTCTGGACGGCGGGGCGGTCGAGCAGTGTGTTGTAGATGTTGTCCGCACTGCCCTGGTCGTACTGGACTGCGAAGTCCTCGTAGCTCATGGGACGAGCCATGGTGTTCCACTCCTCATCGCGCACCGGGACGGCCGGTCCGCGGCCGGGTGTCCCGGCGCTGTGGCCGTGCCGGGGCTCTCGCTCGGCCCCGGTGACCCGAACGATGCCGTCACGGGCGGGGTACCGCCTCCCGGAGGGAACCTATCGCGCCATTCCGGTCACCGGCGGAGGCGTTTCGCGCGCCGGAACGGAATTCCCCGGGAACGGCGGCGCAGGTCGCGTCCAGGATGTCCAGCGCCTCCTCGACCTGCTCGTCGGTGGCCACGAGGGGCGGCAGCAGACGGATCACCCGGGGCTGCCCCAGGCACGGGGAGACCACGAGCCCCCGCCGGCTCAGCTCCAGCAGCACATCGCCGCCCGCCCCGGCCGGGCCGAACTCCACGCCCCACAGCAGTCCCCGTCCGCGTACGGCGGTCACCAGGTCCGGATGACGGCGCCGTAGCCGCTCCAGGCCGTCGGCCAGGAGGGACTCCAGCCGCCGGCCCCGGGGGGCGAGGTCCTCCACGGCCCGCAGTGCGGCGCTCCCGGCCGCCGCGCCGAGCGGATGGCCCGAGAAGGTCGTGGAGTGCACGAACGGGTCGTCGAGCAGCGGCGCGTACAGCTCCTCAGTCGCCACCAGGGCCGACAGGGGCTGGACGCCCCCGCCCAGGGCCTTGCCGAACAGCACGGCGTCGGGCGCGAGGGGGAGTGTGGTGCTCAGTGCCCGCTCCCCGCACCGGCGCAGACCTGTCTGGATCTCGTCGGCGATCACGAAGGCACCGTGCCTGCGTGCCTCGTCGGCGAGGGCCGCGAGGAAGGCGGGTTCCAGGGGCCGTACCCCGCCCTCGCCCTGGACCGGCTCGACGATGACGGCGGCGACGTCACCGCGGGCGAACGCCCCGGGTACGGCCGCCGGATCCGGCGGCACATGCGTCACCCCGCCGAGCAGGGGTTCGAGCGACCCGCGGTAGCGGGGGTGCCAGGTGGTGGCGAGCGCGCCCAGCGACTTGCCGTGGTAGGCCCCTTCCACGGCGACGACCCGGGCGCGGCCGGTGGCCAGCCGGGCGAGCTTGAGGGCGGCCTCCACGGCGTCGCAGCCGTTGAGGCCCAGCCAGACCTTGGTCAGCCGGCCGGGATCGGCGTACGCGGCGAGTTCGGCGGCGAAGCGGACCGTGGTGGCGTTGGCCAGGACGCGGGTGGAGACGGCCATGGTGCCGAGTTCGGCGCCGACGGCCCGGAGCACATCCGGGTGCCGCCGTCCGAGCAGGGTGACCGCGTAGCTGCCGAAGTCCAGGGCCGAGCGCCCGTCCGACAGCTCGACCCGGGCTCCCTCGCCGCCCGCCTCGACCGCGCCCGCGCCGTTCATGCCGTAGAGGAGCGCCATGCGCGGTGACTGGTGTTCGCGCAGCCGGCCCAGGACGGCTCGTGCCGTGCCCGAGGTGTCCGGGCGCCCGTCCCCGGCCGTCCCGCTCATGCCCGCCCGCCGCCCACCGCGGCGGGCCGTGCGGCGTCCGGATCGTCGAACGGGGCCTCCTCGCGGAGGCCGAGGGTCTGGACGAACCACTGGTGGACCGCCGCCGTCGCATAACCCCCGGAGGGCAGGAAGAACGAGACCGTGGCGGCGAACCGGCCGGAGTGCAGGGAGTCGGGCCCGACGCCGTGGACCGAGATCTGGGTCTGGAGCACGGTCGGCCGGGCGGCCGTGCTGCGTACGCAGGCGCCGTCCGTCCAGCGGTAGCGCACATAGTCGAGGTCGGGGCGGCGTTCCAGCAGGGCGAGGACGGCGTCGCGTGTGGTGGGGAAGGTGTAGGCGAGGCCGTCGCGTTGGACCCCGGTCACCTCTCCCCTGGCCACATCGGCGAGGATCGCCCGCACATGGCGGTTCCACTCGTGCGAGGCGTCCGCGCAGCGGTAGAAGACGGGGATACGCGGATCGAGTCGCCGCCAGAACTCCCCGGACGGCCCCTCATGCAGCAGCGCCCGCGCGCCCTCCGCCGAGCCGGAGCGGCGCAGCAGCTCGAAGGCCGTGTCCTCGTCGCCGTCGAGCAGCGCGCGGCCGATCAGATGGGTCTGCCTGGGGCCGCCCGGCACCCCGAAGCGCTGGGTGTCGTAGTAGTTGACGAAGAAGTGGTTGTGCCGCTGCGGTCCTTCGGAGAGGGTCTTGGCGGATGTCTCGTCGAGACCTCGGACCACGAGCCGGAAGTGATTGCCGTCGAGGACCCCGGTCCGCAGGGCGGTCGTGCCGGTCCCCTGTTCGGTCACCCGCCAGAGCAACTCCCCGGTGGCGGACCGCCCGTGTTCATTGGCGCGTTCGACGTCCGGCGGGGCGAGTACCCCCGCCACCGAGACGTACTGCTCGGTGATGCCGTCCTCGTCCTTCAGTCCCGCGGCGGCCACGTCCCCCGGTCCGACGCCGAGTGCGGTGGCGAGACCGGCCAGGGCCTGGTGTGTGGTGAGACCGTTCTTCCACAGGCGCAGATAGGTGTGTGTCGAGGCGTCGGGGTGTGTGGTGTCGAGCCCGAGGCTCTCCGTGACGCGGAAGTCCTCCGGCCGGACTTTGAGCAGCGGCATGGGCATCAGTGGGTCACTCCGGGGTCTCGGGCGGCCGGATGGCTGCCCGGGGTCTCGGGCGGCGGCCGGGAGGGCTGGGCTGGTGGATACCGCTGCGATGGTGGGCTGCTCCCCGTGCGGCAGCCGCCGGCACGGGTCCGGCGGGTGCGCCCCGCACTGGGGGAGCAGCTTCTCCTGGTGTCTGCTGCCCGCTGCCTTCGGCGTTTCCGTGTCCGGAGCGGTGGGCCCGGCCGCCCGGCGCACGGGCCGGACGGGCGCCTCCGCCGGATACGACCGACACGACGACCACTGAAGTGGGATCACTTGGATGCATTCATCGATTGTCAGGTGATGACTCAATGGCGCCGAGCCGTGGCGGCAGTTCTGGGCAAGTCTCAACCGGACGGGACGCCCAGGAAAAGGGGTGTTCCATGTGCCGAAACAAAATCCTGGTCCGTCTTGCTGCGCCGACGGCCCGCTGCCTATCGTGGCCGAGCTGTCCGGGCCCTGTCGGGAGTCGCGATCGCCCTTGTCGGCCCTTTCACTTTTACCCGCCGCAGGAAGGCCCTTGCCTGCCATGGAGAACTCTCTGGCTCAGGTCCCCGTTCCCGAACGGCATGTCCTCGAAAGACGACTGACGGACTTTCTGGAAGAACGCGGACTCAAAATCGACGATGTGCTCGGCGAAACCGATCAGGGCGTCGGCGCTCCGGTGCTCGCGGTGGCCTCCGGGTCCGTACTGGCCGGCTTCGGCAATCACCGGAGCGATCTCGATCTGCTGCTGGTCGTCGAGAGCGAACGGCTGACACGGTTCCCCGTCCAGTCGCACCGGCACGGCACCCTGATCGACGTCAACATCCGCAAGGCCGAAGCGGTCCGGGAGCACACCGCCCGGCTGCGCGACAGCGCCTGGCCCCGGTTCGGCTCGGTCACCCAGGACGCCTGGAACCACCGGCGCCGCACCATCAAGACGACGACCCGCCTCGCCCTCGGTCTGCCGCTGTCCGTCACCGAACCGTGGGACGCCTGGCACGCGGGCCTGGGCGCGCCCTGGCTCGCCCGGGTGGTCGAGCAGTGGTGGACCGTGGAGGCCCGCCGGCTGGCCCGCGCCGCGCGGCTGCTCGCAGCCGAGCGGCCCATGGTGGCGGCCACCCGGGGGCGCGAGGCCGTCGTGGCGGCCCTGAACTCCCGGGCCGCCGCCGCGGGGCAGCTGTACTTCACCGAGAAGTGGGCGGGTGAGAAGCTCCGGGCCTCGGCCGACCGTGAGGGCCTCGCGGCGCTCAGGGAGGTGCTCGCTCCCCCGTCGGCGCCCCGGGAGCGGGTGGCGCGCTGTCTGGGGCTGGTCGAGGAGCTGACGGGCCCGGTTGTGCCCCTGCATTCCGTGCTGCGCTGGGCGACCGGTGTCGGAGCGGCGGAGCTGGAGGACCGTACGGTCGTCGACCGCTGGCAGCTGCGGGCGCTGGAGGTGCACCGCACCGGGCTGCCGCCGGCCGGGGGCGAGGACATCCTGTGGTCGGGTCCGCCGAACGCCGATCCGCCCCCGGACATCCAGCGGCTGTTCGTGCACGACATGCTGTGGCTCGGTGTCGCGGAGCCGGACGGGGAGGGATGAGGATGACGACATCGGCGAGTGTCGGGGCACCGGAGCGGGAGGCGCTCCCCGATCTGCGCCGGCATATGGCGTTCCGGGCGCATGGAGCGGTCCGGCTGCTGCTCAAGTGCCGTGCGGCCCTGGAGGACATCGAGGGCGCGGTGGCGGCGGGGCAGCCCGAGGTCGCCGTCCTCATGGCGTACGACCTGGTGCAGCTCTCCCTGTCCGTACGGGGGCTCCGCACCCACGGCGAGCTGTCCTTCGCGGCGGAGCAGGTGAGCTTCGACCCGTTCGCGGGAGTACCGGAGGGGGAGGTCGAGGAAGGGCTGCGGCTCGCCGGGGATCTGGAGGCCGTCACCGAGGGCCGGGGCGGGGCGTGGCTCGACGAGCTGCGTGAGCATCTGGCGGTCACGGAACGGCAGTTGGGCTACTCCCGGCCGCTGCCCGACGTCCGGTCCGGCTCCGGTCTGATGAAGGGGTTCAAGCTGGCCCGCACCTGGTCGCCGCAGATGCTGCGGCTGGGGCTCCCGGACGTCATGCCGGGCAACTGGACCCAGCGTGACGACTGAGCCGCGCCCCGGAACCGGCGCGGACGGCGGCGGTCCCCCGGCGCTGGCACTGCACGGGGTGACCAAGCGCTACGGCTCCCTGACCGCGCTGGACTCGGTGGATCTGGAGATCGCGCCGGGCGAGATCGTGGGCCTGCTCGGGCACAACGGCGCGGGCAAGACCACGCTGATGTCGATCGCGGCGGGACTGCTGCACCCGGACGCGGGCCGGGTACGGGTGATGGGCGTGGATCCGGTCACCGATCCGCACGGCGCCCGCAGCCGGCTCGGACTGGCTCCGCAGGAGCTAGGGGTGTATCCGCCCCTGACGGCCCGCCAGAACCTGCTGTTCTTCGCCGAACTCGCCGGTCTGCGCGGCCGGGCGGCGCACAGCCGGATCGAGGAGATCGCCGGGCCCCTCGGGCTGACGGAGCTGCTCGGCCGCCAGGTGGCCCGGCTGTCGGGCGGGGAGCAGCGGCGCGTCCACACCGGGATGGCGCTGCTGCACCGCCCACGGCTGCTGCTGCTGGACGAGCCGACGGCCGGTGTGGACGTACAGACCCGTGAACAGCTGCTGGAGCTGGTGCGCTCGATGGCGGCCCGGGGCACCGCGATCTGCTACTCGACGCACTATCTGCCCGAGGTGGAGGCACTCGACGGCTCCGTCGCCATTGTGAACCGGGGGCGGATGGCCGCCCGGGGCACCCTCAAGACCCTGGTGCGGCGGTACGGCGACAGCGCGGTCGAGCTGACCTTCTCGGGCCGCCCCCCGGAGGCGGTGCTGCCCTGGCCCGTGGTGGCGGACGGCCGCGTCCTGCGGGTGACGGTGGATCAGCCGCATCTGGCCGCGCCCCGGGTGCTGGAGGCGCTGGGCGGGTCCGCCGGTGAACTGGTCAACCTCCGGATCGTCCAGCCGAGTCTGGAGAGCGTGTTCCTCCAGGTCACGGGCCGGCGGTACGACGCGGAAGCGGAACCGGCGGCCCGGACGGGGCCGGACGGGGTCATGGAGGCGGGAGCGGGAGAGGACACACATGGGTGAGGGTTCGCTGGGGCGGATCGCCGCGCTGGTCCGGCACGACATGCGGCTCCAGCTGCGCGATCCGGCCCCCCTGGTCGTCCGTACGGTGATGCCGCTGCTGCTCATGGGCTTTATGCAGCCGCTGTTCCGTACGGCGTTGCGCGCCGAGCGGGTCGAGGGCGCCACCGGCGCCGAGCAGGCGGTCCCCGGTATGGCGGTGATGTTCACCTTCTTCCTGGTGAACCTGGTCGGGTTCGGGGTGTTCCGGGAGCACGGCTGGAAGACCTGGGACCGGCTGCGGGCCGGACTCGCCCGCCCGGGTGAGATCGTCGTCGGCCGGATCGCCGTGCCGCTCGGTGTGGCCGCGCTGCAGCTGACGGTGGTCTTCCTGGTCGGGGGGCTCCTGTACGACCTGCGGGTGCGGGGCTCCTGGCTGGGGCTCGTCGCGGTGGGCGCGGCGCTGGCGCTGTGCGTGGTGCTGTTCGGCATGGCGCTGGTGTCGCTGTGCCGGACGGTCGCCCAGCTGGCCGTGTTCGCCAATCTGGCCGCGCTGCTCTTCGCCGGGCTGGGCGGGGCGCTCACGCCCCTGTCCTCGCTGCCCGACTGGGCCGGCCCGTTCGCGCCCGGGGTGCCCACGTACTGGGCGATGCGCGGCTTCACCACGGTCGTGCTGGACGGCGGCGGCCCGGGTGCGGTGGTGCTGCCGGTGGTGGTCCTCGCCGGGTTCTCGCTGGGGTTCGCCGTGCTGACCATGGTCTTCTTCCGCTTCGAGCACCGAAAGGTGTCGTGGTCGTGATGGTCCGGCGAGACAGGGAAGACCCGGCGGTGGCCGGGACCACGGTCCCCAGCGGTGCCGCCGGGCCGGACGGCGGCACCGTGGTGGTCTTCGACTGCTTCGGGACGATCGTCGGCGAGCTGCGGCCCATGCCCGGGCCCGAGGAGTTCACCGGCTGGGTCACCAAGACGCTGGCCGTGGACAGGCAGACGGCCGACGACATCGTGAACTCGGTGTTCACCACCCTCCTCGACGCGCTCGTCGACAAGTCCGCCCTCCAGCCCGCGACCCTCGATCTGCTGGACGAGGCCCTGCGGGAGCGCGGCGAGGCGCGTTCGGCGGAGGATCTTCACACTGCGCTGTGGTACGCGCTCGGCTGCGCCGACGACGACCGGTACGAGCTGTGCGAGCCGGCCGCGGTGGCCATGCGCCGGGTGGCGGACGCCGGTCACACCGTCCGGCTGCTGTCGAACTGCTATCTGCCGGGCGGCCTCATGCGCAGGCTCCTGGGCGGTCTGGGGGTGCCCGAGGTGTTCGACCGCGCCCACTTCACCGCCGACGGCGGCCCGAAGAAGCCCGACGCCCGCGCATTCGAACTGATCGCGGCCGGATCCTTCGGCCGCAGGATCATGGTCGGCGACTCGGCCGACAACGACATCGCCCCGGCCCGGCTGCTCGGCTGGGACACCGTACCGGTCGATCCCGCCCGTCCCGACTTCTCCGGACTCTACGCGCTGCTGGATCTGTGACCGTTTCCGGGAAATCCGTGTTCCACCCAGAGAAATCCCCCGGGATAGCCGGGTATTCACACGAATAGCCTCTGACGAGTGGCGTAACAGCGCAGCGCACGGCCCGTACGGCACGTCTTCCCACCGGACCTCCTCTCACCTCCACCCGGTCCTCTCCGTCCTTGGATCCGTCCTCCCGCCTGCCCGAACTGTTTGTCCGACTGTTTGCCCGACCGATTGGTCTGCTGCCTGATCAACCGTTTGTCCTTCCGCGTGTCTTCCTGCGTCATTCCGAAGGAGCTTCGGATGAAAGTCCTGGTCATCTGGCCGCCGCACATCCCCAGCTATTTCAACGCCGGTCACCACACCCCGCTGTACATGACGGCCGGACATCTGCGCCGGCAACCGGCCGTGGAGCAGGTCGACGTACGGGACACCGGGGTGCTGAACACCCACTGGAAGGCGGTCGGCGACCTTCTCTACCAGGGCCGGTACGACGTCATCGCGATGATGAACGACTTCGACGCCGTCGACGGCTTCGAGCGCTTCACCGCCTACGCCCGTGAGCTGTCCCCACAGAGCCGTCTGATCACCTTCGGCCGGCTCAGCAGCATGAACCCCGGCTTCTTCCAGCGCTACGGCCTGGACGCGATCGTGCAGTCCGGTGACTACGAACCAGGTGTCGCGCACTACATCGCGTCCCTGGCCGGTGGCACGAGCGGCACCGCGCTGCCCGGGGTCGCGGTGCGCGAGGGCGACCGGTGGATCGCCCCCTCGCGCGAGGGGGACAGCCTGCCCGCCGACCAGTGGACGCTGCCCGACGTACGGGAGATCCCCTACGACCACTACGACCGGCTCTACGCCCGGGACGAGGACAAGTTCTGCGGGATCCCCTTCCGCCGTGAACTGGTGGTGCCCGCGGCGCGCGGCTGCCCCATCGGCTGCGAGTTCTGCGAGGTCCACGAGATCTTCGGGCTGCGGGAGCGCAGACTGTCGGTGGACGACACCGTGGCGTACATCGAAACCAGCATGCGGGCCCTGCCGTTCGAGTACGTGGCCTTCTACGCGCCGACCTTCACCCTCGACAAGCGCTGGGTGCGCGAGCTGTGCGGCCGGTTCCTCGACGGCCCGGTGTCACCGCGCTGGAAGTGCGCCACCACGGTCCACCACGTCGACAAGGACCTCGTGGAGCTGATGGGACGGGCGGGCTGTGTCCGTATCTCGGTGGGGCTGGAGACCCTCGAACCCGACGGGCACGGCGCACTGCCCCGGGCCAAACGCGTACACGAGGAGCGGTTCCGGGAACTCGCCGCGCAGTGCGCCCGGGCCGGAATCGAGCTGAACGCGTTTGTGATCGTCGGGCTGCCCGGCACCGGGGCGGAGGGGGCCGGGCGCACCCGCGAACTCGTCGGCGAGGTCGGCGCCCGTTTCCGGCCGACGATGTACACCCGGCTGCACGACATGACACCCACGATGACGCCCCTGGAGATCAGCCGGTACAACCGCCAGCTCATCGCCGACCCCGGCCACGCACCGGACGACGGGCTCTACGACTTCCTGTTCGGCACGGAGACCCGGGTCACGTCCGTGTACGAGCGCATTCCCGTCGCCTCCTCGGCCCGGAGCGAGGAATGACAGCGCGGACCGTCCTGCCGGACCCGGCGGAAGCCGGGGAGGTCCCGTTCCCCACCCGGCGGGCCGTGTGGGAACTGCCGTGGGAGCCCCGGCGGCAGCGTCCCGGCGTACTGAATCTCAAGAGCTGCGAGCTGCGCCACCCGGAAGCCGAGGAACTGGTCCTGGCGGCGGCGGGCCGGCTGACGGCAGCCGATCTGCTGCACTACCCCTATCAGCAGGCGCTGCTGGCGGAGCTGGGCGACTACCACAGGACCGACCCGGCGGGCATCCTGCTCACCGCGGGGTCCGACAGCGCGGTCGGTCTGATCGTCGACGCCCTGGCGTCCGGGACGGGGCTCATCCTGCACGAGCCGGCGTTCGAGAGCTGGCGGTCCTACGCCGCGCTGCGGGAGGTGCCGGTCGTGAGCGCTCCCGCGCTCGACGCGGGCCTCTCCCGCCTCCGGCTGACCACTCTCCACTCCCGGATGGCGGCCCACCCGCCCGCGGTGGTGGTGCTGACCAACCCCGGGAGCCCGTCCGGTCTGGCCCTGTCCCCGGCGCAGATCCACGAGACGGCCGAACTGGCGCGCCGTACCGGCCATCTGCTGGTCGTCGACGAGTGCTACGGCGCCTTCACCGGCATCACCCATGTGCCGCTGGTCGCCTCGTCACCCCATCTGCTGGTCGTCCGCTCGTACTCGAAGACGTTCGGACTCGCCGGCGCCCGTGTCGCCTCGGTGTTCGCCTCGCCCGCGCTGGTCTCGTATCTCTCCCGCTTCCGCCCGGACAGCACCGTCTCGGCGACCGCGCTGGCCCTGCTGCGGGCGGTCCTGGCGGACGGGGACCGGTTCACCGAGGTGTGGCGGGACGTACAGGCGATACGCTCCGCCTTCATACGGCGGGTGCTGGCCGGACACCGGGGGTGGCGCGCCCTCGAACCCGGCGGCAACTATGTGACCTTCAGTACCGGTGACCACGGCGTACCCGACCGGATGGCCCGCCATCTCGGCCGGCACGGCTTCCGGATACGGTCCCTCCAGCGCGTCCCCGGGCTGGAGGGCTGTCTGCGGGTGTCGCTGGCGGACGGGCCGACCATGAGCCGGGTCGCCGATCTGATGAACGCGCCGGTGACGGCGCCATGAGCGGGGCGGCGCCGTCCCGCATCGTCGTTCTCGGGAGCCCGGGGAGCGGCAAGTCCACGTTCTGCCACGCCCTCGCGGCCGGTACCGGACTGCCGCTGATCCACCTCGACGACCTCTACTGGCGTCCGCGGTGGGTCAGGCCCCCGGCCGAGGAGTGGGAGCGGCTGGTCGAGCGGCTCGCCGCCGGACCGTGCTGGATCATCGACGGCAATTTCGCCGACACCGTACGCCACCGTGTCGAACGCGCCGACACGGTCGTGCTGTTCGACCGGCACCCCTGGCTGTGTGCCGCCTCCCTCGTACGGCGGTCCCTGCGGCTGCGCCGCGACGTCGCGCTGGGGCGCGGTCACCGGGACTACGTGCCCCGCGGTCTCGCCGGCCACGACCCGCCGGTGCGCAGCCTCACCGCCCTCGTACGCAAGGCCCTCGGCTTCCGGGCACGGGAACTGCGCGCGATGGGACCCCTGCTGGCACGGACGTCGGCCCCGGTACTGCGGTGCCGCAGCCGGCGCGAACAGGCCCGGCTGCTGCGGTGGCTGTCGGCCGAGGTACGCCGGGGGCCGGGCAGCCCCGTCCCGCCGGATCCGGAGGTGGTGTGTGCCTGCGCCGAGCGGCGGCCCCACGCGGCCGCGGCCGGACCCACGGCGGCGCGGACGGGGCACGCCCGTCCGCCGGCACAGGAGAGGAACGCATGACGATGGAAGTGAGCGCGGAACAGGGGCGGACGGAGAACTTCACCGCACTGCTCGGCTCCGGGTGGTACAGCCCCTGGACGCCGCCTCCTCCGTCGGCGTCACCGCCGACGGAGGAGAAGGACGGCGGCGCCGACCGTATCCGGGCGGTGGCCGAGAGCGGATTCGCCGCGCTGGCGGTCCCCCGGGAGTTCGGGGGATCGGGGGCCGGCCTGGTGGAGGTGGCGTCGGCGCAGCGCGCGCTGGGCACCGCCGACCCCTCGGCCGCGATCGCCCTGAACATGCACTCGTTCACGGTGGGTCTGATGACCGACTACTGGCTCCGGCACCGGGACACCAGCTGGATGCTGCTGGAGGGCATCGCGGGGTCCCAGGCGCTGGTCGCCTCCGCCTTCGCCGAGCCGGGCGGCAGCCCGAACTTCATGAGCAGCCGCTCGTCGGCGACCGAGACGGGCAAGGGCTATGTGGTGTCGGGGACCAAGTACCCGTGTTCCCTGGCCTCCACGGCGACCCTGGTGTGTCTGACGGCACACATCGAGGCGAGTGACGAGACGATCCTCGCCCTGTGTCCCGCGGGCTCCCCGGGGCTGACGGTGGAGGGGGACTGGCCCTCCCTCGGCATGACCGCCTCGGACACGGCCCGGCTGGTGCTGCGGGATGTGGAGCTGGACGAACGGCTCGTCTTCCACCGCGGTCCGGCGGATGTGGTCGACGACACGGTGGTCTCGGGGATGGTGTGGTTCGCGGTGCTGCTCAGCGCCACGTACCACGGGATCCTCACCTCGCTGCTGGATCTGGCGTTCCGTCAGGTGAGCGCGTCCGGGCAGTACGGGCCGCGCGCGAACCTGCTGGGCCGGGCGACCAGGGAACTGCTGGCGTTCGGCGGCGCGTGCCGGCAGCTCGGCCACGATTTCGAGGACGGCCGGATCTCGGGGCACGCGGCCCTCGCCGCGGCGGTCGCGCTGCGCGCCACCCTCAGCGATGTACGGGACCGTGTCGTCTCGGCCCTGACCCCGGTGGTGGGCAGCCGCCTGTACACCCGGGGCCATCCCGCGGCCGGGCTCCTCGTGGACAGCATGGCCGCACATCACCACCCCCCGAGCCTGCTCGTCTGCGACCGGGTGGTCGCGGACCACAGCACCGGCCGTGACATCGGCTTCGATCCCGTGGGCTGAGGGGCGGTCCGCGCACCGCGCGCGGACCGGGAGGAAACGTCCGTCCGAGGAAAGAGAGTCAGCAATGCCCTATGTCGAGGTGAAACTGCCGATCGCGGCGCCGGTCGAGGCGGCATGGCGGGCCGTGACCCGTCTGGAGGACTACGCGGACTACATGGACAACGTCGAGTCCGTGACCGTGCACGGGGAGTCGGGCGGCAAGCGGGTCAGCGAGTGGTCCGTACTGCTCAAGGGATCCGTACTGGAGTGGGTGGAGGAGGACGAGCTGGACGAGGAGACCCGCACCATGCGGTTCGACCAGACCTCCGGTGACCTGGACCGGTTCACGGGCTACTGGCGGGTGGAGCCTGCGGACGACGGGACGTCCCTCGTCATCTTCTGTGTGGACTTCGAGATCGGCATCCCGCTGCTGGCGGACATGCTCAATCCGGTCGCCACCAAGGCACTGCGGGAGAACTCCGAGCAGATGCTCCGGGCGATCGAGAAGCGGCTCGTGGTCTCGTGACGCCGCCCGCTCGCACCCTCGTCACCGGTGCCACCGGAGCGGTGGGCAGCGCCGTCCTGCGCAGACTGGCGGACG
Organism: Streptomyces sp. NPDC051018; assembly: GCF_044456085.1. NCBI lineage: Bacteria > Bacillati > Actinomycetota > Actinomycetes > Kitasatosporales > Streptomycetaceae > Streptomyces > Streptomyces sp. NPDC051018. The sequence goes on from NZ_JBITFN010000003.1 coordinate 556,235, forward strand.
CGGGACACGATGTGTACGGGGTGAGCAGCCGAGGAGGGTCCGCGCCCCGGCAGTTCGCCTGGCGGATCGGTGCCGAGGAGCCGCCGCGGGAACTGCGCGGACCGTGGGACCTGGTGGTGCACTGCGCCGCGAACACCCGCTGGAATCTGTCGGCCAGGCGTGCGGAGCGGGACAACGTCGCCCCGCTGCGGGCCCTGCTGGACCGCACCGGCCCGCGGACGCACTTCATCCATATGTCCTCGTCGTACGCCATCGGGCTGACCGGGAGTGTGGAGCCCACGGAGGTGGAGGCGTACCGCAACACCTACGAGTGGTCCAAGGCCACCGCCGAGCGGCTGCTCACCGCCGAGCGTCCGGACGTGGACATCGTGCGCTTCCCCATCGTGATGGGGGCACGGCCCGACGGCGCGTTGGAGCGCTACAGCGGCTTCTTCTGGCTGGCGTCGGCCCTGTGCACCGGTGCCGTTCCGGCGCTGGTCGGCGAGGAGAAGGCGTATCTGGATCTGGTCAGCACCGATGATGTCGCCGGGTATGTCGGGGAGCTGGCCGCGGGGGGCGCGCCCGCCGCGCCGAGGCTGTCGGTCCTGGGAGGGGGCGACGGCGCCCTCCAGGTCGGAGAGACGTTCGACATCGCCCTGGACGCCCTCAACACCTGGCGGGCCGAGCGCGGGGTGGGGCCGCTCCTGCGGCTGCCGTTCGTGGGAACCGAGCAGTGGAACAGGTTCTATCTGCCGTTCGCGCAGGAGTATCTGGACCGTGCCCAGCTGCTGCGGGTCACGGCCTTCCAGGCGTACCAGAGCTATCTGTCCATGACCGAGCCCTTCGAGGCCACCCACCAGGTGGGGGACATCACCTCGACGCTCTACCGCTCCGTCCGGCGCTGGGCGGATCTCCATCCGGAGACCGCCACCAGGATCCCCCAGCCCTGGCGGCCGTGACGGAGGGCGGGCGGCGACAGGGGAGGGGGGTGCGGGCATCGGTCGGGCAGAAGACCGTGTGAGAGCGGACCGCCCCGGAGAGGACGGCGGCACGGTGAGGGGTGGTGAACAGGGTGACCGTCGCACAAGCGGAACTCCAGAGCGCGTTCCGCGCGGCCATGGCCGGTGTGTGCACACCCGTGTGTGTGGTCACCACCGTCGACCGGGGCCGGCCGCACGGGACCACCGTCAGCGCGGTCGCGTCGCTGTCGATGAGCCCGCCGATGGTGCTGGTGGCCCTGGACCGCGGCTCCGGGCTGCTGTCGCTCGTACGGCACACGGGCCGCTTCGGGCTCAATGTCCTGGCGAGCGGCCAGTCCGACCTCGCCCTGCGGTTCGCCCGCAAGGACGCGGACAGATTCGCCGGTACGACCTGGTCCGCCGAGCCGGGCTCGGCACGCCTCGCGGGCATCGCGGCGTGGGTCCGCTGCGAGGTGGCGGAGCTGGTCGGCGGAGGGGACCACATCATCGTCCTCGGCTCCGTGGTCGACGCGACCTCTACCGACGTCGCGCCGCTGACCTATCACGCGCGGACGTTCGGCACCCATCAGCGGACCGAGGAGGGGTTCGGCCGACGGGCGCTGTGATGGTGAGACCGGTCACATCGTGCGGTCGAGCGGGTTCGGAAGCCCACGGGAGACCGCGGCAGACCACGTGGTGGGCCGTCTGTACGGCCGGGGGCACCCGGCCGTCATCCAGGACAGGAGACAGGACACCGCCCGCCCCCGGAGGGGACGGGCGGTGTCCTGCGCGGCCCTAGAGGCTCCGGGCCTCGGCCGGATCCGCTTCGGCCCTGGGACCCGGCTTGGTCTTGACGAACTTCAGCCCGATGACACAGGCGATGATGCCGCCGAGGAAAAGGATCTTCAGGGCGGAGGTGGACTCCTCGCCCGTGATCATGGCGTACATCACCGTGAGCGCGGCACCGATGCCGATCCACACCGAGTACGCCACGCTGATCGGGATCCTGATCATCGCCCAGCCCAGTCCGGCCATGCTCAGGGCCAGGCCGACGAAGAACACCACGGTGGGCACGGGCTTGCTCAGCCCGTCGGACAGACCGAGCGCCGTCGCCCACACCGCCTCGAAGACGGAACTGATGAGAAGAATCGCCCAGGGCATCAGCTGACCGCCTTCAGTCCGACGACGCATCCGATGAGTCCGACCAGCAGGAACACCCGGGCCAGGGTGGCCCGTTCCTGTCCGGTCACGATCGCCCAGGTGGCGGTGAGTACGGCCCCGATGCCCACCCAGACCGCGTACGCGGTTCCCGTGGGAAGGGACTTCATGGCGAACGCGAGGCCCGCCATGCTTCCCGTCAGCGCCACGGCGAAGACGACGGATGGAACGAGACGCTTGAAGTTCTTGGACGCCGACAGCGCGGTGGCCCAGACGGCCTCCAGCACTCCGGACGCGATGAGAATGGCCCACGCCATGACAGAACCGACCTCCGAATGGCCAGTCTTGTCGCTGAGCGGGTACTGATCCGTCGTCCGCAGATCCCTCCGGGACCTCACTATCTGTATAGCACACAAAGATCGTGCGGCGAGGTGCCGTTCGTCCCGGAGCACGCGCGGAGGCCCGGAATGTGACCCACGCCTCACCGAGTTGACGCCCCCGGCTGCCATTGCGACCGCGGGGACCGCGGTGATGTTCCGCCCGGCCCGGGGCCATGCGGTGGGTCGCCCTCGTACGCGACGGACGCATGTGACTCGGCCAACAGCGCCAGGTGTGTGACAGGGATCACCGGCCGGGCGGGAGGGTGGCACCACGGCACGGGCGACCGCGGTGTCCGCCGGCGGGTTACGGCGGCTCCCCGGCCGCGGATGACAGCGGCCGGGAACGGGTCCGCGCCACGGGGCCTGCTCCCCCGCGTGCGCCTTGCGGAGTCCGCCGGGGTCGAACACGGTCATCGCGAGCATGGCCCGCCGCGCGCGGGCCGCCTTCCCGGGGTCAGGACCACCCGTCAGGGAGGGCAGCTCCGCCGGGACGACCGACCTGCCACGACACCCCGAACCGGGACTTCCTCGCACGCGCGCCCCGGGCGTTCTCGACCGGAGTTCCGCGTCCCCTGTTCCGCGCACCCCGTCCCGCCCGCACGGCAGCGGCTCTCATCGTGCAGGGCACACACCGAGGGGATCCGTCACCCGGACGGACCGGAGAGGTTCCGTACCTGGGCGTCGTAGTCCGCGAGCAGCCGTTCCAGCTGCCGCAGGGCATCGGCCGGGATCTCCGGCGGCGCGGACTCCACGACATACCGGGCCGCCGCGGTGAGGGCGGCCAGTTCATAGGCGTGGAAGGTGGCGCGCAGCACCATCGGGCGGATTCTCTCCAGTTCCATCGCTGCTCCGGGGCCGGTCACGCGGCCTTGGCGCGCACGTAGTCGGCGATCTGCGCGAGTTCGGCCGAGAACTGGTCGTAATCCTCCTGCATACCGTTGAGGTACGCGCTCCAGCCGAGGCTGGCCTTGGCGTAGTGGACGGCTTCCTGGATCTCCTCGTCCGTCGCGCCGAACAGCTTCGCCGCCTCGGTGTGGAAGAGGGTGCAGTAGCGGCACTTCGTCTCCGCGTGGAGTCCGACGCCGATGAGTTCCTTGTACTTGTTGGGAATCAGAGTCTCCCCGAGTTCGATCCGCTTGAAGATCTCCCATTCGGGGCCCAGCAGTTCGGTGGGTATCCGGGTGAAGAAGTGCGGGACGAGACCCAGCGTCTCCTTGATGTCGGCCTCGATCTCACCGCGGTTGACCGTGGTGGTCATGACGGCTCCCTTCTGTGACGACACACAGGACCCGCGTACACCCGGTTCCGGGCCTCATCGGGCCCTCGTCCCCAGCGTAGACCCGATTCCCGGGGCCGACAGCGCCGTCACCGTCAGCGATGACGGCTCTCATACGGTCATCCCTTTCGCGACGTCACGGTTACCAGACGGCGAGACCCGTCTGGAAGGGATACAGACCTAGAAGGGATACAGCGAGAGCGCGCCGTTCTTGTCGTCCGTCGCCAGGGTCCGGTGAACCGTGTTCGTGGCGATGGAGGGGAACATCACCGCGTCGGGGACGCTGGAGTGCCCCAGCCCGATGAGGTGTCCGATCTCATGGAGCGCCACCGACTCCACATCATGGGCGTTCGACACCGCCCCGATCGACCAGAAGTGCTCGCCGTTGTCGAAGTGCAGCGGCTGGGGAAGTCCCGGGACCAGTGTCTCGCACTTGGGCGGCAGATCGGCGTGCGCGATGGCGACCCCGGTCATGTCGTAGTCCTCCTCCACCGTGGAACGCCAGCCCACCATGATGTCGGGGCTGTCGGTGGGCAGGATCTCCAGGAACGTCAGCGGTGTATGGAACTCCCAGGTCTCAAAGGCGCTCCGGACTGCTCCGAACTCGTCGTCCCCGGGGATGTCGGAGGTCCCGGCGTCGAACGCGTACGTCAGGTCCCTGCGATCCCACGCGCACACCGCCGAGAAGGCGACGCTCGACACCGGGTCCGGCATTCCGCACCGGGGCTCGGACATCCGGTCGCGCGTCGGTTCGTCGAAGTCGCCGGTGACCGGCAGTGCGTTCTGCTTCTGGTACCTCTTGAGAGCCGATGACACCCGCGCGTCGAGTTCGCCACGGGCGGTGTGTCCGCGGTCCAGATAGCCGAAGCGCTCAAGGAAGCCCTCGACCCGCTCGAAGCCCGGGTCGCTCAGGCCCTTCTCCAGTGTGCGAACAGCCTTGATGTCAGAGGATTCTGCTTGGGTTTTCTCATGCATCGCCCTGACCTCCGGGTGAGTTCCTTCATCGTGGTCCCGGACCCGAGCGGCATCCGGTGGTCGCCGCTCGGGGACCAGCCGGTCGTGCGTGACGCATCGTCGGCGCACGGCGGATTCCGCGGCATCTCGGCCGCATGAACCTCCCTTTCACGTTACTGCGCGCCGCCCGGCCACACCATGTGAACGGTCATCCGGCACGCCGGCGCCCGCCGGGACGCGCCCACCTCCCCGGTCGCACCCGCACCAGGGCCGGCAGTCGGCCCGGGGACGCGGGCGGAACGTCCTCAAGTACCGGATCCCCCGGGGCAGCTCGGCCCAGGGAGCGGACCACCACGCCGAGGACCTGGTCCACCGGACAGGGCCCGCGGCGCCGGGAGTCGTCGCCCACGCTGTCGCCGACCACCGCGAGATGGCCCGCCGGTACCGGGCCGCCACCGAACGGCTCACCCGCCAGCGCCACGGCCCGCTTGATGAACCACTCGGTGGCCGTCAGATCCCCGGAGACCGGTGGCCTGTCCCGCCAGGAGGTGTACGGATCGGGGCAGGCGACCACCACGATGTCGTCGCGCCGCAGCCCGCGCGCGCCGCGTCGGATCAGCACCCGGTCGCCGTCGGACAGGGTGGGCAGCATGCTCCCCCCGCGCACGGTCACGGCCACGTAGCGGCGCCGTGCCCGCCACGCGGCGAGGGCGGCGGCGCCCGTAGGGACCAGGGCGGCGGGCAGGACCAGGGACCACCTCATGCGGTCCGGCCGTCCCGCAGCTGGACCACCCGGTCGCAGCGGGCCACGACGTCCGGGTCGTGGGTGGCCAGCACCACGGTCGTGCTGTGCCGTTCCCGCAGTCCGGTCAGCAGATCGAGGACTTCCTCACCGGCCCGGGAGTCCAGGTTGCCCGTCGGCTCGTCGGCGAGGATCAGCCGGGGGTCGCCGATCAGGGCGCGGGCGACGGCCACCCGCTGCTGCTGGCCGCCCGACAGCTTGGAGGGAAGGAACTCCGCCCGGTCCTCCAGCCCCACCGAGGCCAGCAGTTCCCGTGCCCTGGCCCGCCGGTCGAAGTCCACCCGGTACGGCAGCACGGGCGCGATGACGTTGTCCAGCGCAGTGAGCGCGGGCAGCAGATGGAACCCCTGGAAGACGAATCCCACCCGGCGCCGGTACGCCGCGAGTTCCGCCCGTCTCATCGCGGTGACGCGCTGCCCGCCCACGTCGATCGTGCCCGAGTCGGGCTGCTCCAACGCCCCCAGGAGGTACAGCAGAGTGGATTTGCCCGAGCCCGAGGGGCCGGTCAGGGCGACCGTCTCGCCCTCCTCGATCACCAGGTCCACCTTGTCGCAGGCACGTACCTGGGTCCCGGACCCCCCGGCGTACGTCTTGCACAGACCGCTGATCTCGACCAGGGGCCCGGGCCGGCCCTCAGGGTCCCGCCGGTCCCTGTGCGGCTCCGTGACGTCCACGGGGTCACTCACACCGCCACCTCCTCGTCCTCGGTGTACCCGGATGCCTGAAGTGTGAAGAGCCGTGCGTACTCGCCGCCCAGAGCGATGAGTTCACCGTGGCTGCCGCACTCGCTGATTCTCCCGTCCGCCAGGACCACGATGCGGTCGGCGCGGCGTACGGTACCCAGTCGGTGGGAGATCAGCAGACTGGTCGTTCCCGCGCGGTGGGCCCGCAGTCGCTCGTGGAGCCGCTGTTCCGCGGCGGGGTCGAGACCGGCGGTGGGCTCGTCCAGGACGAGCAGATCCCGGCCCTGGCGGAGCATCGCGCGGGCCAGCGCGAGGCGCTGCCACTGACCGCCGGACAGCGCCACTCCCGCCGACGGATCTCCCGTCCCCTCGTCGTCGGCCTCGGGGAAGGTCCGCGACAGCAAGGTGTCGTAACCACGCGGAAGTTCGGCTATGAAGTCGTGGGCGTCGGCGCGGCGCGCCGCGTCGGCGATCCGGTCGGAGTCGTCGAGGTGGCGCAGGTCCCCGATGCCGATGTTGTCCGTCGCCGACAGGTCGTAGGCCACATAGTCCTGGAACACGGCGCCGACCCGGTCGCGCAGCCGCTCCGGATCCATCTCGCGGATGTCCACACCGTCCCACCGCACGGTGCCCCGTGTCGGGTCGTACAGTCGGCAGACCAGCTTGACCAGGGTGGACTTACCCGCGCCGTTGAGGCCGACGAGAGCGATCGACTCGCCCCGGGTGATCGTCAGGCTCACGCCGCGCAGCACCCATGGGCCGTCCTCCCGGTAGCGGAACCAGACGTCGTCCAGTTCGACGCGGTCCGTGAGCGGCGCCACGGGCGCCGGGTCGGGTCGCACCGGAAGATCGGCGGGGAGGCCGTTGACCTCCACATAGTGACGGATCGTCAACAGGCTGTGGTAGCCGCCGGTGATGTGGGAGATCCCAGCGGCCAGCGCCCCCTGCACCCCGGTGGCCGCGGCGAGGAACGCGGCTACGTCCCCGGCACCGAACCGCCCCGACAGCGCGCCGTGGACCGTCCACGCCAGCCCGCCCGTGGCGATGAGCGCGCCGAGGAGGGCGGGCGGCGACTGGAGGGCGAGCACCCGCCGGTCGTGCCGTTCCTCCGCCGCGTTGATGGCACGCGTCTCGGCGTCCATCCGGCCGAGCAGGAAGTTCCCGGCGCCGAACAGACGCACCTCCTTGACCGCGGCGACGTCCAGCATCAGTCTCTGGTAGAAGAGCTGGCGCCGGTTGCGGGGGCTGATCGTCCACGCCAGCCCGGCCTCCCGCCGGGCGAGGGAGACCTGGACCAGCAGTACGGGCACCGCCGCCGCGATCGTCACGACCGTCAGCCACGGGCTGATCGCGGAGAGCACGGCGACCATGCCCGTCAGCGCGATGGCCTGCTGGACCAGGCCGAACATCGCGGTGGTGATCTGGCCGGGTGCGCTGGTCGCCGAGTCCTGGGCCAGCCACAGCCGGTCCAGGAACTCCGGATCCTCGAAACGCGACAGGCCGGTGAAGCCGTTCACCTTGCCGTACAGGCGCCGCTGGGCCAGGTGGGCGATCCCGCGCTGCAGCCGGGCCTGGGTGAAGTGCGCGGCGAGCGGCAGGAGGGACATCAGTGCCGTGATCGTGCCGATGCCCACCGCGAGGGCCGGAGGGGAGAACCCGGCGGTGTCCCGGCCGTACTGGAGCGCGTCGAAGAGCCACTTCGTCACCAGGGTGACGGCGGCGGGCAGCAGCCCTTGCGACACGGTGAGGACGACATGGCAGACGAAGGTGGCCGGACCCGCTCGCCAGGTCAGCTCCAGGGCGGCGAGCGAACCGGTGGCGAACCCGCGTACACCGCCGAGCCGGTGTGCCCCGGTGTCCCTGCCCCCGCTCACGCGGGCAGGCGGTCCAGCACCGGGTTGGTGCCGGCCCGGGCGTAGGTGACGGTGCCCTCCGCGTCGACCAGCACCGTGGTGGGCGTGGCCTGGATCGCGTACAGCGTCGACATTGGACCCGAGGCCTCCTCCCGTACCACCGTCGCGACCCCCGCCAGCGGCGCGGTCATCTCCTCGGCCGCCGTCTCGTCGTCGCCGGCGATCACCACCACCATCTGGGCGGCATCCATCCCGGTGCGCCGGGCGAACTCGGGCAGGTCACCGGCGGCGGTGGCGCAGACGGCACAGTCGGTCGACAGGAACGTGAGCGCGGCTTCCCGGCCGTTCAGGCCGTCCGAGGTCACCGGTGTCCCGTCGGTGGCGACGGCGGTGAAGGCGGGCAGGGGCTCATCCGCCGGGGGGCCCGACTCCAGGGTCCCGTAGGTCCCGAACAGCCGCTTGCGCTCCTGCTCGTGGCGGCGCAGTCGCCGGATGACCGCGAGGACCAGCACCAGGTTCAGCGCCGTGACGATCCCCAGGAGCAGCAATCCTATGGACAGGTAGATCATGCCCACTTCCTTTCCGTCTCAGGACGATTCGGGAGTTCGAGCAGTTCGGGTGGTTCGGGGGTTGCGGGAGTTCCGGGTTCTCGGGGAGTGCGGACGGTGCGGGGCCGGGGACACCGGGTTCCCGGAGCGCGGGAGCCCGGGGAGCCGGCCCGTGTACCGCGCGTCACGGGGTGGCCAGCAGGTCGGCGATGTCGTCGAAGAAGGCCGTCACCACGGTGATCACAGCCGCCGCCACGGAGCAGAGGACGACGGCGGGCGCCGCCGGTGACGTCCCGGACACCGCCCCGGTTCCTGCCAGCCCCAGGACCGCCAGGCCCAGCAGGGGCGTGTTGCGCACGATGTGCCGTCGACCGAGTCGCGCGGCGGGCCGGCCGAAGCAGGCACACGCCACCTCGGCGCGGGAGACGGTGGCCACTACGGCGGCGGCGGTGAACGCCGCGGTGAGTACGACGGCGGCGACGAGCCCGGGCCGTACCGTCTGCGCCGGACCGAGCAGGGCGAGTCCGGTAGTGCCCTCCACCGCGATCAGGGCGACGGCCGAGGGACCGGCCGAACGGCGGGCGCCGGGGCCGATACGGCGCAGGAGGCCGTCGAGCATGGCCCAGGTCTCCTCGAAGGACCGCGCCTTGGCGACCGCGGACACCAGAAGGACCCCGGCGAGCGCGAGCCGTGCCGTGAGCACTGCGTACGTCATCCTCACTCCTCCGCCAGCAGCCGGGCCGGGGACCCGCGCCGCTGGATCAGTACGGGCACCAGACCGGCCGCCCCCGACAGCACCGTGCCCCCGACGACGACCACAGCGGCCGGGACGAGCAGCGCGCCCACCCCGCCGCCGGGCGCCAGCCACAGCGCGGCGGCCCCGCCGAGCAGCGTCCCGGCGACCGCGCCCAGCAGACCGATCAACATCCCCTCCAGCAGCACCAGCCGGGCCGTCACAGCCTCGCCCCAGCCGACCGCCCGCAGCAGGGCGAACTCGGACGCGCGGTCCTCCACCCCGAGGTACATCACATCGCCCACCGCCACCGTGGACAGCAGCACCATCGTCACGACCGCGGCGATGTCGGTGGACCGCACCTGCACCGAGATGGTCTCGCCCAGCAGTGAACCGGCGAGGGTCCCCCGGAAGGTGGAGGTCGCGGCAATGAGCAGCAGGGTCGCGGCGGCCGCGGCGGCGACGGCGGCGGCGCCCAGCAGTCCCCGGCCCCGGGCGCGTACGGCACCGGCCAGTGCCATGCCCGTCACCCCGGCGAACATCCGGGTCCGGCGTCCGGTGGAGACGGCGGGGCGCAGCGCGGTGACGGGCTGGACGCGGGCGGCCAGCCACGCGGGGACCGCCCCGCTGACCAGCGCCACGGCCAGCGCGACCGGGACGGCGAGCAGCGCCCGTACGACCGGTACGTCGATGCCGAGGGCGAGGCCCGCCGCCCGGGCCGCGGCCGTGCCGAGCAGCCCGGCGACGGTTCCCAGCAGCAGCAGTTCGCCGAGGACTATGGCGAACAGCTGCCGTCGGCGCCAGCCCACGGCGGCGAGCAGCCCCAGCTCCTGGCGGCGTGAACGGACCGAGGCCGCCGCCGCGTTGGCGACGAACAGCGTGCACACCACCAGGACCAGCACCAGCAGGAGCAGCGACTTGGCGTCGGACGCCTCGACGATCCGGGCGGCGACGTTCTTCTTGCTCCACCACTCGGTGAGTCTGAGTTCGGGGCGTCCGTTCTCCCCGGCGGGCAGGGCCACGGTCCGCGCCTCGGGGGAGGAACCGAGGACGATGTCCACATGCAGCCCGGTGCGTTCCCGGATCTCCTCGGCGGCCACCCGCACCCGCTCCCGGGAGACCTCGTCGGCCCCGGTCACCCCGGCGACCCTCACCCGGATCGCGGAGACCGGCGCGACGGTCTGCCGGTGGGTGGACAGATGGTTGTACTCCGCGAGCCACCGGACCGACTCCATCGAGACGAGCATGAGAGGTGGCTGCTGGACGTACGCGGTGGGGGAGGACGCGGGCCGCAGCGCGCCGCCGCCCAGGAGCTTGCGGGAACGCTCGTCCGCGCCGGAGAGGGCCGGTTCGCCGTAGGTGCCGAGGGGCAGCCGGGTGGTGGAGTCGAACTCGGGCAGCCGCCCGGGATCGAAGGTGCCGACGATCTCGGGGAGGACGGTTCCCCCCGACACGTTCCGGTTCGCCGGCAGGATCCCGCGGAACCACGCGTCCTGTCCGTCGAGCGGCAGAAGTGTCCCGGATCGTGCGGGGCGTTCGACGCGGCGGGGCCGCAGGGTGCCGTCGGCCGCTCGGTCGTAGGTCACCGGGCCGGTGGCGGTGAACGCGCCCGTGCCGATGTCGCTGACCTTGCCGACGGGGTACTCGTGGTACCGGGTCCCGGCGTCGTACTGCTTGCGCAGCAGGGGGCGGTCCTCACCCTGGCGGGTGAGGGTCAGCGAGAGCGTGAGGTCTCCGGCGGTGCGTTCCGAGCGGAGCATCTGCATGGCCGAGGCCGGGTCGTCCGCCGGCCGGTCGCGCAGACGGGCCGGGGCCCTTGAGGCGAGATAGTCGCCCTTGGTCACCGCCGCGTCGAGCCCGAACAGCTCGGACTCGGCCTCGGGGTCGACCCCCGCGACGAGGTATGACACGGGGAAGTTGACGGCCACCCAGGTGAGCGGCCCCTCCGCCGGCTGCTCGATCCCGTCGGGCAGCCCTTTGTAGGTGATCCCGGCCCAGCTCAGACAGTTCACGCTCGCGACGAGACGGGTGGTGTTCTCCTCCGGCCGCGCGGTGCTCTTGCACACCTCGCGGCGCTGCCCGGAGGGGAGGATCTCGAAGTGGCGGTAGGTCTGATGGAATTCGGCGACGCCGGCGGTGGCGTGCTGCCGGCTCACCTCGGGGCCGGGGCGGGCCTCCAGGCGGTAGGGGGTGATGAAGACCGTGCGTCGCTGCTGCCTGGTGGACGACAGCGCCCGGTCGTAGTGCCAGGTCCGGTCCAGCCCGAAGGTCCCCCGGGTGCCCTTGGGCACGAGTTGTGCGAGGTCGACGAGGATCGCACCGGCCTCCGGCTGGTGCCCGAGGACGGCGAGCGGCGCGGCGACGTCCACGCCCGGGACGCGCCGTACGGTGTCGACCTGGTCGACGGTGATGCCGCCGTAGATGTCCGAGAGCGAGTTGGGGCGGATCAGTCCTTCGGCCTTCTCCAGTTCCTGCGCCGCGTTCCCGGGGCGGACGAGGATGTCGTAGGCGCCGCGGTTCTTGGAGACGGTGCCGGTGACGGTGAGCCTGCTGGACTCCGTGGTGGCCGTCAGCACGACGAACGCGGACACCGCCACCAGGATCCCGGTGAGGAGGGCCGTGGACCTGGCCCGGTGAAGCGTCAGATGGAGCCGCATCAGACGGAACACGGGCCCTCCTCGTTCGGGGTCGCGGTCAGCGGCCGGGAGAGCAGGTGGTGAGACCGCAGTTCCTCCAGGGACCGCAGTACGGAGCGGGGCACGCGCTGCCGCCCACGTAACAACACCGCTTGTGCAGCCGGTTGGCTATGCAGGTGGTCTGGATGTAGGAGGTCTGGCAACCGGATGAGCACTGGCCGTGACACGGGTCTTCGGCGGCCCACGCCTCGGTCTCGGGAGCCAGTCCGCTCAGCAGGATGTCGCCGAGTCGGGTCAGGAACTTCACAGGTTCGCCTCTTCTCGTCGGTCGGTGCACTGTGGCGGTCCCGGGGGCCCGGTTCCCCTTGGTCACGCGTCGTCCGGGCCCGGAGCCGAACCGGTGCCCGGAGGGCCGGGCCGGATCGGGCCGCACCGGGCTCTCGGCATCCGGGACGGTGTGTCCGCCCTGAATGCGCATTGGAGTAGACCATTCAGTCCAGGTGATCACAAGGGCCGATCGGCAATGTGACCGAAACATGCGGACCGGTTGTGATCAGCCACGCGCCGGGCACGGCTCACCAGCCGTCCGCGAACGCCTCTTCGATCCACCGTGCGTCAGTGACGTAACGGCGGTCATGCCCTTCGGCGATGTGTCCGCTGAAGGCCGGATGGCCTGCCGCGTCGGGTTCGCGCGTCCAACGCACCGGCGCCCTCAGACGCTCTGCCGCGACGGTGGGCAGCCTGGCCCGCTCTTCGCGGGAGAGCCCGTACGCACCGGCGGACAGACGGATGCGGCGCAGCGCCTCGGGCACCGGCAGAGTGAGATCGCGCGGCCGCCGGAAGCGCCCCGGCGGAACGGGGAGGGTCCGGCTTCCGGTTCCCGGTGGTCGTTCCCGACTCCCCCACCGACGGGTCCGGACGGGAGACGACCGTGGCGGCCCCGGGGCGCGGGCGGGCCGCCGGTGTCACGCGGTCATACGCCGGCGGACGGCTCGGGCGGCTCCCGCCGGGTACGCGGGCCCTCCGCCCCTTCCTGGATCCGGTGCCGCCGCCAATCGCGCGGGGTGACCCCGTAGGCCGCCCGGAACCGGCGGGTGAAGTGGCTGGGGCTGCTGAATCCGCAGCGGGCCGCCACGGCCGCCACGGGCAGTCCGGCGAACCTCGGGGACGCGAGCAGACGGCATGCCGCCTCCAGCCGCTCGGCGATCACCCACTGCTCCAGGCTGATCCCCGCCTGGCCGAGAACCACGTACAACTGGCGCAGGGACACGGCGTGTTCCCTGGCGATCCGCTCCGGAGTGAGCCCGGGATCGGTCAGATGGCGGCGTACGTACGCCATGATCCGGACGGTCAGGGAGTCGTCCATGGCCGACCGGACCCGCAGATCCCCCTCGTCGTGGGCCGCGGAGAGCAGCAGGGCCCGTACGAGTTCGGTCGTGGCGTTCGCCAGGGCGGCTCCACCGGGGTCCCGTTCCAGATGGGTTGGGTCGCTCCAGAGGGCCCGCAGGTGTCCCAGGACCAGACCGTGCAGGGGGCTGGCCCGCAGTCGCAGGGAAGCCCGCACGACGGTTTCCACCGGCACCCCGAGGAGTTCCATGTCGACGGTGATGGCCTGCGAGGCTCCAGGTCCGGACCAGCCGTAGCGTCGGGGGGACAGTTCGTGGAAGACGCCGATGTCGTCCGGGCCCAGGGTGTAGCGCGCCCCGCCGTTCTCCGCGCGGTGGACGCCCGCGGTCTGGAGCGATACCGACACGACAGGGCTCTCGCGATGCCACCGCACATGCCTGGCCGTCCGCCGGACCTCGAATCCCGTGCTGCGTACGTCCACGAGGTCCAGCCCGCCCAGCCGCCACGCCTCGAACCGGGCGCGCAGCCCCGTCCCGGGCTCCTCGTGGACGACGTCGTTCGGAACGGACCCGTCCGTCAGTACATGGTGGAACGCCTCCACCCGCTCTCCCGGCTCGACGCTGTCGAGGTCCAGCAACAGCACGGAATCCCGCCTTCCCCGTTGTGTCCGGCACCGGTCCGCTCCCTTGTCCGCGGGGCCGCAAGCCTGCCCCGGCCGGACCCTGCGCACAAGGGCAAGTCTCCTGCACCCACGGGCCACCCGAACCGCGCCCGCACGTCTAGGTTTCCGAATCGCCCCCTCCGTCCCGTAAGGGGGCGGAGGCCGGAGGCAGCCACGGTGAGAGGCCGGACACCGTCACCTCCCTGATCCGTGATGCCGTCCGTTCGGTGTGAACCCGCCCCGCCGTACCGAGGAGTTCTCCATGACCACCCCCTCGTCCGACGCCTCCCTCGACCGCGACCTCGGGCAGATCGAACGGGCCAACGCCACCGGCCGGGTCCCCGCCGTCTTCATCCACGGCCTGTGGCTGCTGCCGACCAGCTGGGACCGGTGGGCCGCCGTCTTCGAACAGGCCGGTTTCGCCCCGGTCACTCCCGGCTGGCCCGACGATCCCGGGACCGTCGCGGAGGCCAACGCCCACCCCGAGGTCTTCGCGGGCAAGAGCGTCGGCCAGGTCGCCGACCACTTCTGCGACCTGATAGGCAAACTGGACCGCGAGCCCGTGGTGATCGGCCACTCCTTCGGCGGCCTGATCACCCAGATATCCGCCGGACGCGGGCTGTCCCGGGCGTCGGTCGCCATCGACCCCGCTCCGTTCCGCGGTGTGCTGCCCCTGCCGCTGTCCTCCCTGCGTGCCGCGAGCGCCGTCCTCGGCAACCCGGCGAACTACCACCGGGCCGTACCGCTCACCTATGAGCAGTTCAGGTACGCGTTCGCCAACGCCGTCGGCGAGGACGAGGCACGGGAGCTGTACAAGACCTTCGCCGTCCCGGCGTCCGGCGAGCCGCTGTTCCAGGCCGCGGCGGCCAACATCAACCCGTGGACCGAGGTGAAGGTCGACACCCTCTCCGCCGACCGCGGTCCTCTGCTCATCATCTCGGGCGAGCACGACCGTACCGTGCCCTGGGCCATCGCCAACGCCTCCTACAAGAAGCAGGTGCGGAACGCCCACGCGGTCACCGAGATCACCGAGATCCCCGGCCGTGGCCATGCCCTCACCATCGACCACGGCTGGCGTGAGGTCGCCGACACCGCGCTCGCCTTCGTCCGGAGGTTCGTCGATCCCGGCGCCCGGCCCTGACTCGCCCCGGGCCCGGACCCGGTCCTGTCCCGGCGGGCCGCCACGCCACCGGGCACGTGACGGCCCTGGACGCGCGACGGCCTTCGGGCCCGCACCGCCGCCTGCCCGACTGCCCGGGCGATGGAACGGGCCCGCCGTGTCGGGTCCGGCCGCCTCACCCGTCCAGGGCGCGGCGCAGGACCGCGCCGAGTTCGGCGAGCTGCCGCTGCGAGACATCGGCGGACAGGATCGCCTGCGACCCGTGGAAGGTGCCGGGCCACTGGTGCAGTTCGACCGGCACACGCGCCTGGAGGAGGCGCAGCGCGTAGGTGATGCCCTCGTCGCGGAGAGGGTCGAACTCGGCGGTGGAGATATAGGCGGGCGGCAGGCCGGCCAGGTCGGCGGCCCGGGCCGGGGCGGCGTACGGTGTGGGTGGCCGGGAGCCCAGATAGTGCCGCCACACCGCGGTGATCGTTTCGCGGTCGTGCAAGGGCGTGTCGGTGAAGTTCCGCTGCGACCATGTCTCCTGCCGGTCGTCGAGCGCGGGCTGGTTGAGCAACTGGAAGCGGATCGTGGGGCCCTGCTGGTCGCGGGTACGCAGCGCCACCGCCGCAGCGAGCCCCGCGCCGGCACTGTGCCCTCCGACCGCGATCCTCTCCCGGTCGACGCCGAGTTCGTCCGCGTGCTCGGCCGTCCAGGCCAGCACGGCGCAGACGTCGTCCAGAGCGGCCGGGAACCTGTGCTCCGGGGACCGGCGGTAGTCCACCGAGATCACCGTCGCACGCGAGACGGCCGCGAGCCGGGCGGACCAGTGACGCTCGGTGTCCAGATCGCCCATGACCCAGCCGCCGCCGCGCAGCCAGACGATGGCGCCCCGCGCTCCGCCGGGCCGGTACATCCGCACCGGCACATCAGGATCAGCTGGCACCGTGAGGTCCTCGACCTCCATTCCTGAGGTGTCCGGCGCGGGAATCGAGGCGGCGCGCTCGGCGAAGTTCCTGCGGCTGGTCGCCGGATCGCTCAGGTCTTCTCGGGGGAGCAGGGGGACGAATGCTTCGAGTTCGGGATCCATGAGGCTCATCCTCACGGTCCTCACCCTGGAGTTCAGCCGCCACTCGTCGCGGGAACCGCCCTGACGACGCACCGGCCGGCGCACCCCGTCCTTCTATTCTTGCGGCATGGAGGCACTGGCCGTACGGCTCGCGGGTCTGGATTCATACGCCGAGGGCGCGATCCGTATCGTCGCGTTCTACGACACGCTGATCCGCCGGCGCGTGGACATCGTGGCGCTCGCCCGCTCCTCGGCGGGGCTGGCCGGGTGTGTGGCCGGGATCCGGCTCACCGGCACGGGACGGACGATTCGCATCTCACCGGACGGCAGACAGGCGTCCGCCCCGCCGTCACCCGCGTCCACCAGGGCACCCATCACCCTCGACGAGGAGGAGATCGGGACGGTGTGGCTGGAACGCCCCGGCCCGCCCGTCCCGCTCGACGACGTGGTGCTGGAGAGGCTGGCCATCGCCGCCGCTGCGGTCGTCGAGAGGTACGGCCCGGCCCGTACCACCATGGCCGACCCCGCCCTCGTCGAACTGGCCGTCAGCTCCGGCGGTGATGAGGCGGCCAGGGCCCGGGCACTGCGGCTTCTGGGCTTCGCCGCCCATCTGCCGGTCCACGTCGTCGCCGTACGCTCAGGGCTGCCACTCGATCGTATCGGCGGTCTGATCTGCCCGGCCCGCCCCGTGAAGGCGGCCTCGCTCTCCGACGTGGGCGTCATCCTGGCCACCACCGTGGACCCGCTCCGTTTCCCGGCGGGTGTACGCGCGGGCATCGGTGCCTCCGACAGCCCGGGCCGGTCCTGGCGCCACGCCCGCACCGCCCTCCGTTTCACCGGCCCGCACCGGCCGGTCGTCCACTACGACGACCTGGGGGCGCTGGCCCTCCTCGCCCAGGTGCCCCGGGAAGCCGCGAACGGCAATGCCGACGTGGCCGCCGTCGCCCGCCTCGCCGCATCCCCGGAATGCCTGGAGACCCTGGACGCCTACTGCGCCACGGGCTCCGTCCGCCGGGCCGCCGAACTCCTCCATCTGCACCACAGCAGCGTCTCCCGCCGGCTCGAACAGATCGCGAAGGCATGGGGCATCGAACTCACCGAACCCACCGGGCTGGTACGGGCCAGGCTCGCCCTCACCGTATGGCGGCTGTTCGAGGACGAGCTAGAGTTCGTGAAGGCCAGACAAGCCCTCGAAGGATGACCGATGGACCCTGCTATCGCCAGAGCGATCACCCTCGAAGTCGGACACCCGGTACCGTTCCGGGACGAGGAACTCGACAGTATCGTGAACTTGGCGGTCCAACATGCCCGTGGCATCTCCGGGCTCGAGCGCTGCGGGTCGCTGCGAATCCTGATCCTGTCCGGCCACGGCATCAGCACGATCCCAAACCTGGGCGGATTCCCCGCCCTCAGGAGCCTCACAGTCTGCGACAGCGACGTCCGTGGCATCGGAGCGGTCAGCACGGCACCCTCGCTGCGCGTACTGAACTTGATGCGCAACCTCGTCGCGGACATCTCGCTCACCCTGGAGTGCGCGGAGCTGAGCTTGCTCGACGTCAGGGGCAATCCGCTGTCGGACATGTCGTACCGGGAAGTCATCCCCGAACTGCGGAACAAGGGTGTGAACGTGCAAGCTTCAGAAGAACGGGTATGGGCCCTCACCCGCGCGCTGCACGCAGCGGGACTCCCGTTCTGCTACTACCGATACGAAGATCACCACCGTCTGTCCCGTCCGGGCCTGACTCGCACCGCCGTCCCAGAGTGCGGCCACATCAGAATCACCCCCCAAGAACTGGAAAACCTGCTGGCCACCAACCCCAGCGACATCGAAGCCCTCTTCAACGACCCATCCCGCGTCTCGGGCAAGCTCTGAGTGGAGCGTTCTGCGAGCTTCCATCCGAGATCAGCTGGGGCCCGTGTCGGAAGCGAATGGTGCCGACGGGGCAAGGGTGAACGGACTGGGTTCCTCCTCGGTGAGGATGGCGCAGCCGACCAGGCACTTCAGTTTGGCACGCGCATGCCTTCGGTGCGCCGGTGCCCAGCGCCTGGCAGAGGTTCACGGTCCGGAGTCCTTCGGTGCTCTGCTCGAGCAGAGCCAGGATCTCGCGGTAGCCGGGCGGGAGGCGCGGATCGCGGAGCGGCTGTCCGAGGCGGTCACGCCCGAGGTGCGGGTGATCGACGACGTGTCGTTCCCCAAGTGCGGCACGGCGTCGGTCGGGGTCGCCCGCCAGTACTGCGGCGCCGTCGGGAAACGGGCGAACTGCCAGGTTTCAGCCGTACGGCACGTCGGGAGGCGGCCCGCCGCTGCCGGGGCGGGCGGTGGTCAGCCGTTCGGTGTGGGACGGTCTTCAGGTTCCGCGGTGTCGGGTGGGGGTGGTGGTGTGGGGAGGTTGGCGGCGCGGCGGCCGAGTGCGGCGGGTTGGCCGTGGACTTCGGGGTGGAGGTAGCGGCCTTTCTCCTCGGGGGTCTTCTCCCGGTCTCCGGCG
>NZ_JBITFN010000004.1:0-252662 GCF_044456085.1 Streptomyces sp. NPDC051018
GCTTCGGACGCAGCGCCCGGTCCGCTGCCTGCTGACGACGCACCATCCAACACCTCCATGCCTACGAGGTGTTGCGACGACCAGTTGAATCCGCCTTGCGAGCCCCTGTCGCTGTGGTGAATGAGGCCGGGGTCCTTCTTGATTCTCCGGCGCCATAGCGCCATCTCCAGGGCGTCCAGGGGCAGTTCGGTCCGCATGTGGTCGGCGGCCTGCCAGCCGACGGTCATCCGTGAGTACACGTCCAGTACGAACGCCACATATGCCCAGCCCGACCATGTGCGGACATACGTCATGTCGGCCACCCACAGCTGATCGGGCCGCGCCGCGGTGAAGTTGCGGTCCACCAGGTCCGGCGGACGGGGCGCCGAAGGCTCCGGGATCGTGGTGCGGCGCCGCCGGCCACGGATCACGCCCTCCAGACCGAGCTCGGCCATGAGCCGCTCGACGGTGCAGCGGGCCGCCTCGACACCCTTGCGCCGCAGAGCGCGCGTGATCCGACGGGCGCCGTAGGTCCCGCCCGATTCCACGTGGATCTCCTCGATCACCGGCATGAGCTGTTCGTCGCGGAGCCGGCGGGCCGACTTCGGCCGCTTCTTGCGGGCGAAATACGTCGACGGCGACAGGTCCAGCACCCGACAGACGGGATCGACCCCGAGACCGTTGTCACGCAGGTGGTCGATCACCTGCTCGGCCTCGTCCGGGGACGGTCGATCTCCTGGGCAAAAAACACCGAGGCGGCTTTCAGGATCTCGTTCGCCCGCTTCAGCTCGGCGTTCTCCTTGCGGAGTTGCTTCAGCTCGTCCCGCTCGGCGGTAGTGAGCTGGTCGTCGCGCTCGCCACGGTCGGCCTCGGCCTGGCGGACCCAGCCGCGCAGGGCCTCCTTGTGGATGCCCAGGTCCTTCGCGACGTGCGCGATCGGGCGGCCGGTGGTGCGGACCTCGCGGACCGCCCGCTCACGGAGTTCATCGGGGTACTTCCGGGGTGCTGGCATGGTGCTGGTGGATCTCCTTCGCCAGGACCGTAACCCTGGCATCAGGGACTCCACAAATCTCAGTACAGCTCAATGGGCATCTCCTGCCCCGTATGCCGCGCCGGACCTGACGCCGAGTTCGCGCTGCCCGCGGGGCGCCGGGGGTGACCGGTGCCGGGGTGCTCTCCGGTCCGTTCCCGGGTGGAGGGCCGCCATGCCTGACCGGCCCGGCTCGGCCCGCGTGCAGCGGGCGAGGTGCCGGCGTCCGGCCCTGCCACCGATGGAAAGGTTGCCCCCCCACAGATGCGCTCCTGGTGACGTGGAGGTCCTCACTCGCTGAAACCGTCCCGCCTATGGACAGGGTCCTACCTGCCGCCACCGCACCATCCAGCGCCGAATCCCTCGCGACATGGAGGTTGTCGTATGCGGTGACCGCCCCGGTAACCGTGAGCGCAGCTTCACCCAGGGGGCAGTAGTGCCGTGAGGGCCGCGCAACCAAGGCGGGCAGCCTCGCCTGCTTCGGGGATGGTGCTGGCGAATCCGAAGAAGCCGTGGATCATCCCCAGTGCTTCCGTGAACGTGGCTTTCACACCGGCCCGTTGCAGCAGGTCGGCGTAGCGTGCTCCCTCGTCGTGCAGCAGGTCGTGTGAGCCGGTGACGAGAGCGGTCGGTGGCATGCCCGACAGGTCTTGGGCATAAACCAGGCTCGCGTCGGGATCCTGCGCGAGTGCCGGGTCGGGCAGGTACTGCTCGACGAACCAGCGGGCGTGCTTGGCTTCGAACCAGTAGCCGCTGGCGCAGGGCAAGGTGTCGGGATATCCGCTGGACAGGTCAGTGGCCGGGTACAGGAGGAACTGGGCGGAAACCAGCCCGGGTCGGGTGTTGGCGATGCGGCGGACAGCGGCGGCGGCGATGTTGGCGCCCGAGCTGTCGCCGGCGACGATCAGGGGCGCCCCTGCACCGCCGAGGCCCGCCCGCTCCCTCGAAACGTGGAGAACGGCTTCGACCGCGCTGATGATCGGCCCGGGGAACGGTGACTCCGGTGCCAGCGGGAGGTGGACACTCACGACGGTGGCACCCAGTTCGTCACAGATCAGCCGCGCGACGCCGTCGTGAGTGTCGAGGTCGCCGAGAGTCCATCCCCCTCCGTGGAAGTAGACCACGGTCCGGCCCAGTGGCCGCAGCGGGTAGTGGACGCGGGCCGGCCGGGGACCGCTGGGCAGCGGCAGGGTGCTTTCGGTCGTCCTGGCCACGGGTGACCAGAACTCGGGCGGGCTGCCGGCCAGCATCATGTCCCGGTACAACTGCCGGGTCTCGGCGATCGGGAGGTCCCAGGGTTCGGGGGGCGGCTCGTCGCCAGCGTCCGGCTCGTGGAGCAGGGCTCTGAATCCCGGCGCGAGAGGCGTGCCGGATGTCATGGCGCGGGTTCCTTGCTCATGGGTGATGCAGCGCCCGGGGGATGGCTGCGGGTGCTCGCTCTGCCCGTCATGAGTTGATCGCGGCGCGCACGCCCGGCTTCCCAGTGGGGCGAGGTGCTCATGCGCCGCACGACGTGTCCGGCGCAGACGGCGAAGACTCCGGCGATCCCGAGGAGCGCAAGGTCGACAAAGGGCAGAACACGCAGTATGGGGTCTGTCTGAGAGTCCATGGTGACATACAGCGCATAGCCGAGCAGGCCGGTGGCCATGAGAGAGCATGCCAGTCCAAGCCAACTGCGCAGCCTTGCGAACCAGGGCACGCTCAGGAGGGCGATGGCGAAGTAGACCGTGGTCAGCATGAAGGCGGCAGCGGTGGCAACGTAGACGAACGCGCTGTACGCGTCGGTCGTGAAGAAACCGATACTCAGTGCAAGGACAGGGATCATGCACATGAGAACAATGCGCCGTGGTACTGATCCGTCAGTCTGCAGGGGATCGGTTCCCCGGGCTCTTCGGGCGGGAAGCAGGCCGTCGCGGACCATCGCGAACAAGGTGCGGATGGCGCCCGTGGACGCTGCTGTCACGGTGGACAGTCCGGCCAGGAGCACGATGATCGTCATGATGAACGCAACTACTGATCCGAACAGGCGTTCAGCGAGATCGAACAATGGGGACGGTGAGGCGGCGAGGCGGTCCAGGTCGCCGTGGAATCCGACGTTGATGAACCAGCACGCGAAGATGTACAGCGCGCCGCTGAGCAGCAGGGACGTCCACATGCTCGCGGGGACCGTGCGTCCGGGCTGCTCGGTCTCCTCACTGAGTGATGCCCCCGACTCGAAGCCGCCGTATGCACTCAGGGCGATCGTGATGCCCAGAAAGAGATTGCTCAGGGAGACGCCGCTGAGCGAGAAGACGTCCAGGCCCAGCCCATGCCCTCCCGTGTCACTCGAGACCAGCACGGCGATGCCGACGACCAGCAGGGCCAGGACGCCCAGCGTCTCCATGGTGACCTGGAATCCCGTGTTGAACTCGATCCTGCGCAGCACGATGATCATGCAGCAGACCCACAGTACGAAGGCGACCAGTGGCCAGGGGAGGGTGGGTGCGTCCACATATCCCATGGCCGCCTCGACGTAGTTCGCCTCGTTGGAAAGGACGCTGCCGGCGAAGCCCACGTAGGTGAGGAGATAAGCCCAGCCGACGAGGAGGGCGATACGGGTCCCGGACAGGATTCCGGCGTAGTAGTAGGGCGCTCCGGCCGAGGGGAAGTGCCTGGCGAGGGAGGCGAAGACGTAGGCGACGAGCATGCCGGCCAGCAGGCCGAACAGGAACGAGCTGGCTCCTGCGGTGCCTGTGACCGCCACCATGGTTCCTGGCAGGACCGCGGTGCCGGCGGAGGGGCCGGACACGGACAATGGCTGGGCGACGTTGCGGAAAAAGCCGATCTTGTGCCCGGCCGCTGCTCCCGGCTGTGGGGAAGATGTCACGGTACCTCCTGGGTATGGAATGAGCGGTTGGTGAGGCGTCCCCGTGGTGGTCCCGCCCGCCCCGGGCGGCCACACGGACGCCTGGGGCGGGGCGGATGGGCCGGTGCGGCCGGTCAGCTGCGGCGGTGGTTGATCATCACGTGCTTGACGAGGGTGTAGTCCTGCACGCTGAACATCGAGAGGTCCTTGCCGTAGCCCGATGCCTTGATACCGCCGTGCGGCATCTCGGGGGTGACGAGATCGTGCTCGTTGACCCAGACGGCTCCGCATTCCAGCTGGCCGGTGACGTCGACCGCCCGGCCGGCGTCCTTGGTCCACACCGAGGCGGCCAGTCCGTAGTCGGTTCCGTTGGCCATCCGGACGGCCTCGTCCTCGTTCTCGAACGTCTGAATGGTGACGACCGGGCCGAAGACCTCGCGTTGGATGATCTCGTCGTCCTGCGCGGCTCCGGTGACGACGGTCGGCTGGAAGTAGAACCCCTCGTCGCCCGGCGTGGTGCCGCCGATCGCCACCTTGCCGCTGCCTGACTCCAGCCGGTCGATGAAGCCGCTCACCCGCTCGAGCTGGGCCGATGAGACCAGCGGTCCCATGTCCAGGTCATCGTGTTCAGCCGGGTTGCCGACGCGGGTCGTACGGGCGGCTTCCACGAGGCGCTCGGTGAGTTCGTCGGCGATGGAGGCCGCTGCGAGTACGCGGGTGACGGCGGTGCAGTCCTGCCCGCTGTTGTAGAAGGAGGCCCGCCGGAGCACAGAGACCGTGTGGTCGAGGTCCGCGTCGTCGAAGACCAGGGCGGGAGCCTTGCCGCCGAGTTCGAGGTGGACACGCTTGAGTGTCTCCGCGGCCTCTCGGGCGACGGTGCGGCCGGTGGCGGAATCGCCGGTCAGGGAGACCATGCGCACGGTGGGGTGCCGCACCAGGAGTGATCCGGTCCTGCCGTCTCCGGTGAGGACGTTGAACGTCCCGGGCGGCAGCAGGTCGGCAGCGAGTTCGGCGACACGCAGGGTGGACAGCGGCGTCTGCTCGGCCGGCTTGAAGACGGTGGTGTTGCCCGTCGCCAGGGCCGGGCCGAGCTTGTAGGCGAGCATCACCATGGGGTAGTTCCACGGCGCGATCTGCGCGACCACACCCAGCGGGTCCCGCCGCACGATGGAGGTCTGACCCCGCACGTACTCGCCGGCGGCACTCGCCTCCATGGTGCGTGCTGCGCCGGCGCAGAAGCGCAGCAGGTCGATGGCGAACGCAATCTCCTGGCGCGCGTTGCCGCGGGGCTTGCCCACGTTCTGGGACTCCAGCTCGACCAGGGTGTCCAGGTCGGCTTCCATGGCGGCGGCGAGGGCGAGCAGATGGCGCGCCCGCTCGCTCGGCGTGCTTCGCCGGTACTCGGCGTAGGCGCGTTCGGCGGCGTCGACGGCGGCGTCGACGTCGTCCGCGTCGGCGATGGGGAAGGCCGCCAGCGTGGTCTTGTCGGCGGGGTTGACCACGAGGTGGGTTGCGCTGCCGGCGGAGGGCCGCCACGTTCCACCAATGAACAGTTCGTTGTGTACCTGGGGCTGGGCCATGGCATCTCTCTCGCAGGTCAGGGGCACCCCCCGATGACGGATCGACGGATCGTTCAGTAAAATGAACGATGTGGTACCGTCCCGGGGATGCCGGGGTACTCTTCCTTCCGCTCTGACAGGGAAGGAAAAGGGAGGATGGGAACGGGTGGGTTCAATAGAACAAACGGTGGCTGCCAACCTGCGCCGCCTGCGGAAGCGAAGCGGGATGTCGCTGTCCGACATGGCGCGGCATACGGGGCTTGCCAAATCGACGTTCACAAACCTGGAGTCCGGGACGGGGAACCCGACTCTTCAGACCTTGTGGAGCATCGCCGAAGCCCTGGGGTGCACTCTGGCGGATGTCATCCACGAGCAGATCCCGCAGGTCCTTCGGGCGGACGAGGGGGCACGTGTCGACAGTGAGTCCTCGCGCGGCCGGATCATTGCGCAGATCCCCGTCGGTACGGGTGTCGACGTCTACGAGGTGACATTTCTCCCCGGTCAGACGCACAACTCCAGCGGGGGGCGCCCGGGGATGACCGAGTACTTGTACGTGATCGACGGCCGGGTGAGCGCCGGAGTGCCCGGGCAGGAGGAGACGCTCGGACCGGGCGACACCTACCGGCTGCCGGAGGAGCCCTATCGGATCGGTTCGCTGGACGACGTCGAGACCAAGACCATTCTGCTGATCGCCAACCCGACAACGGGCCCTGGCGGCCGCTAGCCCACCCGGTTCACCAGCCACCGTGCCATCCCTCCAGGATGCCTTCGGGCTCGTTGTCCGCGGGGTCACCCGGTTGTGCGGTCAGGAAGTCGAGGTCGCAGCCGGTGTTGGACTGCTGGACGTGCCGTAGGTAGAGGGCGCCATAGCCGCGGCGGTAGCGCGGCGGGGGCAGCTTCAGCTCCCGCCGGCGTTCTTCGAGTTCCGTGGCCGGAACCTCCAGGTCGAGGATTCCGGAGGGCACGTCCAGAACAATCAGGTCGCCGTCCTCGACCAGGGCAAGCGGTCCGCCGACAGCCGCCTCGGGCGCCACATGAAGCACATTCGTGCCGAATGCCGTTCCGCTCATCCTGGCATCGGAGATCCTGACCATGTCCGTGACACCCTGGGCGAGGAGCTTGGCCGGGATCGGCAGCATGCCCCATTCGGGCATCCCGGGTCCGCCCTTGGGGCCGCAGTTGCGCAGCACCAGGACGCTGGAGGCAGCGACCTCCAGATCGGGATCGTCGATCCTTGCGGCGAGGTCTCGGATGTTGTCGAAGACAACCGCGCGACCCCTGTGGACCAGCAGGTCGGGGCTGGCAGCGCTGGTCTTGATGACGGCCCCGTCCGGTGCCAGCGATCCGTGGACCACCGCCAGGCCGCCCGTGCGGGCGAGTGGAGCGTCCATCGAAGCGATCACCGTCCGGTCGGTGACCCGGGCTCCGGCGATCTCCTGCCCGATAGTGCGGCCGGTTACGGTCGGGGCATCCAGATGCAGCAGTGGCGACAGTTCCTTGAGCACCGCCGGGACACCGCCCGCCGCATCCAGCTCCTGGACCTGGAACTCGCCGCTCGGGCGCAGGTTCGCCAGCAGGGGCGTGCGCGCCGAGATCCGGGCGAAGTCGTCGAGATCCAGACCGACACCGAGGCGGCCCGCCAGGGCGAGCAGATGCACGATGGCGTTGGTCGACCCCCCCAGCGCCATCAGCAGGGTGACGGCGTTCTCCAGTGCATCGCGGCTCAGGATCTCGGACGGCAGCGGGCTTCCGTCGCGCGCCAGCCGGACCGCCCGGCGTCCTGCCTCAGCCGCGGCAGCCAGACGCCGGCCGTCCATGGCCGGAATGGTGCTGGAGCCGGCCAGAGCCAGACCGAGCGCCTCACTGGCCGCGCTGATCGTCGACGCACTGCCCATTTCGTTGCAGTGTCCCGGGGTCGACATGATGGAAGCCTCCAGATCGGCCACTTCCGCGCCGTCGGCGACGCCTGACCGTACCCGCTCAGCCAGCTTCCAGGCGTCCGTGCCGCCGCCCAGCTGCCGTCCGGCGTGAATGCGGGGAGTCGTCGGGCCTGCGGTCACCACGATGGTGGGTATGTCCACACTGGCCGCACCCATCAGCTGGGCCGGCAGGGTCTTGTCGCATCCGCCCAGGAGGACGACCGCGTCCATGGGATACATCCGGATGGACTCCTCGACGTCCATCGCCATCAGGTTGCGAAACAGCATCGCTGTGGGCTTGGCAAGGTTTTCACCCAGCGAGATCGTGGGGAACTCCATCGCGACACCGCCGGCCTCGGCCACCCCCCGCTTGACGTGCTCGGCGATCTGGCGGAAGTGCACGTTGCACGGTGCGAAGTCCGACCAGGACTGCGCGATGCCGATGAAGGGGCGCCCGTCGAAGTGCTCCCGTGACAGGCCGATGGGGGTCAGCGTACTGCGGTGGGCGAGCCCGCTCAGATCATCGGTCCCGAACCAGCGCTGACTGCGCAGACGGCGCTCTCCGCCCGCCCTTGGAGTGTCGTTCATCCCTTGCCTCCAGGACGGCGGGTACCCAGGCTCGTGAAAGGGCGCAGCCAGCGCTGCCGCGCGGCGCCGTTGATGATCCGGCGCAAGCCGGGCGCCGCATACGCGGCGTGAAGCGCATCCTCGAGCCCGCGGCGTCGCAGAGTCCGCAGTGTGTGCTCATGCCCCCAGGGCCGAGGAGTCGGCATTCCGTGCGCGGTGAGCACCGCCATGGCCGCGTTGTAGCCGCTTGCGCCCATGACCCCGCCACCCGGGTGAGTCCCCGAGCCGCACAGATAGAAGCCGTCGATCGGGGTGTGGTACCCGCCCAGCCCGGAGCCCGGCCGGTTTTCCAGGAGCTGGTTCACGGACATCGCACCGTGGTAGATGTTCCCGCCGGTCAAGCCGTACTCCCGCTCCAGGTCGAGGGGGGTGATGGCATGGGTTCCCAGGACCGCACCGCGCAGGTTCGGCGCATGCTCGTACAGCCGCCGCAGGACCAGGTCGATCAGATCCTGTCGGGCGTCGTCCCAGGTACGGCCGGCCAGCTCGAAGGGCAACTGCTGTACGCCTGTGACGATCATGTGCCGGTCCTCGGGGACCAGGTCGGGCTCCCGCACCGAGTCGATGGTCAGTTCGACCACCGGATCGACGGGCAGCTGCCCCTGCCTGGCCCGGTCGAAGGCGTCCTCGTAGGCGCCGAGGTCCGGGCTGAGGAAGGCGTGCCCGTTGTGCTGGGGCCCCTTTCCCTCCGGCATGCCGACATACTGCGGCAGCCGGTCCACTGCCACGAGCACCCGGCACTGGGAGCCGCGCACGTCGTAGTCCTCGATGCCGCGCACCATCTCCTCGGGCAGGTGCTCGCGGCCCACCAGCTGCAGCAGGGAACGCTTCGGGTCGGCATTGGACAGCACGATGTCCGCAGCGATCTCCTCACCGTCGGTGAGGACGACACCCCGGGCCTTCCCATTGCGGACGTCCACGTGGTCAACGGTGCAGGAGCTGCGCAGTGTCGCTCCGTGCGCTGTGGCCGAGGCGGCGATCGAGGCACTCAGAGCCCCCACTCCGCCCTTGGCGAACCCCCACTTGCCGAACTGTCCCTCGAACTCTCCCACGCTGTGGTGCGCGAGGACGTACGCGGTGCCCGGGGTGCTGGGGGCACCGTGGACGGAGACCATCCCACTGAACGCCAGGAAGCCCTTGAGCATGTCGGAATCGAAGTAGTGATCGAGCAGATCCGCCACGCTGCCCGTCACGAACCTCTGGAACAGGTCCATCGACTCGCGCTGTTCGAACTCCCGGATGAAACCGCTGAGGGGGAGTGGGGGCTGCATGAGCATCGGCCGCATGATGGCGCTGAGCCGTTGCATGTGCACGCCGAACTCGACGAAGGCATCCGCATCCCGCGGGCCGAAGCGCTTCTTGATCTCGCGCAGTGTCCGGTCGGGTTCCTTCCACATGAAGAACCGATTTCCGGCCGTGTCAGTGCTGAATGCAAGCGCGTCCGGCGAACTGTAGAGACGCAGGCCGTGCTCGCGCAGCCGCAGATCGGAGATGATCTCCGGGCGGACCAGTCCGAGGACGAAGGCACAAGTGGAGGCCCGGAAGCCCGGCATCACCTCCTCCGTGACGCAGGCTCCGCCGAGCGTGTCACGTGCCTCCAGGAGTGTCACGTCAAGCCCGGCACGGGCGAGATAGGCGGCGGAGATCAGGCCGTTGTGGCCACCGCCGATAATCACCACGCGTCTCATACCAGATTCTCCTCAAGCTGCCCCAGGGCAGCGTCGGCGCACTCCAGAGCTGTTGTGATGTCGTCATCCGTGTGCGCGGCGGACAGCATCCAGGTATTGCGTGGCGGGAGGTAGACGCCCCGGCGCAGTAGTTCTTCCGCAAAGGCTGCCGCGCGGTCCCTGTCGGTGGCCGACACCAGGGCCGCGTAGTCGCTCAGCTCCGTGCCCCGGGGTACGAAGAGTGTCTGCACCAGGGCACCGGCCTGGTGGGTGACCACGGGCAGTCCGTGCTGCCGTCCGAGTTCGGTCAGCCCCTGGGCAAGACGCCCGGCCAACTCATCCAGGCGTGTGTCGAAGCCCGGTTCGCGGTAGCACTCCAGTGCCGCGCAGGCGGCCGCTGCCGCGACCGGGTGTCCATTGAAGGTACCCATGTGCGGGGCCGGTCCGGTGGCCATCGCCAGGATGTCGTGATCCCCGGCCACGGCGCTTATCGGTATGCCGGCCCCCAGCGCCTTGCCGAGCACGGTCAGGTCCGGGAACACCCCGTACCTGCCCTGCGCACCGCTGAGTCCGAGCCTGAATCCGGTGACGACCTCGTCGAAGATCAGCACGATCCCATGGCGCCGTGTGAGGTCCCGGACCTGTTCCAGGTAGCCGGGAGCCGGCTCCAGTACACCGGCAAGGGGCACAGGCTCCATGATCAGCGCTGCGATCTGCGAACCGTGGTCGGCCAGCACGCGTTCCAGCCCTGCCGTGTCATTCCAGCGCGCCACCAGCAGATCCGGCGCAGCGCCGAGCCCCGCGGACAAGGCCACCGGCGGCAGCGTCCGGTCGGCTTCCGGCGCCGCCGGCGCAGAGCCCGGTCCCGAGTAGGCGATGTCCGACAGCCAGCCGTGGTAGTGACCCTCGAACCTCAGTACCAGCCGCCGTCCCGTCGCGGCCCGCGCGAAGCGGAGCGCGGCATGGACCGCCTCGCTGCCTGTCGTCGACAGGCACACCGCCTGGGCTGACGGGATGACGTCCGTCAGCGCCTCTGCGAGCTTCGCCTCCAGCCGGTGCTGGGCGCCGTAGAGCATCCCGGCCTGCATCTGGGCCGTCACTGCCTCGATCACCGGCTGCGGCCGGTGCCCCAGGAGAAGCGGCCCGTTGGCCAGTGCGAAGTCCAGGTAGGAGTTCCCGTCGATGTCGCGCATGCGGGCGCCATCGGACTCGGCCATGACCAGCGGGGTGGGACGCACTCCCAGCCGGGCCGCGGATGTCGCCCCGGTCGGAATGACGGTCCCGGCCCTGTCCATCCACGCCCGCGACTTCGTGAAGGCGGTAACAGATGTTCGATTCATCGGTCCCTCCAGTGGGAGCGCAAGGGCACCTGTCCATCAAAACGAACGACGGCGGTATGTCCTCCGTGCGGCGTGGGTCCGAGTGAATAGGGCGTTCACCGCTGTGTCAAGGTATCTGTCGGCTTCAGATCGTCGCCGGTCACTTGCAGGGGAGGGATCGAAGCGTTCAATCTATAAGACCGAACTAGGAGGAGTTACTGTGCGAGTGATCGGTTTTCTGAACGAAGGTGAGAGGTGGATCGGGGAGCTGAGTGACGGGGCCGTCCGCCCTGTCGCGAGTGTGGACAGCTACTTCGCTGCCACGGGGGTCACCCATGCCTCTCCGGGGCCCCGCGGAGGCCGCCCCGACAGCATCCTCGCGCTCGCCGGCCTCCAGCTTGCGCCACCGGTCCCTCTCACGGCCAAGGTGTTCTGTGTCGGCCTTAACTACCGTGAACACGCGGAGGAGACCGGCCTCGCGTCCGGACCTGATGCCCCTACTGTGTTCGGCCGCTGGGCAGACACCCTCACCACCCACGGGACAACTGTTCCCGTGCCGCCCGGGGACGACGGACTCGACTGGGAGGGAGAACTGGCTGCTGTCGTCGGCCGCCCACTGCTCAACGCCGACGAGGGTGAGGCAACAGCAGCCATCTGGGGCTGGACCTGTATGAACGACCTCAGCGCACGTCGCCTCCAGACGGCGACCAGCCAATGGACGCTGGGCAAGAACGGGGACCTCACCGCGCCTCTCGGACCTGTCGTCGTCGTTCCCGACGACGGCTTCGACTACAGGGGCCGCCGTCTGACCACCCGGCTCAACGGCGACATCGTCCAGGACGCCAACACCTCCCAGATGATCTTCACCCCCGGTGCCGTGCTGTCCTACATCTCCCGCGCGCTCACCATCCGCCCCGGAGACGTCGTCGCCCTCGGCACTCCGAGCGGTATCGGCATCACCCGGACTCCGCCGCTGCTCGCCCGTCCCGGCGACGTTCTCGAAGTCGGGATCACCGGCATCGGAACCCTGCGGAACCGGATCGGGCCCCACAGCGGCTGACGCATGCAGTCGGGACAAGGAGCGGGCCGCGGTCGCAGCGCGCTGAAGACGGAGTCTCCGGCGTTCCCGGCGCGTACCGGTGGCCCGCCGGCCGGCTTCCACCGGATGTCCGGTCCTGGCTGCCGGGTATGCCGGGGGTTCGGTCTCCCCGGCGGTCCGCCGGCGATTCCGCTCTCCGGCCGACGGACTCGCGGTTCCCGGTTCTCCGCGACCGGGAGCAGTCGTCATATGCCCCGGCCTGCATCGGACCGATGCGCGGGCAGAGGTCTGCTCGCCGGGGCCGGGCACTGTCGAGCGGCCGGAGCCGGCCCGTCGGCTCCGTGGCGGGGCCACCGAGAAGTAGACGGGGGATGCCGCCGCCCGAGGAGGTCGTTGCCTCCTCGGGCCGCGGGTGTGCGTTCGCCGTTACGTCCGTTGCCTGGCGTCGAAGGCCCCGGAGTGGGCGGCGAGTTTCGCCAGCAGGGTGATCAGCGTCTGTTGTTCGTCCCTGCTGAGCGAACCCGCCCATTCCTGTTCGCGTGCGTTGTGCTCAGCGAATGCCGTGGTGATCGCCCGCAGACCGCTCTCGGTGAGGCTGAGGAGGACCGCGCGTCCGTCGTGCGGGGCACGTGCCTTGGTGACCAGGCCGTCCCGCTCCAGGGTGTTCACCAGCGCGGACACGGCCGCACGGCTCATGCCGGACAGCTGCGCGACCTTCTTCGCCTCGACGGGTCCCGACAGCCAGATCGCGAACACCACTCGGAAGCCGGGCCAGGACCACCCGCGGGGCCGGTGGACGGTCGATTCCAGGTCGTAGACGAGCATGCTCGAGGCCCTGTGGAGGGTGAGCACCAACCGCATGGCCAGCGGATCGACACCGGGCAGCTCACGGCTCGCGCGGTCGACCGCATGATCAATGAACGACCAGAAATGCAGGTCCTCGTTGTCCGCGTGCTCAATGCTCACACCGGGAGTGTAGGCCGGACCGTCGTACGCCTCCGTCCCGCCCGGCCGGTCGTGCGGACCAGTCGGCTCGGCCGCGGGCGCCCGGAAGCGCGCTGATCGCCCCGCCGATGCCGGCCCTCGCATGCCGGACCGGCCCCACGTTCGGCGCCGGGCGGGTGTCCGGCGTTCACCGCGGGCCGCACGGCACCGGTCCGGCCGGAAGAGTCCGGCGGCAGAAGTCGGCCAACGCCGCGGCCCGTCTGGTGAGCTTCGCGCGGGCGGGCCAGGCGAGCAGCACGGGCATGTCCGGTACCTGCTCCCGGATCGGGCACTCGGCCAACGGTTTGCCCTCGTGGCTGACACCGGAGGCAGGCCGCTGGATCAGCAGCGAATAGCCGAGGCCCCGTGCCACCAGCGACCGCACGGTCTCGAAACTGCTCGTCGTGTGCCGGATCACCGGGCGTACCCCGAGCGACTCGAGCAACTGTGTGAAGTAGTGCCGGCTCGGCGGGTAGTCGAGCATGATCATCGGCTCGTCCGCGAGATCGTGCAGACTCACCGAAGCCTGCCGTGCCAGCGCATGCGTGCCGGGCAGAACGACGTGCGGCCGGGTGTGGTAGAGCGTCTCCTGGTGAACGCCCGGCTGCAGGTCGAGGTCGTACAGCAGGGCCACCTCGCACCTGCCGTCGAGCAGCTTCTCCTGCAGTTCCACCTGCGAGCCCTCCACAAAGCTCAGCCGCACCGTCGGATGCTCCGCGGCGAACCCTTCCAGAAGGCTGGGCATCAGGAACGGAGCCAAGGTCGTGTAGCAGCCGACGGTCAGGTCTCCCGAGAGCTGCCCACCCAGATGGCGAGCGCTGGAGACCAGTTCCTCCGCGTGGGCGAGCAGCGGGCGCGCGTCAGCGAGCACGGACAGGCCGGCGTGAGTGATCGTCAGCCCTTTGGCCTGGCGGCGTAGGAACAGCTGGACTCCGAGTGTGCGCTCCAGCTCGCCGATGGCCAGGGCGACCGCCGACTGGGAGATGTGCTCGCGCGCCGCCGCGCCCGAAATGGTTCCCACCTCGGCCGCTGCGACGAAGTACCGGAGCTGGCGCAGGGAGAGTGCCATCGTTCATACCTCAGGATTCCTGTGGATGTTTCCAGCAATTTCGCAGATTCCAGAGTATTCCCCGCTCAGGCAGCGTGCTCCACAGTCATGGCATCCCGATGTGCCGCCCATCCCCTGTGAGGAGTCTCCATGCCCGTCGCACGGAATCTCATCAGCAAGGACCTCCACTCCGACCCGTACCCCGTCTACCGCGAGCTCAGGGACCATGAACCCTGGGCCTGGTCGGACGGGCTCGGCATGTGGCTCGTCAGTCGCTACGAGGACGTCGTCTTCGTCGACGAGCACCCCGAGATCTTCACCGCCCACCAGAAGAACTCCCTCGCCGAACGCACCATGGGCCTGGTCATGATCCGTACCGACGGCGACGCCCACCGCAGGCTGCGCTCCTCGGTGGACGGCCCGCTGAAACGCCGCAACGTGCGTCAGCAGTGGTCGGCGGGTCTCACCTCCAGCGCCACACAGCTCGCCGAGCGGCTGGCGGAGACGCCGGAGTTCGATCTGGTGAAGGACTTCGCGGCGCCGTTCGCCGCTCAGGCGCTGATGACGACCACGGGGCTTGCCGGCGTGACCACCAAGCAGGTGGTCGAGTGGTCGGGTGCCTTCATCGCGGGCCTGGCCAACCACGAGAACTCCCCGGTGGTCTGGGAGCGTGCCGGACGCGCCAGGGCCGAGGTGGGGGAACGAGTCCGCCAGGCCGTCGCCCGGGTGAAGGCCACACCGGACCACACCGTGATCTCCGCGATGGTGCATGCCGACATCGCCGAACCGCTGACGGACGAGGAGATCGCCACCCAGGTGCGCCTGATGATCTCCGGTGGTTTCAACGAACCCTGGCACGCACTGGCCACCCTGGTCTGGCAGCTGTGTGCACGGGTGGAACTGCGCGACCGCGTCCTGGCCGACCCGGATGCCCTGGACGCGGCCATCGAGGAGACCATGCGCTGGCTCAGCCCCATCGGAGCCTTCCCACGGCAGCTCGCCGTCGACCACACGGCCGGGGACGTGACCCTGCGGGCGGGCGACAAACTGCTCGCACTCGCTGCGTCGGCCAACCGGGACGAGCGGAAGTTCGCCGACCCGGACACCTTCGACATCGACCGTCCCGATCTGCCCGATCACCTCGCGTTCTCGCTGGGCGCCCACTACTGCCTCGGCACCTATCTGGCACGCGAGCAACTGCGCACCGCAGTGCCCGCGCTGTTCACCTCCCTCACCGGATTGCGCGTCACCCGCACGCCGAACCTGGTCGGCTGGATGTTCCGCGGACCGGAGTCGGTCGACATGCGTCACGACGTCCGACGCGCGAAGGGAGCGGACCGGTGATCAAGCTCTGCCCCGTCGAGGACCTCACCCCCGGCACCGTCACTCGCATTTCCCTGCCCGGCCTGCCGGTTCCCCTGGCGCTCGTCCAGGTCGGCGAACGCATCTTCTGCGTCGACGACATCTGCTCCCACGAGACGGCCTCACTCTCGGACGGCTGGCTGGACGGCCATGAGATCGAATGCCCGCTGCACGAGTCACGCTTCGATCTGCGCACCGGCAAACCCGACTGTCCGCCTGCCCGGCGCCCCATCCGTACGCATGCCGTCCAGGTGGTCGACGGCATGGTGTCCGTCGACGAGGCGTCGGTGGCGGTGACCGTGGAGCCGACGCGATGACCACGATCGCCGTCGTCGGTATCGGACTGGCCGGTGTCAGGGCCGCCGAGACCCTCCGTGCCGGAGGCTACGACGGACGTCTTGTGCTGGTCGGCGAGGAAACAGTGGAGCCCTATGACCGGCCTCCGCTGTCCAAACAGGTGCTGTCGGGCGAGCGTGACCTCCGGGACATAGCGCTGACCGACGAGGACTCCCGTGCCGCACTCGACGCCGAATGGCTGCTCGGTGTGCGCGCCACCGCGCTCGATCCGGTCTCACGGACGCTCTCTCTCGCCGACGGCCGGAGCCTGTCGGCGGACGGTGTCGTCATCGCGACGGGAGCCCGCGCCCGCAGGCTTCCCGGGATGCCGGACATGGGCGCGGTGCACACCCTGCGCACCCTCGACGACGCACATCGACTGCGCGCGGACCTGTCCCGACCAGGCCGGGTCGTCGTGGTGGGGGGCGGGTTCATCGGCGCGGAAGTGGCCTCCTCGGCGCGCGGCCTCGGGCACGAGGTCACCGTCGTCGAGTGCGAACCAATGCCTCTGGCACGCCAGTTGGGGCCGGCTGCGGCTGAGATCCTGTGCCGTCTGCACAGGGACCACGGGGTCGCACTGGTGACCGGTGTGGGTGTCACGGGCCTCCTGGGCGAGGACTCGGTGCGGGCGGTGGTGTTGTCCGACGGCCGCCTGCTGCCCGCGGACGTGGTGGTCGTCGGGGTGGGCGCCGTGCCCAACACCGAATGGCTGGCGGGTTCCGGGGTCGCCTGTGACAACGGCGTACTCACGGACGAGTGGTGCCGCACCACCGTGCCAGGAGTTGTCGCGGCGGGCGACGCGGCCGCCTACCGCTGCCGTGGCGGACGTCTGCGCATCGAGCACTGGACCAACGCGCGCGACATGCCGGTCACCGCGGCCGGATCGCTGGTGGCCGGGTTTCAGGGACAGGACCCCGCGGCACAGCCGGCCCACGATCCGCTGCCCTATGTGTGGTCCGACCAGTACGGCGTCCGCCTCCAGATCGCGGGCCGGCCCGCGGCCGGTGACGTACTCGAGCTCGTTTCGGGCTCGTTCGACGACAGCTTCGCGGCCGTGTACCGAAACGCCGGGGAGATCTCCGGGGTGCTCGCCGTCGACAGCGCCAGGGAGTTCGGGCGGCTGCGGCGGGATCTCCGCAGCGCCTGGGTGTCCCGTCCTGTTCAGAAGTCCTACGGAAGGAACAACGGACATGCCTCATGAGGTGAGGGGTGTTGTGGCCCGGTACGAGGGCGGACCCGTGTCGGTGGAGACCATCCTGGTGCCCGACCCGGGGCCGGGCGAGGCATTGGTGCAGGTGCAGGCCTGCGGGGTGTGCCACACCGATCTGCACTACCGGCAGGGGGTCATAGGCGACGACTTCCCCTTTCTGCTCGGCCACGAGGCCGCCGGAGTGATCGAAGCGGTCGGTGAGGGCGTCACCGACGTCGCCGCCGGCGACTTCGTGATCCTGAACTGGAGGGCGGTGTGCGGGGATTGCCGTGCCTGCCGACGCGGAGAACCCTGGTACTGCTTCGATACGCACAACGCACGGCAGCAGATGACACTCGTCGGGGAAGGCACCGCGCTGTCGCCAGCGCTCGGTATCGGCGCCTTCGCGGAGAAGACACTCGTGGCCGCCGGCCAGTGCACCAAGGTCCCCCGGGTCCGCCCCGAAGCGGCCGGCCTTCTCGGCTGCGGCGTCATGGCGGGTCTCGGAGCCGCGCTCAACACCGCCGCGGTCACCCGCGGCCAGAGCGTCGCCGTGATCGGCTGCGGCGGGGTCGGTGACGCGGCGATCGCCGGCGCCCGCCTCGCCGGCGCAGGCAGGATCATCGCAGTGGACATCGACGACCGCAAGCTGGCTCTGGCCGAGACCTTCGGCGCCACACACACGGTCAACTCCCGTACGACCGACCCGGTAGCGGCGGTACGAGGGCTGACCGGCGGGGTCGGGGCCGATGTCGTGATCGATGCCGTGGGGCGCCCGGAGACCTATCTTCAGGCCTTCCACGCCCGGGACCTGGCCGGCGTCGTGGTACTGGTCGGCGTACCGGCCCCCGACGCGAAGGTGGAGCTTCCGCTGCTGGACGTCTTCGGCCGTGGCGGTTCGCTGAAGTCCTCCTGGTACGGCGACTGCCTGCCCTCCAGGGACTTCCCTATGCTGGTCGATCTGTACCAGCAGGGGCGGCTGGACCTGGACGCCTTCGTCACCGAGACGATCGCCCTCGACGAAGTGGAG
Source organism: Streptomyces sp. NPDC051018 (assembly GCF_044456085.1). Taxonomy (NCBI): domain Bacteria; kingdom Bacillati; phylum Actinomycetota; class Actinomycetes; order Kitasatosporales; family Streptomycetaceae; genus Streptomyces; species Streptomyces sp. NPDC051018. The sequence continues at coordinate 17,934 of NZ_JBITFN010000004.1, forward strand.
AACGCATTCGAGAAGATGCACTCGGGTGAGGTGCTGCGGTCCGTGGTGGTGTTCTGAGCGACCGCAGGGTCGAACACGTAGTCACAGCCGGCGCATTCCGCCCCGACGACGGCTCCTGGGAGGTGGACGACAACGTCTGGATCACCGGGAACGACGAGGAAGCCGTGGTCATCGACGCCTCCCACGACCCGGATGTGATCGCGCGGCCGTCGGCGACCGGCGGTTGACTGCGATCGTGCGCACGCACGCGCACAACGACCGCATCAACGCCGCTCCGGCACCCGCCGATCGCACCGGCGCGCCTGTCCCGCTCCATCTGGACGACCGCCTCCTGTGGCAGCGGACCCACCCGGACAGAGCCCCGGACGGCTTCCCTTGCCGACCGCCGTCGGTTCACCGCCGCCGGTACGGAGCTCATCGTGCTGCACACTCCGGGCCATAGTCCGGGGTCCAACTGCCTGTAGCGCCGGACCTGGACCCCGTCGTCACGGGCGACACGCTCTTCGCCGGCGGTCCGGGCGCCACGGGCGCTCATTCTCGTACTTCCCCACCGTCATCCGGTCGATCCGCCGTGAACTTCCGCCGCTCCCGCCGGACACCTGGGTACGCCCCGGGCACGGGCAGACCACGACCGCCGGGGCCGATGCTCCACATCCGGAGTCGTGGGATCCGTCGCGGCCACCGAGGTCCGAGGCCATCGCCGCCGGGCGGTGGGGCCGTGGGGAAATCTCCGCTCCAGGGCTTCCCAGGAGCAGCCTTCACAGGTACCGTCCCCATATAATCAAAGCTTTGATTATATGTCTTGGCCTGCATCTCGGCAGATTCGTCCCACGCCTGCCGGGGCAGCGCCCCACCTGCTCGCCAGTGAGAAGACCCGGCCGGCGATTGGCTCAAGGAGTTCTCCGCATGTCACAGGCACTCGCCCCTCCCAGCCCCGGCCCTCTGCGCGCCTGTATGTCCCGGTTCGCCACCGGCGTCACCGTCGTGACATACGCAGGTGACGACGGCCCCCGGGGCGCGACCATGAACTCCTTCACATCCGTTTCAGCGGACCCCCCGCTGGTACTGGTCAGCGTCGCCCGGCGGGCCCGCTGCCACGACCAACTGCTCGACCGCCCCTTCTGCGTCAACATCCTCGGCGCCGAGCAGGAGCCACTGGCACGCCTGTTCGCCGGGGCGGCGGGCACCACAGAGCCCCACTGGGCAGCCGGAGCCCGGGTGCCTCGCCTCGCGAACCCCCTGGCCTGGGTGGAGTGCGAGCCGTGGCGTACGCACGACGGCGGCGACCACACCCTCGTCATCGGCCGGGTCACCGACCTCGGCCACCGCGACGGCGACGCCCTCACCTATGCCTGGAGCCGCTTCGGCACCGCGGCCGAGTCCACCGACGGCATCGAGCACCTCATCTGACCCCGATCACCCTCACTCTCCAGGAGAGCCCCCATGGCCGCACGCACCGGCAAGGAATTCCTCCAGCGACTGTCCGCTTCCCGCCCCACCGTCCACATCCAGGGCGAGACCCTCACCGGAGGCATCCAGAACCACCCCGCCTTCCGCAACGTCGTCCAGACCTACGCCGAGCTGTACGACCTCCAGCACTCGGACGAACACAAGGACGTCCTCACCTACACCTCTCCCACCTCCGGCGAGCCCGTCGGCACCTCCTTCCTCACCCCGAAGACCGCGGGCGATCTGGCCAAGCGCCGCGCGGCGTTCAAAGTGTGGGCCGATCACAGCAACGGCATGCTCGGCCGCACCGGCGACTACATGAACAGCTCGCTGATGGCCCTCGCCTCCGCCGCCGACTGGTTCGCCCAGGTCAACCCCGCGTTCGGCGAGAACATCCGCCGCTACTACGAAAAGGTCCGCGAAGAGGACCTGCTGTGCACCCACACCCTCATCCCGCCGCAGGTCAATCGAGCCGTGGCCGGCACTCAGCAGGCCGGGGGCAAACTCGCGGCCCGGATCGTGAAGGAGGACGACAACGGTGTCGTCATCCGCGGTGCACGCATGCTCGCAACCATCGCGCCCTTCGCGGACGAGATGCTGGTGTTCCCGTCCACCGTGCTGCGGGGCACCCCCGAGGACAAGCCGTACTCCTACGCCTTCGCCATCCGAAACGACACCCCGGGCCTGCGCTACATCGCCCGCGAGCCGCTGGACTACGACCGCCCCCGCCATGACCACCCCCTGGCTTCCCGCTTCGAGGAGTCGGACTGTGTGGTCGTCTTCGACGATGTACATGTGCCCTACGAGCGCTGCTTCGCCCTCGGCGACGCGGAGCTGTGCAACGGCTTCTACTCGCAGACGTCGTCCGTGGTGCACATGACCCATCAGGTCGTGACCCGCACGACGGCGAAGACCGAGTACGTCCTGGGCCTGGTGTCGCTGCTGACAGAGGCCATCGGCATCGAGCAGTTCCAGCACGTCCAGGAGGACATCGCCGAGATCATCGCCACGCTGGAGATGCTGCGGGCCTTCCTGCGCGCGGCCGAGGCGGACGCCGAGGTCAACGAGCACGGAGTGCTCACCCCGGCCTGGGCTCCGCTGAACGCGGCCCGCAACCTGTACCCCAAGCTCTACCAGCGTTTCCCGCAGATCCTGCGCAAACTCGGCGCCTCCGGCCTGATGGCCACCCCGACCGAACTCGACATCACCGGTCCGGCCGCCGCCGACATCGAGGCATATCTGCAGTCCGCCACCCTGTCCGGCCCGGAGCGGGTCAAGCTCTTCCGCCTGGTGTGGGACACCTGTATCTCCGCCTTCTCCAGCCGCCAGGCTCTGTACGAGTACTACTTCTTCGGCGACCCGGTGCGGATGGCAGGTGCCTACGTGAAGAGCTTCGACCGCGAGCCGTACAAGGCCAGGGTGCAGGCGTTCCTGGAGCGTTCCTGATGACACACCCGCTCGGGAACCCTCCGACGAAGATCGTCGCGGTTCATCTCAACTACCCCAGCCGGGCCAGGGAACGCGGACGGGTGCCCGCACAGCCGTCGTACTTCCTCAAGCCGCCGTCCTCCCTCGCGGGCACCAAGGAGGCCATCGTCCGTCCGGCCGGCTGCGAACTCCTCGGCTTCGAAGGCGAGATCGCGCTCGTCATCGGCTCACGCGCGCAGCGTGTGGCACCGGAGGACGGTTGGTCGTACGTCCGCTGGGTGACGGCCGCCAACGACGCCGGGGTCTACGACCTGCGCCACGCCGACCGCGGTTCCAACCTCCGTTCCAAGGGCGGCGACGGCTTCACACCGATCGGGCCGCGCCTGCTGGACGCCCGTCGGCTCGACCCGGCCGCGCTGCGGCTCAGGACCTGGGTGAACGGCGAACTCGTCCAGGACGACACCACCGAAACGCTTCTGTTCCCCTTCGGCCGACTGATCGCCGACCTGTCCCGGCTGGTCACGCTGGAGCCCGGAGACGTCATCCTCACCGGCACCCCGGCGGGCGCGTCGGTCGCCCGTCCCGGTGACCTCGTCGAGGTCGAAGTCACCTCCGGAGAGTTGTCGACCGGGCGGTTGCGCAACCCGATCGCCGGCGGGCCCGCCTTGGAGGCGTACGGCGCGATGCCGAAGGCCGACGCGGCCGAGCGCGAGGCCGCGTACGGGGCCTCGTACGTTCCCGAGCCGCTGCTGGACAAGCGGATCGAGGACGGCCTGCGCTCGGTCGCCGTCGCCACCCTCAGCGCACAACTCCGGGCTCGCGGACTGCCGCACATGTCCATCGACGGCGTCCGCCCCACGCTGCCGGACCACACCATGGTCGGCACAGCCCACACCCTGCGCTACCTGCCACTGCGTGAAGACCTCTTCAAGAAGTACGGCACCGGCATGAACGCCCAGAAGCGGGCGATCGAGGAACTGAGGCCCGGCCAGGTTCTGGTCATGGACGCCCGCGGCGACACCTCCGCAGGGACTCTCGGGGACATCCTCGCGCTCCGCGCCCAGAAGCGCGGCGCGGCAGGGGTCGTCACCGACGGCGGCCTGCGCGACAGCGGCACGGTCGCTGCGCTCGGCCTGCCCGTCTACCACGGCGGGACGCACCCGTCCGTGCTCGGCCGCCGCCACGTCCCGTGGGACACGGGAGTGCCCGTCGCCTGCGGCGGTGCCCTGGTACAGCCCGGAGACCTGATCGTCGGCGATGCGGACGGCGTGGTCGTCGTACCGCCCGAGCTGGCCGGGGACCTGATCACCGACTGCCGGGAACAGGAGCTGCGGGAGCGCTTCATCACGGAGCAGGTGGCCGCCGGACACGGTGTCGACGGACTGTATCCCCTCGGCCCCCGCTGGAGCGAACTGTACGAGACATGGCGTCGCGGCCTCGGCCCCTCGCAAGGAGAATCCACATGAAGTTCCGCACCGATCCGTCCACCGTCCGAGGATCCATCGCCCCGGTCGTCACCCCGTTCACTGCCGAAGGCGCCGTCGACCACGACAGCCTGCGTTCACTCATCCGCTTCCAGCTGGAGTCCGGCTCGCACGGCATCTCGCTCGGCGGATCCACCGGTGAGCCCAGCGCACAGAGCACCGCCGAGCGGATCGCGGCCATGCGTACGGCGGTCGAGGAGATCGGCGACCGGGTGCCGTTCCTGCCCGGCACCGGCTCGCACAAGCTGGGGGAGACCCTGGAGCTGACCGCCGCCGCTCAGGAGCTGGGAGCCGACGCGGCCCTGGTGATCACCCCCTACTACGCGCGCCCTACCCAGGAGGCGCTGTACCAGTGGTACGCCACAGTGGCCCGGGAGTTCCCCGATCTGCCGGTCATCGCGTACAACGTGCCCTCCCGTACGGCCGTCGACATCGCCCCGCAGACGGTCAAGCGCCTGTTCACCGACTTCGACAACTTCGTCGGGATCAAGGAGACCACCAAGGACTTCGAACACTTCTCCCGGGTGCTGCACGCCTGCGGCCCATCGCTGCTGGTGTGGTCCGGTATCGAGCTGCTCTGCCTGCCGCTGCTGGCCCTGGGCGGGGCCGGCTTCGTCAGTGCGGTGTCCAACCTGGCGCCCGGTGCGGTGGCGCGGATGTACGAACTGTGGGAGACCGGGGACCTCGCCGGCGCGCGGGACCTGCACTACCGCCTGCACCCGCTGGTCGACCTGCTGTTCGTGGAGACCAACCCGGCACCGGCGAAGTGGGTACTGGCCCAGCAGGGGCGGATCGCGTCGGCTCATGTGAGGGCACCGCTGATCACTCCCACGGCATCCGGCCTCGCCCGTATCCGTGCCCTTCTCACGGAGGGCGGGGACCTGACCCAGCAGATCGGAGCCAACACATGAGCACTGTCCCCGAGAACGTGCCCCCGACCATCAAGCACTGGATCGACGGCCGACTCGCCGACGCGACCGACGGCCGCACCTTCGATGTGACCGACCCGGTCACCAACAGCGCCTACGCGCAGGCCGCCCGCGGCTCGGCGGCCGACGTCCAGCGGGCCGTCACCGCCGCGCGGGCGGCCTTCCCCGAGTGGTCGGCTCTCCCCAACCGCGAGCGCGCGCGCATCCTGTACCGCGTCGCCGATGCGATCGAGGCCCGCCACGACCGGCTTGCCCACTTCGAGTCCTATGATTCAGGGCTGCCGATAACCCAGGCCAAGGGCCAGGCCCGACGTGCCGCCGAGAACTTCCGCTACTTCGCCGACGTCATCGTCGGGCTCGGAGAGGAGGCATTCCGGCAAGGCAGCGAGCAGTTCAGCTACGTGGTCCGCACCCCGGTCGGGGTCGCCGGCCTGATCACCCCGTGGAACACCCCGTTCATGCTGGAGAGCTGGAAGCTGGCCCCCGCGCTCGCCTCCGGCTGCACGCTGATCCTCAAGCCCGCCGAGTGGACTCCCCTGTCGGCCTCGCTCTGGCCGGAGATCCTCACCGAAGCGGGCTTGCCGGCCGGCGCCGTGAACATCGTCCACGGCATCGGTGACGAGGCCGGGCAGGCCCTGGTCGACCACCCGGACGTGCCGCTCGTCTCCTTCACCGGCTCGACCGAAACAGGCCGCCACATCATCAGCTCCTCGGCCAAGCACCTGAAGACCACGTCGATGGAACTGGGCGGCAAGTCTCCCGTTGTCGTCTTCGCCGACGCCGATGTCGAAGCCGCCCTGGACTCCGTTGTCTTCGGAGTCTTCTCACTCAACGGCGAACGCTGCACCGCCGGTTCGCGTGTCCTGGTCGAGCGCCCCCTGTACGAGGAGTTCACCAACCGCCTGGCGGAACGAGCCGGGCGCGTCAAGGTCGGCCTCCCGTCCGACCCCACCACCGAGGTCGGGGCGCTGGTCCACACAGAGCACTACGAGCGCGTCATGGACTACGTCGAGATCGGCAAGCAGGAGGCCCGGTTGGTGGCGGGCGGTGCACGCCCCGACCATCTCACGGAGGGCAACTACCTCCAGCCGACCGTCTTTGCCGACGCCGAGCGCAACCATCGCATCTTCCAGGAGGAGATCTTCGGCCCCGTCGTGGCGGTTGCGCCTTTCGATCACGAGACCGAGGCGGTCGAGCTGGCCAATGCCACCCAGTACGGCCTGGCCGCGTACATCTGGACGTCCGACCTCAAGCGCGGCCACCGCATGGCCCACGCCGTCGAGTCCGGCATGGTCTGGATCAACTCACACAATGTCCGTGACCTGCGCACCCCATTCGGCGGCGTCAAGGCATCCGGCGTCGGCCGCGAGGGCGGTGCCCACAGCATCGACTTCTACTCCGAGTCGAAGACAGTCCATGTCGCTCTCGCCGATGTCCACACCCCTCGATTCGGAGCCGCCTGATGCCTGCCGCACCCGCACCCGACGTGGTCCGCTCCGCCTACGCCCAACTGGTCGTCACCGACCTGGCCAGGGCCCGCTGGTTCTGGGTGGACATGCTCGGTTTCTACGTCCAGTACGAGGACGCCCACTCCCTCTACCTGCGCGGGACCGACGAGCTGACCCATCACTCCCTGGTACTGCGCAAGGGCGGGACCGCCGCTCTCGACCACATCTCCTACCGCGTCCGCACGCCCGAGGACGTCGACAGGGCGGAGAGGTTCTTCACCCGGCTCGGCCGTCCCGTCAAGCGGCTGAGGAAGGGCGAGGGCACCCAAGGCGTGGGCGATGCCGTGCGCGTCGTCGACCCGCTCGGATTCCCGGTGGAGTTCTTCCACGAGATCGACCGTGCCGAGCGCCTCATCCAGCGCTACGACCTACGGCACGGCGCGGAGATCGCCCGCCTGGACCATTTCAACATCTGCACCCCGGACATCCCGGCCGCGTACGCCCACTACAGGTCCCTCGGCTTCGGCTGCTCCGAAACCATCGAAGGGGATGAGCACGAGCTGTACGCAGCCTGGATGTACCGCAAACAGACCGTCCACGACGTGGCCTTCACCGGTGGCGCGGGCCCCCGGCTGCACCACCTCGGGGTGGCCACGCACGAATCCCACCAGGTCCTGCGCACTGCTGACATCTTCGGCGCGCTGCGCCAGGAGAAGCACATTGAGCGCGGGCCCGGCCGACACGGTGTCTCCAACGCGTTCTACGTCTATCTGCGCGACCCGGACGGCCACCGCGTGGAGATCTACACCTCCGACTACTACACCGGCGATCCCGACCACGAGACGTACCGGTGGAACGTCCACGACGACCGCCGGCGCGACTTCTGGGGCAACGCGGTGATCGAGTCCTGGTACAAGGAAGCGACCCCGGTCCTCGCTCTCGACGGCACCCTCCAACCGGTGAGCGACGCCCTGCTGGACGAGTCCGCCATCCAGGTCGGCGCCGACGGGCTCGGCTGACGCCGGCGTGGCGGGCACCGCGCACCATGCGCTGCCCGCCACGACGCGGCCTTGCCGGGTGTGACCCTGATACGTGCCGGCGAGGAGTCGGTCTCGCAGCCCTGAAGTGCCCGGCCCGCCACCCGCTCGCATCGGACTCATGGGTGACGTTGTTGTCCACACCTGTTCTTCGTGGGTCCCGGGTGTGAGTGCGCTCTCGGCGGCACGCGGGAGCGCGTGCCCGCGGCCGGCGCCTCCCGCGAACTCGGTCCGCCCTGTCAGGCGCGGGTCGTGGGAGCGCAGCGGTGCCAAGTACGCCGCCCACCGCTCGGCGTCGCCCCGTCCTTCCAGACCCGTGTTTCAGCAGGTCAGGCAGGGTGGGTGCGATGGCATCTGTATGTCAGATGTCCCGGAAGAGGCCAGCCAGGTCTGTGACCTGCTGCGTTTGCTGGCTTCAGGCTGCTGACCTGCGCAAACAGTCTTTCGGCTCTTTCACGGCCATGCCCGTTGATCCAGCCGGAAGTCCCAGAAAAGTCCCAGAGAGATCCCACCGCCCACGGTCACCCTTTCTGCTCTATGCAGAGTGTGGGTGTGCGGTGTGGGCTGGTCCGTGTGTATCGGTGGTCTGCCCTGAACGATCGGCAACGTGTCCTGCTGGAAAGCCTCGCGGCCGGAGAAGAACCCCATGCCTGGGTGCCGGGTGAATGGCCCTCGGTGTATGCCCTGCGCGACCGTGGTCTCCTGAAGATCAGCCGCGATGGTGGTGCCGTGCATACGGGGGTCACCGAGGCCGGCAGGCTCTACCTTCACCAAGGCCATCATCCCGACGACCCGGCGTTTGCGGACGGAGTCGTCCCGATACCCCCATACAAGTCGGCGGTTCATCTGGGATCGTCCCAGGCAATGGTGACCGACAGGGGCACGAACGCGGTGCCCTGACCGGCCTCGCGCTCGTCCTCGTCGGCCCGCTCTCGCCACTCGCCCGTCCAGCCCCGTCTGAGCACCCGGACACGTGACACCGCAGGCAGGGCGGACCGGCTTCGGTCCCGCCTCAAACGGTGGGGCACCTGCCGGACGGTGACGGACGGCGCGTGGGGTCTGCCCGGTCCGGCCGTGGTGAGACCGCTCGGACCGCGCCGGGGGAGAGGCCCGCCCAGTGGTACGCCGGCTTGCCGCCGGTGGCCGGTCACCCCGTGGTGACGCCGCCCACTCGGCGGGTCAGCTCCCGCGCCGTCTGCGCCACATGGCCCGCGATCCGGTCGCGTTCCGACGCGTCGGCCGCGTCGTCCGGGAAGGTGACGGAGACGCCGGCGATCGGATGGGCGTGGTGATCCCGCACGGACGCGGCGACGGAGGAGAGGCCGGGGGTGACCTCACCTTCCTCCGTCGCGTATCCCCGGCGTCGCACCTGAGCCAGCAGTCCTCGCAGCGCGGTCAGCGACGCGGGCCCGACGCCGTGCCGCAGCACGAAGGCGGACCGGTCCGGGAAGATCGCCCGTACCTGCGCGGGAGGCAGCAGCGCCAGCACCGCCCGGCCGCTCGCGGTCAGGTGAGCCGGCAACCGCACCCCGACCTCGCTGACGAGCGGTGCCCGGCCCGGCGCGCGCTCCTCGATGACGTAGATGACCTCCCGGCCGTGCAGCACGGCGAGGTTCGCGCTGTGCCCGGTGCGGTCGACAAGCGTGGCCAGCGGTGCCCGCGCCAGACGCTGAAACGGCGCCTGACGCTCGTAGCCCGAGGCCAGTTCGAAGGCGCTGACGCCGAGACCGTAGCGCCGTTCCTCGGGCAGATGGACCACGAAGCCGTCCGCCGCGAGAGTATCGAGCAGGTGGTACGTCGTCGAGCGCGGCAGGCCGACGTCGCGGCTGATGACGGCCGCCGGTACAGGAGCCGCCTGCCGCGCCAGATAGCGCAGCACCGCGAGCACCTGCGCGGCGGCGGGGACGATGCTCATAGGGCGAGCGTAGACCAGTGAGAACGTGAACCTTGTGTCTGGTATCCCAGACGAGAGCATCACCGATTGTCTGAGATGCCAGACACTAACGGCTCATGACCCCTCGCATACCTGGGTCTAGCTGCGGCTTCATGGGTTCATGACCGTTGTTGTTGGTGTCGGCGCGCTCTCCGCCGACGAAGTCGTGTCCGTTGCCCGCCTCGGGACCCCGGTGGTCCTCGCCCCCGACGCGCTGAAGGAGATCGCCCGCAGTCGTGAGATCGTCCAGGCCCTGGCCGACGACGCCAAGCCCCACTACGGCGTCTCCACCGGTTTCGGCGCGCTGGCCACCCGCCACATCCCCGCCGAGCTGCGCGCCCAGCTCCAGCGCAGCCTGGTGCGTTCGCACGCGGCGGGCTCGGGACCCGAGGTGGAGCGTGAAGTCGTCCGCGCCCTGATGCTGCTGCGGCTCTCCACCCTCGCCACGGGCCGTACGGGCGTACGGACGCAGACCGCGGAGGCGTACGCCGCGCTGCTGAACGCCGGCCTCACCCCGGTCGTCCACGAATACGGCTCGCTCGGCTGCTCCGGCGACCTCGCCCCCCTCGCGCACTGCGCGCTCGCCGTCATGGGCGAGGGTGAGGTCCGCACCGCCGACGGTGTGCGCAAACCCGCCGCCGAGGCGCTCGCCGAGGCGGGCATCACCCCCGTCGTCCTGGAGGAGAAGGAGGGTCTCGCCCTCATCAACGGCACCGACGGCATGCTCGGCATGCTTGTCCTCGCCGCTCACGACCTGCGCCGCCTGCTGCGTACGGCCGACATCGCCGCCGCGATGAGCGTCGAGGGGCAGCTCGGCACCGACGCCGTGTTCGCCGCGGACCTCCAGGCGCTGCGCCCGCACCCGGGCCAGGCGGACAGCGCCGGCAACCTGTGCTCCCTGCTCGCGGGTTCGGCGATCGTCGCCAGCCACAGGGGGCCCGAGTGCACCCGTGTCCAGGACGCGTACTCACTGCGCTGCACGCCGCAGGTCCACGGCACCGCTCGGGACACCCTCGCCCATGCCGAGCTGGTGGCCTCCCGGGAGCTGGCCAGTGCCGTCGACAACCCCGTCGTCACCCTCGACGGCAGGGTGGAGAGCAACGGCAACTTCCACGGCGCCCCGGTCGCCGCCGTGCTCGACTTCCTGGCCATCTCGGTCGCCGACGTCGCCTCGATCTCCGAGCGCCGCACGGACCGGTTCCTCGACCCCGCCCGCAACCGCGGCCTCAACGCCTTCCTCGCCGACGACCCCGGCGTCGACTCCGGCCACATGATCGCGCAGTACACGCAGGCCGCCATCGTCTCCGAGCTCAAGCGGCTCGCCGTGCCGGCCTCCACCGACTCGATCCCCTCCAGCGCCATGCAGGAGGACCACGTCTCCATGGGCTGGTCCGCCGCCCGCAAGCTGCGCCGCGCCCTTGACGGGCTCGGTCGCGTCCTCGCCGTGGAGCTGTACACCGCCGCCCGCGCTCTCGACCTGCGGGCCCCGCTGTCCCCGGCGCCGGCCACGGCGGCGGTGCGCGACGGGCTGCGCGAGACGGTCGACGGCCCCGGCACCGACCGCTGGCTCGCCCCCGAGATCGAGGCGACCGTCCAGTACGTCGTCTCCGGCCGCGCTGTGGCCACGGCGCAATCGGTCACCGGCCCGCTGGTCTGACACGCCCGTCGTCCCACCCCCTCCCGGGCCCCCGGCGGCCCGGGAGGGGCCGCCGTCCCGCCGGACGAGTCCGGGCGCGGTCCTCCCGTCGCGGCGGGACAGCCAGCGCTCCCCGGCCCGAGGCGGCCGCCTCCGCGCTCACCCTGGAGTATCCGTATGGACCCGCACCACCCGCCCAGCACCCTCCTCACCAACATCGGCTCGCTGGTCACCAACGACCCCGCTCTCGGAGAGGGCCCGCTCGGGCTGCTCACCGACGCCGCGCTCCTCATCGACGGCCCCGTCATCGCCTGGGCCGGCCCCGCAGCCCGCGCCCCGGCTGCCGACGAGCGGGTGGACGTCGGCGGTCGTGCCGTGATCCCGGGCTTCGTCGACTCCCACTCCCACCTCGTCTTCGCCGGGGACCGCACCGAAGAGTTCAACGCCCGCATGTCGGGGCGTCCGTACTCCGCCGGCGGGATCCAGACCACCGTCGACGCCACCCGGGCCGCCGACCACGACCATCTGCACACGGTGGTCGGACGTCATGTGCGCGAGGCGCTGCGGCAGGGCACCACCACACTGGAGACCAAGTCCGGTTACGGCCTGACGGTGGAGGACGAGGCACGCGCCGTGTCCATCGCCGCCGCCCACACCGACGAGGTCACCTATCTCGGTGCCCACCTCGTGCCGCCGGAGTTCGCCGACGACCCGGGCGGCTACGTCGACCTGGTCACCGGGCCCATGCTGGACGCGTGCGCGCCGCACGCCCGCTGGGCGGACGTCTTCTGCGAGCAGGGCGCCTTCGACGGTGACCAGGCGCGGGCGGTCCTCACCGCGGCGGGGGCACGGGGCCTTGTACCGCGGGTCCACGCCAACCAGCTCTCCCACGGTCCCGGTGTCCAACTCGCCGTGGAGCTGGGGGCGGCATCGGCCGACCACTGCACCTACCTCACCGACGCCGACGTGGACGCCCTCGCTCAGGGGGAGACCGTCGCCACCCTGCTGCCGGGATCGGACTTCTCCACCCGCTCGCCCTACCCCGACGCCCGCCGGCTCCTCGACGCGGGCGCCACGGTGGCCCTCTCCCCCAACTGCAACCCGGGCTCGTCGTACACGAGTTCGATGGCCTTCTGTATCGCGCTGGCCGTCCGGGAAATGCGTATGACGCCCGACGAGGCGCTGTGGGCGGCGACGGCCGGGGGAGCACGCGCCCTGCGCCGTACCGACGTCGGATGCCTCTCCCCGGGGGCGCGGGCGGACCTCGTCGTCCTGGAGGCGCCCTCCCCTGTGCATCTCGCCTACCGCCCGGGGGTGCCGCTGGTCTCGGCGGTCCGGCAAGCGGGCCGCGCCTGCGAAGGGGCCCGCCCCGGTGCATGAGGTGACTGAACCGCCGACCGCCGGCACGCACAACAGCGTCGGGCAGTTGCGCGCCGACGCCTGGAGTTCGCTGGCCGACCTCGCCCGTCTGCTCTCGGCGCGGGGCCCGGACACGCAGACGGGGGTGACCGCGCGGATCGAGGAGCTGTTCGAGCTCCTGGCACCGATCGAGAACTGCTGGGCCTTCCCCGGCACGGCACGGCTGGAGGAGCTTCGCCGGCTGTACGAGGAAGGGAAACTGCAACGGCTGGCCGGGCGCGCCGAGGCCCTCGACCGCGCGCTGGGCGGCGACGGCCACCGCGGCGCCATCTCCCCCGAGGCGGTCTCGTCCGCGGTGCCGGCCTTCGAAGTCCTCGTGGTCGGCGATCCGGACCAGGTGGAGGAGGCTCTCCGCGAGGAGCTGCGCCGAATGCGCCGCGCCGAGGACGAGTTCGTCTACGAGGTCGTCGTGGCTCCGAGTTTCGAGGACGCGGTCATCGCGTCACTGGTGAACTCCAGTCTCCAGGCTGTTGTGATCCACCATCGGTTCGCCGACCGGTCCCGGCACGACCTGCGCGTGGTGCGGCGCTTCTTCGAAGGCGCCGCGGCGGTCCCGGCCTCCGCCGGCATCCCCGAGGCGGAACGGCGGCACGGCGAGGAGCGGGCCCAGGTCCTGGGCGACCAACTGCGCTCGCTCCGTCCGGAGCTGGATCTGTATCTGGTGTCCGAGGCGTCCGTGGAGACGACGGCCGGCCGGCTGGGCCGGTGCTTCAGGCGAATCTTCCACGCCCGCGAAGGACTCCTCGAACTGCATCTGTCCATCCTGCAAGGCGTCGCCGAGCGTTTCCGCGCCCCGTTCTTCACCGCACTGCGTGCCCACAGCCGGCGACCGACGGGCGTCTTCCACGCGTTGCCCGTCTCCCGTGGCACCTCGGTGGTCGGCTCCCGCTGGATACCGGAGATGGCCCGCTTCTACGGGCTGAACGTCTTCCTCGCCGAGACCTCCGCGACCTCCGGGGGGCTGGACTCCCTGCTGGCGCCCACAGGTCCGCTGCGGGAGGCGCAGGATCTGGCGGCCGCGGCGTTCGGCGCCCGGCGGACGTACTTCGTGACCAACGGCACGTCCACGGCCAACAAGATCGTCGTGCAGGCCATGGTGCGTCCCGGCGACATCGTGCTCGTGGACCGCAACTGCCACAAGTCCCACCACTACGGACTGGTGTTGGCGGGCGCCCACGTCGTCTACCTCGACGCCTATCCCCTCGACGAGTACGGCATGTCCGGAGCCGTGCCGGTGGAGGAGATCAAGCGGAAGCTCCTGATGCTGAAGCGGCACGGTGCCCTCGACCGCGTCAAGCTGCTGATGCTCACCAACTGCACGTTCGACGGCGTCGTCTACAACCCCTCCCGGGTGATGGAGGAGTGCCTGGCCCTCAAGCCGGACCTGGCGTTCCTGTGGGACGAGGCGTGGTTCGCCTTCGCCCGCTTCCACCCCGTCTACCGCAGCCGCACCGCGATGGCCGCGGCCCGCGAACTGACCGACCGCTACCACCGGGCGGGGTACGCCGAGGAGTACGCCACGCACCAGGAGCGGCTCGGTGACGACCCCGACGACGAGACGCTCCTCCGCCGGCGGCTGATGCCCGACCCGGAGCGGGTCCGGGTGCGGGTGTACGCCACCCAGTCGACGCACAAGACGCTGACGTCCCTGCGCCAGGGGTCCATGATCCACGTCTTCGACCAGGACTTCCGGCACAAGACGGCGGAGACATTCCGCGAGGCGTACATGACGCACACGTCGACGTCGCCCAACTACCAGATCCTCGCCTCCATGGACCTCGGCCGCCGGCAGGCGGTGCTGGAGGGCTTCGAACTGGTGCAGAAGCAGCTCGAACAGGCGGGAGTACTCAGGGACGCCATCGAGCAGCACCCGCTGCTCAGCCGCTACCTGCGTTTCCTCACCACCCCGGAACTGATCCCGCGCCGCTTCCGCTCCTCCGGGATCGAGCAGCCGCTGCGCACGGGGCTGGCACGGATGGGGCGGGCCTGGGAGGAGGACGAGTTCGTCCTCGACCCCGCCCGCGCGACGCTGCACATCGGGCTCACCGGGGTCGACGGAGAGACCTTCAAGCACGAGCTGCTGATGGACCGGTACGGCGTACAGGTCAACAAGACCACACGCAACACACTGCTGTTCATGACCAACATCGGTACGACGCGCAGCGCCGTCGCCTATCTCATCGAGGTGCTGGTCAAGATCGTCGAGGATCTGGAGGAGCGCGTCGGGGAGATGGCCCCGGGGGAGCGCGCCGCCCACCACCGGTCGGTGAACGGCGTCGGTAGCCGGCCCGCCGCCCTGCCGGACTTCAGCGCGTTCCACCCGGCCTTCCGCCCCGGCGCCGACACGCCCGAGGGGGACATGCGCGCGGCGTTCTTCCTCGCCTACGACGAGACCGCCTGCGAACACCTCTCAGCGGCGGAGATCACCGAGGCGCTGGCCGAAGGCCGTCCGGTCGTCTCCGCCACCTTCGTCACCCCCTACCCCCCGGGGTTCCCGGTGCTCGTGCCGGGCCAGGTGGTCAGCAAGGAGGTTCTGGCCTACATGGCGGCTCTGGACACCCGCGAGATCCACGGGTACGACCCGGCGACCGGGTACCGGGTCTTCACCGAGACCGCGCTCGGCGCGCGGCTCGCGGACGCGCGCCGGGCGCGTGGCCGGGAATGACGTGTCGCCTCCCCCTGCCGCCGCGGCGGCAGGGGGAGGCGTGTTTCCGGCAGTTCGAAACAGACTCGGAGCAGCACATGCACCGCGGATCCTGCGCGCCGGGGAGTACTTGAGCGGGCCTCGGTCCGGCTCGGCCGCCCCGACGCCGTCCTGCTCGCGGGCCGGCACTGCCTCGGCTCCGGAGCCGAAGGAGTGCCGGCGATCGTGGAGCCGGTGTGCGCGCCGGGAGCCGCGGCCGCCGGACCGCGGCTCTCGTCGCCTGTCACGGCCTCGCGGACTGTCCGGCAAGGCGCCCGCGGAGCTTCACGCCAGCGCGGTAGCCATCCGGTGGATCAGGCGAGCGCCGGCGCGGGCGGTGCGCTGGTCCACGTCGAAGTCCGGGTTCAGCTCGGCGATGTCGCAGACGGCGAGCTTCTCGCTCGCCGCCACCCGGACGCAGACCCGCTCGATGACCTCCATCGGCACCCCGTAGGCGGCGGGCGCGCTGACGCCCGGCGCGACCGCGGCCGGAAGCACGTCGAGGTCGATGCTCAGATGCACGATGTCGCAGCTCGCGAGGAACTCGTCGACGAACCTCTCGGTGCGCTCCAGGTCCGGCAGGCCGCACTCGGTGTCCGGCAGCCAGCGCACGCCGAGCCCGGCCGCGGTGCCGAACAGCCGCTGTGTGTTGCTCGGCTGGCTGACACCCAGCACCCAGTAGCCGAACGCACGTCCGTGCCGCTCCTCGCTCCGCGCCATCTGGAGAAAGGGGGTGCCGGAGCTGGGTCTGATGTCGTCGCGCAGATCGAAGTGCGCGTCGAGATTCAGCACCCCGAGACGGCATCCCTCACGCAGGGCGCGTGTCTGTTCCAGCCCGCGGTAGCTGCCGTACGCCACCTCGTGGCCGCCGCCCAGCACGATCACCGTGTGACCGCGGTCGACGAGCGAGGCGACCGCGCGTCCCAGGCGCTCCTGCCCGGCTTCCAGGACGTCCTCGCCGTCCCCGGTGACCTCGATGTCACCGGCGTCGAGTGCCCGCAGCGGCTTCGGCAGCGCCATTGACGCGAGGGCGCGGCGCAGGGCGCCCGGGCCGTCGGCGGCGCCTTGCCGGCCCTTGTTGCGGCGTACGCCCTCGTCGCTGCGGAAGCCGACGAAGGCGACCTCGCCCGGCGCCGCCTGCTCCGGGTCGAGGTGAACGGCCCGGTGCCAGCGCAGGTCCTCGGCGCCGGGGCCGTCGTCCCGTCCGGTCCACGGCGTGGCAGGCACGTCCGTGCGGACGGGTTCGTCTTCCCTCCGGGTGAGCGCGGCGCTCACTCCGCGCCGCCCGCGGTCTCTGTCATCGGGATGCGGACGCCGCGCTCCTTGGCCACCGAGGTGGCGTGCTCGTAGCCTGCGTCGACGTGCCGGACGACGCCCATGCCGGGGTCGTTGGTCAGGACGCGGGCGAGCTTTCGGGCCGCGAGTTCGGTGCCGTCGGCGATGCAGACCTGGCCGGCGTGGATGGAGCGGCCCATGCCGACACCGCCGCCGTGGTGGATGGAGACCCAGGAGGCGCCGGAGGAGGTGTTGACCAGGGCGTTGAGCAGCGGCCAGTCGGCGATGGCGTCGGAGCCGTCGAGCATCGACTCGGTCTCGCGGTAGGGCGAGGCCACGGAGCCGGAGTCGAGGTGGTCGCGGCCGATGGCGACGGGGGCGGACAGCTCGCCGGAGGCGACCATCTCGTTGAAGCGCAGGCCGGCGCGGTGCCGCTCACCGTAGCCGAGCCAGCAGATGCGGGCGGGCAGGCCCTCGAACGCCACGCGCTCGCCGGCCATCTTCAGCCAGCGGTGCAGGTGCTCGTTCTCCGGGAACAGTTCCATGACGGCCTTGTCGGTGGCCTCGATGTCCTTCGGGTCACCGGAGAGAGCGGCCCAGCGGAACGGGCCGAGGCCCTCCTCGAACAGCGGCCGGATGTGGGCCGGCACGAACCCCGGGAAGTCGAACGCCCGCTGGTAGCCGGCCTTGCGGGCCTCGTCGCGGATCGAGTTGCCGTAGTCGAAGACCTCGGCGCCGGCGTCGAGGAAGCCGACCATCGCCTCGACGTGCCTGGCCATGGCGGCGCGGGAGCGCTCGGTGAAGTCGGCGGGATCCCGGCGGGCCTGCTCGTGCCACTCCTCCACGCTCACGCCGACGGGGAGGTAGGCCAGCGGGTCGTGTGCGCTGGTCTGGTCGGTGACGATATCGATGGGGGCGCCGCGCTCCAGCAGTTCGGGGAAGACCTCGGCCGCGTTGCCGAGCAGGCCGATGGAGAGAGGCTCGCGGGCGTCGCGTGCCTCGACGGCGAGGCGGAGGGCGTGGTCGATGTCGTCGGCGGCGACGTCGAGGTAGCGGTGGGCGATGCGGCGCTCGATACGCGTCGGGTCGACGTCCACACAGATGGCCACACCGTCGTTCATGGTGACGGCCAGCGGCTGGGCGCCACCCATGCCGCCGAGACCGGCGGTGAGGGTGATGGTGCCGGCCAGGCTGCCGCCGAACTTCTTGCGGGCCACGGCGCCGAACGTCTCGTACGTGCCCTGGAGGATGCCCTGGCTGCCGATGTAGATCCACGAACCGGCCGTCATCTGGCCGTACATCGTGAGGCCACGGGCCTCCAGCGACCGGAACTCCTCCCAGTTGGCCCAGTCGCCGACCAGGTTGGAGTTGGCCAGCAGCACGCGCGGGGCCCACTCGCTGGTGCGCATCACACCGACGGGCTTGCCGGACTGCACCAGCAGCGTCTCGTCGTCCTTCAGCGTCTTCAGCGTTCGGACGATGGCGTCGTACGCCTCCCGGTTGCGGGCCGCCTTTCCGGTGCCGCCGTAGACGACGAGGTCCTCGGGGTGCTCGGCGACCTCGGGGTCGAGGTTGTTCATGAGCATGCGCAGGGCGCCTTCCTGCTGCCAGCCGAGGCAGTTGAGTTCGGTGCCGCGCGGGGCCCGGACGACACCCGGTGTCTCGGAGGAAACGCTGGTCATGTGCACTCCTTGTGGAGGGATGGGGTGGTAGCCCCCTCATCACACGGCAGCGGCGGGTGCCGGACCAGCGGCATGGCGCGCGTTTCTCGGATCCGAGACCGTTTCCCCGTACCGCGGCATCAGCCTCCTCGTGGCCCGCCGCACCGGGAACCGGCCGGCGGGAGGACCGGCGCCCCCTGAGTCCGGGCGAGGGCCAACGGTCCTCCCGCCTCAAGCGGTCGCCGGCGGGTGGCCCGAGACGGCCGCGGTGAGCCGAGCGGCAGCGTGGCGCAGGGCGTCCCGCACCTCATCGACGTCGTGCCGGGGGTGGCGGCGGCGCCAGGTGGTGCTGAGGGCCGCGATGGGCCGCTCATGGTGATCGAACGCCGCCACCCCCATCGAGCAGAACCCCCGGGTGACCAGTTCGGCCTCCTGCGACCAGCCGCGCTCACGCTCCCGGGCCAGCTCCTCCACGAGTCCCGCCAGCGTGCGCGGCCCCTTGCCCGTGCGGGTGGTCAGATCACCCGGCCGGGGGAAGAGCGCCCGCACCTGCGCCTTGGGGGAGTGGGCGAGGATGGCGCGTCCGTTGGCCGTGAGGTGGGCCGGCAGGCGTACGCCGACGTCGGTGACGAGGGCGATGTCGATGTCGCCGGCCCGGCCCGCGGGCGGCCGTTCCTTGAGCAGGTACACCGTCTCCGCGCCGTGCAGGATGCCCAGGTGCACCGTCTGGCCCAGCCCGCGCGCGAGGGTACGCAGGATGGGCCTGGCCAGCCGCTCCAGGGGCTCGTGGCGCAGATAGGCGGAGCCCACCTCGAATGAGGTGACCCCCAGCCCGTACGCCTTCTCCGTCGGCACATAGGTGACGAAGCCGCGGTCGGCCAGAACCGTGAGGATGTGGTACACGGAGGACCGCGGGATGTCGAGGTCACGGGCGAGCGTCGCGGCCTGGACCAGACCGGGGCGCGCGGCGAGGTACATCAACATGTCCAGCGCCCGGCCGACGGCCGGTGACGCGCTCGACGACGCCTCGCGTTCGTTCACCGGGCCACCTCTTGACACTTCTGTACGAAACAGCAATGTACAGGGCGCCTCCTCACGGCACCGCCTCCTGCCAACACACCCTCGGAATGACGTTTCCGCAGGTCGGAGGAGTTCGCCAGATGGAGCGGGCCGGACTCGAAGCAATCCGAGCGGCACGTCTCACCCGCGACCTCACCAAAGCGCCCGTTTCATCCCTCGTGTCGTTTCCACCGATCCCCGAGGTGTCGGGAGGGGCCCCGGCACGCCCTCGGGGGCATGTCACGCTGAGAGCATGGACCACGAAAGACTGCTGGACGGGCGCCTGAAGCTTCGGCATCTGGTACTGCTGACCACCATCGCCGACCACGGCAGTGTGCTGCGGGCCGCCGAGCAGCTCCGGGTGACGCAGCCGGTCGTCACGCGCGGGCTGCGGGAGCTGGAGACCATCCTCGGCGTGGAGGTCTTCGAGAGGCTTCCGCGAGGTGTCTCTCCCACCGTCTACGGTCAGGCGTTCATCCAGTACGCGCGGGCGATCCTGGCGCAGGTGCGGCAGGCGGGGCGGCACGTGGCCGAGCTGCGCGACGCGCATGCCGGCAGGGTGATCGTGGGGACTCATCTCGCGGGGGCCAATGTCCTGCTGCCGCGAGCGATCGTGCGGATGAAGCAGGAGCGCCCCCACGTGACCGTGGTCGTCAAGGAGGCGACGCCGGACGTGCTCACCGCCGACCTGCTGACCGGCGGCATCGATCTGATGGTCGGGCGGCTGACGCCGTCCGACGAGAGCGGCCTCGTCCACCAGACCCGGCTGTACACCGAACCGATCCGGCTGGTCACCCGGGCCGGGCACCCGGCGCTGGGGCTGGCGGCACCGAGGCTGGCGGATCTGCTCGGCTATCCGTGGATCCTCCCCGTGGGGGAGACGGCGCTCCGGGGCGAGCTGGACAGGACCTTCTTCGACGAAGGGCTTCAGCTGCCCGCCGACCGGGTGGAGTGCACCTCGATCCTCACCTTGCGGAGCATCCTGCTGGACACGGACGCCATCGCGGCTCTGCCGCTGCTGATCGCGCGGGAGGACACGCAGCTCGCGATGCTCTCCACACCTCTGGAGACCGTCCGACGGCTGGTCGGAGTCACTCGGTCCCGCGATTCCGTGGCGAGCCCGGGCTCCGCCCTGCTGCTGCACCATCTGAGGGAGGTGGGCAGGAGCATTCGCGAGGCCTTGGATCAGCCTCCCGAGAATTCTTGACATGCCCGTTCAGGCATACATGAGGACCAATTTGGCATTGGACGGGCATAGTCAGGTCTGACCACGATGAACGCAGTCATCGGGAAACCCCCAGGGAGATGGACATGACTGCGCCCCCCGGTCTGAGGAACTTCGTCGACAACCGGTTTGTCGACGGCGTCGCGCACTTCGACAAGATCAGCCCGGTGGACGGCTCGCTCGTCGCCCAGGTGCACGAAGCGGGCCGGGAAGTGGTGGACCGTGCCGTCGAGGCGGCCCGGCGTGCTCTCGAAGGCCCATGGGGGCGGTCCACGGTCGGCGAACGAGCGGCGCTGCTCCGCAGGATCGCGGACCGGATCGAGGAGCGCTCCGACGAACTGCTGGCCGCCGAAATCGCCGACACCGGCAAGCCGACCGCCCTGGCCCGCCAGGAAGTCGCCCGCGCGGCGGCGAACTTCCGGACGTTCGCCGATGTGGTCGCGGCGACCGGCATGGACTCCTTCATGACCGAGCTGCCGGAGGGACGGCGCGCGTTGAACTACGCGCTGCGCCGGCCCCTGGGTGTGGTGGCCGTGATCGTGCCGTGGAATCTTCCGCTGCTGCTCCTGACCTGGAAGGTGGCCCCCGCCCTCGCCTGCGGGAACACCGTGGTGGTCAAGCCCTCGGAGGAGACTCCGTCGTCGGCCTCGCTCCTCGCGGAGATCATGGTGGAGGCGGGCGTGCCGAAGGGTGTCTTCAATGTGGTGCACGGTTTCGGTACCGGTTCCACCGGTGAGTTCCTGACCGCGCACCCGGCGGTGGACGGCATCACCTTCACCGGGGCGTCGGCGACCGGCGCCGCCATCATGCGCGCCGCGGCGCCCCAGGTGCGTCCGGTCTCCTTCGAACTCGGCGGCAAGAACGCCGCGCTGGTCTTCGCCGACGCGGATCTCGACCGTGCTGTGGAGGGACTGGCACGGTCGGTGTTCACCAACACCGGCCAGGTGTGTCTGTGCACCGAACGCGTGTATGTCGAAGCCTCCGTGTTCGAGGAGGTGGCGCTGGGACTCGCGCAGCGCGCCCGGGAACTGAGGTTCGGGCGCCCCGACGACCCCCTGACCACCACCGGCCCGCTGATCTCGCTCAAGCACCGGGAGAAGGTGCTCGGCTACTACCGGCTCGCCGAGCAGGAGGGGGCCCACTGCCTGGCCGGCGGCGGGGTTCCCGAACTGGGTGGCGGTCTCGACGCCGGCGCCTGGATCGAGCCCGCGTTGTGGACCGGTCTCGACAACCGGCACAGAGTGGCGCGGGAGGAGATCTTCGGACCGGCCGCCGTGCTCATCCCGTTCACCGGGGAAGACGAGGCCGTACGGCTCGCCAACGACACTCCGTACGGTCTCGCCGCCGCCGTCTGGACACGGGACCTGGAACGAGGGCACCGCGTCGCCGGGCGGATGCGGGTGGGCATGTCATGGGTGAACACCTGGTATCTGCGCGACCTCCGTTCGCCGTTCGGGGGAGCCGGGATGTCCGGCATCGGCCGTGAGGGCGGCACGCACTCACTCCACTTCTACAGCGAGCCGACCAACGTCTGTGTGGCGCTGTGACCGGCGGAAAGGAAGCCATGGATCACATTTCGGCCACGGGCACCGCCGTGCGGAGGGCCGCCGAACGGCTGCGCGAAGCCGCGCGCCTGTCCCGGCCGTGCTCTCCGGTACGGGAGCTCATCGGCCCGTCAGACCTCGACGCCGCCTATGCCGTACAGGAGGCTGTCGTACGCGAACGGGTGGCCGGCGGCCGCCGGGTCGTCGGGCACAAGATCGGGCTCACCTCGCCCGCCGTGCAGAGCCAGTTCGGGGTCTTCCAGCCCGATTTCGGCGTACTGCTCGACGACATGGCGTACGCGGACGGCGAGGAGATTCCGCTCGACCGTCTGCTTCAGCCCAGAGTGGAGGCCGAGGTCGCCTTCGTGCTCGGCCGGGACGTGGAGTACGGGGCAACGGTGGCGGAGATCCTGCGGGCCACGGAGTTCGTCCTGCCCGCGATCGAGATCGTCGACTCCCGCATCGCCGGCTGGGACATCACCATCACCGACACGGTGGCGGACAACGCCTCCAGCGGGGCCTTCGTGCTCGGTACGACGCCCCGCCGGGTCCAGGACGTCGATCTGACCGGGCTCGGCATGGTGCTCGAACACGGCGGAGAGCCGGCGTCCACGGGAGTGGGAGCCGCCTGCCTGGGCTCGCCGGCTGTCGCGGCGACATGGCTCGCCCGCGAACTCGCCCGCCGGGGATCCCCGCTGCGCGCGGGCGAGGTGGTCCTCTCCGGCGCTCTGGGACCGATGGTGCAGGTCACACACCCCGGGGTGTACCGGGCCCGGATGGACGGACTGGGCGAGGTGAGCGCGGTGTTCGCCGACCCGGATCCCGCCCCCGGCACTGAAGGGAACCACCAGTGAAGATCCCCGCCGCCATCATCGGGTCCGGCAACATCGGCACCGATCTGATGTTCAAGGTCAAGCGGCTTTCCGAACGGCTCGAGGTCACCGCGTTCGTCGGTATCGACCCGGCGTCCGACGGTCTGGCGCGAGCGCGTCGGCTCGGGGTCGCGACGTCCGACGAGGGCGTCCACGGACTGGCCTCCATGCCGGAGTTCCCCGACGTGCGGATCGTCTTCGACGCCACCTCGGCAGCGGCCCACCAGCGGAACCTGGAGGTCGTCCGGGCGCACGGCAAACTGATGGTCGACCTCACTCCGGCCGCCGTCGGCCCGTATGTCGTCCCGCCGGTCAACCTCGACGACCATCTCGGCGCGGATGTCGTCAACATGGTCACCTGCGGCGGCCAGGCGACCGTGCCGGTGGTGGCAGCGGTCTCCGCGGTCGTCCCGGTGGCGTACGCGGAGATCGTCGCCTCCATCGCGTCGAAGTCCGCGGGGCCCGGGACCCGCGCCAACATCGACGAGTTCACCCGGACCACGGCGGCGGCGCTGCGGAGCGTGGGCGGCGCCGGTGAGGCGAAAGCCATCATCGTGCTCAATCCCGCTTCTCCTCCTATGGTCATGAGGGACACGGTGTACTGCCTCGTGGAGCACACGGGGCCCCTGGACCGGGCGGCGGTGAACGCGTCGGTCGTCGCCATGGTGGACGAGGTACGCCGCTATGTGCCCGGCTACCGGCTCAAGCAGGACGTCCAGTTCGATCCGGTCGACGAGCCGTGGCTGCCCGCGCTGGGCAGGCCCTTCACGGGCACCAGGGTTTCGGTCTTCCTGGAGGTCTCCGGTGCCGGGCACTATCTGCCCGACTACGCCGGAAACCTCGACATCATGACCTCCGCGGCCCTGCGCACCGCGGAACGTCTCGTGGAACTGCGCGGCTGGGAGACGGCATGAGAGAGCCACGGCCCTCGACCCCACACCGGGTGTACGTCCAGGACGTGACCCTCCGCGACGGCATGCACGCCGTGGCCCACCGGTTCACCCCCGAACAGGTCGGGCGGATCGCCGCGGCGCTGGACGCCGCCGGAGTGTCCGCCATCGAGGTCGCACACGGCGACGGGCTCGCCGGTTCGAGCGTGACCTACGGTCAGGGAGCGGCCTCGGACGCGGCCTGGATCTCGGCAGCCGCCGAGGTCATGACCCGCGCCCGGCTGACCACCCTGCTGTTGCCCGGTATCGGCACCGTCGACGACCTCCGGGCCGCCCACGACCTGGGGGTGACAAGCGTACGGGTGGCCACCCACTGCACCGAGGCGGACATAGCGGCCCAGCACATCGGCTGGGCGCGCGATCACGGCATGGACGTGTCGGGTTTCCTGATGATGAGCCACATGACGACGCCTTCGCGGCTCGCCGAACAGGCCAAGCTCATGGAGTCCGCCGGCGCCCACTGCGTCTATGTCACCGACTCGGGCGGCCGGCTCACGATGCGGGACGTCGGGGAGCGGGTCGCCGCCTACCGTCAAGTCCTCGACGCGGGTACGGAGATCGGAATCCACGCGCACGAGAACCTCTCCCTGAGCGTGGCCAACAGCGTCACCGCGGTCGAGCACGGTGCCCTGCGGGTGGACGCCTCCCTCGCCGGGCACGGCGCGGGTGCCGGGAACTGCCCGATCGAGGCGTTCGTGGCCGTGGCCGACCTGCTCGGCTGGGAGCACGGCTGTGATCTGTTCGTGCTCCAGGACGCGGCCGACGACCTGGTCCGTCCCCTCCAGCAACGCCCGGTGCGTGTCGACCGGGAGACTCTGACCCTGGGATACGCCGGGGTGTACTCCAGTTTCCTGCTGCACGCGGAGCGGGCCGCCGAACGTTACGGGCTCGATGTGCGCAGCATTCTCGTCGAGCTGGGCCGACGTCAGATGGTGGGCGGCCAGGAGGACATGATCGTGGACGTAGCCCTGGACCTGCTCGCGGAACGTGTGAGCACCCCCGGATCGGAGGTGACGGCGTGACCGCCCGGCTCTCGCCCGCCGAACTGGCGAAACGGCTCGACGCGGCGGCGCTGAACGCCACCGCCATCCCGCAACTGTCCGCGAGCGATTCCCTGTCCCTGGGCGAGGCCCACGCCGTCCAGCGCGCACTCGTCGACCGGCGCGTCGCACGCGGGGAACGCCGGGTGGGTGTGAAGCTCGGCTTCACCAGCCGCGCCAAGGCCGCACAGATGGGCGTTTCCGATGTGATCATCGGGGAACTGACGTCCGGGATGCTCGTACCCGACGGGGGACGGCTGGACCTGGGGCGCTTCGTGCACCCCCGGGTGGAACCCGAGGTCGCGTTCCGGCTGGGCCGTGCGGTCTCCCCGGACGAGCCCCCGCATTCCGCCGTGACGGCGATCAACGCGGTCGCCCCCGCCCTGGAGATCATCGACTCCCGCTACCGGGACTTCCGATTCAGCCTGCCCGACGTGATCGCCGACAACACCTCGGCCGCGGCCGTCGTGGTGGGAAGGTGGCGTCCGCCGGGGACCGGCATCGGCAACCGAGGAGTGGTTCTCACCGTCGACGGCCGGGCCGTCGGCTTCGGCTCCACGGCCGCGATTCTCGGCGATCCCCTGCGCGCGCTCGGCGCGGCCGTGCGCATGGCGGCCTCGTACGGCCTGGCGCTGCCGGCCGGGACGGTGATCCTGGCAGGGGCGGCCACGGAAGCGGTCGCCCTGTCGGCCGGGACCGTCGTCGAGGCGGCGATCACCGGCCTCGGCCGCGTCACCGTGTCCGTCACGCCGGCCGAAGGGTCCGGGAATGACTGACGCCCGGCTGGTCCCGGGGAAGGCCACCCCCCGCGGACGTTTCCCCCATGTGAGGGTGGCCGGTGACCTCGTCTTCGTCTCGGGCACCAGCAGCCGCCGGCCCGACAACTCGATCGCCGGCGCCGAAGCCGACGACATGGGCACAACCCGGCTCGATATCCGGGAGCAGACCCGGGCGGTGATCGAGAACATCCGCGACATCCTGCGCGACGTCGGCTGCGACCTCGGGGATATTGCGCAAGTAACCACATATCTGACCAATATGAACGACTTCGGCGGCTACAACGACGTCTACGGTTCGTACTTCGACGAGAGCGGGCCCACTCGCACCACAGTCGCCGTACACCAGCTGCCGCACCCGCATCTCCTCATCGAGATCCAGGCCGTCGCGCACCGCGCCCGCCACACAGCACAGGAGCACCAGCCATGAGCGACATCCCAGAGGTCCACGACTTCAGCAAGTGGGTCCGAGAACACGGGCATCTCCTCAGACCGCCGGTCAACAACCGCCAGATGTGGGAGGGGACCGGCGACTTCATCGTGCAGGTGGTCGGCGGGCCCAACCAGCGGACCGACTTCCACGTCGATCCTTACGAGGAGTGGTTCTACCAGGTCAAGGGCAATATGCACGTCAATCTCATCGTCGAGGGGGGTGTGCGTACGGTACAGATCCGCGAAGGTGAGATGTGGCTGCTCCCCGGTGACGTCCCGCATTCGCCGCAGCGGCCCGAAGAAGGGTCCATCGGCCTCGTCATCGAACGAGTCCGCGAGGAGGGGACTCTGGAGAAGTTCCAGTGGTACTGCCCCCACTGCCAAGGCCTCGTCCACGAGGTCGAACTCCAGGTGCGTGACATCGTCCAGGACCTCCCGCCGGTCTTCGAGGCCTTCTACCGGGACGAGGCGGCACGTACCTGCGCCGCGTGCGGAACCCTCCACCCGGGCAAGGGCTGACCGCCTCATGAAGACGATCGACGTTCACACGCACTATGTGCCCCGCGGCTGGCCCGATCTCGCACGGGCCGCCGGAGGCGGTGACGACTGGCCCTGGCTGCGGGCGGACTCCGAACGCGATGCGTGCATCATGATCCGGTCCCAGGAGTTCCGCAGGATCCGGAACGACTGCTGGGACGCGGAGGCGCGGCTCGCCGACATGGACGCCGATGGCGTCGACATCCAGGTGGTGTCGCCCACCCCGGTCTTCTTCTCCTACACACGGCCCGCGGTCCAGGCGCTGAAGGTGTCACGTATCTTCAACGATCTGGCCCTGGAGATCTGCGCGCCGGCACCCGACCGCCTGCTTCCGTTCTGTCAGGTCCCGCTCCAGGACACCGATGCCGCCTGTGCCGAGGTGGACCGCTGTCTGGCGGCGGGGCACCTCGGCGTGGAGATCGGCAATCACGTCGGCGACCGTGATCTCGACGATGAGGGTGTCGTCACCTTCCTCCAGCACTGCGCCGAGGTCGGGGCCCCGGTGCTGGTGCATCCGTGGGACATGCCGAGTTCCGCCCGTCTCGACCGGTGGATGGCCCAGTGGCTTGTCGGCATGCCGGCGGAGACACATCTGTCCGTCCTCTCCCTGATCCTCGGAGGAGCGTTCGACCGCATTCCCGAGTCCCTGCGGATCTGCTTCGCCCACGGCGGCGGTTCGTTCCCCTTCTGGGTCGGCCGCGCGGACAACGCCTGGCACCGGAGACCCGATGTCGTGGGAACCTCCGAGCACCCGCCTTCCCACTATCTGAACCGGTTCAGCGTCGACTCGGTCGTCTTCGACGACCGGGCGCTGCGGCTGCTGGTGGACACCATGGGAGCCGAGCGCGTCATGGTGGGCAGCGACTATCCGTACCCGTTCGGGGAGCGCCCCGTCGGCCATGTGGTGCGTAAGGCGGACTTCCTCGACGACGCCTCCCGCGAACTCCTGCTCGGCGGCAACGCCGCCAGATTCCTGGGACGGGCACTCGTTGCCCGGTGAGGAAGGGAACAGTAAGGTGGCCGCCCTCCTTAGGGAGGGCGGCCACCTTCTGCGTCGGGCCGTTCTCAGCGGGACCCGATGTCGCTCGCCTTCACCGGCACGGCACGGGACTCGACCTCGATGGTGCGGCGGGAGAGCCGCCATCTGCCGTCCTCGCACTTGGTGAAGGTGTCGAGGTAGCGGCCGAAGGACCAGAGGAAGGGCCCGTTCTCCCCCTTGTCGATCCGGGTCAGATACGAGGTACTGGTCGCGCTGTCACCGTCGACCTCGATCAGCGGATCGCCCACCAGATGCTTGTGGAAGTGCGCGGGCGCGTGCGAGTGGCCCGGGATGAACGCGGCCAGGGCGTCACGGCTGGTGTGCCGTACCCGCACGACACGGCCGGTCTCGGAGACCTCTGCCATTTCGAAGACGGCGTCCTGGACGAAGCAGTCGAGCCAGGTCTCGTGATCACCGTAGTCGAGCGTGATCGCGAGCCGGAACAGCGTCTTGAGGATCGCCGACTCGGCCTCCAGCGTCTCCACGCGCCTGGCGAGGTTCTCCAGCGTGGCCTCTGTCATTGTTTCGCCTTCTTTCTCTGTGGATCCAAGGGGATTCTGGCCGGTAGTCAGACGAGCAGACTCAGCGGGTGCTCGACGGCGTCGACGAAGGCCGCGAGCCACTTCGCCGCGACGGCGCCGTCCACCGGCCGGTGGTCGACCGACAGCGTCACGCGCATGACCGTGCCGGGCACGATCCGGCCGTCCTCGACCATCGGCTCCTCGCGGGCCGCCCCGACGGCGAGTATCGCGGCCTGGGGCGGATTGAGGATCGCCGCGAACTCCTCGGTGCCGAACATGCCGAGGTTGGAGACGGTCAGGCTGCCGCCCTCCAGTTCGTGCTGCCTGAGCCGGCCCGCCTCGGCACGGTCACGGGCGTCGCGCGCGGCCACCGCGAGCGCGGTGACCGTCAGCGTCTCCACACCGCGCAGTACCGGGGTGAGCAGACCTCTCCCGCTCGCGACGGCCACCGCGATGTCGACGGAGCGGTACTGCCGTACCGCGTCCTCGGTCCAGATCACGTTCATCTCGGGTACGGCGGTGTGCGCGACGGCGGCCGCCTTGACGACCAGGTCGTTGACGGAGATCCGGACGGTGGCCCGCTCGTTGATCTCACGGCGCAGTTCGAGGAGCCGGTCGACCCGGCACGTGGCCCGCAGGTAGAAATGCGGGGCCTGCTGCTTGCTCAGGGTCAGCCGTTCCGCTACCGCGCGGCGGACACGGGAGTGGGGCTCATCGGTGAAGTCCGCCGCCACGTCCCTCCCGGGGACGACCGGGGCGGCGGGCGCCGCGGTTTCCGCCGCCCTGCGGCCGACGGCGGTGGCGGCCTCCACGTCCCGGCGTACGATCCGGCCGCCCGGCCCGGTGCCCGTGATCTCGTCGATCGCGAGACCGTGTTCCCGGGCCAGCCTGCGGGCCAGGGGGCTGGCAAAAACGCGTTCTCCCGGGACCGCTCCGTGGGCGCCCTGCGGCGCCCGGGGGGCCGGGTCCGGGGCGTGCTCCTCTGAGCCGGCCGCGGCGACCCCCCATCCGGCCAGCAACGCGTCGAGGTCCCCGACCGGCTCCCCCACATCCCCGAGCACCGCGATGGGCGTGCCCACCGCAACGGTGGCTCCGGCCTCCACCAGGGGCCTCAGGATCACCCCGCCCCGCTCGGCCTCGACGTCGACGGCGGCCTTCTCGGTCTCCACCGCGGCGATGGTCTCACCCGCCTGGAACTCCTCCCCGGGTCCGACCAGCCAGCTTTGGAGAGTCGCCTCGGTGGACCCGGCGAGCACTTCGGGCATGCGCATGAGCTCAGCCATCGGCCAGTTCCTTCAGCTTGGCGACGATCTCGGCGGTCTGGGCGATGGCGGCGCGCTCCAGCACCTTGCTGATGCTGGGAGACGCCTCGCCTCCGGTCACACGGGCGATCGGCGCGTCGAGGTGGTCGAAGAACCTGCGCTGGATCTCGTCCGCCAGCCATCCGCCGTAGGACGCGCCGACGGTCCCCTGCTCGGCGATGAGAACCCGGTTGGTCTTGCGGATGCTGTCCCCGATGGTCTCCCAGTCGATGCTGGCCCGGTCGAGCCAGCGGAGGTCGATGACTTCCGCGTCGGCCTGGGGAACCTGTTCGACGGCTTCGAGTACGAAGTTCGTCATCTGAAGGTATGTCAGGATCGTGAGACCGCTGCCGGAGCGGCGTACCGCCGCCTTCCCCACCGGCAGGCAGTAGTCGAAGTCGTCGACCGGGCCGATGCCGGTGCTGTTGTACAGGTCCACGTGTTCCAGGACCACGACCGGGTCCTTGCACCGCAGTGCCGAGTTCATCAGCCCGACGTAGTCGAAGGGGGTCGACGGTGCGACGATCCGCCATCCCGGGCTGGTCGCGAGAACACCGGCCGGATCCATCGAGTGCTGTGACCCGTAGCCGGTGCCCATGGCGACCTTGCTCCTCAGCACCAGCGGCACGTCCGAACGACCGCCGAACATATGGCGGGCCCTGCCGATCTGGTTGAACAGCTGGTCGGCCGCGACCCACATGAAGTCGGCGTACATGAACTCGACGACGGGCTTGCATCTACCGTCGAGCGCGATGCCTCCGGCGAGTCCGGCGAAGGCGTTCTCGCTGATGGGAGTGCCGAGAAGCCGACCGGGAAAGGCTTCGCGGATACCACGGGTGGCACCGTTGGTACCACCGTTGAGCCGGTGCACGTCCTCGCCCATGACGACGATCGTCGAATCGGTCGCCATCCTGCGCCGCATCACCCCGGCGACGGCGCTGATGAACTTCTGTTCCCCGACCTCTCCGGTGAAGGTGTCGGTATCGGCGGTGTACGCGCCGTCGAACTCGCTCAGGTCGCCGCGTATGCCGACCTCGGCGAAGGATGTGTCGGGCCACTCGGACTGCTTGATCCGGCGCTGTCCCGGCTCACCGCCGGGCAGTTGCTCCAGCAAGACCTCGCCGAGTGAGGCCATGACTCCCTGGGCGTTGGCGGTCAGCTCCGCGTACTGCTCGGAGGTGAGGATTCCACGCCGCAGAAGGTGGGACGCGACCTGGGCGATGGGGTCGCGTCCGCGCCACTCGGCTTCCTCGGCCTTGGGCCGGTAGCCGAACGCGCTGCCGGGGACACCTCCGTTCTGATGGAAGTAGCGGTAGACGTCCGCCTCCACGACCGTCGGCCCGCTGCCGGCACGCATGTGGTCGACGGCGGCCACCATGGTGGCGTACACGGCCAGCGGGTCCATCCCGTCGACTTTCCAACTGGCGATGCCGAAGCCGGGTCCGCGCCCGGACAGGCGCGGCTCGGCCGTCACCTCGTCCACATGGGTGGAGACGGCGTACTGGTTGTTCTCGATGAAGAAGCAGACCGGCAGCTTCCAGGCGCCGGCGAGATTCATCGTCTCCAGCGTCGAGCCGATGTTGACCGCGCCGTCGCCGAAGTAGGTCACCGAGACCTCCTCCGTACCGGCGAACCGGTGGGACCAGGCGTAGCCCGCCGCGGTCGGGACACCGCCGCCGACGATCGCGTTCGTGCCGATCGCGCCGGCCTCCAGCCACTGGAGGTGCATCGAGCCCCCCCGGCCGCCGCTGAATCCGCGGGCCAGCCCGCAGATCTCCGCGAGCGTACGCAGCAGAACGTCGCGCAACTCGTCCTCGGCTGGAGCGAGCAGATCGAAGTCCGGGGCGACGTACTGGATCGCCTTGGCCAGGAACTGATGATGTCCGCGGTGGGATCCGTTGACCGTGTCCTGGCCGGTGAGGGCCAGCACACTGCCCACGGCCCCGGCCTCCTGGCCGATGCTCGAATGGACCGGGCCGTGGACGAGACCCGCTGCGGCGAGGTCGAGAACGTACTCCTCGAACGCGCGGATGAGGATCATCATGTCGAGCATCCGGCGCAGCAGCAGCGGATCGGCGGCGTCCCAGTCGGCGTCGGTCGTACTGATGCGCACCCACTGCGCACCGGGTGCGAGGCTCTCCTGTGTGGTCATGGTCAGTACTCCCGTCCGACCGCACTGGCGCGTCTGTCGTATGCCTTGCCGCCCGGGTACGACACCAACTCCATCTGGAGACCCCACGGAGCCAGGAAGTAGACCCAGCGCTGGCCCTCACTCGGGCCCTTGCTGGCGGTCGGCTCGCCGAGGACGGTGACGCCGTGCCCTCGCAGATGGCTGACCGCTTCGTCGAGGTCGTCGACGTACAGCGCGATGTGGTGTCCGCCTATGTCGCTGTTGCGGGGCGGCTGTTGGATCTGCACCGGCGCCGCGTACTGGAAGACCTCCAGGGTCACATTGCCGCAGCGGAAGAACCGCAGCTTCTCCATGACCGCGCGGGGATGGACGTCGAGGTGGCGCTCCATCCAGGTGCCCTCGTCGTCACGGTAGGGCCCGAGCGTGTACATCGGTGTGCAGCCCAGCACCTCGGTCAGCCACCGGGATGCCTCCTCCAGATCCGGCACCGTGATACCGATGTGGTCGACTCCTCGCAGGCCCGGCAGACCCGCCCGGCTCGCCGCCCCGGTCACCACTGCACCGCCAGGTACTTCTGTTCCATGTAGTCGAGCAGGCCGTCATGACCGCCCTCGCGCCCGATGCCGCTCTGCTTCACTCCGCCGAACGGCGCGGCCGGGTCGCTCACCACGCCCCGGTTGAGGCCGACCATCCCGGCCTCCAGCGCCTCTCCGACGCGCAGGCCCCGGGCGAGATCGCCGGTGTAGACGTACGCGATCAGCCCGTACTCGGTGTCGTTCGCGGCCCGGACGGCCTCGTCCTCCGTCTCGAAGGTGACGACGGGCGCGACAGGCCCGAAGATCTCCTCCCGCAGAATCGCGGCGTCCGACGGCACCTCGGTGAGCACGGTCGGCGTGTAGTAGCAGCCGGTCCGCTCCGGCCGGGAGCCACCGGTCAGCACCCGGGCCCCGTCCTCGACGGCACGGCGTACCAGTGTGTCGACCTTGTCCACCGTCTCCTCGTTCACCAGGGGCCCCACCTCGGAGTCCTCATCGGTTCCCGGGCCGACCCGCAGGGCGGCCATCCGCTCGGCGAGCCGGCGCGAGAAGGCGTCGGCGACGGACGCCTCGACATAGAACCGGTTCGCCGCCGTGCAGGCGGAGCCTCCGTTC
This sequence comes from Streptomyces sp. NPDC051018, assembly GCF_044456085.1. NCBI lineage: Bacteria > Bacillati > Actinomycetota > Actinomycetes > Kitasatosporales > Streptomycetaceae > Streptomyces > Streptomyces sp. NPDC051018. The sequence continues at coordinate 50,894 of NZ_JBITFN010000004.1, forward strand.
CGCATCTTGGCGATCATGGCCCCGTCCACGGCCGCGTCCAGGTCGGCGTCGGCGAACACCAGGAACGGGGCGTTGCCGCCCAGTTCCATCGAGGTGTTCACCACGTTGTCGGCGGCCTCGTGGAGAAGTTTCCGGCCCACTTCGGTGGAGCCGGTGAACGACAGCTTTCGGACGCGGGCGTCATGCAGCATCGCCGAGACGACGGCTCCGGAGCTGCGGCTCGGCACCACATTGACCACACCCGGCGGAACCCCGGCCTCGTTCAGGATGTCCCCGATCGCGAGGGCGGTGAGCGGGGTGGCGCTGGCCGGCTTCAGGATCGCGGTGCAACCCGCGGCCAGAGCGGGCCCGAGCTTGCGTGTGGCCATCGCGGCCGGAAAATTCCAGGGGGTGACCAGCAGACAGACACCGACGGGCTGATGCAGCACCATGATCCGGTTGGCGCCGCCAGGAGCCATGGCGACCGAGCCCAGCGCTCGTACGGCCTCCTCGCCGTACCAGCGGAAGAACTCGGCCGCGTACGCCACTTCGCCGCGCGCGTCGGGCATCGCCTTGCCGTTCTCCCGGGATATCAGCCGGGCGATCTCCTCGGCGCGCTCGGTCATCAGGTCGAACGCATTCAGGAGCACCCGGGCGCGCTCGCGGGGGGCGGTGGCGGCCCACGCCCGCGCCGCGGCCGAGGCCGCGTCCACCGCGGCCATGGCGTCGGCGGACGTACCGTCCGCGACCATGGCGATGACCTCGCCGGTCGCCGGGTCCGTCACCGGAAATCGGCTTCCGGACCGGGAGGGCACGGGCTTCCCGTTGATCTGGAGATCTGTATGGGGGTGCATAGTGGTCCTGGACATCATGGGTCCTCGTGGTTCCTCGCGATCTCTCGCGTCGGTACGGGCGCTCAGTACGGGTTGGCGACGAAGAGTTCCTGCGCCGGGAAGAGCGTGAGGATCCGGGCACCGTCCTCGGTGACGACGACCTCCTCCTCGATCCGCGCGGCGGAGAATCCGTCGCTCGCGGGACAGTAGGTCTCCAGGGCGAAGACCATCCCGGGCTGGAGTTCCACCGGCTCCCTGAGACTGTTGAGACGGGAGATGATCGGCCGCTCGTGGAGACCCAGGCCCAGCCCGTGCCCGAACTGGAGCCCGAAAGCCGCCATCTCGTTCGGGAAACCGAACTCGGTCGCGGCGGGCCAGACGAGGGCGACCTCGTCGGTGCCCACGCCCGGGCGGATCATGTCGATGGAGGCGTCCATCCATTCGCGGGCGCGGGTGTAGGCGTCGCGCTGGCTCGCCGTGGAACTGCCGACACCAAAGGTGCGGTAGTAGCAGGTGCGGTAGCCGTTGTACGAGTGGATGATGTCGAAGAACGCCTGGTCGCCGGGGCGGATGATCCGGTCGGTGAAGTTGTGGGGATGCGGGTTGCACCGCTCCCCCGACACCGCGTTCACCGCCTCCACCTGTTCGGATCCCATCTCGTACAGCCGCTTGTTGGCGAGCGCCACGATGTCGTTCTCGCGGATGCCCGGCTTGAGCACGTCGACGATGTCCTGGTAGACGCCGTCGACCATCGCCGCCGCCTGGGTGAGCAGCATGATCTCGTCCTGCGACTTGATCTGACGGGCGTCGAGCATCAGCTGCTGCGCGTCGACGACCCTCAGGCCCTGCCGCTCCATCTCGAAGAGGAACGGCGGTTCGACGATGTCGACGCCGACCGGCGCGTCGGCGAGCCCCGCGTCGGTCAGCAGTTCCTTGATCTGCCGCACGGCGTCCGCCATGAGACCGGCGGTCGGGGCTATCGCCCCGCGCAGGCCGAGCATTCCCGCATGGCAGTCGTCCGGCCTGAGCCAGGGCGCGAACAGCTTGTGGTGGCGCGCCGCAGAGCCGAAGTCCCACAACATCGGGTCGGCGTCCCTGGTCAGGAGCGCGTACCGGGTCATCTTGTCCGGCAGCGCTCCCCCGATCCAGGTCTGGGTCGTGTAGCGGATGTTGTACGCGTCGAAGAGCAGGAAGGCGCCGCACTCGCTGCCTTCGAGCGCCTGCTTCGCCCGTCGCAGCCGGTAGGCCCGCAGACGGTCGAAGTCCACCCTGGTCTCGAAGTCGACGCCGCGGTGGCCCGGCGCGTGCAGGGGCTGCGCGGTCACCGGGACTCCGCTCCGGCGCCGTCGCTGCCGCCGTCGCCGAGACCGTCGTCGACCTGAACGTTCTCGGGCTTCAGCTCCAGGCCCGAGGCCGCGGCCTGGAGATCGAGCAGAATCGCGAAGTCCTCGTCCACCCGGCCGCTGCCGACCGACGCCTGCACCAGCTGGGCCGTCTGCGCGGCCAGCGGCATCGGGACGTCGAGCCTGCGCGCCGCGGCCAGTCCGAGATCGAAGTCCTTGCGGAGCAGGATCGGGGTGAAGGTGGGGGTGTAGTCGAGGTTGACCAGGGCGGGGGTCTTGTAGCGGGTGAAGACCGACCCCATCACCGAGTCGTTCAGGAACTCCAGGAACGCGGCGCGGGAGACGCCGCCCTTCTCCGCGAGCACGGTGATCTCGGCGAGTGACTGGGTCACGACACCGAGGAACAGGTTGTGCGCGATCTTCACCAGCCGCGCGCCCTCGCCCTCGCCGACGTACGTGACGGACTTGCCGATCAGCGCGAGCAGCGGCTCGATCCGGCGGAAGGTGTCCTCGGGCCCGGACACGACGAGGCTCAGGCCGCCGGTCTCGGCGACCTTGCCGTTGCCGCTGACCGGCGAGGCGAGGAACGCGACCCCGAGCCGGTCGCAGGCCTCACGCACCTCGGCGGACGCCTCGATGGAGACCGTGGAGCAGTCCACGACCGCGCCGGGCAGCCGGCCGGCGTCGGCCAGGAGGCCGTTCTCGCCGAGCAGGACCTGCTTCAGGTCGGCGGGCGTCGACACCATCGTGAAGACGACGTCCCGGTCCCGCAGGTCGGCGATGGTGTCGGCCACGGCGGCGCCCAGCGGAGCGAGCGCCTCGGCCTTGCTGCGCGTCCGGTTCCAGGCCGTCAGCGGGGCGCCGGCCCGGGCAAGGCGTCCGGCCATCGCGGCGCCCATTCTGCCGCAGCCGATCCAGCCGACGGTGGTTTCGATGGTGCTGGTCATGACGAATCCTCTGCAATCGATTGTTGTGTGTGGAGGAAGAAAGCCCGGCCGCAGTGGTACGGCCGGGCGGCGCAGCTCCCGCGTCAGCTCGCGCGGAGTCCGAACAGCTCGACGGCGTTCCGGTCGAGGATGCGCTCGGCGTCCCCGTCGGCGAGACCCGACTCCTCGATGTAGGCCGCGGCTCGCGTGTAGAGGTCGTTCTGGAAGTACGGGAAGTCGCTGCCCATCAGGATGCGGTCCGCACCGAAGGTGTCGACCGCGCAGCGCAGCGCCGGGGCGTGGAAGTTGGCCGCGTCCCACCACATCTTCTTGAAGGTGTCGCTCGGCAGCTCGGGGAACGCCTCGTTCCAGTGGTTGAAGTTGTCGTCGATGCGCTGCCCGAGGAAGGGGATCGGGCCGCCGAGATGGGCGACGATCACCTTGATGTCCGGGTAGCGTGCGGTGATCCCCGCCCGTACGAAGTGGAGCAGACCCACGGCGTCCTCCACGGGCGCGCCCAGAATCCACTTCAGTCCGTGCTCGGAGATGAGGGGGGAGTCGGCGTCCTTGCCCGACGCGTGGATGTACAGCCGCGAGCCGCGCTCGTTCAGAGCGGCCCACAGCGGCTCGAACGACGGGTCCGCCAGCGTCTTGTCGAGCACCGCCGTACCGATGGTGGCACCGGTGAAGCCGAGTTCGTCGATCGCGCGGGCGGCCTCCTTCGCGGCGGCCTCGCCGTGCGGCAGGGGAGTGGTGGCGAAGGCAGCGAACCGGTCCGGGTGGCGCTTGACGAGGTCGGCGTAGAGGTCGTTGGCGAGCCGGGCCGCCTCGACCGCGTGGGCCTCCTCGGTGAAGGTGGGGAGCTGCGGCGTGGTGGAGAGGATCTGCATATCGACTCCGGCGGCGTCCATCATGGCCAGCCGCTTGTCGATGTCGCCCTCGTCGTCGCCCGCGCACAGGCCGCGCGCGACGGGCGTGTCCTTGCTGCCGTAGCGCTCCAGCAGGTCGAGGTATTCGGTGGGGAAGTAGTGGGCGTGGGCGTCGATGCGCATGGTGGTTCTCCAATGAGAGGGAACGAGGGTCAGCGGGTGGTGCCCAGGTCGCGGGTCTTCAGCAGACGCTCGCGGGACTCCCTGAGCCGGGCGGAAACCTCGGCGGTGTCGGCGCCGTGGAGCCGGCCGGCGCTGTAGCGGACCTCCCCGCCGACGATGACGGTGTCGATGTCGCGGGAGGTGGTCTGGAGCACGAGATGGCCCGCCGGGTCGCCCATGGACAGCCCGAACGGCTCGGTCTCCACGAGCAGGACGTCGGCCGGGTCCCCGGCGGTGAGTCCCACGGCGCCGTCGCCGTGGGACTGCCGCGCGAGCGCCCGTCCACCGTTGACGGTCGCCCAGCGCACGACGTCACGGGTCGACACCAGCGGCACGTCGATGTCGCGGTGGGGCGGGACATGGCCCCGGGCCCGCTCCTTCTCGCCGTCGATCAGCCGGTGCAGCGCGTAGGCGAGCCGCATCTGGGTGAGCAGGTCGGCGCAGGCGTAGCTGACGACGTCGACGCCGAGAGTGACGGGGATGTCCCGCCGGACGGCCCGGTCGAAGACGGCGGTCGGCTTGCCCATGCCCATCTCGATGTCGGGCGTGAGGCTGAGATAGGCACCCGCCGCGGCGAGCGCGTCCAACTCCGCCTCCGAGGCGTAGTTGCCGTGCACCCACAGCACATCGGGTCCGAGCGCTCCGGCCTCGGCGAACTGAGCCGCGAGACCGACGGGGTTTCCGTGCACCGAGATGCCGAGGCCGAGTTCGCGGGCGCGGGCGACGGCCTCCGCGTCGTACGCGTGGTCGACGGCGAGTGCGACATCGACCAGGAGGCTGTCCTGCACACCCTCCGCGACGCGGGCCAGATCGTCGAGCCGGTGTGCCCGGTCCCGGTAGGTCGCGCCGTTCCGCTCGAACAGGCCGAAGCCGTAGGTCGCCCGGATCCCGGCGTCGCGCAGACCCCGGACGGAGGCGTCCACGTGCTCGGGCGAGTTGGCGCTGTGGCAGTAGTCGAAGACCTGGGTGACGCCGTGGCTGAGCAGTTCCAGCCCTCCGGCGTACGTGGCCCAGTACATGTCCTCGGGCGTGTAGTACTCCGACATCGGATGGACGGTGTGGAAGTACTCACGCGCCCACAGGTCGGCGGTCATACCCCGCAGGGGCGTCTGCCACAGATGCAGATGGGTGTCCACGAACCCGGGGACCACGAGCTTTCCGGAGGCGTCCACGACCTCCGCGCCGTCCCGGGACAGCCCGGGGCCGATCGCACGGATCGCACCGTCCTCGATCAGGACGTCCCACTCGGGTGCGCCGTCGGTCCCCGACGCGAGCACCCGCCCGTTGGTGATGAGGATCGCGCCGGTCATTCTCTACTCCGCGGCCCGGACGGGGGATCCGACGGCACTGGCGTCGATCTCCACCAGCACCCGGGGGTTGGCCAGCCGGGACACCTCGACCAGGGTGGATGCCGGGCGGTCCTCGCCGAACCAGCCGAAGACGGTGTCGAGAGCGGTCCCCAGGAACTCGTCCATCCTGGTCGTGTACACCTGGATACGGACGATGTCCGAGCGCCGGAGCCCAACGGAGGCCAGGGAGCGTTCCAGGTTGTCCATCACGACCTGTGCCTGGACGGCGAGCGGCTCGTCGAGACTTCCGTCCAGGTGGTACGGCAGGGTGCCGGCGATCTCGTAGCGCGGGCCTTCGGCCACGGCGACGACCTGGGTGTACAGGCCCTTCACCGGCTCGAAGACGTCCGGCGGCTGAACACGGCGGTGCACTCGGTGCTCCCATCTGCGCTGCAAACCATTGCAGCGTCAACATAGGTGGCGGTCCGATCTGCCGTCAAGGGTGCCGAGAGAGGAATACAATCGATTGTTCCAGGGAGAACGTGGTTTCTTCGCCGACTTCAGGGGGAGGGTATCCGGGGTGTCCCGCCGGAGCGGAGGCCGCCGGGCGGAACGGTCCGGTGCACGGCTCCGGGCGGGTGCCGCCGGGGCCCGCGTCCTTGTCACGGCGGGGTGCGCGCTTCGCCGCACACGATTTCCATGTCCGTGCAGTACGCTCTAGCACCGCCCGACGGGGCTGCAAACTGCATCTCATACGAGGAGTGAGCGTGTCCGAACCGGCCGGGAAGCCCACCCTCCGTGATGTAGCACGCGAGGCGGGAGTGCACCCCGGCACCGCGTCCCGGGCACTGAACCCGGAGACGGCCTCCAAGGTCAACCCGGTGACGGCCAAGCGCGTGCGGAAGGCGGCGAAAGCGCTCGGATACCGGCCCAATCCGATCGCGCGGAGTCTGCGTACCAGTCGCACCCACACCATCGGGATGCTCATCCCGGACCTCACCAACCCGATGTTCCCGCCGCTGGTGCGCGGGGTGGACCAGGTGCTGTCCGAGCGCGGATACACCCTTCTGCTCGCCGACACGGACAACAGTCCGCAGCGGGAGGAGCGGCTGTACACGGCGCTCCGCGATCGCCAGGTGGACGGACTCGTCATCGGGACCGCGCTGCTGCAGCACCCGCTGCTGCGGCGGATCGTCGCCGACGGACTCCCCCTCGTGCTGGTGAACCGCCGTTCCGACGAACACGTGACGCCGGCTGTCGTGGGCGACGAAGCCAGCGGCATCCAGCAGTCCGTCACCCATCTCACCTCGCTCGGGCACCGGCGAATCGCGTATCTCGCCGGGCCGAGGACGACGTCGACCGGGCTGGGTCGGCTCGCCGCCTACCACCAGGCGCTCGCGACGGGCGGTCTGGAGCAGGCGGCCGGGCTGGCCGTGGAGTGCGGCGCGTGGACGGAGGAGGCCGGGGCCGTGGGCATGCGCCGGCTGCTGGACGGGGGCGCGGAGTTCACCGCCGTGATGGCGGGCAACGACATGCTGGCCCTGGGCTGCTACGACGTGCTCTCGGAACGGGGCCTGTCGTGTCCGGACGATCTGAGTCTCGTGGGTTTCAACGACATGCCCTTCATCGACAAGTTCACCCCCCCGCTGACCACGGTGCACATCCCTAACGCGGACATAGGGGCGGAGGCGGCCACGATGCTGCTGGACGCCGTCGAGGCGGGCCGGGTGACGCCGACGAAAGTCGTCACACTGCCGGTGGAGTTCGTGGTACGGGGGTCCACCGGTCCGGTTCGGTAGCAGGGGCTCGGGGACGCCCGAAACGCCGGGAGATACCGTACTCGGGCTGGTTGACCAGCGCGCATTCGAGTGAGAGGGTGCGGAGTACTGCAATCGAATGCAGAACCGACCTCCCGCTGTTGGAAGGCGACCTCATGAACCATGCCTCCCAGGCCAGGGCCGACACCAGCATGATGATGGTTGTGCACCGGGCGTTTCTGCGTGATTTGGGCCTGATGTCGGAGGAGGTCGGCAGGCCGGTGGCGCACAGCGGCCGCAGGCGCCGGCTGCTGGCATCGCGATGGCGGCACTTCCGGCGGTGCCTCGAACTTCACCACGTCGCCGAGGACACCAAACTCTGGCCGCTGCTCCTCGCACGGGCGGACGAGGCCGACCGCGAGGAGGTCCGGGAGCTGGAGGCGGAGCACGCGCTCCTCGATCCGCTGCTCACCGCGACGAGTGCGGCGTTCGACGACTTCGCCGCCGGGCGCGGTGGTGCACCGCAGCACGTGGTCGAGCTTCTGCACGAGATGCGTGACCTGTTGGTTCGCCATCTGAAGCACGAGGAATCGCTCTTGCCGATGATGGCTGATCATGTGAGCCCGGGGGAGTGGGAGGCATTCGTGGAGCCGCAGCGGCGCGCGGACTCCCCGGCGTCCTCGCGGTGGTTTCTGCTCTGGCTGCTCGAAGACGCTCCCGCTCCGGCACGGCACAGGCTGCTCTCGCGGCGGACTCCCGTGGAACGACTGATGCTGAAACGTTTCTGGGAGCCGTTGCACAGTCGCCGCCTGCGGGCGACCTTCGACCGCGTACACGGTAACCTCGGCGGCTGAGGGCCGCCTCTTCGCGGCCGCCGGTGCCGCGACCCAGGTGCCGGCAGCCCGGCGCCGCTCGCGCACTCCGGGGTGGTCCGACCGTCTCATCAGGCATTTCGGGTGCTCGTGCCCCTGCTCGGGGCGGCGAGGTGCACCGCGCCATCCGCGTGGGGCGCTCCGGTCGCCATGGACCGCTGTCCGGACGGCGGTCCCGCATCCCGTGGCCGCTGCCGTATTCGTGACCGTCGCCCGGATGCTTCTGAATAACGTTCTCCGTCACGTCTTGACGGATGGGAAACAAAGCCCCAACACTACTGCAATCGGTTGCGAAAACAGGGAGAAGATCTGCTGTGGCACGACTGGTACTGAAAGGCGGGAGCGTCTTCGACGGCACCGGCTCACCGCCGGCCGTCCGGGACATCGTCATCGAGGACGGCCGCTTCGCCGAACCGGGCGCCGCCCGCCCTGACGACACCGTGGCGGACGTCACGGGTCATCTGGTCGTGCCGGGGCTCATCAACACGCACGTCCACGTGGTGGGCTGCGCACCCACGCTGGAGGAGAGGCTGCGGACCCCGTTCTCCTACCAGTTCTACGCGTCGCTGCCGATCCTGGACGATCTGCTCAGCGGAGGCATGACCACCGCCCGGGACCTCGCCGGTGCGGACGCCGGGGTCCGCCAGGCACTCGCGGACGGCACTATCGAGGGCCCGCGCCTCCAGATCGCGATCGAGGCGCTGTCGCCCACGGGCGGACACATCGACGCCTGGCTGCCGAGCGGCCTGGACGCCTTCGAGTACTACCTTCCGCACCCCGCCCGCCCCCACGGTGTGGTGGACGGCGCCGCCGAGATCCGCACCAGGATCCGTGAGCTGCTGCGAGCGGGCGCGGACCTGATCAAGATCTGCACCACCAACGGCGGGGTGTGGCCCCGCAAGAACTACCTCCCCGCCCACTTCCGCGACGACGAGCTTGCGGCGGTCATGGCCGAGGCCCGCACCGCGGGTGTTCCGGTGGCCGCGCACGCCCAGGGGGCGGAGGGCGTCAAGAACGCGGTGCGGGCCGGTGTCACCTCCATCGAGCACGGCACACATCTGGACCGGGAGGCCGTGGACCTCATGGCCGAGCACGGCACCTGGTTCGTGCCCACGCTCGCCCGGACCTGCGGCATCCTCGACAAGCCGGAGGTGGCGGCGCGGGTCGGCAAGGACAAACTCGTCCAGGCCCAGCGCATCGCGGAGGCGCACGCCGAGTCCTTCCGCCTGGCCACCGAGGCCGGGGTGCGCATCGCCATGGGCACCGACATGTTCGGCGGGGAGTTCCTCGACGAGCTGCACTACATGAGCGAGTTCGGGCTGAACTCCACCGAGACGCTCGCCGCCTCGACGTCGGGAGCGGCCGAGCTCCTGGGCCTCTCCGACACCGTCGGTCGGATCGCGCCGGGCATGGCCGCCGACCTCGTCGTTCTCGACGGCGAGGCCCTCACCTTCAGCAGGCTCAGGTCCCGTATCCGGGCCGTGGTCCAGAACGGCGGCTGTGTCCGAGGAGAACTCCCGGCCGCCACCCCGCACGAAAAGAGCTGAACATGACACGCATCGTTTTCCGCGGAGGACAGGTCTTCGACGGCACCGGCTCGGCCCCCGTCCGGGCGGATGTGGCGGTCGAGAACGGCGTCTTCACCGATGTGGGCTCCGACCTGCGGGGCGATCAGGTCGTCGACGTCACGGGCCGTACGCTCCTGCCCGGCATGTTCGACTGCCACGTCCACATCCTCGGCGTCGAGATGGCGGTCAAGTCCCGTCTCAACGAACCCTTCAGCTACCAGTTCTACAACGCCAAGCGGAACCTTGAGCGAACTCTGGCCTGCGGAATCACCACCATCCGTGACTGCGCCGGCGCCGATCTCGGAGTCAAGCGCGCGCTGGAGGACGGGCTGATCCCGGGGCCGCGGCTGCTGATCTCGGTGACCGCGCTCTCCCAGACCGGCGGCCATATGGACGGCTGGACCCCGAGTTCGCTCTGGGTCGACCCGTACTACGTGGCCCACCCGGGCCGCCCCTCATCCATCTGCGACGGCGTCGACGGAGTGCGCAAGGCAGCCCGGCAGAGCCTTCGCGCGGGTGCCGACTTCCTCAAGGTCCTGGCGACCCACTCCGGGGGCGCGAGCTATCTGCGCACCCGGTTCAGCCGCGAGGAGCTCAACGCCATCGGCGACGAGGCCCGTACCTCCCAGGTCGGGTTCGCCGTCCACGCCTACGGCTCCCAGGCCGTCAAGGACTCTGTCGCGGCGGGAGCCACGACCATCGAACACGTCCGGGACCTGGACGACGAGGCGATCGCCGCCATGCGCGAGGCCGACACGGCCCTCGTACCCACCATCGCGCCGCTGCTGAAGTACCTCGGTGACGACCGGCCGGACGAACCGGAACGGGACCGGCTGGGCCACCAGGGGGACCCCAACAACAGCAAGACGGAGTTCGCCCGCGAGGCGTACGACAGCGTGCGCCGCGCCCACGGGGCCGGAGTACGGATCGCCATGGGGACCGACTACGGCAACGACGCGGGCCAGAACCTCGACGAACTCACCGCCCTCGTGGCGGCGGGACTCACCCCGGCCGAAACCCTCGTGGCCGCCACCTCCGGATCCGCGAGGGCCGTCGGCCTCCACGACGAACTCGGCACCATCGAACCCGGGAAGCGAGCGGATGTCGTCGTCGTGGACGGTGACATCTTCGACTTCTCCAAGCTGAAGCAGAACATCGAATCGGTCCATATGGACGGGCGGCTCGTCCACTCCCGCACGCGTTGACACGCCCTCGGCGGGCACAGCGGGATGCCCGCCCCGTACGACCGGAATCTCGGGACACCACGGCACACCTTCGCACGCGTGAGGAAGAACTGAGATGGGCAGACCACATGTATTCGCCACCGGAGCGACAGTCTGCGCTCTGGCACTGACAGCGACAGCCTGTTCCTCGGGAGCCGATGAATCAGGGGACGGCACGGGCAGGAAAGGCGGCTCGGTCTCCGTCGCCGTACAGCAGGCGTGGAGCGGATTCAACCCTCATACACCGGACCAGGGGAACAACGCGGGCCTCGCGATCAGTAACGCGATCTACCCGTCCGCGTTCAATGTCCAGCCCAACCAGACCGTCAAGCTCAACTCGGATCTGCTGGTCAGCGCCACATCGGTGTCGACCAATCCGCAGACGATCGAGTACAAGATCAAGCCGAGTGCCGTCTGGTCGGACGGAAAGCCCATCACGGGTGCCGACTTCACCTATCTGTGGCAGCACTCCAATGGCAAGGACAAGAAGCTCCAGGTCTCGTCCACCATCGGGTACTCGCAGATCAAGTCGGTCACCAGTGAGGGCGACGGAAAGACGGTCCGTGTCGTCTTCGACAAGCCGTTCGCGGACTGGAAGTCCCTTTTCGACGGGCTCCTTCCGGCCCATTTCATGAAGACCCTGGGCAATGACGCCGATGCCTGGAACAAGGGCCTCGCCAAGAAGATCCCGCCGTCCGGCGGTCCGTTCAGCATCGCGGAGAACCGGCCCGACCAGTACATCGAGTTCCAGCGCAACCCCAAGTGGTACGGAAAGCCCGCCAACCCCGACAAGGTCACTCTGCGGCTCATCGAGGACAACCAGGCCGTCGTCCAGGCGCTGGCGAGCGGCGAGGTCGACGTGGCCAGTCTGGAGGCCACCCGCGCACTGATCGGCCAGGTCAAGGCAGTGTCGGGGGTCAAGAGCACGGTGGTGCCCACCACCTCGATGAACTTCCTCAACTTCCAGCACAAGGACCCGGTCATCAAGGATGTGGCCGTGCGCCGGGCCATCGCCACCGTGGTCCAGCCCGAGCAGGTCGCGAAAACCGTGATCGGCGACGGCTACGAGAAACTGCTGACGAACAACTTCATCTACTCCCCCGCATCGGCCGATTACTCGGACGAGCGCCCGGCCTCATTCGGTACCGGGGACGTAGCAGCGGCGAAGAAGATCCTGGAAAGCGCCGGATACCGGGCTGGCGGCGACGGGATCTACGCCAAGAACGGCACCAAGCTCATCTTCAACTACGTCGTGACACCGGGCGACCAGATCGACCAGGTGACCTCCGTACTCTTCCAGGACACCTTCAAGAAGATCGGAATGAAGCTGGAGATCAAGTCGGTGCCCGTCAACAAGGCATTCGACGTTCTCATGGCCGGTGAGTACTCCACCACATTCGGTGGATACCCGGACTCGGACTTCCCCGTCTCGTGGTACTCCGCGCTCTACACCTGCGACGGAGGCTACAACCTCGGCAGGTTCTGCGACCCCGCGGTCGACACCCTCTACAACGAGGCGAACACGGCCCTGGACCCCAAGCGCCAGGCGGAGGTCGTGAAGCAGCTCAACAAGAAGCTGTGGGAGGACGTGGCCAACATCCCGCTCTGGATGCGGCCGCTGCTCGTCGTCACCACCGAGAGGGTGAGCGGCGTCACCACCGACATCCCCACCAACTGGATTCTGCACAACGCCACTCAGTGGAGTGTCGCCCGCTGAGCCGGGTCCGTCCGGCTCAGCGACACCCGCGCCGTCCCCGCCCCTCTCCGGCGGGTACGGCGCGGACACCACCGATGATCGCGAGGACAGGAACGATGGAATGGCACAGCTAGCTGTCCCGAAGGGAAGCCGGCCCGATGGAGCGAGATCCGGGGACCGGGTGGTCCTCAAGCGCTTCCTGGCACGCAGAGGGGCCGTCGCGGCGCTGGTCGTCCTCCTGCTCATCGTCCTCGCCGCGACCGTCGGCCCGGTGTTCTGGAAGTACACCTACGTGGAGATCACACCGGAGATCCTGGCGAAACCCTCGCTCGACCACCCGCTCGGCACCGACGCGGCCGGACACGACATGCTCGCGCAGGTACTGCGCGGCACGCAGCGGTCCCTGGCCGTCGCGGCCATCGTCGCCGTCGTGTCCACCGCCATCGGAACCCTCGTCGGTCTTGTCGCGGGGTACCTCGGCGGGATCACCGACACGATCCTGATGCGGACCGTCGACCTCCTGCTCATGATGCCGCTGCTCGCGATCCTCGGCCTGGCCGCGGTCCGGATGGGCGGGGACAAGAACGGGTGGCTCGTCGTCGCCCTGGCCATCTCCCTGCTGTTCTGGACCCCGACCGCCCGGGTGATCCGGGCGCAGGTGATGAGCCTGAAGAAGCGGGAGTTCGTCGAATCCGCCCGGCTGGTGGGGGCGTCCACCCCCCGGATCTTCACGGTGCACCTGCTGCCCCACCTCGTAGGCCCCATCGCCGTCGTCACCACGACCTATGTCGCGGCGGCGATCGGCCTGGAATCCACCCTGTCCTTCCTGGGGCTGGGAGTCCAGCCGCCTGACACCTCACTGGGGCTGCTCATGGGTCTCGGCTCCGGATTCGCGGCCACCGCGTGGTGGCTGTTCTACCTTCCCGGCCTCGCCGTGATCGTCATCGTCGTCTGCGTCCATGTCGTCGGCGAGGGCGTGCAGAACGCCTTCGACCACAGCGCTGCAAAGGCGGGGTGACGGTACGGTGTTGCGGCTCATCCTCCTCAGAGTGCTTCAGGCGATTCCTCTCATCCTTCTCTCCACCGTGGTCATCTTCATCGCCGTCAGCGTGGCCGGCGATCCCCTGGACCAGTACCGGAAACCGAACGTCCCCCAGTCCACCCTTGACGCCAAGGCGGCTGAGCTGGGTCTCGACCGCCCCCTGTACGAGCGGTACTGGGACTGGATCAGCGGTGCCGTCCAGGGCGATCTCGGCCGCAATCTGCGCGGCGACGAGGTCACCACCATGCTGGCGGAGCGCTCACTCGTCTCCTTCCGGCTGATCGCCCTGGCCGTCGTCATCGCCGTCGTCGTCGCCCTGGCCGTCGGGTTCTACTCCGCGGTCCACCGGGGGAGCAGGCGGGACCGTGTCCTGATGGGACTGACGGTCGTCTTCCTGACCGTCCCCGAGTTCTGGCTCGCCGTGGTCCTGAAGCAGGGCGGAATCATCTTCAACCGCGAGACCGGCTCGAAGTTCATCGCCACCGTGGGCGACTCCACACCCGGCATCGACAGCGCCGGTCTCGGGGAGCGGCTGTCCGACTACGCCGGCCATCTCGTCCTGCCCACGATCGTCCTCGTCCTCGCGTGCTATCCGATCTGGGCCATGTACCAGCGCACTGCGATGCTAGAAGTACTGGACACGGACTACATCCGGCTCGCCCGCGCGAAGGGACTGCCGAAGAACACCGTCCTGGTACGGCACGGTCTGCGCACCGCGCTGACGCCCGTGGTCACCATGATCGCGTTGCGGCTGCCCTGGATCATCGGCGGGCTCGTCGTCGTGGAGACCGTCTTCGGCTGGCGCGGCCTGGGTCAGATGCTCGTGGAAGGCATCCAGCGCCAGGACACCAACACCGTCCTTGGATTCCTCCTCTTCTCGGCGATTCTGATCACCCTTCTGAACCTCCTTGCCGACATCCTCTACGGATATCTGGACCCGAGAGTGCGTGATGACTGAGCAGCAGGAACCCCTTCTCACCGTCCGTTCGCTGGATGTCTCCTTCCCCACCGTGAACGGCCTCGTACCCGCCGTGCGGGACGTCACCTTCACCCTCGCCCCGCGTGAGACCCTCGCCATCGTGGGAGAGTCGGGGTCGGGCAAGTCGACCACGGCCCTCGCCGTGCTCGGGCTGCTCCCGGACCAGGCGAAGGTTTCGGGCTCCATCCGGTTCCGTGACCGGGAGTTGCTGCCCGGCTCGGAGAAGGTGTTCCAGCAGGTACGGGGAGCCCAGATCGCGTACGTCCCCCAGAACCCCTTCGGCTCGCTGAACCCCGTTTACACCGTCGGCACGCAGATCACGGAAGCGCTGCGTGCGCACCACCGGGATCTCGGCAAGGCCGAAGCCAGGGACCGTACGCTCGAACTCCTCGCCACCGTCGGCATCGACAATCCCACGGCGCGTATCGACGCCTACCCGCATCAGATCTCGGGCGGTATGCGCCAGCGGGTCGTCATCGCCATGGCCCTCGCGAACCGCCCGTCGCTCATCGTCGCGGACGAGCCCACGAGCGCGCTGGACGTCACGGTCCAGGCCCAGGTGCTCGAAGCGCTGGAAGCCGCGTGCGAAGCCTCGGGCGCCGCCCTGCTGCTGATCACCCATGACATGGGGGTCGTCGCCCGGCACGCCGACCGTGTGCTGGTGATGTACGGCGGCCGGGCGGTGGAGAGCGGTCCGGTCGCCGCGGTCTTCGACGCCCCTCGTATGCCGTACACCACGGGCCTGCTCGGCGGAGTCCCGCGGCTGGACACCGGGCCCGGCACCCCGCTGGTGCGCATGCCCGCGCCGGGGACCCGGCCGCCCGCCGAGGGCTGCGGCTTCTCGCCGCGGTGCCCGTCGGCCACCGATCAGTGCCGCACCGAAGCCCCGCCGCTGAGCGAGTCCGCGGACGCGGAGCACTGGGCGGCCTGCTGGTTCCAGGAGGAGCTGGCAGGCAAGAGCGGGCTGGAACTCTTCCCGGGAACCGGTACGGCGAAGGAAGTCGTCCCCGGACCCGCGGAAGCCGATCCCGATCCGGTGCTCTCGGTGTCGGGACTGGTCAAGCACTTCACCGTACGCGAACGGGAGCAGCGACGCCGGACCACCGGCACCGTGCACGCGCTGTGCGGCGTCTCGCTCGACGTACGGAGCGGGGAGACCCTCGCCGTCGTGGGCGAGTCGGGCAGCGGCAAGTCCACCCTCAGCCGTGCGCTGTCCCACCTCGAACCGGCCACCTCCGGAACGATCCGGCTGGACGGCACAGAGCTGACGTCACTCTCCCAGCGGCAGATGCGGCCTCACCGCAGACACGTCCAGATGGTGCTCCAGGACTCCACCGCCGCGCTGAACCCCAAGCTGACCGTCGGTTCGCTGATCGCCGAGCCCCTGCGCATCCACGCCATGTTCACCCCCGGCCGGGTGGCCGAGCTGCTGTCGATGGTGGGGCTGCCGGCGGACACGGCGGACCGGTTTCCCGGACAGCTGTCCGGAGGTCAGCGCCAGCGGGTCGCCATCGCCCGCGCGCTGGCCGTCGAACCCAGGCTCCTCATCCTCGACGAGCCGGTGTCGGCCCTCGACGTGTCCGTGCAGGCCGACGTCCTCGCACTGCTGCGCTCGCTCCAGGACGAACTGCGGCTGGCCTACATCTTCGTCACCCACGACCTCGGCGTGGTCCGCCAGATCGCGGACCGCGTGGCCGTGATGTACCTGGGCCGGTTCGTGGAGCTGGGGCCGGTGGACGACCTGCTGTCCCGCCCTCTCCACCCGTACACCCGTGCGCTCGTGTCGGCTGTCCCCGTGCCCGACCCCGCGGTGGAGCGGAGTCGTGAGCGGTTGACGCTCACCGGCGACGTACCCGCGGCCTCTTCCCCGCCATCCGGCTGCCGCTTCCGCACCCGCTGTCCGCTGCGCCGCACTCTGGACGAGGAGAGCCGCGACCGCTGCGCCGACGAGGCCCCGGTCCTCCGTGCCCACGACGGTGACCAGCGCACCGTCGCCTGTCACTTCGCCACGTCGGCACCCATCGCCCCCCTGTCCCTCTCCCCGGCACCCGAATGACCGGCTGGTGATCAGTACGCCCGGGCGCGTGGGATCACCGGGTTCGCGAACGCCCCGGGTCCCACGGGCCCGGGGAAGTCCCACAGCTGCCGACGCACCCTCCGCGGCCTGCGTGTGATCAGGTCAGAAAGGGTACGGAGGCAGCTGTCCGTCAGATGTCCCGGAAGATCTCGATCTGCGCGCCCACCGAGTTCAGCCGCTCGGCCAGCTCCTCGTAACCGCGGTTGATGACATAGACGTTCCGCAGGACGGAGGTGCCCTCGGCCGCCATCATCGCGAGGAGGACCACGACCGCCGGGCGCAGGGCGGGCGGGCACATCATCTCGGCCGCGCGCCAGCGGGTGGGGCCCTCGACCAGGACGCGGTGGGGGTCGAGGAGTTGCAGCCGGCCGCCCAGGCGGTTGAGGTCGGTGAGATAGATCGCCCGGTTGTCGTAGACCCAGTCGTGGATCAGGGTCTGGCCCTGCGCCACCGCCGCGATCGCCGCGAAGAACGGCACATTGTCGATGTTCAGCCCCGGGAACGGCATCGGGTGGATCTTGTCGATCGGCGCCTCCAGCTTGGAGGGCCGGACCGTCAGGTCCAGCAGCCGGGTGCGGCCGTTGTCCGCCGTGTACTCCGTGGAGCGGTCGTGGTCGAGTCCCATCTCCTCCAGGACCGCCAGCTCGATCTCCAGGAACTCGATCGGGACGCGCCGGATGGTCAGCTCGGACTCCGTCACCACCGCGGCGGCCAGCAGGCTCATCGCCTCGACCGGGTCCTCGGAGGGGGAGTAGTCGACGTCCACGTCGATCGTGGGGACACCGTGCACGGTCAGCGTCGTCGTGCCGACGCCGTCGACCCGTACGCCCAGGGCCTCCAGGAAGAAGCACAGGTCCTGGACCATGTAGTTGGAGGACGCGTTGCGGATGACGGTCACCCCGTCGTGGCGGGCGGCGGCCAGAAGCGCGTTCTCGGTGACGGTGTCACCGCGTTCGGTCAGGACGATCGGGCGGTCCGGTGCCGGCATCTGCTCCACGCGCGCGTGGTAGAGGCCCTCCGTGGCGGTGATGTCGAGGCCGAAGCGGCGCAGCGCGATCATATGGGGTTCGATCGTGCGCGTACCGAGGTCGCAGCCGCCCGCGTAGGGGAGGCGGAAGTTCTCCAGCCGGTGCAGCAGGGGGCCGAGGAACATGATGATCGAGCGGGTGCGGCGGGCGGCCTCCGCGTCGATCGCATCCATGTCGAGGCGCGCGGGCGGGACGATCTCCAGGTCCATGCCCTCGTTGATCCACCGGCTGCGAACGCCGATGGAGTTGAGGACCTCCAGCAGCCGGTAGACCTCCTCGATGCGCGCGACCCGGCGCAGCACCGTACGGCCCTTGTTGAGCAGTGAGCCGCACAGCAGCGCGACACACGCGTTCTTGCTCGTCTTGACGTCGATGGCACCGGAGAGCCGGCGCCCCCCGACCACCCGCAGATGCATGGGCCCGGCATAGCCGAGCGACACGATCTCGCTGTCGAGCGCCTCACCGATGCGCGCGATCATCTCAAGGCTGATGTTCTGATTGCCGCGCTCGATGCGGTTCACCGCACTCTGGCTGGTGCCGAGTGCGTCGGCGAGTTGGCTCTGTGTCCAGCCACGATGCTGTCGTGCGTCACGGATGAGCTTGCCGATGCGTACGAGGTAGTCGTCTCCCATGCGCTGGAGGTTATCTCAGATATGAGATGAGCCGCGCGCTGGGAACGTCGTCCGGGTGATGCGTACGAGCCGCGGGGGCCGCGCTTCTGACGTTCCGTCGATCCGGCCGGAACGGCAAACGGAGTGGGTCCGTCCGAGTGGAGGGGGTCGCCGTACCGGGCGCCTGCCCGGCTTCCGGCCGGCCATGCACGTCCCGGGGGCGGCGTCCCGCGGGGAGGTCCGGGAGGCGCGGGGGAGTCCCGTGGAGGAGCTCCCGCGGCCGGGGCCGCCCCGGCATTCGGGTGAACCTGATCTGGACTGATAATATCCAGGATTATGCGGATGTCCGAGGGTGTCGAGTGGGGGCTGCACTGCTGCCTGACCCTGGCCTGGATCGGTGACGACCGGCCGGTGCCCACGGCCAGGCTGGCCGCGCTGTTCGACCTGCCGCAGGCGTATCTGAACAAGCGCCTCCAGGCCCTCGTCCGGGCCGGGATCCTCTCCTCGGTCCCCGGTGCACGCGGTGGGTTCCTGCTGGCCCGCCCGCCCGGGAAGATCACCTTTCTGGACGTGGTCACCGCCATCGAAGGCCCCGACGACCCCTTCCGCTGCACGGAGATCCGGCAGCGGGGAGCGGCGGGCGCGGAGGCGCCCGCGCGGGACTTCCGCCTGCCCTGCGGCATCGCCACCGCGATGCGCCGGGCCGAACTCGCCTGGCGGCGCGAACTCGCCGCCCAGACCATCGCCCACATGGTCGAGGCCACCCCCGAGACCGTGGCCGCCCGCGTCCGCCGTCACTACGCGCGCCTGAGCGGCTGATCGCACCAGCACTCGTCCGGCGCGCACATCTCTGGAGAATCTGGATGTTCAATGTCTCGATTTTGCCGCGTCGTCGTTCGCCCCGCTCCGGCACGGGGCCCACCCGCGGGCTGTCCTCGACGCTCATCCTGGCCCTGGGCACCTTCGCGGTGGGTACCGACGCCTTCGTGGTCGCCGGGTTCCTGCCGTCCATGGCCGCCGAACTGAACGTCTCACAGGCCGCGGCCGGGCAGTCCATCACCGTGTTCGCCGTCGCGTACGCGGTGCTGTCACCGGTCCTCGCCACCCTGACCGCGCGCCTGCCCCGCCGGACCCTGCTCGTGGGGGCCCTGCTCGTCCTGGCCCTCGGGAACGTGGGCTCGGCCCTCGCGCCCAGCCTCCCCGTACTGATCGCGACCCGGGTCGTGGCCGCCGCCGGGGCCGCCGCTTACACCCCCGCCGCCGGAGCGGTGGGCGCCGGACTCGTCCGCCCCGAACTCCGCGCCCGGGCCCTCTCCGTCGTGATCGGCGGGCTCACCGTCGCCACCGCGATGGGCGTCCCCCTCGGAAGCCTCGCGAGCCGGACCTTCGGCTGGCGCACCGCGCTGTGCCTGGTGGCCGCGCTCTCCCTGCTGGCGGCGGCCGGGATCCGGCTCAGCATGCCGGCGCTGCCGGGCGCGCCGCCGCAGCACGGCGGTCCGCTGCGCGCCCGCCTCGCCGTGCTGCGGCGGCCCGCCGTGCTCACCGTGCTGCCGCTCACGGTCCTCGGGATGGGCGCCGCCTACACGGCGTACGCCTACAGCGTCCCGGCCCTGCGCGGCGCCGGAGTGCCGGCCCTCTGGGTCGTCTGGATGCTGGTCCTGTACGGGATGGGTGCCGTGACCGGCAACTTCCTCGTCGGCTACGGCACCGACCGCTGGGGGCCCGTACGGGTCCTGTGGATCGGATACGCCGTCATGGCGGCCTCACTCGCCGGTCTCGGGCTGCTCGCGGCGGCGGACGTGTCCCTGGTCGCGGTGGCCGGGGCACTGGTGCTGCTGTGGGGCGGCAGCTCCTGGTCCCAGACACCGCCCCAGCAGTTCCGGCTCATCGCGGCCGCGCCCGCCGAGGCGCCCGTGGTGGTCTCGCTCAACTCCTCAGGGATCTACGCGGGCATCGCGCTCGGCACCCTGCTCGGCGGGGCCGCGCTCCCCGCGGGGATTCCCGCCGTGTACGGCCTCGGCGCGGCGCTGGCCGTGCTGGCGCTGGTCTTTCTGCTGGTCACCGGTCGCGGCAGGGCCCGCGGTACGGCGCGGACCCCGGACTGTCGCGCACCCGATCCGCGACGGGCCGCCGGGGAGAGGTCACGGTGAACGGACCCCGCGTACGGGTGCGGGTGTCCGGACCTCCGGCCGCCCGGGGCCGGTCGCCCGGGCCTCCGCCTCCCCGGGCCCCATCCCCCGCGTGATGCCCCGTGCCGCCTCGGCGAAGAGGCGGACGGGCGCGGTGTCGTCCCCGGTCCGCCACATCAGTCCGTATCCCACGGGAGAAGCGTCCCGGAACGGTACATAGGTGATACCCGGCCGCGAGTGGTACGTGGCGGTGTGCGCGGCGGACAGCAACGCCCCCTTCCCGGCCGCGACCAGCATCAGCGCCTCCTGGAGATGCGTGACCACCGGTCCCTGCCCCACCGGCCGGCCACTCGGCGTCCGCGCCGGTACGTGCGCCGCGCGCCAGGAGGCCGGCAGCTCGCCCGCGACGCCCACCAACGGCAGCCCGGCCAGGTCCTCCAGCGACACGGAGTCCCGGCCCGCCAGCGGATGCCCGGACGCCACGGCCAGGACCCGGCCCTCCGTGAACAGCGTGGGCCCCCCGTCCAGCTCCTCGCCCTCCGCCGGGAACTCGCTGAGCTGGAGGTCGACATCACCGCCGCGCAACTGCCCGTACGGATCCGAGAGCGGCACCTGGCACAGCTCGACCATCAGCCCCGGATGGGTCGCGCGCAGCGCCTCCGTCGTCTTCAGCGCGATCTCCCCGGCCAGGGCGGTCGAGAAGCCGACGACCAGCACGCTCTCCACCCCGCGCGCGGTCTCGACGGCCCGCGCGAAGGCGTCCCGGATGCCCCGGTAGTGCGGTTCGAGGTCGTCGCGCAGTTGCCGTCCCAGCGCGGTCAGCGCGACCCGCCGGCTCGTACGGACGAACAGCGCCGCGCCCACCCGCCGTTCGAGGCGCTGCACGATCTGGCTCACCCGCGCCCGGGACAGCCGCACCCGGTCGGCCGTACGGCCGAAGTGCAGCTCCTCGGCCAGAAGGAGAAAGACCTCCATCTCCTCGCGTTCCATGACGGGCCTCACGCTTCTCGTACTCCTCGCGGCGGAAGTGACAGGGCCCGTTGATCGGTAAGCCCAGCTTGACGAACGTTGCACACTTCGCCGTTGTTCCGCCGGGCGCGCGATCCGATGCTGAGGACACGGGCCCGGCCGGGCCCGCCAGGGACTCGGAAAGGAACCCGTCATGGCCACCACGGTCAGCGAATTCTCCGGAATCCAGGACGCCTTCTTCCGCTACGTCGGAGACATCAGGTACGCCACGATGGTCACCGTCGACGCCGAGAACAGGCCCCGCGGCCGGATTCTGCTACCGGTCTGGGAGGTCGTCGACGGGAAACCCGTCGGCTGGCTCGCCGCGTTCAGGACACCGGTCAAGGTCGCGCATCTGGCGAACAACCCGCACACCACGTACGCGTACTGGAGCCCGCGGCAGAACGCCGTCTTCGTCGACAGCGTCTCCACCTGGGCCGAGGACGAGCAGTCCAGGCGGCACGCCTGGGACCTGTATGTGAGGGGCGGTCCGCCGGGCGTCGGCTACGACCCGATCCGCTACTGGAAGGGCGGGCCCGACGATCCGGAGTACGGCGTCATCCGGATCGACCCCTGGCGGATCCAGCTGGTGCGGGGGACGGATCTGCGCAGCACGATCTGGAAGCCGGGGGACGACCGCTGATGCCGGCCGGCGGCCGTCGGGCGTCCCGGGGGAGGAGCCCCGGGGCGCCCGGCTCCCACCGGCGGCCGGAGCGCCGTCCGCCCTCCCCGCGCGGAGCCCGGCGACCGCGCGGGAAACCCTGCGACCGCGCGTAGCCCGGCCGGTGGGCCGGACCGGCGGCCCGGCCCGTACGGAGACGGTCGGCCGCCCCGCGATGGCAAGCCCCTCCTGCCCGCGATGAAGCCGCCCGCTGATCCACCGGCGGGAACGGCGACGGGCACGGCGGCCACCAGAGGCGGCGGCCGGTACGGACACCCTCGCGCCAGGCGCGGACCCGGGCCGCGCTGCCCGGTCCCGTAAGGCCGCCCCGGTCCCGTACGGCAGGACCTTCCCCGCCGGCTCGCGCCTCCCCGAGCCCCGCACCCAGGGCGCGGCACCCGGTCCGAGCGGCGCGGAGCACCTCCGTACCCAGGGCGCGCGGGACCGAACGGACCACGCGCGCCCGGCGACGGAGGCGCAGCACACAGCTCCCCCGCATGACCGAGCCGCACCGATGTACTAGAGTTATCTCGACATCGAGATAACTGCCCGGGCGTACCGCAGTCGCCATCCCGGTAAGGGTCACCTAACCAGGCCCTACCTTAGCGGATCGATGAGGGGCCATGGCGGCAGCATGGACGTAGTACGCGCCATTGATGAAGGAGACTGTCGTGTCGGCGAACAGCTTCGACGCCCGCAGCACGCTGCGCGTGGGTGACGAGTCGTACGAAATCTTCCGGCTGGACAAGGTCGAGGGCTCCGCGCGCCTTCCCTACAGCCTGAAGGTGCTGCTGGAGAACCTGCTGCGCACCGAGGACGGCGCGAACATCACCGCCGACCACATCCGGGCGCTCGGCGGCTGGGACTCCCAGGCGCAGCCGAGCCAGGAGATCCAGTTCACGCCGGCCCGCGTGATCATGCAGGACTTCACCGGTGTGCCCTGTGTCGTCGACCTCGCCACCATGCGCGAGGCCGTCAGGGAACTGGGCGGCGACCCGGCGAAGATCAACCCGCTCGCCCCCGCCGAGCTGGTCATCGACCACTCCGTGATCGCCGACAAGTTCGGCACCAGCGACTCGTTCGCGCAGAACGTGGAGCTGGAGTACGGCCGCAACCGGGAGCGCTATCAGTTCCTGCGCTGGGGCCAGACCGCGTTCGACGAGTTCAAGGTCGTCCCGCCGGGCACCGGAATCGTCCACCAGGTGAACATCGAGCACCTGGCGCGCACGGTCATGGTGCGGAACGGCCAGGCGTACCCGGACACCCTGGTCGGCACCGACTCGCACACCACGATGGTCAACGGCCTCGGCGTGCTGGGCTGGGGCGTCGGCGGTATCGAGGCCGAGGCCGCGATGCTCGGCCAGCCGGTCTCCATGCTGATCCCGCGTGTCGTCGGCTTCAAGCTCACGGGTGAGCTTACCCCCGGCACCACCGCCACCGACCTCGTCCTCACGATCACCGAGATGCTGCGCAAGCACGGCGTCGTGGGCAAGTTCGTCGAGTTCTACGGCGAGGGCGTCGCCGCCACCTCGCTCGCCAACCGCGCCACCATCGGCAATATGTCGCCGGAGTTCGGTTCCACCGCCGCCATCTTCCCGATCGACGGCGAGACCCTGAACTACCTCAGGCTCACCGGCCGCAGCGAGCAGCAGGTCGCGCTGGTGGAGGCGTACGCCAAGGAGCAGGGCCTGTGGCTGGACCCGGCCGCCGAGCCCGACTTCTCCGAGAAGCTGGAGCTGGACCTCGCCACGGTCGTCCCCTCCATCGCCGGTCCCAAGCGCCCGCAGGACCGTATCGTCCTCGCGAACGCGGCCGAGCAGTTCAAGCTGGACGTACGCAACTACGTGGATGACGACGACGAGGCCGGCAAGGAGTCCTTCCCGGCCTCCGACGCGCCCGCCTCCGTCAACGGGGTGCCGTCCCGTCCGACCCTGGTGACCGCCCCCGACGGGTCGACGTACGAGATCGACCACGGCGCCGTCACCGTCGCCGCGATCACCTCCTGCACCAACACCTCGAACCCGTACGTCATGGTCGCCGCCGCGCTGGTGGCCAAGAAGGCGGTCGAGAAGGGCCTCACCCGCAAGCCGTGGGTGAAGACCACCCTCGCCCCGGGCTCCAAGGTCGTCACCGACTACTTCGACAAGGCGGGGCTCACCCCCTACCTCGACAAGGTCGGCTTCAATCTCGTCGGCTACGGCTGCACCACCTGCATCGGCAACTCCGGCCCGCTGCCGGAGGAGGTCTCCAAGGCCGTCAACGACCACGACCTCGCCGTCACCTCGGTGCTCTCCGGCAACCGCAACTTCGAGGGCCGGATCAACCCCGACGTCAAGATGAACTATCTGGCGTCCCCGCCGCTGGTCGTGGCGTACGCCATCGCGGGCTCCATGAAGGTCGACATCACGCGCGACGCGCTCGGCGTCGACACCGAGGGCAAGCCGGTCTTCCTCCAGGACATCTGGCCCACCGAGGCCGAGGTCAACGACGTCGTCGCCAACGCGATCGGCGAGGACATGTTCAACAAGTCCTACCAGGACGTCTTCGCGGGCGACGCCCAGTGGCAGGCGCTGCCGATCCCCACCGGCAACACCTTCGAGTGGGACGCCGAGTCCACCTATGTCCGCAAGCCCCCGTACTTCGAGGGCATGCGGATGGAGACCACCCCCGTCGCCGACATCGCGGGCGCCCGGGTGCTGGCCAAGCTGGGCGACTCGGTCACCACCGACCACATCTCCCCGGCCGGTGCCATCAAGGCCGACACCCCGGCGGGCACGTACCTCACGGAGCACGGTGTCCAGCGCCGTGACTTCAACTCCTACGGTTCGCGCCGGGGCAACCACGAAGTGATGATCCGGGGCACGTTCGCCAACATCCGGCTGCGCAACCAGATCGCGCCCGGCACCGAGGGCGGCTTCACCCGCGACTTCACCCGGGCGGCGACCGCCGACGCGGCTCCGGTGTCGTTCATCTACGACGCCTCGCGCAACTACATCGAGCAGGGCATCCCGCTGGTGATTCTCGCGGGCAAGGAGTACGGCTCCGGCTCGTCCCGCGACTGGGCCGCCAAGGGCACCGCGCTCCTCGGTGTGAAGGCCGTCATCGCCGAGTCGTACGAGCGCATCCACCGCTCGAACCTCATCGGCATGGGCGTGCTGCCGCTCCAGTTCCCGCAGGGCGCGACCGCCGAGGGCCTGGGTCTGACCGGCGAGGAGACCTTCTCCGTCTCCGGTGTGACCGAGCTGAACGAGGGCACCACCCCGCGCACGGTCAAGGTCACCACCGACACCGGTGTGGAGTTCGACGCGGTCGTCCGTATCGACACCCCCGGCGAGGCGGACTACTACCGCAACGGCGGCATCATGCAGTACGTCCTGCGGAACCTGATCCGCGGCTGACGCCCCGGCACCGAGAAGGGCCGCACCCCCGGGAAAACGCCGTGGGGGTGCGGCCCTTCGCCGTACGCGCTCATGGGATCGGCTCGGCCGTTCGGGTGATAGAGACGCTGGTTGTTCCGCGTGATCTCCGGACAGGTTGCCGAGCGAAATCCGGTCATTCCGTCCCCGGCTGAAGATCGGCCGGATGTTCTCTGCTCCCGCCCGCCGCCGCGTTTTCGCCGTCGGCGCCTGCTTCTGTGACCTTGTCGGTGATATTGCCCGGAATTCCAGGGGCGAAGCCGCTATTGGCGTTGGATGACTGCTTCTTTCCGTCCATTCCGACTTTCACGGTATTGCGCCGGTTCAGTGGATGTCCGTGCGGCTCGGAGGAGGAGCTGAACCGGTGTTCGGGAGCGGGGGAAGGGGCGAGGTCGGGGGCCCGGCGCCACCGGGGCACGGGCGGCCCCGGCCCGTGTCCCCGTAGGGGAGAGGCGGGCGGAGGCGCCCGCGCGGGCGCGGCGGACGGGAGGCTCCGGTTGTGGCGGGCGCGGGCCCGGCCCGGGGAGGCCGTGGAGGGGACAACGTTGTCACCATGATGCGGACGTTCCAGTAGGGAGCCGAGCGGCATACGGCGTCAAGTGTGCTGACGTGAAGTCGGGGCTGGAATCGGCCATTCCGGCAAAGATGATCAAGATATGGCTCTCCCGGTGCCGTCCGCAGATATCCGGGAGGTCTCAACTCGGGAAAGACTGCCGTCGAACATTGCTTTCGATCTTGCTCCTCCGAAGGTAAGTGGACTATACCTGTCGGCGTCCGGGCTGCTTGTTGCACATGCTGCTCGGGCCAGGGGGAATGGAGAATCGGACAGTCGTGCGCGTAACGTCTGCCGCTCTCGACCCGTTTCCGCTGTCGAACGGTGCACAACCCAAGTTTTTGAGTTCGCGCGGGAGAGCCGCGGGAGTACACAGCAATTGACCGCGGTGGCGTGGCCCTTCGCCTTCAGGCGAGACGGACGGGCGACTTGTTCACCGCCTGAGTCCTGAATGAAGGCGAGGACTTGAGCATGGGATCCACCTCCGCCCACAACAATGAGGGCCTTGGCCGCCGTGATCTGATCAAGCGCTCCGCGGCGCTCGGCCTGCTGACGGTGCCGGCGATGGGCTTCCTGTCCGCCTGCGCCAGCGGGGACAGCAAGGACAACAACTCGGTCGACAAGGGCAAGAAGACCGCGAAGAACCCGCTCGGGGTCAATGAGACCGCCCCGCTCGACTTCGTCCTCTTCGACGGGGGCTTCGGCCAGCAGTACGCCAAGGACGCGGTCAAGGTCTACGAGACCAACTACCCCAAGGCCAAGGTCAAGTTCCACGCGACCCAGCTCATCCAGAGCGAGCTCCAGCCGCGGTTCAACGGGGGCAACCCGCCGGACCTGATCGACAACTCCGGCAAAGAGCAGATGGACATGGGCGTCCTCGTGGGCAAGAAGCAGCTCACCGACCTGACCCCGCTGCTGGACGCCGCCTCCGCCGACGACCCGAACAAGAAGGTCCGCGACACCCTCCGGCCGGGCATCGTCGAGATGGGCCAGTTCGACGGCGCGCCGGTCTGGATCCTCTACTACGCCTACACCGTCTACGGCACCTGGTACTCCCAGAAGCTGCTCGACTCGCTCGACGCGAAGTACCCCGAGACCTGGGACGAGATGCTGGCGGTCTGCGCCAAGGCCAAGAAGAAGGGCATCGCGGGCTGGACCTACGCGGGCGTCCACCCGTACTACATCCCCTTCTCGCTCTACCCGATGATCGGCAAGGTCGGCGGCCGCGACGTCCTCGACGCGATCGACAACCTGGAGCCCAACGCCTGGAAGCACCCGGCGGTCAAGACCTGTCTGGAGGCCTACTACGAGCTGTTCAAGAAGGGCTACATCCTCAAGGGCACCCCGGGTCTCGACCACATCCAGTCGCAGACCAAGTGGACCGAGGGCAAGGCGCTCTTCCTCCCGAACGGCTCCTGGGTGGAGAACGAGGCGGCGAAGACGATGCCGAAGGACTTCAACCTGGCCGTCTCCGCGCCCACCGGCATGGACAGCTCCGACAAGCTGCCGTTCGGCACCATCTGGGCCTCCGGCGGTGAGCCGTTCATCGTCCCGGCCAAGGCGAAGAACAAGGAAGGCGGGATGGAGCAGCTGCGCATCATGCTCAGCGAGGCCTCCTCCAAGAACTTCACCCAGTCGGTGAAGTCCCTGACGGCCTTCGACGGCGGCACCGACGGCATCGAGCTGACCCCGGGCCTGAAGTCCGCCGTCGCCGCCCTGGAGAAGGCGGGCACCAATGTGCTCAACCCGCGGCTGCAGGACTGGTACGTGGCGCTCCAGAAGGAGAAGATCGGCGTCGCCGGCCTGGGCGAGATGATGGCCGGCCGCATCACCCCGACCGAGGCCATCAAGAGGATCCAGGGCTTCGCCGACGAGGCCGCCAAGGACGACTCGGTCAAGAAGTACAAGCACCAGTGATCCCCGGCCGGGGCCCTGTCCGCCGACCGGGAACGGGGCCCCGGCTCCCCACACGGCACCAGCGGTGCTGCCCGCAGGAAGATCGGGGTCGGTAGGAATGCAACACGGCAAGTACCGGTTCATCGTGGGGTTCCTGGTGGTCCCCCTGGCGCTCTACGCGCTGTTCGTCATCTGGCCGTTCGTCCAGTCCATCTACTACTCCTTCACGGACTGGAGCGGGCTGAGCCCGGAATTCTCGATGGTCGGTTTCGACAACTACACCAAGTTGCTGGACGACGACGTCTTCTGGAAGTCGGTCCAGCACAGCCTGACCTTCGCGGTGGTGCTGCCGCTGCTGACGGTCGGGCTCGCCCTGTTCTTCGCGTTCATGCTCAACGTCGGCGGCAGACGCCGCAAGGGCGCCGCGATCGCCGGAGTGCGCGGCTCGTCCTTCTACAAGATCGTGTACTTCTTCCCCCAGGTGCTGTCGATCGCGATCGTGGCCCTGCTGTTCAAGTTCGCGTACAACCCCGCCGACGGCGCCATCAACTCCGCCCTGAAGGCGGTCGGGCTCGGCAGCGTCCAGCCGGACTGGCTCGGGGACCCCGACCTCGCCCTGATGTGCGTGATGGCCGTACTGGTCTGGTCGACCGTCGGCTTCTTCGTCGTGCTCTTCTCCGCGGGCATGGCCTCGATCCCCCGGGACTTCTACGAGGCCGCGCTGCTGGACGGCGCCAACCGCTTCACGACCTTCTTCAAGATCACCCTGCCGCTGCTCTGGGACACCGTGCAGTCCGGGTGGATCTATATGGGCATCCTCGCGCTGGGCGCCGAGTCCTTCGCGGTCGTACAGATCATGACGGTGGGGCCGAACGGCGGTGGCCCCGACTACTCCACCATCGTCATGCCGCTGTACGTGTATCAGAAGGCGTTCCGGGACGGCCAGGCCGCCTACGCGACCACGATCGGCGTCGCCCTGCTCATCGTCACGCTGCTCTTCGCGGCCGTGGTGATGCGGCTCGGCCGTCGCGAGCGGCTGGAGTACTGATGAAGACGACTGACACCACACACGCCGGCGTCGAGGGAGACGGCGGCCATGTGATCAAGACGGCCGCCCCCGGGCCGGGGGAGTCCACCGGGCAGCAGACCGGGGGCTCGGTCCTCAATGTCTTCTCCCACGGCGTCCTCGTCATCTGGGCGATCATGGTCGTGCTGCCGCTCCTGTGGGCCGTCATGACCTCCTTCAAGACGGACCGGGCGATCTTCTCCTCGCCCTGGGCCCTGCCGGACAAGCTGCATTTCGAGAACTGGTCGCGCGCCTGGAGCGAGGCGCATATGAGCGACTACTTCCTGAACACGGTCCTCGTGGTGGGCGGCTCGCTCATCGGCACCCTGCTGTTCGGGTCGATGGCGGCCTACGTGCTGGCGCGCTTCGACTTCCCCGGGAACCGCTTCATCTACTTCCTCTTCATCGGAGGGATGAGCTTCCCGGTCATCCTGGCGTTGGTGCCGCTCTTCTACGTCCTGCAGAACATGGCCCTGCTGAACACGCTGCACGGTCTGATCCTGGTGTACATCGCCTACTCGCTGCCGTTCACCGTCTTCTTCCTCACGGCCTTCTTCCGTACGCTGCCGACCTCGGTGGCGGAGGCCGCGTTCATGGACGGGGCCTCGCACACCCGGACGTTCTTCCAGGTCATGCTGCCGATGGCCAAGCCGGGGCTGATCAGCGTGGGTATCTTCAACTTCCTGGGGCAGTGGAACCAGTATCTGCTGCCGACCGTGCTCAACACCGAGCCGGAGAAGAAGGTGCTCTCCCAGGGCCTGGTCCAGCTGGCGGTGAGCCAGGGGTACAAGGGGGACTGGTCCGGTCTCTTCGCCGGTCTGGTGATGGCGATGCTGCCGGTCCTGGCGGCGTACATCATCTTCCAGCGGCAGGTGGTGGCGGGACTGACGGCGGGCGCACTCAAGTAGCGGGGCCGGCGGCCCGGCGCCCGGGCGGTCGGCGCCCGCGCGCCGGGCCCCACGCCCTCACCCGCCCGCGAACGCCCCCCGGTGGATCACTCCACCGGGGGGCGTTCGGCGTTCCCCGGCCCCCTGCCCCTGCCGCCCGCCCGGTCAAGGTCTTGACGTGATCAGCCCCGGACAGTGAGGTTGGAGTTCACAAGTTGGAGAAAAGCCGGAGATCCACGGAGGATTTCCGGCCGGAGGACCGCCGTCGTGCCGCCCTCCGGGGGCAGGAGTGGATCAGCCATGGAGACTCCGGGATCGCAGACATCGCTGCACCGGGCCAATCTGGAACGGGTCGTACGGGCCGTTCGTACGGCGGGCTCGCTGACGCAGGCGGAGATCGCGCGGAGCACGGGCCTGTCGGCGGCCACGGTCTCCAATATCGTCCGTGAGCTGAAGGAGAGCGGAACGGTCGAGGTCACACCGACGTCCGCAGGCGGCCGGCGGGCCCGCAGCGTCTCGCTCAGCGGGGACGCGGGCGTGGTCGTCGGCGTCGACTTCGGCCACACCCATCTGCGGGTGGCGGTCGGTGATCTCGCCCACCGGGTGCTGGCGGAGGAGTCCGAGCCGCTCGATGTGGACGCCTCGTCCGCGGACGGCCTCGACCGGGCGGAGCACCTGGTCAACCGGCTGATCGCGGAGACCGGGACCGCCCGGGACAAGGTGATCGGCGTCGGCCTCGGGGTGCCGGGGCCCGTCGACGGGGAGGCCGGCACCCTCGGATCCCCGTCGATACTGCCCGGGTGGACCGGGGTCAGCCCCGGCAAGGAGCTGTCCGGGCGGCTCGGGATGCCCGTCCACGTCGACAACGACGCCAATCTCGGCGCTCTGGGAGAACTCGTGTGGGGCGGTGGCCGGGGGGTGCGCGATCTCGCGTACATCAAGGTCGCGAGCGGTGTCGGGGCCGGGCTGGTGATGGACGGCCGGATCTACCGGGGGCCCGGCGGCACGGCCGGTGAGATCGGGCACATCACCCTGGACGAGTCGGGCCCGGTCTGCCGCTGCGGCAACCGCGGCTGTCTGGAGACCTTCGCCGCCGCCCGGTACGTCCTGCCGCTGCTGCACTCCTCGCACGGGCCCGGCATCACGATGGAGCGCGTGGTGGCGCTCGCCCGCGACGGCGACCCCGGCTGCCGCCGGGTCGTCGCCGATGTCGGCCGCCACATCGGCAGCGCCGTCGCCAGCCTCTGCAATCTGCTCAACCCGAGCCGGGTCGTCCTCGGGGGAACCCTCGCCGACGCCGGTGAGCTGGTCCTCGGCCCCATCCGGGAGTCCGTGGCCCGGTACGCGATCCCCAGCGCCGCCGCGCATCTGGTGGTGGTGCCCGGGGCGCTCGGCGGCCGGGCCGGGGTCCTGGGCGCGCTGGCCCTGGCGCTGAGCGAGACGGGTGACTTCACCCTGCTCGGATATGAGCCACCGAACGGGGGCAAAGTCTTCACTTAGAGAACACATGGCACCGTTGTCATCTCGTTAAGGATTTACTCCTTGACCCTGACAGCAGGGCCGAGTTGACTGCCTGCCACCTCGGCCGTACCGGCCGCGGCCCCGTCAGGGAGGTTTGCCCAGATGAACGCACATCTGCGTCGTGCCGCGGTCACCACCGCGGCCGCAGCGGCGGCCGTCGTGCTCGCCGCCTGCGGAAGCGCGAAGGAGTCCGGCGACAAGCCGAAGGAGTCGGGCGGCGCGAAGGGGGACGACCTCACGGTCGGACTGCTGCTGCCGGAGAACCAGACCGCACGGTACGAGAAGTTCGACAAGCCGCTCATCGAGAAGAAGATCAGCGAACTGACCGACGGCAAGGGCGAGATCGTCTACGCCAACGCCAAACAGGACGCGACGCTCCAGACCCAGCAGGTCGACACGATGATCACCAACAAGGTCGATGTGCTGATCGTGGACGCGGTCGACTCCAAGGCGATCGCGGGCGGGGTGAAGAAGGCCAAGGACGCCGGGATCCCGGTCGTCGCGTTCGACCGGCTGGCCGAGGGGCCGATCGACGCCTACACCTCCTTCGACAACGAGGAGGTGGGCCGGGTCCAGGGCAAGGCGCTGCTGACGGCGCTCGGGCCGAAGGCCAAGGACGGCCAGATCGTGATGATGAACGGCTCGGTCACCGACCCGAACGCGGCGCTGTTCAAGAAGGGCGCCCACTCCGAGCTGGACGGCAAGGTGAACATCGGCAAGGAGTACGACACCAAGGAGTGGAAGCCGGAGAACGCCAACGCCAATATGGAGGCGGCGATCTCGGCGCTCGGCAAGGGCCGGATCATCGGTGTCTACTCCGCCAACGACGGTATGGCGGGCGGCATCATCACCGCCCTGAAGGCCGCGGGCTTCACCAAGCTGCCGCCCGTCACCGGGCAGGACGCCGAACTCGCCGCCGTACAGCGCATCATCGCCGGTGAGCAGTTCGCGAGCGTCTACAAGCCGTACGCGGGGGAGGCGGACGCCGCCGCCGAGATGGCGGTCGCGCTCGCCCAGGGCAGGAAGCTCGGCGGCATCGCCCAGGACACCGTGGACAGCCCGACCACCAAGGGCGTGCCGTCGGTCCTCGTCCCGGTGGTCTCCCTGACGAAGGACAACATCAAGGACACGGTCCTCAAGGACGGCATCTACACCGTCGCCGAGATCTGCACTCCCAAGTACAAGGCGGCCTGCGACAAGCTCGGCCTCCGTTAGCGCCTCCGCCGGCGAGGTGACGTCAAGGCCCCGGAGCCGGGGCCCTCAACGACCGCTCCCGAGCCGGCGCCCGGGCGACAGTCCCCCGACCCGGGGGCCGAAAGACGCCCCCGACCCGGGGGCCCGAGCCACCGATCCGGATCCGCAGGCCCGAACCGCGGCTCCGAACCACCGCCCCCGACCCGGAGACCCGGACCACCGACCCCGAACCACCGTACGCACCCCGACCCCCGGGGAAGCCCGAGGTCCCGGGGCTCCCGCGCGGCCCGTGCGCCGCCCGGAGCCCCGTCCGCCCCGGAATCCCCGTACCACCCAAAGGCCGCACCCCTTGACCGCACGCCCCCGGAACCCGGGGTCGCCCCCCAGCTCGTCCGGCGCCCTCCCGGCCCAACCACCCCGCTGCCGGCGGGGCGCCGGACGACCCGCTTCCCTCCCAGCCCTGCTGCTCAGCATCCGCGCCCCACCCCGGCGCGGCGCCCCCGCCGGTCAGGCGGCGAAGGAGATGGTTCATGTGTCCGCTGCGCCCGTGCTGGCGTTGCGAGGGGTCTCCAAACGCTTCGGTGCCGTCCAGGCGCTCACCGATGTCGAGATGGAGGTCCGCTCGGGCGAGGTGGTCGCCCTCGTGGGCGACAACGGCGCCGGAAAGTCCACCCTGGTCAAGACGGTCGCCGGAGTGCACCCCGTCGACGGCGGTGTCATCGAGTGGGACGGCGCGCCGGTGTCGATCACCCGGCCGCACGACGCCCGGGCGCTGGGCATCGCGACCGTCTACCAGGACCTCGCGCTCTGCGACAACATCGACGTCGTCGGGAACCTCTACCTCGGCCGGGAGATCCGCAGACACGGCATCCTCGACGAGATCGAGATGGAGCGCCGCGCCCGTGTACTCCTCGACACCCTCGCGATCCGTATCCCCAGCGTCCGGATCCCGGTCGCCTCGCTCTCCGGCGGCCAGCGCCAGACCGTCGCCATCGCCCGCTCCCTGCTGGGCGAGCCACGGCTGGTCATCCTGGACGAGCCCACGGCCGCCCTCGGCGTCGAGCAGACCGCCCAGGTCCTCGACCTCGTGGAGCGGCTGCGTGATCGCGGCCACGCCGTCCTTCTCATCAGCCACAGCATGGCGGACGTCAAAGCGGTCGCCGACCGGGTGGCGGTCCTGCGCCTCGGCCGCAACAACGGTGTCTTCGACGTCCGTTCCACCTCGCAGGAGGACATCATCTCCGCCATCACCGGCGCCACGGACAACGCAGTGACCCGCCGGGCGGCGCGCGACGCGGAGGGACGGTAGATGAACCTCGACAAGACTCCCGGGGGCGCCGACGGCGCCGACCGCGCGCCCGTGGTGAACACGGAGGCGGCCACGGCCGCGGTGACCGCGGTCGACCCCCGGCTGCTGGTGCGCGAAGAGGGCTTCTCGGGCTATCTCTCCGAGTTCCGGCGGAAGCTGAGCGCCGGTGACCTCGGCTCCCTCCCGGTCGTCGTCGGACTGATCCTCATCGCAGCGGTCTTCCAGACCCTCAACCCCAACTTCCTGTCCGCCGAGAACCTCAGCAACATCGCCGTCACCATGGTCGCCACCGGGATGATGGCCGTCGGGATCATCTTCGTCCTCCTCCTCGGCGAGATCGATCTGTCCGTCGGCTCGGTCAGCGGTGTCTCCGGGGCGATCGTCGCCGTGCTGACCGTGACCCACGGCATGAACGAATGGCTCGCCGTCGCCGTGGCCCTGGTGAGCGGCGCGGCCATCGGGGCCCTGCACGGCTTCTTCTTCGCCCGGCTCGGTGCCCCCGCCTTTGCCGTCACCCTCGCCGGACTGCTGTTCTGGCTCGGCTTCATGCTCCAACTCCTCGGTGAGAACGGCACGATCAACCTCGACAGCGAGGGCGTCGTCGGCAGGCTGACCACGTACTACTTCACCGATGTGGCCGCCGCCTACGGACTCGCCGCCGTCGCCGTCGCCGTGTTCCTGTGCTCCGGACTCCTCGACAGCCGCCGCCGCGCCGCCGCGGGTATCCCCTCCCGGCCCCCGGCCGACATCGTGCTGCGCACGGCGCTGCTCGCGCTGATCGCGTTCGCGGCGGCCTTCGTGTTCAACCAGTACAAGGGGCTGCCCCTGGCGTTCGTGCTCTTCCTGGCGGTGCTGGTGACGACGGACTTCGTCCTGCGCCGCACCGCGTACGGCCGCATGATCACCGCCCTCGGCGGCAGCGTGGAGGCGTCCCGGCGGGCCGGCATCAACGTCACGGCGGTACGGATCTCGGTCTTCGCCGTCGCCGGCACCTTCGCCGCCGTCGGCGGACTGTTCTGGGCGTCCAAGATCGCCGCGGCCAATCAGAGCGCCGGAGCCGGCGACCTCCTGATGAATGTGATCGCCGCGGCCGTCATCGGCGGCACCAGCCTCTTCGGCGGACGCGGCCGGACCTGGAACGCGCTGCTCGGGGTGATGGTCATCGTGTCCATCCAGTACGGCCTGGCCCTGGAGAGCATCGCCACCCCGATCCAGTACATGATCACCGGCGGTGTGCTGCTGGCCACCGTGGTGATCGACTCCGTCACCCGCAGGACCCAGAAGACGGCGGGCCGCGCCTGACCCCGGCCACCGTGGCCCCCGTCACCGGCTCGCCCGGTCCCGGTGCGGCGAATCCCAGGGGACCGGGCGCCACGGTGTCCGGGGCCGGACCCGCCGTCGCCGGTGCCCCGGCAGGGATCCGGGCGTCGCCGGTGTCCGCACCGGGCGGACCGGTGGAAGGTCCGGGCGCCTCCGTCGAGGGACGCGGGCGGGAGCCGTCGTACGGGCCCGGCGTCATCGGAGTGCCGGATGTCACGCCGTACGACCGGGTGTCGCCGCTCACAGATCCGGGCGCCGGCGGCCGCCGCGCCCCCCGATCGCGCGCACCCCGGGGCCCCACGACCCCGGCGGGCCGGGCATTGTCGCGTATCCGTCCCGGGGCGGCCACCGGTATGACCCAGAACGCACCGCCCGATGACCAAGGGCAGCGGGGGAACACTAGACTCGGCCGAATCGCCACGCTCGACCGCAACGCTCACCAGCTCAATACGCAAGGAGGCACGGGTGGCACTGCTTACCCGTATCAGGGGACCGCGCGATCTGGACCGGCTCAGCCCGGAGGAGCTGGATCAGCTGGCCGAAGAGATCCGGACCTTCCTCGTCGACGCCGTCTCCAAGACCGGCGGCCACCTCGGTCCCAACCTCGGTGTGGTCGAGCTGACCATCGCCCTCCACCGGGTCTTCGAGTCCCCGAGGGACAAGATCCTGTGGGACACGGGCCACCAGAGCTATGTGCACAAGCTGCTCACCGGCCGCCAGGACTTCTCCCGGCTGAAGATGAAGGGCGGGCTCTCCGGTTACCCGGCGCGCGCCGAGTCCGAGCACGACATCATCGAGAACTCCCACGCCTCGGCCGTCCTCGGCTGGGCCGACGGGATCGCCAAGGCGAACGAGGTCCTGAGGAAGGACGACCACGTCGTCGCGGTCATCGGCGACGGCGCGCTCACCGGCGGTATGGCCTGGGAGGCGCTGAACAACATCGCCGCCGCCAAGGACCGCCCGCTGGTGATCGTCGTCAACGACAACGAGCGCTCCTACGCCCCGACCATCGGCGGTCTCGCCAACCACCTCGCCACCCTCCGTACCACCGACGGCTACGAGCGTTTCCTCGCCCGCGGCAAGGACATCCTCGGCCGTACCCCGGTCGTCGGAAAGCCGCTGTACGAAACCCTCCACGGCGCCAAGAAGGGCCTCAAGGACTTCATCGCGCCCCAGGGCATGTTCGAGGACCTCGGCCTCAAGTACGTCGGCCCGATCGACGGCCATGACATCGAGGCGCTGGAGTCCGCGCTGGCCCGCGCCAAGCGCTTCGGCGGGCCCGTGATCGTCCACTGCCTCACCGAGAAGGGCCGCGGCTATCAGCCCGCCCTCCAGGACGAGGCCGACCGCTTCCACGCCGTCGGCAAGATCCACCCCGACACCGGGCTGCCGATCGCCAGCTCCGGACTCGACTGGACCTCCGTGTTCGGCGAGGAGATGGTCAAGCTCGGCCGGGAGCGCGAGGACGTCGTCGCGATCACCGCCGCCATGCTCCAGCCCGTCGGACTGGAGAAGTTCGCCAAGGCGTTCCCCGACCGCGTCTACGACGTCGGCATCGCCGAGCAGCACGGCGCGGTCTCCGCCGCCGGTCTCGCCACCGCCGGAGTGCACCCCGTCTTCGCGGTGTACGCGACCTTCCTCAACCGCGCCTTCGACCAGGTGCTCATGGATGTCGCCCTGCACCGGTGCGGGGTGACCTTCGTCCTGGACCGCGCGGGCATCACCGGCACCGACGGCGCCTCCCACAACGGCATGTGGGACCTGTCGATCCTCCAGGTCGTCCCGGGCATCCGGATCGCCGCGCCGCGCGACGCCGACCAGGTCCGCGCCCAGCTGCGCGAGGCCGTCGCCGTCGACGACGCCCCGACCGTGGTCCGCTTCTCCAAGGGCGCGGTCGGCCCCGCGGTCAAGGCCGTCGGCCGCGTCGGCGGTATGGATGTGCTGCGTCCCGCCGACGCCGCCCGGCCCGATGTGCTCCTCGTCTCGGTCGGCGCGCTCGCCCCGATGTGTCTGGAGATCGCCGATCTCCTCGACAAGCAGGGCATCTCCACCACCGTCGTCGACCCCCGCTGGGTCAAGCCGGTGGACGAGGCCCTCGCACCGCTCGCCGAGCAGCACCGCGTGGTCGTCACCGTCGAGGACAACAGCAGGGTCGGCGGCGTGGGCTCCGCGGTCGCGCAGGCACTGCGGGACGCCGGTGTCGACGTCCCGCTGCGAGACTTCGGCATTCCGCCGCGCTTCCTCGACCACGCCTCCCGCAAGGAGGTCATGACCGAGATCGGTCTGACCGCGCCGGACATCGCGCGCCAGGTGACGGGTCTGGTCTCCCGGCTCGACGGCCGTTTCGGGAGCACCGCGGCCGAGGCGGTGGAACCCGCCCGCGACTGACGGGCTCCCGTAGCGCGTTCGGCGAGTTCCCCGCGTGTCGCGGCGCGGGAACGGCACTCTCCCGTGCTCCTTCTCATACGGACCGAAGACGAGGCCCTCCTCCCGCCCGGCGGAAGGAGGGCCTCGTCCGCGCGCGGACGCCGAGGAACGCCGTACCTCTTGGACGACTCCGCAAAGTGTCCGCCGGAACACGCTGAGGCACGAGTGACGCGGGCCGGTGAGGGCACCCTGGACGGGTGGTCCTACCGGCCCATTCGCGTGAACTCCACCCGTATGGGCGCGTTCGGGCCGGTGACGGTCCCGATCATGTCGAGGACGACAAGCGTGGAGGTGCACGGTGAGCACTCAGTCAGACCCCGCCGACCGGGCGGGGGCCTTCCGGACGAAGAGCATCGAGCAGTCCATCCGCGACACGGAAGAGCCGGAGCACGCACTCAGAAAGTCCCTGTCCGGGCTGGATCTCACCGTTTTCGGAGTCGGTGTCATCATCGGCACCGGCATCTTCGTCCTCACCGGAGCCGTCGCCAAGGAGAACGCGGGCCCCGCGACGGCCATCGCCTTCGTCGTCGCCGGTGTGGTCTGCGGTCTCGCGGCCCTGTGCTACGCCGAGTTCGCCTCCACGGTCCCCGTCGCGGGATCGGCGTACACCTTCTCGTACGCCTCACTCGGCGAGCTTCCCGCGTGGATCATCGGCTGGGACCTGGTGCTCGAATTCGCCCTCGGTACGGCGGTGGTGGCCGTCGGCTGGTCCGGCTATCTGCGCTCTCTGATGGACAACATCGGCTGGCATCTGCCCGCCGCGCTGTCCGGGACCAACGACGTCACGGGATTCGGCTTCGATCTGCTGGCCTTTCTGCTGGTGCTGGCCCTCACCTGCATTCTGGTCCTCGGGATGAAACTCTCCGCCCGGGTCACCTCCATCGTCGTGATCATCAAGGTCGCGGTCGTCCTGGTGGTCATCGTCGCCGGGTCCTTCTTCATCACGGCGTCGAACTACAACCCCTTCATCCCCCCGCCGGTGAGGTCGGAGGGCGGTTCGGGCATCCAGGAGCCGCTGGTCCAGATGATGTTCGGGTACGCACCCACCAACTTCGGTGTGATGGGCATCTTCACCGCGGCCTCCGTGGTCTTCTTCGCCTTCATCGGCTTCGACGTGGTGGCCACCGCGGCCGAGGAGACCAAACTCCCGCAGCGGGACATGCCCCGGGGCATCCTCGGGTCCCTGTTCATCTGCACCGCGCTCTATGTCGCCGTGTCGATCGTCGTGACCGGAATGCAGAACTACAGGGACCTGTCCATCGACGCCCCGCTCGCCGACGCGTTCAAGGCCACCGGGCACCCCTGGTACGCGGGCTTCATCAGCTTCGGCGCGGTCATCGGGCTCACCACCGTCTGTATGATCCTGCTGCTCGGCCAGACCCGGGTGTTCTTCGCCATGAGCCGCGACGGGCTGCTGCCCCGCTTCTTCTCCCGGACCCATCCGCGCTTCCGCACCCCGTACCGTGCGACCATCCTGCTCGGCTGCGTCATCGCCGTCATCGCCGGACTCACCAACATCCAGGAGCTGGCGGCCCTGGTGAACATCGGCACCCTGTTCGCGTTCGTCCTCGTCGCCATCGGCGTCATCGTCCTGCGCCGTACGCGCCCCGACCTCCCGCGGGCCTTCCGTACCCCGCTGGTGCCGTGGCTGCCGATCGCGTCGGTGGCCGCCTCGCTCTGGCTGATGCTCAATCTGCCGACCGAGACCTGGGTCCGGTTCGGCATCTGGATGCTCCTCGGTGTGGCGGTGTACTACCTCTACAGCCGTAAGCACAGCCGGATCCGCCACACCGACGCCCCGCCGACCGGGGACCGGCCCTCGTGACCCGGGCCGGTACGGGGCCCACGCGTGCCGGGGCGGTTCCGCGGGCGGGTCACTCCCGGGGCGCAGGCCCGGGGCCCGGCGCCTCAATCGCCGGCGGGGCTGGGTTTCCTGTTCCTGGTTTGGGCGTCCGGTGGGGCGGCCGGGCTCTGCGCTATCCCGGGGCTCCGCCCGGGGCCCGGCGCCTCAATCGCCGGCGGGGCTGAGGTTGCTCCCGCGCACCGGACTTCGCATTCGGCCCGGGACCACCGGGGCTTCTG
Organism: Streptomyces sp. NPDC051018; assembly: GCF_044456085.1. NCBI lineage: Bacteria > Bacillati > Actinomycetota > Actinomycetes > Kitasatosporales > Streptomycetaceae > Streptomyces > Streptomyces sp. NPDC051018. The sequence goes on from NZ_JBITFN010000004.1 coordinate 90,677, forward strand.
TCAGCCCCTGACTATGGCTTGGCCGCGTTCTGCCCGGCATGGTGTCCACGGCCGCATTCGCGCCCGTACTGCGGGTCACATGCCGGGCCTTCACGGTCCTACGTCGTCCTCGGGCGGCATACGACCGAGCGGCGTTCACAGGTTCGGTGGTCCCGTCCAGCCCTTGAACGATTCGGGGACGGAGACGGTCCACGGCCCCAGGCCGTCGGGGACCGGTGTGCCGAGCCCGGGGGTGAAGGGGATCTCCCCGGCCCACACCCTGGCGTCCAGATCCTCCCGGGCGTCGACGGCGGGACCCGTGCGGGCCTTGACCGAGGACTCGGCGAGCACCAGTCCCACGACCGTGGTGCGGGACAGTTCCCTGGAGGACAGGGGACGGACCTCGTCCAGCCGTTCCGGAGGCAGCAGGCGGGTGAGGAGACGGGTCATGACCTGCCGTTTGACGGCCTCGTCCACGACCGGGCGGGCCTGGCCGAACGCCATCACGGAGCGGTAGTTCACCGAGTTCTCGTAGGCCGAACGGCCCAGCACCAGGCTGTCGAGCAACGTCGCCGTCACACTCACCGGAGCACCGGAGGCCAAGGTGCCGAGAGCGCGGTTGGCGGGGGCGCCGTGGAAGTACAGGGTGTCGTCCAGCCGTACATGGAGCATCGGCATCACATGGGGGAAGTCCTCGATGACCAGGCCGACATGGCAGAGCAGGGCCTCGTCCAGGACCCGGTACGCGGCAGCCGGATCGTAGTCGGCGCGGGCCGGGCGGCGCCGGACCCGGACCCGCTCGCTGGCGGGCTTGTGCTGTCCGTCGCCGGACTGTCCGTCGGCGCTCATGAACGTACCTCCGATTCGATGGGGCTCGGGCTCGTATGCCAGTCGGTGAGGTGCTCGTAGGCGCCCGCCAGATCGAACAGCCGGGGTTCCGCGTAAGGCGCGCCGATCCACTGCAGGCCGACGGGCAGTCCCTCGGAGAAGCCCATGGGCTGGCTGATCACGGGAAGGTCCGCCATGCTCAGCGGGATCGTGAAGGCGCCGGCCCGGAGTTCGATCTCGGCGACGCCGTCCGGGGTGGAGGCGACGGTGGGCACGGTGGGGGCGATGAGGGCCGTCAGGCGGTGAGTGGTGAGCAACTCGGTCCAGGCGTCGCGTATCCGCCCGCGGTCGGCGGTCGCCCGGGCGTAGGCGGCCTCGTCGATGTCCATGCCCGCCTCGATGACGGCGAGGACGCCGGGGCTGTAGAGGTGCGATCCGGTGGCCAGTGCGGGACGGTGCTGGGCGGCCAGTTCGTACAGGGCGAGGTCCCGGTACGCGGGCATGACCAGTTCCTGTGCCGGGCTGACGACATCGATCAGTTCGGCGCCGGCGCCCTTGACGACCTCTTCGGCCGCGCTGAACGCCGCCCGGACTCCCGGGTCGGAGCCGTCCGCCCAGTCCCGTACGACGCCGATGCGCACACCGCGCAGCGCCGTCTCCGGGGCCGCCGGTGCTGTGTCATGACCGGCCGGGCGGCGGACTTCACTCGCCGGGTCGGCGGAGTCGTAACCGGTGATCGCGTCGAGCAGGATGCGGGCATCGGTCACGGTGCGGGCGAGGGGGCCCACCCGGTCCAGGCTCGGGGCAGCGGGCAGGAGACCGGCGCGGGAGACCAGACCGCCGGTGGGCCGGACGCCCACCACGCCGCAGAACGCCGCCGGGATGCGGATCGACCCTCCGGTGTCGGAGCCGAGCGACGCCGCGCAGGCGTGGGCGGCCACCGCGGCGGCCGAGCCGCCGCTCGACCCGCCCGCGATACGGGCGGTGTTCCACGGGTTGGCGGTCGGCGCGCAGGCGATGCCCACCGCGCACTCCTGGGTGGTGTTCTTGCCGAGGATGACGGCACCGGCCTCTCTCAACAGCCGGACGACTTCCGCGTCCCGGCTCGGGCGCCGCCCGGCGAAGGCCCTGGAGCCGTACTCGGTGGGCAGGCCGTCGGTGTCGATCACGTCCTTCACCGCGAGGGGAACACCGTGCAGGGGTCCCCTGCTCCCGCCGCGCGCGATCTCCTCGGTGGCGCTCCGGGCCCGGGCGAGCGCCCCGTCCCGGTCGACGCGGACGAATGCGCGCACGGCACCGTCCACGGCGTCGATACGGTCGAGATACGCCTCGGTGAGTTCCCGGGGGGTCACCTGGCCGGACGCGATGCGTTGTGCCGCCTCGGTGATGGTGAGCGAGGTCAGGGGCGGGGTGGTCATGCGGTTCCTTACGGAGGTGAGGGGTCCGGGCGGACCGGGTGTGGCTGATGGGGTGTTTTCCGCTGTTGGCTCCCGGAGAACGGCCGCCCGGTCCTCCGGGACGTTCCGACCGCGGCTGGAGATCGGGGGCTGGAGAACCGCGGGCATCGCCGGTCAGGGAGCCGTCGGCGGAGTGTTGCCGTCACACAGTCGGCTCGACTCCGCCACGGGGACATCCGTTCCGGCCGCCGGTTCAGGCGCCGAGGAGTTCGGCGAGGGCGCCCAGGTCGAGCGGGAACGGGCCGATCTCGTAGGCGGGCGGCTCGGTGCCCAGCAGATTCCGTACGAAGTAGTCCCACCGCCGCCGGGTCGTATAGGCGCCGTGGACCACCAGGGTGTGGTCGGCGTTGGGCACCAGCAGCAGGTCGAAGTCCCGGTTCGCCCGGATGAACGCCTCGGTGAGCCGGAGCGTCTGATACGGCAGCACATTGTCGTCCAGTTCGCCGTGGATCAGCAGCAGCCTGCCCTCCAGGCGGTGGGCGAGGGCCGAGTTGGACTTCGCGGCGTAGTCGGTCTCCCCGGGCAGTCCGAAGAACTTCTCGCCCCACGCGGGCTGGTAGACCAGATCGTCGTGGTCGCCCGCGGCCGAGACCCCGACCCGGAAGAAGTCGGGGCGGTGCAGCATCGCCCGGGTGGAGGCGTAGCCGCCGCCGGACGTCCCGAAGGCGCCCACCCGGCTGAGGTCCAGCCACGGGCGGGTGGCGGCCAGTTGCTCGATGGCGGCGACATGGTCGTCGATGAACGCGGTACGGCCGGGGTCCAGCCTCTGATGCTCCTGGAACGCCTTGGAGCGGTAGGGCGTGCCGCGCCCGTCCACGACGACCACGGCGAACCCCAGCGCCGCCATCGCTGCGGCCTCCGCGGTGGGGACGATCTCGCCCGACTGCGGGAACCGCACCGGCGCCGCCTTGACCTGCGGGCCGGGGTACATGTGGTCGAGCACGGGATACCGCTGGTCCGGGTCGAAGCCGTGCGGCCGGTAGAGGACTCCGTGGATGTCGGTCGTCCCGTCGGCCGCCTTGACGCGGAACCGCTCCGGCGGCCTCCACCCGGCCGCGTAGAGGCCGTCCGCCTCCGCCGCCTCCAGTTCCACCACGACCTCGCCGTACAGATCGAGCACCCGGCTGACGGCGGGGGTGGCCAGGTCCGAGGCCACATCCACCAGATGGGTCCCGGCGGGGGAGACGACGACGTCGTGGTCGAGGGCGTCGTCGGTGAGCCGGGTGATCCGGCCGTCGTCCAGACCCACCCGGTAGAGCTGGCGCACATAGGGGTCGAGGCCGGGTTCCCGGCCCGACGCGGTGAACACCAGGGCGCGGGCCTCCTCGTCCACGACCAGGGTCTCGCGGACCAGCCAGGGGCCCTCGGTCAGCCGGCGCAGGGTGCCGTCGGTGTCCCGCAGCCAGGCATGGCCCCAGTCGTCGCGCTGGGACCACCAGACCAGTTCACCGGAGGTGAGCTCCAGGACGTTGGGCGCGTGATAGCGGATCGGATGGGTCTGCACCTGGGTATCGGAACGCTCCGTCAGCAGGGTCTCGACCTCACCGGTCGCCGCGTCCATCCGCATCAGCCGTACGTTCCGGTCGCCGCGGTCGCCCTCGTGCCAGTACAGGGAGCGGCCGTCCCGCGACCACCAGGTGCGGCCGAACGCGGTGGCCGACTCGAACGGCGTCACCAGCGGGGTGCCGCGGCTCTCCACCCATTCACCCGCTTCGAGGTGGTACACCAGCACGGTCGAGGTGGGCTGGGCCTCCTCGCCGGTCATCGCGTACGCGAACGTCCGCAGCCGGGGCCGTGACCCGTCCGGCGGTGCGGACTGCACCAGGGCCGCCCTGGCGACGCCGCGCTGGTCCACCCGGTGGGTCGCGAACGCGGTGCCGTCCGGCGACCAGACGGCCGCGGGGGGCAGCGTGACGCCGATATGGCCGAGCAGCGAGGTCAGCGCCATCGGGTCGGGCGGGACGCCGTAGCCGAGGGTCGGGGTGCCGTCCTTCGTGAGGACGCGGTCCTCCTCGACCGCATGGAGATCGCGCAGGACGAGGTTGTGGTCCTGGACCCGCAGCGCCCACCGTCCGTCCGGCGCCACGGTCTCGTCCGGCGCCGGGGGGCGGTTCGGCAGCCGGCGGCACTCCCGGGTCGCCGGATGCCACCGCCAGTTCGCGCCGGACGCGGAGAACTCCACCTCGTCGCGGGTGAAGGACAGACGGCTCAGCGGCAGCGCGCCGGGCCGGACACACGTGCCGGTCGCGGTGCTCAGCGCAGCCGCCAGCAACGTATGGTCGAATGCGGGCGAACGCAGTCGTGAGCGAATGTCCACCCGGTGGAAGCGAACTCCCTCGCCCGTTCGCACGGTGTACCAGAACGTGTCGTCGTCGAGCCAGACGGGCCGCACCCGGGCACGGTGGACGAGTTTCGCGAGGCTGTGGGGAAGCAGGGCTTCGGCTTCTTCGTAGCGCGCTCGCATATCGGTCACGGCAGTCTCCCGTTGTTCCAGCTGTCCGACGGGCAGTGCGTATCACGTCGGGTCTGTCAGCCAGGGAGAACGTCGTCATTGCCGGAAGTGACGATATGAACACATCGTATTGACCGACGGAGCAACCGTTCTATGATCTCGACGAAGTATGGCAACCGCATTCGGGTTCGTCAATGGAATCCTTGCGCACTCCAAGGAGGCAGCCGTGTCTTTCCCCGTAGGAGCGGAACAGGTGGCGCAGGAGTCCCGGCCGGACGGCGCGGGCCGGACCGTGGTGGTCAGCGGCTACTCGAAGATGCCGGTCGGGACGGCCGCGCGTTCACTGTACGAGACACTGACCCTCGGTGTCCTGGTGGACCTGGCGACGCACACGGTGCTCAAGGCGTCCTCCACTTTGGTGACGGACGTCGGCCGGGAATGGCTGGAACGGGAACTGGTGGGCCAGTGCCTCCTGAACGAGCCCTCGGAATTCCTCGCCAACGTCAAGCGCAACTACTGGGGCGCGTCCAGCGGCGCGCTCACCCAGGCATACCGCGATCTGGTGCGCCGGTATCGCGAACACCTCAAACTCGAAGGCATGGCCGTGGAAACACCGGCCGCGTCGCGGCCACCGGAAACACCGCGACGGTCTTGACAGTGATCGGCGCGCTCACGTAGGAAAGTCTCAGCACAGAGCCGACTTCCGCCGCCGCGCCCCCAATCGCGATTGGTGCTCCTCACGGTCGCTCTCCCTGGTCGCACAGTCAAAAGCATGTCCTCCAGGGTTAAGGACTTGAGTTGAGCACCGAATCGCCATCGATCACGGGGCCACTCCACGATCTGACCGTCATCGATCTGACGCAGATGCTCGCGGGGCCCTACTGCACCATGACCCTCGCCGATCTGGGTGCCGACGTCATCAAGGTGGAGCCGCCCGCCGGGGACCTCACCCGGCACATGGGACCCCATCGCGAGGGCGACTCCCCGGAAGCGCTCGGCGGCTACTTCCAGTCGGTCAACAGGAACAAGCGCAGCGTGGTCCTCGATCTGAAGACCGCGGCAGGCCGTACGGCGCTCCTCCGGCTCGCGGCCACCGCCGATGTGCTGGTCGAGAACTTCTCCGTGGGGGTGATGGACCGGCTCGGGCTGTCGTACGAGACGCTGAGCGCGGTCAACCCGGCGCTCGTCTACGGCTGCGTACGCGGCTTCGGCGACCCGAGGACGGGCGGCAGCCCGTACGCCGACTGGCCGGCCTTCGACATCACCGCCCAGGCCATGGGCGGTCTTGTCGCCATCACCGGCCCCGGCCCCGGCCGGCCGCTCAAGACGGGGCCGGGCATCGGCGACATCTTCCCGGCCGCGCTGTGCGCCGTCGGCATCCTCGCCGCGGTCCACGAGGCACGGCGCTCGGGCCGGGGACAGTTCGTCGAGGTGGCGATGTACGACGCCGTGCTCTCGCTCTGCGAGCGGATCGTCTACCAGCACAGCTACACCGGTGCGGTCCCGCAGCCGCAGGGCAACACCCATCCGCTGCTGTGCCCCTTCGGGCTCTTTCCGACCAAGGACGGTCTGCTGGCCCTGGCCGCGCCCAGCGACCGGCACTGGCGGGAGTTCTGCGCCCTGATCGGCCGGCCCGAACTCGGTCACGACGAGCGCTACGCCACCAACACCGGACGGGTCGCCCACGCGGACGCGGTACGGGACGTGGTCACCCGGTGGCTGTCGTCACGGACGACGGCCGACGCGCTCGCGGTGCTCGGCGGCCGGGTGCCGTGCGGCCCGGTGAACGACGCCGCGGCGATCTTCGCCGATCCGCATGTCCGGGAGCGCGGGATGCTGAGCGAGGTCGAGCAGCCGGGCTCGCCCGCGCCCGTGGTGATCGCCGGGCAGCCCATCAAGCTGAGCCGCACCCCCTCGGCCGTACGCCACCGTGCCCCCCTGCTGGACGAGCACCGTGACGAGATTCTCTCCGCTTCATCCGCCGCCGGGGATCCCCGGCACAACACCAGCCAAGGACAGGTCCAATGATCGCTGTACGCGGAGCCCAGATCATCGACGGAACCGGCCGTGACCCCGTACGGGACGCCGCGGTCCGGTTCGACGGCGACCGGATCGCCGAGATCGGCCCGGTCCGGCCGGGCGACGAGGTCATCGACATGGAGGGGTGCACGATCCTTCCGGGTCTGATCGACGCTCATGTCCACTTCGGGCTGGCCAGTCCGATCGACCCGATGATGGCCAAGGAACTGTCCATCGCCGAGCGGGCCGCCGATATGTTCCGGGTCTGCCGGGACACCCTTCACCAGGGGTTTACGACCGTTCGGGACACCGGCGGCATCGACTGGGGCCTGCTGAAGGCCGTCGACTCGGGACAGATCCCCGGCCCGCGCATCCTGTGCTGCGGTGCGATCCTCGCGCAGACCGGCGGGCACGCCCACTACACCTCGCCCAACGAGTGCGTCCACGAGTGGCGCAGCCGCGAGCTGCCCGGGCTGACGACACTGAGCGTCCTGTGCGACTCGCCCGACCAGGTGCGGGCCGCGGCACGGGACAACTACCGGCGCGGAGCGTCGTTCCTGAAGATGAACATCACCGGCGGCGTCATCTCGCTCACGGACTCCCTGGACGACACCCAGTTCACCGTTCCCGAGATCGAGGCCGCGGTGATCGAGGCCCAGGCCCGGCGCTCGTACGTCACCGTGCACGCCCACAACACCCAGGGCATCCGCAACGGGATCGCCGCGGGCGCGCGCTGTGTCGAGCACGGCACCGACATCGACGAGGAACTGGCCGAGGAGATGGCCGCCCTGGGGGTCCACCTGGTGCCCACCCTCGCGGTGATGCACATCCACGCCAGGGACTTCGAGGACATGTCCCTCCACGACGAGGTCCGGGCGCGGTTCAGCGGGGTCGAGGAGAAGATGGCGCGGGCCATCAAGGTGGCCACCGACGCGGGGGTGCTGGTCGGCTCCGGCACCGACTACGTCGGACCCAAGCAGGACAACCGCGGTCTGGAGATCGCGCTGCGCGCCGAGATCGTCGGGCCCATGAAGGCCATCATGGCGGCGACCTCGGTCAACGCCGAGATCATCGGCCTGGCGGACCAGGTCGGCACCCTGGAGCCCGGCAAGTTCGCCGATGTGGTCGCGGTGGACTTCGACCCGCTGGCCGAGCCCGGGCTGTTCGCCGACTCCGGCCGTACGGCGCTGGTCGTCAAGGGCGGTGACGTCGTCCGCAACGACCGCGCCGGAGCGCGCTGATCCGGTCGCCGTCCGCGGTGGGCCGCGGTGCTCGAACGGTCACGGCCCCCGGCCCACCGGGCGGCCCGCGGCCCCCGCGCGATCCGGACTCGGTGGTCGCCTCCGGAAGTCCTGCGGGTGTTGATCACGCCGCCGGCGCGACGGAGGGTTCGTCCGGGGGACCGGCGGTGTGGGCCGGCCGGTCCCGGCCGGCGGATCGTCCAGCCCGGAGATGGTGAACCTCCACCGGAACGGCTGTGCCGTGCCGTTGCGGTGGTCTTCGAAGGCCCGGAGCCGGTCCCCGGTCCGGGCAAGGCCGGTGACGTCGTCGGGCGCCACGACGTCCCGCCGCACGACGGAGAAGGAGTTCTTCACCCGGTTCAGCGGGGAGGCGTGCACCGGGGTGTGGACCGGTACGGCGGCCGGGAACGCGGCGACGGGGCGGCTTCTCGCGGCCTCGCCGCAGTGGGAGCTCTCGACGGCGGTACGCGCGGTGGACCAGCCCCGAGCCGCCCGGAACACGGTCCGCGCCAGGCCCCTGGCCCGGTCCTCGGCCTTGTGGCCCCGGGCCGTCTTCTCCCACCGGTGCCGCTCGGCGGCGGTCAGAGCTGTCGGCGCGCGGCGGCAACAGGCGGGGAGGGCAGACCGATCGGCGGAAGTGGATCACGACGGCCACGGCCTGCCGCATCCGCTTCCACCCGGGCCAGGCCGTGCCGGGCGGCGGGTCCGGGGCGCTCACGGGGATTCCGGCGCGTGTCGATGTCGATCGGGCGGCTCAGGAGAGTTCGTACCGGGTGCCCTCGGCGACGGCGTGGAGCTTGTCGGGGTTGGCCACGTTGTGGATGGCCGAGATGCGGCCTTCCGGGTCGAAGTCGAAGGTCAGCGTGGCGAGCACGTGGTCCGGCCCGCGGAAGACCACGCCCGGGCCGCCGTTGATCCAGGTGAGCTCTGTCTGCATCTGCTCGGGCGCGATGCCCTGGTAGGTCGAGGTGCCGAGCGCGGCGAACCAACTCGCCACGGTCTCCGCGCCGACGACCGGCTTGAGGGCCTGGCGGACCTTGCCGCCGCCATCGGTCCACAGCGTCACGTCCGGGGAGAGCAGCTCCATGAGGGTGTTGATGTCGCCGCCCGCCGTCGCCGCGAAGAAGCGCTCGGTGACGTCGCGCCGGCGGGCGCGGTCCGCGGTGAAACGGGGCCGGCGGGCCCGGACGTGCTCGCGGGCGCGGTGCGCGCCCTGCCGGACCGCCGTCTCCGAGCGTTCCACCGCCTCCGCGATCTCGGCGTAGCTGAAGGCGAAGACCTCCTTCAGCACGAAGATCGCGCGCTCCAGGGGGCTCAGCGTCTCCAGGACGACCAGCAGGGCCATGGAGACCGAGTCCGCCGTGGCGACGCCGTCGGCGGTGTCCGGGCCGGTGAGGACCGGCTCGGGCAGCCAGGGCCCGATGTACGTCTCGCGCTGGTGGCGGGTCGAACGGAGCCGCTCCATCGCCAGGTTGGAGACGATCCGGGTCAGATAGGCCTTGGGGTCGGCGACCTGGGTACGGTCGGCCGCCGACCACTTGAGCCAGGCGTCCTGGACCACGTCCTCGGCGTCGGCGGCCGAGCCGAGGATGCGGTAGGTGACGGAGAAGAGCAGGGTGCGGTACTGCTGGAAGGCGAGCTGGTCGGGGCCGGCCTGCTGCGGCTGGGTCATCGGGCACTCCTGATCCGGGTGTAGCGGCCGCCGTGCGGCCAGAACGCGCCCGAGGCGGGCATCTTCTTCATACGGGCGAAAGTCGGCCACGGCGCGGCGGTGACCGTCTCCTTGTACCTGGCGGCCCGCTTGCCGGTCAGCACGATCCGGCGCGGGCTGTCGTCGGGGCGGGTGAACTGCACGACGGCGTCATTCCGGCCCAGGCTGACGGGTGTGTGGTAGTAGCCGAAGCGGAAGGGCTTGGGCTCCTTGCCTGCCAGCACCCGCAGGATCGAGAGGGCCGCGTGCACGCCGGTGGGCATGCCGCCCTGGCAGGTCCCGTGCATTACGCCATAGCCCTGACGGATCGCCGCCGCGTCGCCCACGGCGTAGACGTCCGGGTGGGAGACCGAGCGCAGCGCGCTGTCGGTGACCACCCGGCCGCGCTCGTCGACGGTCAGGCCCGCGGCGGCGGCCAGCGGCGGGACACGGGTGCCGCTGGTCCACAGCACCGCGGCCGCCGGGATGCCGGAGCCGTCCGCGAGCTCGACGCTGTCCGGCAGCACCTTGACCACCTCGACGCCGCTGCGCACCTGCACGCCGAGCCGGGCGAGCGCCGCGTCCAGATAGGCCCTGGCCTTCGGGTGCATGCTCGCGCCCGGCTTCTCCCGGCCCAGCAGCACCACCTGGAGCCCCGGGTGCCGCTCGGCGATCTCCGCGGCGGCCTCGACACCGGTGAGGCCGCTGCCGCAGACCACGACGGTCCCGCCGTCGAGCCGCGTCAGCCGGTCCCCGAGGAGGGCGGCGTCCTCCGGGGCGTCGAGAGTGCAGGCGTGCTCGTCGACGCCGGGGACGGCGGCGGTGTCCGCGACGCTGCCCAGGCCGTAGACCAAGGTGTCGTAGCGCAGGACCCGGTCGTCGTCGATCCGGACGGTCTTCGCCTCGGCGTCCACAGCGGTGACCCAGCCCCGGACGAAGCCGGCTCCGGTGCCGCCCAGCAGCTCCGGGATGTTCATCTCGGCCGTCTCCTGGCCCGTGGCGGTCATATGCAGCCGGAGCCGCTCGGTGAAGGTGTCGTACGGGTTGACCAGCGTCACTCCCACGTTCCCACGCCTCCTGGTGCGGGCCGCGAGCTGGATCACGGCGGAGAGCCCGGCGTAGCCGGCGCCCAGGACCAGGACCTCGTGCTGCTGCGCTACTGTCGCGTTCATCGCTCTGCTGCCTCTTTCGCGTCGGTCGTTCCCGCCGTGCGGACGACCACCAGACGCAAGCTTCCCTTCCGTATGTGACATGAGGCTGATGTGATCCATGTCACTTCGCAAGGGAGGGGCGTGCGCCGTCAGTACCCCGGGAGCTGCGACGCGGCATTCAACCGTGAACGAACCGGCTCCGCGCGGGAACCGACCGAACAGCAGGAGTCGGGGATCAGGGGCAGGGCCGGGTGTCTGCGCACCGCCCCCGCGCCCGACCGCCTCTCGACCATCCCCGACCAGGGGAACGACACCCTCGCCACGTGACCGCGGGCTTCACTCCACGCCCCCCGAAGGACCTCCGGAGCCGACCACTCCGCCGGGACGGATGCCGCGCCGAGCATGCGGATGCCCGACACCGGCCGGATGCCCCCACGGAGCATGCGCATGCCCGACACCGGCCGGATGCACATGCCCGACACCGGCCGGCTTTCGGCGCCGGCCGGTGTCGGATACGTATGAAGCTCTCGGTGCCGGCCGGTCAGCGGCCCAGCATCGCGTCGGAGATCACCCGGAGCTGGATCTCGCTGGTCCCCTCGAAGATCTTCGTCAGACGGGCGTCCCGCCAGTAGCGCTCCACCGCGAAGTCGGTGGTGTAGCCGGCGCCGCCGTGGATCTGGAGACCCTCGCTGGTGACCCGCTCGGCCATCTCGCTGGCCAGCAGTTTGACCATGGACGCCTGGGTGCTGGCACGCCGGCCGGCGTCGATCTCGCGGCACACGGCGTACATCAACTGCCGCGCGGCTTCGATCTCGGCGGCCATGCCCGCCAGTTTGAAGCGGATCGCCTGGAAGTCGGCGAGAGCGGAATCGAACTGCCTGCGGGTGGCCGCGTACGCCAGGGAGTCCTCCAGCGCCCCGCGGGCGAGCCCGATCGCGCGGGCGGCGGTGTGCACCCGTGCGACGTCCAGCACCTCCATGGCCGTCCGGAAGGCCCCGCCCTCCGTGCCGAGCAGCGCGTCATGGGGCAGGGCCAGCCCGTCGAAGGCCAGCTCCCAGGTCTTCCAGCCCCGGTAACCGATCTTCCGCACCGTCGTTCCGGTGAGGCCGGGAGGGAACTCGCCGCGTCGCTTGGGGACGAAGAAGGCCGAGACACCCTCGTGTCTGCGGCCGGGGACGGAGGGTGGTGAGGTACGGGCGAAGACCACCAGGTAGTCCGCCCCGTCGGCGAAGGTGCACCACATCTTCGTTCCGTCGAGCACCCATCCGCTCTCCGTGCGGGTGGCCCGGCAGCGGATGTTGGCCACGTCGGAACCGGCCTCCGCCTCGGAGATGGCGATGGCGGCCAGGAACTCCCCGCGGCTGACCCTCGGCAGGTACTCCGCGCGCTGCTCGGCCGAGAAGCCGCCGTACAGCCCGTTGCCCCGGGCGATCAGGCTGCCGACGCTCATCCAGGCCCTCGACAGCTCCTCGGCGATGACGCAGTACTCCAGCACCCCGAGGCCGAGACCGCCGTGCTCCTGCGGCACCATGATCCCGAAGAACCCGATCTCGGCCATCCGCTCGCGCAGCGCGAGGGGGATCTCCCCGTCCACGGGGTCGAGTTCGTTGGCGAGCGGCAGCACCTCCTTCATCGCGAAGTCCCGTGCCAGGCCGCGCAGGGCACGCTGCTCCTCGGTGAGCCCCAGACCGGGGCTCTGCTCAGTGGTCACGTTGTTCCTTTCCCCAGGGGAGTCGATGGCGACGGCGGCGGCGCACAGCTCATCCGCCGAGCCCGCCCGCCGGCTCACGGGTGAGCGCGGTGAGCCGGCCGATCCGGTCGAGGCCATCCAGTTCCGAGACGAGAGAGGCGATCTCGGCCGCCCGGCCGGCGCCCACGACGGGAGCCGCCAGACCGTGGAACTTCCCGGTCAGACGGTCCCGCTGCTGTCCGAGCCGGTCCGGTGCGGCGGGCACGCCGACATCGACCGCCTCCTCCAGGAGCGTCCCGTCGGTGCAGGTGACCCGGACCTCGGTCCGGGTCAATGTGCCCCCCGGATCCACCCTGGTCCGCACCCGGCCCGCCAGGCGGCGCAGATCGTCGCGGGCGATCACCTCGTCCGTGAACACGCCTTCGTCGGCGCGCCCGAGCAGGAGCGCCAGCGCCGCGGTGTACTCCAGGCTGAACTTGGCGTCGAGCGGTGTCCCCACCAGCGGCTTGGTGCACATCCCGACGTGCTGGGGTGAGATACCCAGTTCGATGTCCGCGATCGAGGACACCGCCAGCCGCGGTCTCAGCCGCAGCAGGGCCTCGATGCTGGAGTGCGTGCCGTAGCAGGAGGCATGGAACTTGAACAGCAACTCCCGGAGGTACCAGGGCTCGCCCACGGGCGTCATGGCCGCCGCTGCGTCGACGGCGTCGGCATGGGTGGCGGCGAAGCCCTGCGCGCAGCCGAGGCCGTCGGCCGGTCCCGTGGCATCGCGCCGGGCGAGCAGAGCGGCCAGCGCCCCCTCGGCCGCCGCCCGGCCGACCTGGAGGGACTTGCCCCATGAGCCGAACGCCGACTTCAGCCCCGCCGCCGAGGTCGCCGCGAGGCCGAGCGCGTGGGCGGTCGCATCCGGCCCCAGCCCCAGCAGACGCGCGGTGGCGGCGGCGGCGCCGAACGTGCCGACCGAGGCCGTGGTGTGAAACCCGATGCGGTAGTGCGAGGGCGCCACGGCCCGGTTGATCCGGGTCTCGGTCTCGATGCCCGCGACCAGGGCGGTCAGGACATCCCTGCCGCTCGCGCCCTCCGCCTCCGCCACGGCGAGGACCGCCGGGAGGACGGGGGCGGTCGGATGGCCGTCGAACGCGGTGAGCACATCGTCGTAGTCGAGAACATGCCCCGCGGTCCCGTTCACCCGCGCGGCCTCGACGACCCGCGCCCGCCCGGCGCGGCCCAGCAGGGTGCTCCCCGCCGAACCCGCCACGGGCGCCGCCACCGTCTCCGCCAGGACGCGGGAGACCGGATCCCGGCTGCCGGCCAGGGCGACGCCCAGCCAGTCCAGGACACAGGACTTGGCGATCAGCAGCACATCGGGCGGGATGCGGTCAAAGGTGTACGCCGCCGCCGAACCCGCCAGCCAGGAGGTGAGATCCGGGCCGCCCCCGACGCCCCCGACGGCCTCCGTCGTCATGAGTGCATCCCGCACCGCCGGGCCCGCTCGACCAGGGCTTCGGAGATCCGCAGCGAGGCGGCGTCGATCATGTTCCCGTCGAGGGTGGCCGCGCCGAGGCCGCGCTCCTCCGCCTCCTGTACCGCCGAGACCATCGCGAGCGCCCGGTCCAGCTCGTTGCGCGTCGGCGCGAAGACCTCGTTGGCGATATCGATCTGACCCGGGTGGACGCACCACTTGCCGACCGCGCCCAGGGCGGACGCGAGGCCCGCCGACGCACGGTAGCCTTCCGGGTCGCGGATGCCGGCGTACGGGCCGTCGATCGCGTCCAGGCCATGGGCCCGCGCCGCCGTGATCATCCGGTTGCGGGCGTAGTGCCAGATGTCGCCCGGATACCCGGGTACGTCCGGGTCGGCGTCGGCCATGCCGATCTGCCCGCCGCGGATGCCCTGGCTGGCCGAGAGGTCGCCGACGCCCAGGATCAGGGCCTCGACGCGGGGGCTGCACGCGGCGATCTCCTCGACCCGGGCGAGCGCCGCGGACTCCTCGATGAGCAGTTCCAGGCCGATCCCGCGCGGTGCCAGCCCCAGCTCGGCCTCCAGCTGGGAGAGCAGATCGTCCACGAACCACACATCGCGGGGCCCCATCACCTTGGGCACGATGATGACGTCCAGCACCGGCCCCGCGCCGCCGACGACCTCGATGACGTCCCGGAAGCACCACGGGGTGCCGGGACCGTTGATCCGGCAGGCCCTGGTCTTCCCGCCCCAGTCGAGCCCGGTCAGACCCCGGACCACATTGCTCCGTGACTCCTCCTTCAGCGCCGGCGCCACGGCATCCTCCAGATCGAGGAACACCAGGTCGGCGGTGCTCGCCGCGGCCTTGGCGATCATCTTCTCGTCGCTGGCGGGGGTGGCCAGCTCGCTGCGGCGCAGCCGGTGTGCGGGGCGGTTCATTCGGCGCTCCAATGGCTCTTCTTCTTGATCAGCGCGGTGCGGGTTCCTTCGAAGGCGATCACGCCGTCCTGGCGGACGCCCCAGTGCCGGAAGACGACGACCCCGGCATCGGGGCGACCGTCCTGCTCCGCCACCGACACCACCTCGCTGTAGGCGGTCAGGGTGTCGCCGTGGTGCACCGGCGCACGGAACCGGAAGCCGTCGTAGGACAGTTCGGCGACGGCGTGCTCGGTGGTGTCCTGGGACGCGAGCCCCAGCACCGTGGCCGCGGTGGCGAGTCCGAAGACCAGGCGGCCGGCCCCCAGATCGGGGGTGTCGCCCTGGTGCTCGTTCCAGTGGGCCTGCGCGGTGTTCATGGCCTGCTTGGCGAGGAAGGAGCCCTCGGCCTCACCGATCGTCGACGAACGCGCATGGCGCATCCGCCGGCCGACGGCGAAGTCCTCGAACCACCCTCCGGCTCCCAGCAGCCGGGAGGTCTCCCGGCCAGGGGTGTCCGTCATGATGAGTCCTTTGTCGTGAGAGTGTCCCGGCCGGTCCCGTCGGCCGGAGCCCGGGGCGCGAGAGTCCCGCCCGGCCCGCGGGCGGACGGCGGTCCTTTCGCGACACGCCCTAACGGGCCTTGAGCAGCCTGATGTTCACGCCCTGCGCGTAGTCGAGCAGCGTGGGCGGCCGGCCGTAGGAGTAGCCCTTGGCCAGGACCGACACATGGGCACCCTGGAAGACCGGGATGTACGGCACGTCATCGGCGATCGCGCCGAGCAGCGCCTTGGTGGAGTCCCACCGCTGTGCGTCCGTTCCATTGAGCCCGGGCAGCGCCGAACGGGTTGCCGGAGTGGAGAACTTGGCGACGTTGAACGCGCCCTTGCCCACGACCTTGTCCAGGCCGTTGGGGACCGGGGCGAACGTACCCAGGCTGTACGGCATGGGCGTCTTCGCCTTCTTGGCGTAGACGCTCTCCATCCAGGCGTTCCGCGAGATCTGCCGGGGCTCCGCCTTGACGCCGATCTTGGCGAGGTTGGTCTCCAGGTTGAGCGCGGCCAGCTTGGACCAGGGCAGCTCGTTGAGGAAGTACACGGGGAACGACAGTTTGCCGCGGTACTTCGACTTCGCCAGGGCCTGCTTGGCCTTGTCGAGGTCGAACGGATACTGCGGAAGACCCGCGAGGAAGGAGTCGCCGTCGGCCGGCGAGGGAGCGGCGCCGCGGACGATCTCGTCGGGGAGGTAGGACTTCAGCGGTTTGACCTGGGAGGAGAAGGCGGCGGCCAGCAGGCCCTGCCGGTCCAGCGAGTAGGCGACGGCCCTGCGGACATTGACGTCGTCGAAGGGCGGCGCGGTCACATCGAGCACCAGGAAGTTCGACTGGAGGGCGGGAACGTTGTACACGCTGGTCCCCGCGATCTTCTTCCACTGCTTGATCGAGGTCAGATCCGAGATGACCCCGCCCTGCACCTCTCCGGACCGCATCGCCAACTGGCTCTTGGTCTCCCCGGCGACGGCGGTGAACACCAGCCGGTCCGGCGCGGGCTTGCGGCCCCAGTAGCCGGAGTTCCGCTTCAACGTGACCTTGTCGGGGGTGTAGGTGTCCACAAGGTAGGGGCCCGTGCCGACGGGCACCGCGGAGGCCGAGCCGAGATCGGCGGCATGGGCCTCGGCGAACGACTTCCGCTGGATGAGGCCCACGACGCTCAGGGCGGCCCGGGTCAGCGGATCGGGCTGGGAGAGAGTGACCGTCACCTGCTGCTTCCCGGTCACGGCCACCGACGTGACGTACTCCAGCGTGTTCCTGGTCTGGGCGCTCTCCCCGGTGACGTGCTTCAGGCTCCACGCCACGTCCTCGGCCGTCAGCGCACTGCCGTCGGAGAACTCGACGCCCGCGCGGAGGTTGTAGACGATCGTCTTCTTGTCGGGCTGGGTCACCGAACTCGCCAGCAGCGGGGTGTACGTGCCGTCCTGCGCCAGATTCTCCAGCGGCTCGGTGACCATCGACATGATGTTGGTGTCGGCGATGTTGTAGTTCTTCGCCACGTCCAGGGAAACGGGCGCGGACGCGGCGAAGGTGAACTCGGAGATCCCCGATGGGGCGGAGCCGGGTGAGGCTTCGCAGCCGACGAGAAGTGTGGCCGTGCCCACGGCCCCGGCGAGCAGTTGAATTCGGCGGCGCATGGCTGCTCCTCAGCAAAGGACGCACAAACGGACTGTTCGGCGAATGCAGTGCACCGGGGACTCACTCACGCGGTGACTTTCCCGGCTGCGCGCTGGGGCGAGCGGGGAATGGGGAACGACATGGGAGGACGCCCCGGAGTGTCGGGTTCGGCGCCGCTGTGTGGCATGTCGGTTGCCGCATCCTGACACCCGTCCGTACGGCTGTCAATATCCCGATCTCCGGTTTTCCACAGCTGAAGGGAAGGGCCACAGAGGCATGGTGAAAACCCTTCCCATCCGTAAGTACCGACCCGGAGGAGAATGCGCTGCCGCCCATACAGCTCGTCTTATCAGCGGCGAACGCGTCCCGCGTACGGAGCGTTTTCGTGTTCGACCGCCCCGACATCCGGAGCGGGCGCCGGCGCGGCCGTACCGTCGATCCGGCGCCCGAGACGTACGGGACTCCCGTCGCCGCGCCCGACGGCCGGACCGGCCCCGGAGGCCGCCTCTCCGTTCCCGGGGCCGCCTTCGCGGTGCCCCGGTGGCCCGGGGGCAGCTCTCCGCGGACATCCCGGCCGGGCCGCGGGCACGACCGGCCGCACGGCTGGTCACGGCCCGGACGCTGAGCCCGGCCGGGTCATTTCCGGCTGCCCGGAATTCCCCACGACCCCTTCCGCTCCGGCCTCACCACGCCGGCCACCCGGTGACCGGCAGAACCGTTGACAGCCGTACGGGCGGGTGTCAGTATGCGGCAACCGACATGCCACACAGCGGCGCCGAACCCGACACTCCGGGGCGTCCTCCCATGTCGTTCCCCATTCCCCGCTCGCCCCAGCGCGCAGCCGGGAAAGTCACCGCGTGAGTGAGTCCCCGGTGCACTGCATTCGCTGACCAAATCGAGGCCGCGCCGCGAGCCGTGACGATTCGGTGGCCCCGGTGCCCTGCTCATGGACCCCACCGGATCCCACCGCAATTCCCGCGATCCGGCGCGCCTACGCAGCTGGAGGCGCCGCGCTGTGCCGTCCCGGGAAGGCATCGAATGAAGGACCCCGACTTCGAGCAGTTCGAGCATCAGACCAAGGGGCGCACCTTCGGTGATTTTGCGCCCCGTCAAGAATTCGAACATCACTGGGGGCGAACCGTCACCGAAGCGGAGAGCATTCTGTTCTCCACCTCGACTTGCAACTGGAATCCGCTGTACGTCAACGCCGAGTTTGCGCGAGCACACGGCCACCCGTCGGTTGTCGTCAATCCGATGCTGGTGCTCTGCATCGTCGTGGGACTGTCGGTCGAGGACCTGAGCGAAGCGGGCGGCCCGTTTCTCGGTGTGGACCAGGTGGAATTCGGCAGCCCCGTCTATCACGGGGACACCCTCGCCGCGAAATCCGTCGTGACCGCGGTCCGGCACTCCGCGAGCCGGCCCGGCAACGGGATCATCACCTGGCGGACCACGTGCTCGAACCAGTCGGGTGCCGAAGTGGTCCGTCTGCGGCGCACGAATCTGGTGCGCGCATGATGAGGTTCATCGCGAGACGGCTCGTCGCCTCGGTCGGACTGGTGGCCGTGGTGAGCTTTCTCGTCTTCGCTCTGCTGCACCTCTCCCCGGGCTCACCGCTGACCACCCTGCTGGGCGGACAGGACGCGAGCGAGGAGCAGATCGCCGCGGTCGTCCGCGAGCACCACCTCGACGATCCCTTCCTCGCTCAGTACTGGCGGTGGCTCGCGGGCGTGGTCCAGTTCGACTTCGGCCGCTCCACCGTGTCGCACACCCCGGCGATGAGCCGGATCGCCGAGTTCGCGCCGGTCTCCGCGCAGCTCACGGCACTCACCCTGGTGATCGTCGTACTGATCGGGATCCCCCTCGGGATGGCCGCGGGTCTGCGCCGCGGCAAGGCGTTCGACCGGGCGACCTCGTTCCTGACGGTGATCGGAATGAGTTCACCGCCGTTCGCGACCGGAGTTCTGCTGATCTACGTCTTCGGCGTGGGGCTCGGTATGCCGGTCTTCGGCGCGGGAGACGGGGGCATCGACCGGCTGCGGCACCTCGTGCTGCCCGCGGTGACGCTGTCGGTGGTCCTGATCGCTCTGGTGGTCCGGCAGACGAGGGCGGCCGTGCTGGACGTGACCCGGCAGGACTATCTGACCTTCGTCCGGGCGCGCGGACTCGGCGGATCGCGGGTGCTGGTCCACTATGTGCTGCGCAACAGCGCACTGCCGGTGGTGACCACCGTGGGCATCCTGATCATCCAGCTCACGGCGGGGACGGTGCTGGTGGAGAGCGTGTTCTCGCTGCCGGGCATCGGCACCCTCATGGTCGAGTCGGTGGAGGCCAAGGACATGCCCGTCATCCAGGCGCTCTGTCTGCTGATCGCCGTGGTCGTCGTGCTGACCAATCTGCTGGTGGATCTGCTGTCGACCCTGGTCGATCCGCGGATCCGTACGGGAGCGGGGGGAACGGCATGACCGAGCAGCAGACCCCGAAACTCGACCGTCCGCCCGCCCGGGACACTGCCCGCGAGCGGTCCGCGGGCGGAGCGCCGTCCGAATCCGCCGGGCGCCGGCGTGGCCGGCCGCCCCTCCTCGTGTCCCTTTCTCTGCTGTTCCTCGCCGGGGTGGCCGTCTGCGCGGTTCTCGGGACCTGGCTGGCGCCCCAGGACCCCTCCGAGCAGGATCCCTCCCTCAGCGTCACCTCACCCGGCGGCGGTCATCTCCTCGGAACCGACGTCCTGGGCCGGGACGTGTTCTCCCGGGTGATCGTGGGCACCCTCTCCGCCGTCGCGGGACCTCTGATCGCCGCCATCGGCATCCTGCTGATCGGCACACTTCTCGGGCTCCTGGCCGGGTATCACGGAGGACGGGTCGACGCCGTGATCTCGCGGGGCGCGGACATGCTGTACTCGATGCCCGCGCTCCTGGTGGCCATCGTGGTGGTCGGCATCGTCAGCGGAAGCTATGTCCTGACGATCGGCGTCATCGTCGTACTGAACGTCCCCGGCACGGTCCGCCTGGTCAGAAGCGCGGCCATCGCGCAGGCCCGGCTGTCGTACGTGGACGCCGCCCGGGCCCTGGGGGTCCGGCCCCTGGTGATCGTCACCCGCCACATCCTGCCCAATGTGATGCCCACCGTCGTCGCGACGTTCCTGCTGGAGTTCGTGACCGCGCTGGTGTCGTTCTCGGCACTGTCGTTCCTCGGTCTGGGGGTCGCTCCGGGCAGCGCCAACTGGGGCACGATGCTCGCCGAGGGGCAGGAACTGATCTTCGACAACCCGATGATGTCGCTGGCGCCGGCGCTGCTGATCGTCGCCACGGCCACCAGCGCCACCATCGCCGGCGACTGGCTGTACGACAGGACAGCCCTCAAAGCGGAGGCACGATGACGAACTCTGTGGCGGATCCGTCCCCCCTGCTGAAGGCGACCGGGCTCACCGTCGTCACCTCCACCGGCCATGTACGGCGCCCCCTCGTCAGCGGGGTCGGCTTCTCGCTGGCACGCGGCGAGGCCATGGGCATCGTCGGGGAATCGGGCTGCGGCAAGTCGATGACCGTCAGATCACTCGTCGGACTCCTCCCTCATCGGGTTCACGCGGAGGGCGAGATCACCTTCGACGGCCTGCCGCTCATCGGCAGGCCGGAGAAGGCGTTCCGCGCGCTGCGCGGGGAACGGATCAGCCTGCTCCTCCAGGACCCGTTCACGATGCTCAACCCGCTCCAGCGGGTCGGTGTGACACTCCGGGAGTCGCTGGCACCCCCGCTGCGCGCCGACCGGGGCGCGAGCGCACGGGAAGTGACACGCCGACTGGCGGAGGTGGGGCTCGACGCCGATGTTGCGGGCAAGTACCCGTTCCAGCTGTCCGGCGGAATGCGCCAGCGGGTCGCGATGGCCGCCGCGCTGGCCCGCGACCCCGAACTGCTGCTGGCCGACGAGCCGACCACCGCACTCGACATGTCCTCGCAGGCCGAGGTGCTGACCCTGCTCGGCGAACTGCGGCGCAGCCGGGGCATGGCACTGATCCTGGTCACCCACGACCTCGACGTGGCCTTCAGCACCTGCGACACCGTCCAGGTGATGTACGCGGGAAACGTGCTCGAATCCGGACCGGTCGACGCGGTCGCGGCCCGCCCGCAGCACCCGTACACCCTGGGCCTGCTCACCTCCCGGATCCCGCGCGACCACTACCGGGAGGAACTGACCTCCATCCCCGGCGGTGTGCCCTCGGCGGAGACGGTGACCGACAGCTGCGCGTTCGCCGCCCGCTGCTCCTGGAGCACGGACGACTGCGGCGCCGGGCGGCCGGAACTGGCCCTGGTGGGCGGCGACCACCGGTCCGCGTGTGTGCGGATCACCGGAATCCGCGAGGAGATGGACGCCGCCCTCGCCGACCGCGGCCCCGGGGACGCCGCCCGGCCCGCCGCCGGCGGGCGCCCGGACGACCTCGTGGTGGTGCGCGGACTGGGCCGGACGTTCCGCAGCAGGCCGCTGACCGGCGCGCCCCGGTCCACCGTGGCGCTGGACGATGTGTCCTTCCACATCGGCGAGGGCGAGTCAGTGGGGCTGCTCGGGGAATCGGGCTCCGGGAAGTCGACCATCGCCCGGATCCTGCTCGGCCTGGAGACCGCGGACACCGGCGAGATCCGGTACCGCGGGCACCGGGACCCGGCGGACCGGGCTGCGCACGGAAGACGTTGGCGCAGGCCCGGGCCGCGGCCCGGAGGAGCCTGGGGCCGCGCTCCCGGAATCCAGATCGTCTTCCAGGACCCGTACGCCTCCCTCAACCCCTCCCTGACCATCGGCTCGACCCTGCGCGAAGCGGCCGGATACCGCCCGTCCGGCCCGTCGGCGGGGGAGCCCGCCCCCACCGAGGCCGAACTGCTCGCCATGGTGGGCCTGCCCGTCGCCTACGCGTCCCGCCGCCCGTCGGCCCTCTCGGGAGGCCAGCGCCAGCGTGTCGCCATCGCCCGTGCCATCGCCACCGCCCCCGAACTTCTGGTCTGTGACGAGCCGGTGGCGGCCCTCGACGTCTCGGTGCAGGCCCAGGTGCTGGAGCTGTTCCGCGACCTGCGGAGGAAGCGGAAGATCGCCATGCTGTTCATCACCCACGACCTCGCCGTGGCCCGGCAGATGACGGAACGCGTCATCGTCCTGCGGCGCGGCCGGATCGTCGAGAGCGGCGAGACGGCCGCCGTCCTGGACGACCCGCAGCACTGGTACACCCGCCGCCTCGTCGGCTCGGCCCCGGACGCGTCAAGGGAGGAAGCGGCGGGGGACGAGTGAGCGTTCGGCGCGGGGCTTGACCGGGCCGGGCCCCGCTGTGCGACGCCACGTCAGGGCCCTTGCCGAAACGGGGTGGCCGCGATGCTGCGCGCCCCCGTGACCAGGTGACTCGCCCAGCCCGCGGATCAGGGCCGTCATCTCGTGGCCGACCGATCCCGCCTCCGCCTCCGGTCTTGTCAGGACGCCCGGGGACGTGCCGGGCCCGAGTCCGCCGCCGGTGGCGAGGAAGACGCGGATGGGGCCGGGAACGCGGGAAACGAAGCCGTCCGGCAGTCCGTTCACGGACATCGTGCAGAACCGCCCCGAGCACCGCGACACCCGGTGCGGCGCGCCCTCGCACAACCACGGGCCGAGCGTCCGCGCGGGAGGGTGCGTGCCGTCGGTCAACCGGGCAAGCGGCTCTCCCTCCGTTACCCCCGGTCGGCGGGCCCGTACACCGTCCGGGGACCGGCCGTCCGCGCGCCCACCGCGGTGACCCGCTCGCGCAGTCCGCGGTCGGCGGTGATCACCACCGTGGGCCGGTCACCGCCGCCGGCCGCCAGCTCGGCGATCAGATCGTCCCCGCTGCCCCGGGCCTCGGCCACCCGCACCCCGGGCACGGACTCCACACCGCGCGCGGCCCCCTCCACCACCAGCACGATCTTCAGCGGCCCCGGAACGCCCGGCACACCCTCCCGGGCGTGGACCGCCAGCCGGTCCCGCAGCCGTTCGGCGGCGCCCCGCCGGTCGCGCCACCATCCCCCACGGCCGTACCCCCAGGGCACGGAACCGACGACATTCGCGCCGTCGACGATCAGCAGCGTCGGCGTCTGACTCATGGCACTCCACGGACGAGGAGCCCGTACCCGCGGGCGTACGGGACGAGGGTTGTGGCCAGGGCCTCGGGCACAGGCGGAAGGGGCCGCACGGAGTATTCCGTACGACCCCTTCCTACACCACGGCCAGGCTGACCCACGGCCCGGGAGGCGGCGGTTACGCGGGTACGCTCGCCACACCCGGCGCCAGGAACGGCTTCCCGTTCACCCGCTCCGAGACGCCCTCACGGTCCAGATACGGTGTGATGCCGCCCAGATGGAACGGCCAGCCCGCACCCGTGATCAGACACAGGTCGACATCCTGCGCCTCGGCCACGACACCCTCCTGGAGCATCAGACCGATCTCCTGCGCCACCGCGTCCAGGACCCGGGCGCGCACCCCGTCCTCGGTCAGGACGGTGTCGCCCTGCCTCAGCAGCGCGGCGACCTCCGGGTCCAGCTCCGGCTTCCCCGAGTCGTACACATAGAAGCCGCGCTTGCCCGCCTCGACGACCGCCGCCAGGTTCTCCGAGACCGTGAAGCGGTCCGGGAACGCCCGGTTGAGGGTCTCGGACACATGCAGCCCGATCGCCGGACCCACCAGCTCCAGCAGGACCAGCGGGGACATCGGCAGGCCCAGCGGTTCGACGGCCCGCTCGGCCACGGCGACGGGTGTGCCCTCGTCGATGACGTTCTGGATCTCGCCCATGAAGCGCGTCAGGATGCGGTTGACCACGAACGCCGGGGCGTCCTTGACCAGGACGGCCGTCTTCTTCAGCTGCTTCGCCACCGCGAACGCCGTCGCGAGCGAGGCGTCGTCCGTCCGCTCGCCGCGGACGATCTCCAGCAGCGGCAGCACCGCGACCGGATTGAAGAAGTGGAAGCCGACCACCCGCTCGGGGTGCTTCAGCTTCGACGCCATCTCGGTCACCGACAGCGAGGAGGTGTTGGTGGCGAGGATCGCGTGCGCCGGGGCGACGGCCTCCACCTCGGCGAACACCTGTTGCTTGACGCCGATCTCCTCGAAGACCGCTTCGATGACGAAGTCGGCGTCCGAGAAGCCCTCCGCCTTGTCCAGCACACCCGTGACCAGGTCCCTGAGCCGGTTCGCCTTGTCCTGGCCGATCCGCCCCTTGCCGAGCAGCTTGTCGATCTCGGCGTGGACGTACCCCACACCCTTGTCGATCCGCTCCTGGTCGATGTCGGTGAGCACGACCGGCACCTCCAGCCGGCGCAGGAAGAGCAGCGCCAGCTGAGAGGCCATCAGCCCGGCGCCCACGACACCGACCTTGGTCACCGGGCGCGCCAGGCTCCTGTCCGGCGCGCCGACCGGGCGCTTGCCCCGCTTCTGCACCAGATTGAAGGCGTAGATACCGCTGCGCAGTTCGCCGCCCATGATCAGATCGGCCAGCGCCCGGTCCTCGGCGTCGAAACCGGCCTGGAGATTCCCGTCCTTGGCCGCGGCGACGATGTCCAGCGCGCGATAGGCGGCCGGGGCGGCCCCGTGCACCTTGGAGTCGGCCACGGTCCGGCCGTGGGCCACCGCCGCGTCCCACGCCTGCCCCCGGTCGATCGGGGCGCGCTCGACCACGGTCTCGCCCGTGAGCACGGACGCGGTCCACACCAGCGACCGCTCCAGGAAGTCAGCGCCGTCGAAGATCGCGTCCGCGATCCCCAGCTCGAAGACCTGGGCGCCCTTGAGCTGGCGGTTCTGGTTCAGCGAGTTCTCGACGATGACCGAGATCGCCTTCTCGGGGCCGATCAGATTCGGCAGCAGGGTGCAGCCGCCCCAGCCCGGGACGAGTCCGAGGAAGACCTCGGGCAGCGAGAACGCGGGGATTGCCCGGGAGACCGTGCGGTAGGTGCAGTGCAGCCCGGCCTCGACACCCCCGCCCATGGCCGCGCCGTTGTAGTACGCGAACGTCGGAACGGCCAGCGCGCCCAGCCGCTTGAACACATCGTGCCCGCCCTTGCCGATGGCGAGCGCGTCCTCGTGCGTACGCAGCAGCTCGACGCCCTTGAGGTCGGCGCCGACCGCGAAGATGAAGGGCTTGCCGGTGATACCGGCGCCGGTGATCGAGCCCTCCGCCGCCTCCTTCTCGACCTGGTCGATCGCGGTGTTCAGATGCGCCAGCGACTGGGGACCGAAGGTGGTCGGCTTGGTGTGGTCCAGGCCGTTGTCCAGCGTGATGAGCGCGAAGCGGCCCGCCCCGCCGGGAAGGTCGAGATGGCGTACGTGCGCGCTGGTGACGACCTCGTCCGGGAACAGCCCGGCCGCGCCCTTCAGCAGTTCAGCGGTGCTCACTTGCTGCCTCCCTCGAAGTGCGGGTTCTCCCAGACGACCGTCGCGCCCATGCCGAAGCCGACGCACATGGTGGTGATGCCGTAGCGGACCTCCGGCTGCTCCTCGAACTGGCGGGACAGCTGGGTCATCAGCCGTACGCCCGAGGAGGCCAGCGGATGGCCGAAGGCGATCGCCCCGCCGTACTGGTTGACGCGCGGGTCGTCGTCGTCGATGCCGTAGTGCTCCAGGAACGCCAGCACCTGGACGGCGAACGCCTCGTTGATCTCGAACAGCCCGATGTCCCCGATCGACAGCCCCGCCTTGGCGAGGGCCTTCTGGGTGGCGGGGATCGGTCCGTACCCCATGACCTCGGGCTCGACACCGGTGTACGCGTACGACACGAGCCGCATCCGCACCGGAAGACCGTTCTCGCGTGCGAAGTCCTCGGACGCGACGAGGGAGGCGGTGGCTCCGTCGTTCAGCCCGGCGGAGTTGCCCGCGGTGACCCGCCCGTGCGTACGGAACGGGGTCTTCAGCCCGGCCAGGTTCTCCCGTGTGGTGCCGGGGCGCATCGGCTCGTCCTGGGTGGCCAGCCCCCAGCCGGTCTCCCCGGCCTCCGGGTTGGTGCGGCGCACGGAGATCGGCACCAGGTTCTGCTGGATCCTCCCGTTCGCGTACGCCTTGGCCGCCTTCTCCTGCGACCGTACGGCGTACTCGTCCGCGCGGGCGCGGGTGAGGGACGGATAGCGGTCGTGCAGATTCTCGGCGGTCATGCCCATGAACAGGGCGGACTCGTCGACGAGCTTCTCGCTGACGAAGCGGGGGTGGGGGTCGACGCCCTCGCCCATCGGGTGCCGGCCCATGTGCTCCACACCGGCGGCCACGGCCACGTCGTACGCGCCGAAGGCGATCGATCCCGCGGTCGTCGTCACTGCGGTCATCGCGCCCGCGCACATCCGGTCGATCGAGTACCCCGGCACGGTGTGCGGCAGCCCCGCGAGGATGCCGGCCGTACGGCCCAGGGTGAGCCCCTGGTCGCCGATCTGCGTCGTGGCCGCGACGGCGACCTCGTCGATCTTCGCCGGATCGAGGCCGGGGTTGCGGCGCAGCAGCTCCCGGATCGCCTTGACGACGAGATCGTCGGCGCGGGTCTCGTGGTAGATGCCCTTGGGGCCCGCCTTGCCGAACGGGGTGCGGACGCCGTCGACGAAGACGACGTCCCTGACGGTACGAGGCACGATGGCTCTCCTCCAGGGTGCGGATGGCACTGCTGCGGGGCGCGAGACTAAGCGCGCGCTTCCCTTCATGCTACTTACGGGTAACCCTAGTGCCCAGCCCCCCTGCTCCGAGCGTCGAACATCACACGTTCCCGCCCCGTGTCGCCCCTTTCCCCGATCCAGCACGCCTCCCTTCCTCCGCGCCGCAGCCCCGGGCCGGGCGCCTCAATCGCCGGCCGGGCTGGGAGGGGGTCTCCTCGTCCGGGTTGCGTGGAGGGCTCGGGTTTTGTTGTGCGCCTCGCACGGGGGCCGGGGCCGGTCCTCCGCTTCCCCGGGGCTCTGCCCCGGACCCCGCTCCTCAATCGCCGGAGGGGCTGGAAAGTGGCCTGGGACGGGTTCTGTGTCCGCCCTGTACCGAGGGTGGGGCTGGGTTCCGCCTTCCTGCCGCGGCTCCGCCGTGGGCTCCGCTCCTGAATCGCCGGAGGGGCTGGGAAGTGGCCTGGGACGGGTGCGGCCACCTCGTATGGCCTCGGCGCTTGACCCAGCTCCCAGAAGGCCGGTGCCGGGGACCACCTTCAGCCTCGCCGGCGTTTGAGGCGCCGGGTCCGGGGCGGAGCCCCGGGGATGTGGGGACCGCCCCCGCCTCCGCTACGGGGCGGGCGGGGGAACCCGGCCAGGCTGTACACGGGCCCGGGGCGGGGGATCCTTTTCAGCCTCGCCGGCGTTTGAGGCGCGGGGTCCGGGGCGGAGCCCCGGGGTGGGGTGGAGGCCGGCCTCCACCGGAGGGACCGGGCGTGCCGGGCCGACCCGGAGAAACCCAGCCCCGCCGGCGATTGAGGCGCCGGGTCCCGGGTCCGCGCCCCGGGACCTCCCCGTAGAGGTAGACGCCCGCGCCCTGGGACCTCCCCGGTAGAGGTAGACGCCCGCGCCCCGGGACCTCCCCGGCAGGGGCAGGCGCCCGCCACCCAGGACCTACCCGGTACGGGTCAGCGCTCGGGACAGCAGCGGCGCCACCAACCCCACCTGCCACGCCCTCGCACCGAGGGACGTCAGCGCCGCCGCCACCCCCTCCACGGACGTATCCTGCGGTGGCTCCCAGCACACCCGCCGCACCGTGTCCGGGGTGATCAGGTTCTCCTGGGGGAGGTGCAGCTCGTCCGCCAGGGCGGACACCGCCGCCCGGGCGGCCGACAGCCGCGCCGCCGCCACGGGGTCCTTGTCCGCCCAGGACCGGGGCGGCGGAGGTCCGTTCAGGGGCTGCCCCGGCTGCGGCAGCTCCGCGTCGGGAAGCGCCTTCGCCCGGTCCACCGCCGACTGCCACTGCTCCAGCTGCCGCCGCCCCATCCGATGGCCGAACCCCGGCAGTGCCGTGAGCGCGTGCACGGTCGAGGGGAGCGCGAGCGCGGCCTCGATGATCGCGCCGTCGCCGAGCACCTTCCCGGGGGAGACGTCGCGCCGCTGCGCGATCCTGTCGCGGGCCGTCCACAGCTCCCGGACGACCGCCATCTGGCGCCGCCGCCGCACCTTGTGCATCCCGGACGTCCGCCGCCACGGATCCTTCCGCGGCGGGGGCGGCGGCGCGGTGACGATCGCGTCGAACTCCTGGCGGGCCCACTCCAGCTTGTTCTGCCGGTCGAGTTCCTTCTCCAGGGCGTCTCGCAGATCGCCGAGCAGCTCCACATCGAGCGCCGCGTACCGCAGCCAGGGCTCGGGCAGCGGGCGGGTGGACCAGTCGACCGCGGAGTGGCCCTTCTCCAGGGCGTAACCGAGGACGGACTCGACCATCGCGCCGAGGCCCACCCGGGGGAATCCGGCCAGCCGCCCCGCCAGCTCCGTGTCGAAGAGCCGTGTCGGGACCATGCCTATCTCGCGCAGACAGGGCAGGTCCTGTGTCGCGGCGTGCAGGATCCACTCCGTATCGGCGAGCGTGCTGCCGAGGACGGACAGATCGGGGCAGCCCACCGGGTCGATCAGGGCGCTTCCCGCGCCTTCCCGGCGCAGCTGGACGAGGTAGGCCCGCTGGCCGTAGCGGTAGCCGGAGGCGCGCTCGGCGTCGACGGCGACGGGCCCCCTGCCACCGGCGAACGCGGCGACGACGGCCGCCAGCGCCTCGGCGTCGGCGACGACCGGGGGAATGCCGTCGCGGGGCTCCAGCAGGGGAATCGGTGCCTCTTCGGCTGCGACGCCGGCGTCCGGGGGAGCGCCCCCGGCGGTTCGCAGTGCGGTCTCTGCTGCGGTGTCTTGGGCGTCGGTCACGTGTCAAGGGTATCCGTGAACGGAGCGCGCCTGTCGACGGAAACGATCCGCCGACAGGCGCGTGGGACAGGTGCGGGACGGTTGCAGGGGTCAGTGGATGATGCCCGTACGCAGGGCGACGGCCACCATCCCGGCCCGGTCACCCGTGCCGAGCTTGCGCGCGATCCGCGCCAGGTGGCTCTTGACGGTGAGGGCGGACAGGCCCATGGAGACGCCGATCGCCTTGTTGGACTGGCCCTCCGCCACCAGCCTGAGCACCTCGACCTCACGGCCGGAGAGCTCCCGGTAGCCGCCCGGGTGGCTCGGGGCACCCGGGGGGCGGCGGTGGCCGAGACGGGCCGCCGCGGCGCCGATGGGGGCGGCGCCGGGGCGGGTGGGGTGGCCGATATTCGTACGCGTACCGGTGACGACATAGCCCTTGACGCCGCCGGCGAGGGCATTGCGGACCGCGCCGATGTCGTCGGCGGCGGAGAGCGCGAGGCCGTTCGGCCACCCCGCGGCTCGGGTCTCGGACAGAAGGGTCAGCCCGGAACCGTCGGGCAGGTGGACGTCGGCAACGCAGATGTCGCGTGGGTTGCCGACGCGGGGACGGGCCTCCGCGATGGACGACGCCTCGATCACGTCACGCACTCCGAGTGCCCACAGGTGGCGGGTGACTGTGGAGCGGACGCGCGGGTCGGCCACGACGACCATGGCCGTCGGCTTGTTCGGGCGGTAGGCGACCAGGCTTGCGGGCTGCTCGAGAAGAACGGACACCAGGCCTCCTGGGGGGAAGGATGCGGGACGGGGCCGGCTCGGGGATGAAGCCGGGGCGAACCGTGAAGTTAGGGTCACTGACCTCTTCGGCAGCAAACCCGGCAGCCTTTAGAGAATGATCACGATTTGGTGAGTAACAATTGGTGCAATTCGGACGTGTGATCGATCATCCTACGAACGATCTGACTGTCCGTTACGAACGATGCGCCGCGCGGGTTTCCCGGCACCCCGCGACCGGTCCGCCACCGGCCCGGCGCGGTCGGGGCGGGGACGAACCGGAAGGGTCCCGGGAAGCGCCCGGGTCCCCGATGCCCCGGATCCCGAACGGCACCCGGGTGCGGAGCGGCCGGCAACCGGAAACCGGAGAGGGGAGCGGCCCGGGACCCAGTGTCCAGGACCGCACCGCCCCGCCGGACCGCGCGATCTCACCGGTGCTGCGGTCCCCGGCGCTGGGGGAGAGTCACCACACCCGTCGCCGCGTCCGCCGGACCGGCCGGTGAGGGGGGCAGCCCGGCGATCTGGCAGAGCAGATCGCACCAGGCCGCGAGGTGTGCCGCAGTGTCCGGCACCCCGCCATGACCCTCCCTCGGCGTCCACGACGCCCGGATCTCGATCTGGGTCGCCGGGCGCCGCTGCGAAAGTCCACCGAAATAGTGAGACCCCGCGCGGGTGACGGTCCCGCTCGGCTCTCCGTACGAGAGTCCGCGCGCCTCCAGCGCGCCCGTCAGCCACGACCAGCACACCTCGGGCAGCAGCGGGTCCGCCGCCATCTCCGGCTCCAGCTCCGCGCGCACCAGCGTCACCAGCCGGAACGCCCCCTGCCACGCCTCGTGGCCCGCCGGGTCGTGCAGCAGCACCAGCCGCCCGTCCGCGAGATCCTCCCCGTCGTCGACGACGGCCGCCTCAAGCGCGTACGCGAAGGGTGCGAGCCGCTGCGGTGGGCGCGCCGGGTCCACCTCGATCTCCGGACGCAGCCGCGCCGCCTTCAGCCCTTCCACCGCGAGCCGGAACGCGTGTGGGACACCGTTCCCCTCCGCGCCCTCCGCGGAGTCGGCGCTGTCTGAATGTTCAGCATGATCGGAAAAACGTCCCTGAGCCGCAGCCATGCGGGGAAGAGTAGGCGGAACGGGGCCCGGGCGCAGGGAAGGACACCCGTAGCGGGCGGCCACTTCCCGCGTACGTGCGAAGATTTGGGTCGTGAGTTCCCATGACCGCCCCACGGGCCAGCAGCCGAAGACGTACGAATCCGCCTTTATGAAGGCGTGCCGACGTGAGCCGGTGCCGCACACCCCGGTCTGGTTTATGC
Organism: Streptomyces sp. NPDC051018; assembly: GCF_044456085.1. Taxonomy (NCBI): domain Bacteria; kingdom Bacillati; phylum Actinomycetota; class Actinomycetes; order Kitasatosporales; family Streptomycetaceae; genus Streptomyces; species Streptomyces sp. NPDC051018. The sequence continues at coordinate 121,611 of NZ_JBITFN010000004.1, forward strand.
GTCAGGCGGGCCGTTCGCTGCCGGAGTACCTCAAGGTGCGCGAGGGCATCGCGATGCTCGACTCCTGTATGCGGCCGGAGCTGGTGGCGGAGATCACCATGCAGCCGGTGCGGCGGCACAGGGTCGACGCGGCGATCTTCTTCAGCGACATCGTCGTACCGCTGAAGGCCATCGGCGTCGATCTGGACATCAAGCCCGGCGTCGGGCCGGTCATCGCCGAGCCGATCCGCACCCGCGCGGATCTGGCCCGGCTGCGGGACCTCACACCCGAGGACGTCTCGTATGTCACCGAGGCGATCGGCCTGCTCACGGCCGAGCTGGGCGGCACCCCGCTGATCGGCTTCGCCGGCGCGCCCTTCACGCTGGCGAGCTATCTCGTCGAGGGCGGCCCCTCCCGCAACCACGAGCACACCAAGGCGCTGATGTACGGCGACCCGGAGCTGTGGGCGGATCTGCTGGACCGGCTCGCGGAGATCACCTCCGCCTTCCTGCGGGTCCAGATCGAGGCGGGCGCGAGCGCGGTCCAGCTGTTCGACTCCTGGGTGGGGGCGCTCGCCCCGGCGGACTACCGGCGCTCCGTGATGCCCGCGTCGGCGAAGGTCTTCGACTCCGTCGCGTCCTACGGCGTGCCCCGGATCCACTTCGGTGTCGGTACGGGGGAACTGCTCGGCCTCATGGGCGAGGCGGGGGCGGATGTCGTCGGCGTCGACTGGCGCGTACCCCTGGACAAGGCCGCGCGGCGGGTGGGTCCCGGCAAGGCGCTCCAGGGCAATCTGGACCCGGCGGTCCTCTTCGCGCCCACCGCCGCGGTGGAGGCCAAGACCCAGGAGGTCCTGGACGCGGCGGCCGGGCTCGAAGGGCATGTGTTCAATCTGGGACACGGGGTGCTGCCGGCGATGGATCCGGACGCCCTGACGAGGCTGGTGGCCTTTGTGCACGAGCGGACGGCGCGCTGAGACCGCTTGGTCTGTGCCCGGGGGCTCAGCCCATGGTCGGGGTCCGGGGCTCCGCCCCCGGACCCCGGCTCCTCCGTCGCCGGACGGGCCGGATCGCGGCCCCGGGGACCCTCTCACCGAGGTGGGCCGGAACCCGGGCCCCGGAAACCCGATCCCAGGGCCCGGCAAACCTGTCCTGCCACAGCACTAGGACTGCCTGACCAGGCCCGAGACCTTGCGGGCGGCCACCAGGATCGGGTCCCAGACCGGGGAGAAGGGCGGGGCGTATCCCAGGTCGAGGGAGATCATCTGGTCCACCGTCATCGACGCCGTCAGGGCGACGGCCGCGATGTCGACGCGCTTCGCCGCCGCCTCGCGGCCGACGATCTGGACGCCGAGGAGGCGGCCCGTGCGGCGTTCGGCGAGCATCTTGACGGTCATGAGGCTGGCCTCGGGGTAGTAGCCCGCCCGGCTGGTGGACTCGATGGTGGCGGTGACGTACTGGAGGCCGACCGCCCTCGCGTCCTTCTCGCGCAGTCCCGTACGGGCGATCTCCAGTTCGCAGACCTTGCTGACGGCCGTGCCGACGACACCGGGAAAGGTGCCGTAGCCGCCGCCCACGTTGGCGCCGATGATCTGGCCGTGCTTATTGGCGTGGGTGCCGAGCGGAATATGGCGTTCACGGCCGGAGACCAGATCGAGGACCTCCACGCAGTCCCCGCCGGACCAGATCGCGTCCTGGCCGCGGACCCGCATCGAGAGATCGGTGAGCAGACCGCCGTACGTGCCGAGGGGGAGCCCGGCCGCACGGGCGAGGGTGGTCTCCGGCTCGACACCCATGCCGAGGACGACCACATCGGCGGGGTACTCGGCGTCCGCGGTCGCCACCGCCCGTACGCGGCCGTCGCCTCCCGTGAGGATCGCGGTCACCTCGGCGCCTCCGACGGTCGTGATGCCGAGGCCGTCCATGGCGTCGTGGACCAGCCTGCCCATATCGGGGTCGAGTGTGGCCATGGGCTGCTCGCCGCGGTTGAGGACGGTCACCTCGAAGCCCCGGTTCATCAGGGCCTCCGCCATCTCGACGCCGATATAGCCCGCGCCGACGACCACCGCGCGCCGCCCGCCGGTGGCGGCCAGGGTGTCGAGCAGGGCCTGGCCGTCGTCGAGGTTCTGCACCCCGTGGACGCCCGGCGCGTCGATGCCCGGCAGCGGGGGACGTACGGGCCGGGCGCCCGTCGCGATGACCAGCTTGTCGTAGCCCGTCCAGGACTCCTCGCCGCTCTCCAGATCGCGTGAGCGCACCCGGCCGCCCGCGATGTCGATCTCCGTGGCCTCCGTACGCATCCGCAGATCGATCGCGCGTTCGCGGTGCTCGGCGGGCGTACGGGCGATCAGTTCGTCGCGCCCGGGTACCTGGCCGCCGACCCAGTACGGAATCCCGCACGCCGAGTACGAGCTGAAGTGGCCGCGCTCGAAGGCGACGATCTCCAGCTCGTCCGGGCTCTTGAACCTGCGCGCCTGCGATGCGGCGGACATGCCCGCCGCATCGCCCCCGATGACCACCAGTCGCTCCGTTGCCATGGGTCACACGCTACGGGGGAAGGATCACTCAGCCCCGATCGGGCTCCGGGTCGGTCCCGGGAGACGACCCGGCCTCCGCCGTGGCTCCGGGCTCGGGACCGGCGGCGGGCACCGGCAGCGGGGCGGGGGACTGAGCACCCGCGCCCGCCCGCCGCTCCGGCAGCCGGGGCCGGATCAGCAGGCGCCACAGCCCGTAGAGCACACCCAGGGCGACGGCGAACGGGAACACCGCACCAAGTACCACCCCGATCCAGCGCACGGTCGTCGTCAGCGCGTCCCAGCCGCCGCCGAGCGCGTCCAGGAAGCCCGGGTCGTCCTCCTTCTTCCGCTCCTTCTCCCTCGCCTCGGGCTCGCTCAGCTCCAGGGTGACGGTGGACATCGTCGTACGGTCCCTCAGCGCGGCCTGCTGGGCGAGCAGCGACTCCAACTCGGCCTGGCGATTGCTGAGTTCACCCTCCAGCGCCACGATGTCCGTCAGCTTGCCGGCCCGGTCCATCAGCTCCCGCACCCGGGCCACGCTCGCCCGCTGGGTGGCGATCCTGCTCTCCACGTCGACGACCTGATCGGTGACGTCCTTGGCGTCGGACTTACGGGAGAGGAGCTTTCCGCCCTTCGCGAGGTCGGCCAGCACCTCGGCGTACCGCTGCTGCGGCACCCGCAGCACGATCCGCGACGACATATGGGTGTCGTCGATGCGCTCGGTCGATTCGCCGGCGACATGGCCGCCGGCGTTCTCGGCCGTCCGGCGGGCGGTCGCGAGGGCCTTCTCGGCGTCCTCGACCTCGATCTCCAGGACGGCGGTACGGATGACATGGGACGGTGCCACCGAGATCTTCCCCCGGGAGCCCCCGGGGCTGCCCGGCGCCCCCGGCGCTGCGGTCTTCCCGTCCGCCCCCTCGGCGAGCGAGGCGTCCGAATCCGCCCCGGGCCCCGCCCCCGCCTCCTCCGGCGCGGCGGCGCCCCTCGCCTCGTCCTGCTTGCTCAGCTGTGACGCATCGTCGCTGTTCCCGCCGCCGCATCCCGCGACGGCGACGGAAGCGGTCAGCAGCAGTGCGGCGAACACACGTCGTCCGCGCATATCCGGCCCCCCAAGGTCGTCTGGTCGTGTGCCCCTTCGACGCGCGGACCTCCCGGAGCGTTTGGGGTTTTCGGTCCCGAACCAGTCACGTTCAGGACTCGGAACGGGGTCTGAGACAGTGGGGGCATGCAGTCTTCCCCGCATGTGGACGCCCCCCGCACCGCCCCGGCCACCGTCTCCGCGCCGGGCTCAGGCATCCCCGAAGGAGCGGGACCCGGCGCTTCCGCCGGGCGGGTCGTCGTCATCGGAGGCGGTATCTCCGGTCTCGCCGCCGCCCACCGGCTCGTCACCGCGGGAGCCCGCGTCACCCTCGTCGAGGCGAGCGCCCGGCTCGGCGGCAAGCTGTACGCGGGGGAGATCGAGGGCGTTCGGGTCGACCTCGGCGCCGAGTCGATGCTCGCCCGCCGTCCGGAGGCCGTCGCCCTGGCCCGTGCCGTGGGCATCGGCGCCCGGCTCCAGCCGCCCGCCACGGCCACCGCCTCCCTCTGGACCCGCGACGCGCTGCGACCCATGCCCCAGGGCCATGTGATGGGAGTCCCGGCCGAGCCCGGGGCCCTCGCCGGGCTGCTCACCCCGGAGGGCGTCGCCCGGGTCGGCCGGGAGCGCGACCTCGGCCCCGCCGACCTCGGTGACGACGTCGCCATCGGCGCGTACGTCGCCGAACGCCTCGGCCGCGAGGTCGTCGACCGGCTGGTCGAACCGCTCCTCGGCGGGGTGTACGCGGGAGACGCCTACCAGATCTCGATGCGCGCCTCCGTGCCCGCGCTGTTCGAGGCCGCGGCCCGCCACGGCTCCCTGCTCGACGGCGCCCGGGAGGTCTGGCGGAAGGGACGCGAGAGCGGCACCGGGCCCGCGTTCATGGGCATCGAGGGCGGTGTCGGCACCCTGCCCGGCGCGGTCGCCGACGCCGTACGGGCCCTGGGCGGCGAGATCCTCACCGGGACCCCCGTCACCGGGCTGAGCCGGACCGCCCGGGGCTGGGAGATCCGTACCGCGGACACCGTGCTGACCGCCGACGCGGTCGTCCTCGCCACCCCCGCCGGGCCGGCCGCGGAACTGCTCTCCGCCGAGTCCCCGGCGGCCGCGGCCGAGCTGCGCCGGATCGAGTACGCCTCCATGGCCCTGGTCACCCTCGCCTTCCGGCGCGCGGACGTGGCCGGAGTCCTGCCCCAGGGCAGCGGCTTCCTCGTCCCGCCCGTCGACGGCCGCACCATCAAGGCGTCCACCTTCTCCAGCCGCAAGTGGAACTGGGTGGACGAGGGCTCGTCCGGCCTCTTCGTCCTGAGGACCTCCGTCGGGCGGTACGGCGAGGAGGAACACCTGCACCGCGAGGACGGCGACCTCGTGGGCGTCTCCCTCCAGGACCTCGGCCTCGCCACCGGACTCACCGCCCGACCCGTCGCCGCCGAGGTCACCCGCTGGACCGGGGGCCTGCCGCAGTACCCCGTCGGCCATCCGGCGCGCACCGCCCGGATCCGCGCGGAGGTCGCCCGGCTCCCCGGCCTGCGGGTCTGCGGAGCCGCGTACGACGGTGTCGGCATCCCCGCGTGCGTCGCCGACGGGCAGCGGGCCGCCGAGGAGATCCTCGCGACGGCGACCCTGGCGTCGGGCGCCGGCCGGGGCGCGGGACAATAGCCTCATGAGTGCGCCAGACAAGATCCCCAACGCGGGCAAGAAGGCCAAGGACCTCAATGAGGTCATCCGGTACACGCTCTGGTCCGTCTTCAAGCTGCGCGATGTGCTCCCCGAGGACCGGACCGGTTACGCCGACGAGGTCCAGGAGCTGTTCGACCAGCTCGCCGCCAAGGACGTCAGGATCCGCGGCACCTACGACCTCTCCGGGCTGCGTGCCGACGCCGACCTCATGATCTGGTGGCACGCCGAGACGGCGGACCAGCTCCAGGAGGCGTACAACCTCTTCCGGCGCACCCGTCTCGGACGCGCGATGGAGCCCGTGTGGTCGAACATGGCGCTGCACCGGCCCGCCGAGTTCAACAAGTCGCACATCCCGGCCTTCCTCGCCGACGAGGTCTCGCGCAACTACGTCAGCGTGTACCCCTTCGTACGGTCGTACGACTGGTATCTGCTGCCCGACGAGGACCGCCGGCGCATGCTCGCGGACCACGGGAAGATGGCACGCGGCTACCCGGACGTCCGGGCCAACACCGTCGCCTCCTTCTCACTCGGCGACTACGAGTGGATCCTCGCCTTCGAGGCGGACGAGCTGCACCGCATCGTCGACCTGATGCGCCATCTGCGTGCCTCCGAGGCCCGGATGCACGTCCGCGAGGAGGTCCCCTTCTACACGGGCCGCCGCAAGTCGGTGGCGGAGCTGGTGAACGGGCTCGCCTGACGGTTTTCCCGCCCGGTGACCGGTCGGTCACCGGGCGGATTCCGCAACGGCCGGGGCCGGGGCCGGGCCCGCGCGGTGGGCGCGGGCCCGGCCCCGTCGTACCTCCGGGCGCTCCGGTCTCCCGTGTCTCCCCGGTGCTGCGGTACCGCGTGCTTCCGTACCGCGTACCGCGTGCTCCGGTACGGACGGTCAGACGGCGGGGCGGGACAGCTCGGGCTGCCGCGCCCGGGACCCCGGTGCCACCGGGTCCGGCTCCGGGCGCGGTGCGCAGGACGCGCGGCGCACCGGCGTCTCACCACGGAGCAGATAGTTCTCCAGATGGGTGTTCACACAGGCGTTGGGGCCGCCGCCGATACCGTGCGTCCCGGCGTCCTCCTCCGTGATCAGTACCGCGCCCTTCAGCCGCCGCGCCAGCTCCTCGGCCCCCTCGTACGGCGTCGCCGCGTCCCGCTCGGCCGCGAGGATCAGCACCGGGGGCAGCGCGCCCCGCTTCGTCCGGACCTCCAGGGGCTGCTGCCGGGGCCCGGACCAGTAGGCGCACGGCAGATTCATCCAGACGTTGTCCCAGGTCTCGAAGGGGGCCTCGCGGGCGAGTTCGGTGTTGTCGCGGTCCCAGACCGCGAAGTCCGCCGGCCAGGGCGCGTCGTTGCACTCGATCGCCGTGTAGACGGCGGAGGCGTTCTCGACGGACGGCGCCTCCTTCGGCCTCGGCGCGGCCTGGGCGATCAGCGGCTTGTCGTTGCCGCGCAGATACTCCGAGAGCGCGGTCGCCCGCGGCACCCAGTAGTCGTCGTAGTAGCCGGCGCCCAGGAACGCCGCCTGGAGCTGCCCCGGCCCGACCTTCCCGCCCGCGGGCTTCTCCGCAAGCCGGGCGCGCGCCACCTCGTAGCTGCGGGACACCGCCTCGGGCGTCGCCCCCAGCCCGTAGACCGCGTGGTGCCGCGCGACCCAGGCCCGGAAGTCCGCCCAGCGGCTCTCGAAGGCCAGCGACTGGTCCAGATTGCTGCGGTACCAGATCTTGTCCCGCGAGGGGTTCACCGGAGCGTCGAAGACCATCCGCCGCACATGGGAGGGGAAGAGCGTCGCGTACAGGGCGCCGAAGTAGGTGCCGTACGAGGCGCCCATGAACGTCAGCCGCTCCTCGCCGAGCGCCGCCCGCAGCACATCGAGGTCACGGGCGTTGTTGAGGGAGGTGTAGTGCCGCAGCGCCGTGCCGCCCCGGCGCGCACAGCCCTCCGCGTACGCCTTCGCCTCGGCGATCCGCTCCAGCTTGAACGACGGCGAGGGGTGCACCGGCGCGGGTGTGGGGCCCTGGGGCAGGTCCCCGGGGTCCTGGCAGGAGAGCGGGGCGGAGCGGCCGACACCGCGCGGCGCGTATCCGACGAGGTCGTACGCGCGGGCGATCCGCTTCCACTCGGGGAGCCCGGTGACCATTGGGAAGTACATGCTGGACGCCCCGGGGCCGCCGGGGTTGTAGACGAAGGCGCCCTGGTACTCCTCCGCCGGGCCGCTCGCCCTCACCCGGCTGACGGTGAGGGAGATCTTCCGGCCGTCGGGCCTGCCGTAGTCGAGCGGGACCTCGACGGTGCCGCAGGAGACGGACGCGGGCAGCGCCTCCGCCTCGGGGCAGACGCCGAAGGTGATGCCCGCGCCGGCGGCGCGGCGGGCGGCGATCGCGGTGCCCTGGAACTCGTCGACGGCACCGGACTCGTCGACGGGACCGGTGGGCGCATCGGCGCCGAGGGCGGGCGGCACGGCCAGGGTCGTGACGACCAAGGAGCCGAGACCGGCGAGAAGTCCGAGCTTCGCTCCTGCTCTCATCGCGTTCCCTTCGTGCGGACAGCAGCCGGACGGCATGCGGAGGACGGCATGCGCACGGACGGCATGGGGACGCCAGCCTTCGCCCGGTGCTCCCCGATGTAAAGCACCTCAGGGCGGTGTCGCGGTCAATGACTCCGATGCGCCGGGCGCTCACCCGCGCGCTCCCGCCGCCCGCCGGTGAGCGCCTCCCGGAGCAGGGGGTCGCCGACGGCGTCGGGCCCCTTCAGCGCGAAGGCCGTCAGCTCGCCGTGGGCGGTGCCGTCGGGGGCGAGCGCCCGGAGCAGCCGGCGGCCCTCGGGGGAGGCCCAGCCGGTGTACGGGCGGACCTCGACCTTCGCTATCGCCAGACAGCTCAGGGTCAGCAGCAGCGGCAGGGCGAACCAGGCGAGGGCCGTTCCCCTCGCAGGCGGGCCCTGGGGGAGTGCCACGGCGGCCACCGCCAGCACGGCGACGAGCACGGCGGCGGCCCGTACCGAGCGCAGGGCGGCGGAGGTCCGGGTCCGGGTGGTCTCCGGGACGGCGAGCCCGGCACGTACGAGACCGTCGGCGACGGCGCGCAGGGCACCGGCGGTGGACAGGGCGGCCCGGACCACCGCTGTCGGGACCTGGTGGCCGGCGGGCCCGATCGAGCGGACGACCGAGCGCTCCAGGGCGTTCCCGCCCTCCGGGGTGACGAGAGTGGCCCAGCCGGTGTGCGCGAGCAACAGCCCGCGGCGGCGGTGCATCGAGACCAGTACGAGGTCCGCGACCCGGCCGGGGCCGCCCGAGAGGAACGCGGTCTCGTACAGGGTCAGTCCCCCCGGTCCGGCCACCGGACCCGCCCCCGGTCCAGGGGCGGGGGCGTGGCCGTCACCGTCGTCCGCCGGACCCGGACCCGGGGCGGGGCGGCGGGCGGCGGTGACGGCGGCCACACAGACCCGGGCGCAGGCGGTACCCGTCGCGGCCCAGGCCAGGAGCAGAAGGACGACCCAGAGCATGACCGAGTTCTACGTGAGGCCGCGCCGCGGCGCCAGGGAGTTTCCGTACGCGCGTGCGAGGGCGCCCGGCCGGGAGGCCGGGCGAAGGCACTCCGTACGCTGGCCGACACGCGGTCCATGTGCGCGTCCGACGTCGTCGTGCGGACGGCAGGGTCGCACCGTCGGCTGGTCACTGCCCGGTACGCGCCGGCACCACGCCTGCGACGCCGGCAGGCCGCGACCGACCGCACGGGCCGTCAGGTTGCGGACGCGGGGCGGTACGAAGCCCCCGCGGTCACCTGCTCGATGGGCCGAAGTCACCCACCCCAGGCGCAGAATCCGAATAGATCAGTACCGGACTCCCATGCTCCGAAGCGTCCTCACGGCCTACCGGTGTCAGCCGCCGCAGCCCCCGCATCCGCCGCAGCCCCCGCACCCGCCGTCGCCACCACCGCCGTCCCCGCCCCCGTCGCCGCCGTTCGCGCCGGTTCCGCAGCCGGAGCCCCCTTGGGAACCGCACCACACGGCGGCGGAGGCCGACGCGTCACCGCCCGACCCCGCAGCGGCGGCGGCGCCCACCATGGTCACCGCGGCCGCGGCGATCAGCAGCCCCCGGAAGGCGGGATCAGCGACCGCGCCCGACCCCTTGAGCGCGACACCGCGGGCGGGCGACTCCGGCCGGGGGTGCCGCTGCTCGTGCGCGCGCAGAGCCCGTTCGCCCAGCGGCAGGACCCGCCCCTTCGGGCCCATGATCCCGGAGGACCCGATCACCAGCCCGGCGATCAGACCGGGCACCACCAGCACGGCGAACGGCACCAGGGGGCGGTCCCAGTCGCGGACGTAACTGACCACCGTGAGCACGATGGAGCCGGGGATCATCAGCAGGGAGAGAAGGGCCTGGGTGTAGCTCCACTTCGGCATCACCGCCGACCACCGGTCGCGCGCCACGACCATCCCGCGCTCCGCGAGCCGGTCGCCGATCGCCTGCACGACGGAGGAGCGCATCACGCTGTGGCGCAGCGCGCTCAGCGCGCCGTTGGGCGCGGCGTGCAGTTCGTCGAGCACCGTCTGCTCCACCGGGTCGTTCGCGACCGGAACGGTCACCGAGACGATGCCGGGCTCGGCCGACACCAGCCGTCCGTCGGCGTGCATCTGCGCCAGTGCCGCGTCCGCCACCCGGCCGGGTCCACCGCCGAGGAACGCCGCCTCGTACACGTCGTCGACCGTATAGCCGGGCTCCACCGGCGGGTTGCGCCGCTCGTGCACCCTCCGGCGGATGATCAGCAGAGCGCTGGAGGGCACCAGGGCGAGATAGACGAGGACCGCGAGCGTGCTCAGGTCCATCGTTGCCTCCTGACGAGTGCGGCACGGGCCGCACGGACGATCCGCCGCTTCCGCCGCCGCGGGCGCGGGACCGCGCGCTCCTGCCACCAGTTCCTCAGCCGTGCCCGGGCCTCTTCGTCCACTGTGTTCTCGTGGTGGCCCGTGAGCAGCAACCGCTCGACGAACTCCATGGCGTCCCTGCGGTATCCGGCGCGCATCGGCCGTGACCTGGCGTACGAGAGGAACGCGGAACGGTAGCCGTCACCGAGGATCTCGGGCAGCTCCGGCGCGAGCTTCGCGACGACCCTGGAGCGTTTGGCGGCCAGCGCCCGGCTCTGCACCCGCAGCCGGCCGCGGTCGAACCCCTCGGGCGCGGGCGTCCCGGCGACCAGGGCGGACAGCAGCGCGGCCTGTGCGATGGCGAGCCGGTCCCGGGCGGCGGGGGCGGGGGTTTCGCCAACCGCAGTGGCGACCGCGGCGCCGGGCGCCGCCATCGCCACCTCCCGCGTATCCGCCCCCGTCCCGGCGGCCGGTTCCATGACCGTCCCGGGGCCGGCCGACCCGCCGGCGGGGGCGACCTGAACGGCGGTGGAGCCGGATCGGCGCGGTGCGGCCGATGTCAGCACCGCCCGTATCGTCTCCAGTTCACCCGCCAGCTCGCCCGCCGGAGGGAAGTCGTCGTCGCGCTCCAGCAGGACGCCCGGGGGCGAGACGCGCGAGGTCAGCTCCCGCAGGACCGCGAGGACCGGCTCGGTGACCGGGTGGGAGTGGGTGTCGTGCCAGACGCCGTCGCGCTCGACGCCGCCCGCCACATGGACATAGGCGATCGCGTCGAGGGGCAGTTCGTCGAGGGCCTTGGCCGGGTCCTCACCGCGGTTGACGTGGTTGGTGTGCAGATTGGCCACGTCGACGAGGAGCCGGACACCGGTGCGCTCGACCAGTTCGGCGAGGAACTGCCCCTCGGTCAGCTCCTCGTCCGGCCAGGAGATCAGCGCCGCGATGTTCTCCAGCGCCAGCGGAACGGGCAGCGAGTCCTGTGCGATACGGACGTTCTCGCACAGCACCGCGAGGGCGTCCCGGGTGCGGGGGACCGGCAGCAGATGGCCCGCCTCCAGCAGGGGCGTGGCGGTGCGCGCGCCTCCGGCGCGTACGAACGCTATGTGCTCGCTCACCAGGGGGGAGTCCAGCGCGATCGCCCGCGCCGCCAGATCCCTGAGCCGCTCTTCGGACGGGCGGTCGGCGCCGCCGAGACCGAGGGAGACCCCGTGCGGGACGACCCGGACGCCACGGGCGCGCAGCCGGGTGAGGGAGTCGGGCAGATGGTCGGTGCAGACGTTCTCCGCGACGACCTCGACCCAGTCGACGCCCGGCAGTGTCTCGACCGCGTCGGCGATTTCCGGCCGCCAGCCGATTCCTGTGCCGAGTCTCATCATGTCCCCTCCCCGTGACCACTATGCCCTGATGTGGTGCGTGCATAGGTCATGGCCCCGCCAATCGGCGGTGAACCCGCAGAGGGGGACGTTCAGAGCATCATTTGAGGTTCCCCGCCGGTCCGGTGGTGTACGAAATGCCTCCGGCGAAATCCTTCCGGCGGACGGCGCGGACGTTCCGGCGACCGGCGGGCATCCGCGTCCCGGCGGGCATCGACGTCCCGGCGGGCGCCGGGGCCGGGCGGCGGCGGTGGAACGACGGGAAGGCTCCACGGCGACCGAAAAGGCGCAGGGCCTCATGGCGGCCGGAGGGGCGCAATGCCTCACGGCGGCCGGGCGGGCAGCGTGGCGACCGGGAGGGGCCGGCGCGCGCCGGCCCCTCCCGTCACCCACCGTCCGCGGTCATGACGACGACGGCGCCGGACGGTTGGTGTTGATGGACGTCGGCGGCCCCGGCCTGGTCGACGGCTGCGACGTCAGCTCCCCTCCTCCGGACGGCTGCGCGGGCGCGGGCGCCGCCGGAAGGTTGCCGTTCGGCGGCGGTGGCCCGGTCGGGCTGGCGGTCGCCCGGCCCGCGGCCTCGTTCGCGAGTGCGTCGAAGTCGACCATCCCGGTCGCCTCCAGCATGGTGATGTGGTCCAGCACGGTCTGGTTGGCATCGGTCGCCAACTGCCGTATCAGCGTATTACGGGTGGTGTGCCGGACCTGCGCGACCAGGGAGAACACCTTGCCGTGTGCGTTGCGCAGCAGATTGGCGAACTTGCGCTCGTACTCCTGCCCGCTCGCCGCGGACAGCTCCCGCAGCCACCCCTGCTGCTGCTCGTTCGGCTGGTTCGGCAGCTCCACACCGAGCTTCGACGCCACATCGCGGGCCCGGACGTCGAGGTCCGTGTGACCGACCACCAGGTGGTCGCCCGCGTCCCGGATCGCCTTCGTCGGCGCCCGCTCGATGGCCTGCTGCCCCGCCGGCAGTTCCCACAGACCGGCCAGCCGTACCTTCACCAGGAAGTCCCGGTCGGTGGCCGAAAGAGGCCCCCACTGGGTCGCGACGGTCGAGGCGTTGAGATTGTCCTGACCGGTGCCGGAACGGTCCGCGTACGACCACACCGGGAACGCCAGCGCCCCCACGGTGGCCACGAGTGCCGCGATGATGAGTGCCGTCCCGTTGATGCGCCGCAACAATGTGCCTCCCGTGCCGATCCGACTGACGGCCCAACCAACCGCCAACTGAACATCGATTCAATGCGTTTGGCGGTACTGAGAGGTACGTAACGCGGGGCGCCGGTGTTCAGAGGCGGAACGAGAGATTCGGTGCGGAGTCCGGGGCGGGAGGAAGGGCGCCGGGTGATCCACCGGCAGGGGGCGGCCGCGCCGGAGGGCACCGGACGGTGAGGGCCCGCCCGCGGGTGAGGGCGTTCCGGCTGCGGCAATCGCGTCCCGTCGGTCGGCGGTGACCGTGTCCCGGCTGGGGCAATCGCGTCCCGCCCGCGGCGACCGCGTCCCGTCCGCGCGCGGTTTCTCAGCGGCGCAGCGCCGGGTGGTCGGCGACGACCGTGCAGGAACCGGCCTCGATCTCCGTGAAACCGGCGTCCCGTACGACTGGAAGTCCCGAGGCCATCAGGGCGGCCCACCGGGCGGGCTCCGCGGTGCGGACGGCGAGGGCGAACCCGGTCGCGGCCCATGCCTTGCGGTCCGTCTCCGAAAGTTCCCACCAGGCCAGTTGGGCGCCGTGACCGGCCTGGGCCATCGCCTTGCCCGCCGACATCTCCACCTCCGGGCTGAGCCAGAGCACCGGGCCGGCCGGGTCGGGCGCGGCCGGTGGCGCGGGGTCGGTCAGATCGGTGCCCGAGACCTGGAGCCTGGCCAGCTCCTTCGGCCAGCCGTCCAGCGGTACGGGCGGGAAGACCCGGACCTCCGCGGTGCCGCCGGTCACGGTGATGCCGTCCAGGGCCGACGCCCGGCGCCACTCGGCGCCGCGCGCCCGGCGGACCACCTTGCGGATCCGGGCGTCCTGCCAGTCCCGCATCGCGCGGGCCCACGGCCCGTCACCCGTGGACCGCTCGTCGGCGAGGACGGTGAGTACCGCGCGGGCGGCCGTCTCCAGCGCGTCGGTGAGCGACGGGGGAGCGGTCTTCTCGATCCGGGCGACCAGCGGCAGCACGAACTGCGGAGCCTCGTCCCGGTCGGTGCTCGCGTGCCGGAAGGGGCTGTCGGGGCTCAGGGAGACATCGGAGTCCGGCGGCCCGCCGGGGCCGCCGGGGGAACCGGAACCGCCGGGGCCCAGCGGGCTGAGGGGCCCGTCCGGGCCGTGGGATGCGCTGCTCACATCGTCAAGTCTGCCAGGCGCGCCACCGTCACCGGGCGATGGACCGGAGCGTTCCGTGCCCTCGCTTCTTGGCGGAACAGGGGACTCCGGGTGAGGATGCCCCCTATGAAAAGCGACCTCTTCGCCTCCGAAAACATGGCTCAGCAGGCGACCGCCCCCGGAATGACGCTACAGAACGCCAAATCCATCAAATATGTTGTCAATGGTGAAATGCACGCCCGGCAGGGATCAATGGTCGCCTACCGGGGCAATCTCCAGTTCGAACGCAAGGGCCAGGGCATAGGCGGCATGCTCAAGCGCGCCGTCACCGGCGAGGGGCTGGCGCTGATGGCCGTGCGCGGCCAGGGCGAGGCGTGGTTCGCGCACGAGGCCGCGAACTGCTTCATCGTCGACATCGAGCACGGCGACGCCCTCACCGTCAACGGCCGCAACGTCCTCTGCTTCGACGCGTCCCTCTCGTACGAGATCAAGACCGTGAAGGGTGTCGGCGCGGCCGGCGGCGGGCTCTTCAACAGCGTCTTCACCGGCTACGGCAAGCTCGCCCTCATCTGCGAGGGCCAGCCCATAGTGATCCCCGTGACCTCTTCCCAGCCGGTGTACGTCGACACGGACGCCATCGTCGGCTGGAGCGCCAACCTCAACACCTCACTGCACCGCTCGCAGTCCTTCGGCTCGATGGTGCGCGGCGGATCGGGTGAAGCCGTACAGCTGGCGCTCCAGGGGGAGGGCTTCGTGGTCGTGCGTCCCAGCGAACTCGTCCACCAGAGGCCGAGCTGAGGCTGCGAGGGGTGGGCCGCCGTTACGGACTCGGCGGACCGTGGGTGCTGCGCGGAGTCGACCTCGAACTCCCCCCCGTCCACCCTGACGCGGATCGCCGGGACGAACGGCACCGGGAAGTCCACCCTGCTGCGGCTGCTCGCCGGGATCGACGCGCCGACGGAGGGGCGGATCGAGGGCCGCCCGTGCACGGCCTACGTTCCCGAACGATTCCCGGCCGTACTGCCGTTCACGGCCATCGGCTATCTGACCCGCATGGGACGGATCCACGGGCTCGGCGACCCGGCGCTGGGGGCTCCCTCCGGCACCGCACCCTGCTCTCGGGCTGAGCCTGGTCCGAACGAGGCTCCGGCGGGGCGGGGGCGGGGCGACCGTTCCGGGCTCTGACAGGGTGGCCCTGATACGGAGCGCGGAACCCCGTGCTCCGGTATCGGTGAGAGCAGCGTTTAGGCTGCTGTCGTCGATCACATCAGGGGGGGGACAAAGGTCGATGAGCCATGCAACCGAGGTGTTCCAGCCACTGCAGGCGGATGATCCGCCGCTCGTGGCCGGTTACCGCCTTGCTGCCCGGCTCGGCGCGGGCGGCATGGGCCGGGTCTATCTGTCGCACACACAGGGCGGTCGGCCGTTGGCGATCAAGGTCGTACGGCCCGAACTGGCGGACGACCCGGCCTTCCGGCGGCGGTTCCGCCGGGAGATCGAGGCGGCCCAGCGGGTCCGGGGCCCTTACACCGCCGAGTTGATCGACGCCGACGCGGACGGCGTACCGCCCTGGCTGGCCACGCTGTACGTGCCCGGGCCCTCCCTGGCGGAGGCCGTCGCCGGGCGCGGACCGCTGCCCGTGGCGGCGGTGCTGTGGCTGGTGGCGGGGGTGGCCGAGGCGCTCCAGGCCATCCATGGCGCGGGAATCGTGCACCGGGACCTCAAACCGTCGAACGTGCTGCTGGCCGCCGACGGGCCCCGCGTGATCGACTTCGGCATCTCCCTGGCCTCCGGCGTCACCTCGCACACGGCGACGGGCTCGGCCGTCGGCACGCCCTCGTTCATGTCCCCCGAGCAGGCGTCCGCGGGGGACATCACGCCGGCCACCGATGTCTTCGCGCTCGGCCAGACGGCGGCGTTCGCGGCACTGGGCAGCCCCCTGTATGGAGACGGCCACTCGGTCGGAGTGCTGTACCGGATTGTGCACTCGAAACCCGATCTGTCCCTGTTGCCCGCGAAGCTCCGGCCGCTGATCGCCCGGTGCCTGGCCGCCGATCCGCGGGAGCGGCCCACTCCGGCGGAGATCGTCGCGTGGTGCCGGCGGGAGTTGGGTCCGGATGTCGACGCGGGCGCTGGGCCAGCCGTCTGGCGGGAGGCCACCGGGCCGGAGGTTATGGTTCCGCCTCCCGTCCCCCACGCCACCCCGGTACGCACCCTGCCGCTGGTGACACCGCCTCGGCCGGCGGGGCCGGAGGAGCAGAGGGGCCTCCGGCGGCGCACCGCGCTGTTCACGACCGCTGCCGTGGCGGCGGGTGCGCTCCTGCTGACAGGTCTGACCTGGACCGTCATGGACACGGCGGACCGGCTCCGGCAACGTGCGGACGAATCCGCGGCGCCCGGTCCGGCGGTACCGGGACCGGCGGACTCCGCGGGGCCGAACGCGCCCGCCGCAGGTTCCGGTGGCCGGACATCAGGAGCGGCGCGCCCTTCCTCGACCGCGTCCGAGTCGCCGCAGGCCGTCCCGTACCCCCTTCAGTGGATGGATGAGAAGAACTCACTGAGTATCAAGGAGCCGGTCAGACGCGAGGGCCGCAAGGGGGACATCCGCTTCGGCTGCGAGGAGACCGGCTGTTCTCTGGAGAGCGACACCAGCGTGATCAGCCTGCTGTACGCCAAGCCGGGAGCCACCCTCGAATCGTGCCGTATCGCCCTCGACGGAGCCGACAGCAAGACCCTCCCGCTCGCCGCCGTGGCGGGAGGCAGTGAGATCTGTGTCGAGCACCCCTCCGGAGACATCGCGCTGCTCGTCGTCCAGGTGAAGTCGACCGCCCTGCCGGACGCGGGCGTCAGCTTCCTGACCGCGGACATGACGGTCTGGCGGGCGGCCCGGTGACGTGAGTCGGGGGACTCCCGGGCCGTGGGCGGCGAGTCCATCGGTGGTCCCGGTCCCGGTCCCGGTCCCGGGCGAAGGGCCCCGGTGGTTGTCCGGCCACATCTCAGGCGCTCGCCTCCGGCTGGAAGGCGCCATGATCCGGACGCCGTTCAGGGACCCGCCCCGGCAGGCGGCTTCGCCGCCTGTTGGGCGGAGCGCATCAGTTCGGAGACCTTCACCATGCGGTAGCCGCGTCGACGCAGTTCGGGGACGATCCCCGCGATCGCGCGCTCGGTCACCGGAGCCGCGCTGCGGGTGCAGTGCAGGACCACCAGGGAGCCCGGTTTCACCCCCGCGAGCACCTGCTCGGCGACCGCGTCGGAGTCCTTGGCGAAGGCGTCCCCGCTGACGACGTCCCACTGGACGGCGGTCACCCCGGCCGGGGCGATGGCACGCAGGGCCTGTTCGTCGTAGCAGCCGCCGGGGAAGCGGAAGTACGGGACCACATTGCGCGCCCCGGCCCTGCGGAACGCGGTGAACGCGCGGTCCACATCGGCCTTCATGTTCCCCTCGGCGATCGTCGGCAGGCCGTAGCAGGAGGGGGTGAACGCGTGGTGGCTGTAGGAGTGGTTCGCGACCTCGAAGAGCGGATCGTTGCCGATCGCCTTCGCCTGGTCCGGGTACTCCTCCGCCCAGCGGCCGGTCATGAAGATCGTCGAGGGGACCTTCAGCCGCCGGAGCGAGGCGATGAGCGCGGGGTTGTCGAAGCGCTCGCCTCCTGCCGCACGCGACCCCTGATCGGCGGTCATATCGGCGTCGAAGGTGAGGGCGACGGTCTTCTCCGCCCGGTCGGGGGCGGCGGCCGCGCGCTCGAAGACCGGTGTCACTCCGCCCGGTCCGGGCGCCAGGTTCGGCGCGGCCCCGGCCGCTACGGGCTCGGGGACGGCGGCCGTCGCCCTGCCGGAGCCCGCGGTACGGGCGGGGGCGGAGCCCCCCGCGGTGTCCGGCGCTCCGGCACAGCCGGACAGCGCGGCGCCCAGGACGGCCAGGGCCGTCAGCCTTCGTGCCGTCAGTCTTCGTACGGAAATCATCACAAAGGGAAAGTAAGTCAATATTCCGGTGGAGAAGGGCCGCCTTGCGTCTGTGTCGGCCGTACGGCCAGGCTGTCCACCCGAGCGGGTGCGGCTCCACCGGCCCGCACTCGGCAGCGGCCCGGATCGCGGCCGGAAACCTCCAGGAGGAACGTCATGCCCCAGTCCGCGACGGCCCGGGTCCTCGCCCGGGCGGCCGATGCCGCCGCCGTGCCCGACGACCGGGGCGGCGCGGTGTGGCGGCTGGCCGAGCCGGGGCGGCAGCTGGACGCGAACATCATCCGCATGCGGCCGGGGGCGCGGATCGACTCCCATGTCGAGAACGACCTCGACGTACTGCTCTGTGTGCTCGACGGAAGCGGTGAGCTGGAGAGCGACGCCGGGCCGCAGCACCTGGAGCCGGGGGCCGTGGCCTGGTTTCCACGGGGCGCCCGGCGGGCCCTGGCCGCCGGACCGGACGGGCTCGTCTGTCTCACCTCGCACCCGCGCCGGCCGGGGCTGTCGATCACCCGCGCGGCGTCGGGCGCGGTCCGGGCGCCCGAGGCGGCCGGGAGCGGGGCCGCCGAGGGCGGGGAGGCCGCCTGCATGCTGAACCGGATCTGCCCCGGCTGCGACCTCCCCGCCGAGAGCGCCGGCGCACGTTACTGCGCCCGCTGCGGCACCCGGCTGCCGTCCTGAACCGTCTTCTGACGGGTTTTCACCAACATTCCTTCGCCTTCGCGATGAGCAACTCCCGTGTCTCATCCGTACCAAGGGGCGGACGCGTACCCCGATGCCCCCGGGCACCGGGCTCCGTACCCCCCAACAGGAGGCGACGAGTTGAGTCACAGGCGAATACCGAAGAGAAAGGCCATTCTGGCGGGAGCCGGTGCCGTCGGCATCGCCGCGGCGGCCGTGCTGCTGCCGCAGGCGTACGCCTCGCAGGACGGGCAGGAGCCCGAGATCCGCCCCAAGAAGCTGACCGCCGCCTCCGCCGCGGAGCTGGTGCGACAGCTCGGGCAGCGGCTCGGCGCGGACACCTACGGCGGCGCGTACTACGACGCCGCCGAGCGGCAGGTCGTCGTCAATGTCGTCGGCGACGACAACAACGTCATCGTGCAGGTGAGGAAGGCGGGCGCGGTCCCGCGCACGGTCCGCAACAGCGCGAGCGATCTGCTCGACGCCAGGAGCACCCTGAGCAGGCGCGCCGCGATTCCGGGCACCTCCTGGGCCGTCGACCCCAAGAACAACCAGGTCCTCGTCACGGCGGACCGTACCGTCGCCGGAGACAAGTGGGACACCCTGGACAGGGCGGTGAAGGCGCTGGGGCCCGGAGTGGCCCGGATCCAGAAGTCCGCCGGAGTGTTCAAGCCCTTCCTCGAAGGCGGTGACGCCGTTTTCGGCGGCGGCGCGCGCTGCTCCGTCGGATTCAATGTGACCACCGGGGACGGCAGCCCCGGCTTCCTGACCGCCGGGCACTGCGGTGTCGCGGCCGAGCAGTGGTCCGAGAGCCAGAACGGCGCGCCGATCGGCACGGTCCAGGAGGCCGTGTTCCCGGGTGCCGGTGACTTCGCGCTGGTGACGTACGACGACCCGGCGACCGTGGCCCCCGGCGTGGTCGACGTGGGCAACGGCGAGACGGTCGCGATCAGCCGGGCGGCCGACGCGGCGGTGGGCCAGGAGGTGTTCCGGATGGGAAGCACCACCGGTCTCAGCGGCGGCCAGGTGACCGGACTCGACGCCACGGTGAACTACCCCGAGGGCACGGTCACCGGTCTCATCCAGACCACGGTCTGCGCCGAGCCCGGTGACAGCGGCGGCGCGCTGTTCACCCGTGACGGCAACGCGATCGGCCTCACCTCGGGCGGCAGCGGTGACTGCACCTCGGGCGGCGAGACCTTCTTCCAGCCGGTGACCACGGCCCTCGCGGCGGTCGGCGCGCGGATCGGCACCGATGACGCGGGCAGCGCGGGCGGCGGCGACAACGCGGCCGGGGCACAGCAGAACGGCGGCACCGGGAGCGACGGTGGCGCGGAGGGAGCGAACGGCGGCGAGCAGAACGCCGGCGCGAACAGTGGCGATCAGAACGGCGGCCAGAACGGTGACGTGAACGGCGGCGACCAGAACGGGGGCGACCAGAACGTGGGCGCGAACGGCGGTGAGCAGAACGCCGGCGCCGACGGTGACGCGAACGGTGACGCCCAGAACGGCGGTACCGCGGACACCGGTGGCGGTGAGGGCGACGGCAACGAGGGCGGTGACGGCAACGGCGGCAACGGCGATGCCGGGCAGCCGTACAACTGACAACCGGCGCACCGCGCCGACCACGACCCCATGAATGCCGGGCGGGCTGAGTCTCTCAGTCCGCCCGGCGTTTTGCGTCCGCCGCACGCCCCGGCCGGGCGCTCCCGCCGAGTCCGGTGTCGCCGTCAGCACCGATGGGCAGGCCCTTGCCGGTGCCGACCTCGGCGGTCACGGGCCACCGGCTCACGGGACCCCTGCGGCGCGAAGGCGGGACGCATCCCCGGAAGTCTCCCGGGCCCGTCCCGCCCTTTCCCGCCGCGGACAGCGGCACCCCGGCAGGCGCCGTGGTTCAGCCCCAGGGGCCGGTGACCGCGAACGTGGTCCCGGGCCTGTAGCAGTTGACGTACATCGTCTCCCCGTCCGGCGAGAAGACGACGCCCGCGAACTCACCCCACTCGGGAGCCCCGGGCGTGCCCAGGTTCTGGCGGTTGCGGGCCATTTCATAGACCTCGCCGCGCCGGGTCACCCCGATCACATGCTGGGCGCCCCCGCCGTCCTCGCACACCATCAGACCGCCGCCGGGCGCGAGGCAGATGTTGTCCGGCGACTCCCCGGGCAGCCGGACGTCCGTACCGGGGCCGAAGACGACGGTCAGCGTCAGTCTCCGGAGCTGCGGCTCGTACTTCCACACCTGGCCGGAGTGGTCACCCGCCGAACCCTCGCCGCGGCGGGCGTAGCTGGACACGAAGTACACCGAGCGCCCGCCCCAGTAGCAGCCCTCCAGCTTCTGGGCGTGTGTGATGCCCCCGGGCCCGAAGTCCTGCTCCCGGATGGGGGTCCGCCGGGCCTGGCTGTCGGGCACGGGCACCCATTCCACCCGTCCGAAGGACGCCCCGGGCTCGTCGACCGCGGACAGATCCGGTACGCCCGGCACCCGCATCGCCTCCAGCTCACCGCCCGCGCGCAGGGATCCCGTACCGCCGAGCGGACGGTCCGGGAGGAAGCGGTAGAACAGCCCGAACGGCCGCTCGAAGGCGTCCTCCGTCTCGTACACGATCCCGCTGTACGGGTCGAGGGCGACCGCCTCGTGCTGGAAGCGGCCCATCGCGGTCAGCGGCACGGCGCCGGTGCGGCGGGGGTCGGCGCCGTCGACCTCGAAGACGAAGCCGTGGTCCTTGGTGTAGCCGTTGGTGCCGGCCCGGTCCTCGTTCTCCTCACAGGTCAGCCAGGTGCCCCACAGGGTCTGTCCGCCCGCGCAGTTCACGGCCGTACCGGCGATCGCGACCCGTTCCGCGACCACCTCACCGCGGCTGTCCAGCTCCAGGGCAGTACAGCCGCCCCTGGCCGCCGGGTCGTAGATGAGGCCGTCGACGGCCGGTACGCCGAGCCGGGCGGTGTGCCGGTTCTCGTGGTTGCGCACCAGGAGCGTTCTGCCCCGGCGGGCGGCGAAGGCGCCCATGCCGTCGTGGTTGCCGGGGACCGTGCCCTCGCCGGAGCGCAGGGGGTCGCCCTCCCGGGAGAGGACCGTGTAGGCGAAGCCTTCGGGCAGATCGAGCAGTCCGGCGGGGTCGGGGACGAGCGGGCCGTATCCGCGGCGCCCGTGGGCCTCGGCGGTGCCCGCGAAGAGTTCGGAGAGGGTGCCGCTGAAGGCGATCCCGGCGGCGAGCGCGCCGGTACCGGCCAGCAGCCGGCGTCGTGTTGTGGGGGGCATGGGCAACTCCCTGCTGGGGACAGAGATATGACCCGCATCTGTCTAGCACGCGCCCGGTGGGCGCGTGAACCGTGGGGGTCATGGTGCCCGTGTGTCGGCCGGATCCCGTGGGACCGCCGTGCGACGCGTTGTCCACGGGCGCGGTACGGGGCTGGGAGGGGCCGCCCCGTGGGTGCGGGCACCCGGAGTACTCCCCGGCGGCGGGCGGGCCGGATCGGGCGCTTCCGCGGGCCCGGGTGGCTGGGGATGCCATCGAGGGTTCAGGTTGTTCGGGATGCCATCAAGGGTTCGGGGCCCCGGCTGGATCGAGGGTGCCCCCGCCGGATCCGCCGCCCGCCCCGGACCGGTGCGCTCCGGCGGTATCGGTGCGCTCCGGCAGTAGCGGTGACCCCGGACCCGGAGCCGTACCCGTACGAGTCCCCGGAGCCGGAATCGGAGCCGATGCCCCGGGGCACCGGTTCCCGGCCGGGTCACACCGGTCGGGCCCGGGGCCCGCCGGGAGCCCGGGCCCGGAGCGAGCGCCCCGGACCCGGCTCAAGGCTCAGGCCAGTTCGGCGGTGAGCGTGATGGTCGTGCCCGTGAGCGCCTGGCTCACCGGGCAGTTCTTCTTGGCGTCCTCGGCGGCCGACTGGAATCCCTCGGCGTCGAGGCCGGGAACCTCACCGCGCACGGTGAGATGGATACCGGTGATGCCCTCGCCGGGCTGGAAGGTGACATCGGCCTTGGTCTCCAGCCGGACCGGCGGGTTGCCCGCGCCCGTCAGACCATGCGAAAGAGCCATCGAGAAGCAGCTGGAGTGCGCGGCCGCGATCAGCTCCTCCGGGCTGGTCTTGCCATTGGCCTTCTCGGCGCGGGACGGCCAGGAAACCGGCTGGGAACCGATGCCGGACGAGTCGAACGTGACCGTGCCCGACCCCTTGAGCAGCTCGCCTTCCCAGACCGTGTGTGCCGTGCGCGTGGTGGCCATGGTGTGAATCCCTTCTGACGAACGGTGGTTACACACCCGAACCTACTGCCCCGCCACGGCCTTCGCGTCCCGGGCCAGCGCAGTGAGACGCGAGATCGCCCGGAAGTACTTCTTCCGGTAGCCGCCGTTCAGCATCTCGTCGCTGAACAGCCGGTCGAAGGGGAGCCCGGAGGCGAGCACCGGCACCTCGCGGTCGTACAGCCGGTCGGCGAGCACCACCAGCCGCAGCGCGGTCGACTGGTCCGGCACCGGTCCCACATCGGTGAGACACACCGCCCGGATCCCGTCGGTGAGCGCGCCGTACCGGCTCGGGTGCACCTTCGCCAGATGCTCCAGCAGCGCCGGGAAGCCGTCGAGGGACGCGCCGTCGGTGACGTACGCGGCCTTCGCGACCACCTCGTCGGAGTACGGGGGAGGGGCCTCGGGCAGCCCCCGGTGGCGGTAGTCCTCGCCGTCGATCCGCAGCGGGCGGAAGTGCGCGGAGAGCCCCTGGATCTCACGGAGGAAGTCGGCGGCGGCGAACCGTCCCTCCCCGAGCTTGCCCGGCAGCGTGTTGGAGGTCGCGGCCAGCGCGACACCCGCCTCCACCAGCTTGCCGAGCAGCGAGGAGACGAGGACGGTGTCGCCCGGGTCGTCCAGTTCGAACTCGTCGATGCACAGCAGCCGGTGCCCGCTCAGGGTCCGTACGGTCTGCTGGAAGCCCAGGGCGCCCACCAGATTCGTCAGCTCCACGAAGGTGCCGAACGCCTTGAGGGAGGGGTCGGCCGGGGCGGCGTGCCACAGGGACGCCAGCAGATGGGTCTTGCCGACGCCGTAACCGCCGTCGAGATACACCCCGCGCGGCCCGGCCGGGGCGGCGGGCTTGCGGGCGAACCAGCGCCGCCGGCCCGCGCCGCTCGCGTGCGCCCCGCCGAATCCGGCCGCGAACGAGCCGAGGACCGAGACCGCCTCCCGCTGACTGGGCTGGTCCGGGTCGGGAACGTACGTGTCGAAGCGCACCGCGTCGAAGCGTGGCGGAGGCACCATCTCCGCGACGAGCCGGCCGGCGGGGACATGCGGTTCGCGGGCGCACAGGGAGAGCGGGGCCGCTTCGGTTATGGCACTGGTGGCAGGGGTGGGCACAGTTCCCCACTGTAAGCGCCGTGCCAGACTGCACGTCATGCGACGCCTGCTCCCTGTGACCGACCAGACACCGATCGAGGACCGTGAGTGGTCCCTGGACGAGCTGGCCGACGCCTACGCGTATCCGGACGTCGTCCCCGGTTCCGCCGGGGACCCCGGGGCGGCGCCCGGAACCGCGACGGCGCCCGGGGCCGGGGCCGGTGCCGCGGATGCGACCGGCGGCGGGGCGGGCGGTCGTGCGGCGACGGGGGCCTGGCTGAGGGCGAACATGGTCTCGTCGCTCGACGGCGCGGCCCAGCACGAGGGCCGCTCGCAGGCGCTCTCCGGCGACGCCGACATGAGGATCTTCGGGGTGCTCAGGGGCCTCGCGGACGCGGTGGTGGTGGGCGCGGAAACGGTACGTCGTGAGGGGTACCGCCCCGCACGCGCCCGGGACGCCTTCGCGGCGCGCCGGGCCGCGGCCGGGCAGGGCCCCGCTCCCGTGATCGCGGTGGTCAGCGCCTCGCTCGACCTGGACTTCTCGGCCCCGCTGTTCGCCCGGCCGCTGGTGCGGACCCTGGTGCTGACCGGGGCCGCGGCGCCCGGTGACCGGATCCGGGCGGCGGGGAAGGCGGGTGCGGAGGTGGTGATCGCCGGTGACGGACCCGGGGCCGAGCCGGCGGAAGCGGTACGGGCACTGGCCGGGCGCGGGCTGACCCGGCTGCTCACCGAGGGCGGGCCGCGGCTGCTGGGGCAGTTCGTGGCCTCCGGCACGCTGGACGAGCTGTGTCTGACCCTCGCGCCGGTGCTGACGGCGGGTGACGCGCAGCGGATCGCCGGGGGGCCCGGGACGGCCGTGCCGGACCGGTTCGCACTGGCGTCCGTACTGGAGGAGGCGGGCTTCCTGTTCACCCGGTACCGGCGCATCTGACAATCGGCGGAATTCACCGTTCCGGTTAGCTCCGGCTGGGCAGACTTACTCTCGCAGACCCCGTGCGGGCACGGGGAAGGATGGTTTCCGCAGAAGGGGTCCTGACGTGTTCACAAGCGTACTGATGATCGAGAAGCCCCTGACCTCGGACGATGTGGAGTTCGTCACCACTCTCCACGGGGAAGAGGGTGTCTCCTTCGTGGTGCTGATGCAGCCCCGCGGCGATCAGGCCGACGTCCTGCTGCGCGCCATCGACGATGTGGCGCTCGGGGAGCTGAAGCAGGCCGTCCGCGAGGGAGAGGTGCCCGAGGGGCAGGAGGCCGAGGCGCCCGCCCGGCTGGCCCTGGAGCACTCCCTCGCAGCCCTGCGCGCGGCCGGCTGCCGGGCTTCGGGCCAGGTCGTCGAGGACCATCCGCTCGACAGGCTCAAGGCCGTCGTCGACGAGTCGGGCGCGGACGAGGTGATCGTGCTGACCGCGCCCCACTACGTGGAGGAGTTCTTCCACCGGGACTGGGCGTCCAGGGCACGGCACAAGGTCGGCGTCCCGGTGCTCAAACTCTTCGCGCACAGCGAATAGGCTGGGGGCTTCCCGCCGCGCGGAACGCTCGCGTCGTTGAAGTCCGTGACGCGATGTCCGCGCCGCGCGCGGGGGAGCACGCGCAGGCAACACCCACCGGAAGACCCCCGGACGCCCCGCCCGCACCGAGCGGCGACCGGCACCGTACGCACCACCTGGGAGACACACGCATGGCATCCGCCGTCCCTGCCGCCATGGAACGCCCGCACTTCATCGGCATCGGCGGCGCCGGGATGTCGGGCATCGCGAAGATCCTCGCCCGGCGCGGCGCCGAGGTCGCGGGCAGCGATTCCAGGGAGTCGCCCACGGCGGACGCCCTGCGCGCCCTCGGCGCCACCGTCCACATCGGCCACGAGGCCGGTCATCTCGCCGGCGACGCCACCTGTGTCGTCGTCTCCAGCGCGATCCGCCCCGACAATCCGGAGCTGGTGCGCGCCGCCGAACTGGCCGTCCCCGTCGTCCACCGCTCCGACGCCCTGGCCTCCCTGATGACCGGGCGGCGCGCCATCGCGGTCGCGGGCACCCACGGCAAGACCACCACCACCTCCATGCTGGCGGTGGCGCTGACCGGCCTCGGTCTCGACCCCTCGTACGCCATCGGCGGCGATCTGGAGGGCCCGGGCACCAACGCCCGCCACGGCGACGGCGACATCTTCGTCGCCGAGGCGGACGAGAGCGACCGCAGCTTCCAGAAGTACGACCCCGAGGTCGCGATCGTCCTCAACGTCGAGCTGGACCACCACGCCAACTACGCCTCGATGGACGAGATCTACGAGTCCTTCGAGATCTTCACCCGGAAGATCGTCCCCGGCGGCACCCTGGTGATCTCCGCCGACCAGCCGGGCGCGGTGGAGCTGACCGCACTGGTCCGGGACCGTGCAGCCGGGGGCCGTGCCGCCCGGGACCTCGCTTCCCGGGGCACGGCGGCCGACGGCGGGGACACTCCCCGGGAGGACGGGGACACCCGCCGTCAGGGCGGGGACGCCCCGGAGGACGGCCCGAGCGCGCGGGATCTGAAGATCGTCACCTATGGCGAGTCCGAGTCGGCGGACGTCCGGGTCCACCGGATCACCCCGCGGGGACTGACGAGCGAGGTCACCGTCCTCCTCGACGGCCGACCCCTCACCTTCACGGTCTCCGTCCCCGGCCGCCACTACGCCCTCAACGCCGTCGCCGCGCTCGCCGCGGGTGTCGCCCTCGGCATCCCCGCGCACAATCTCGCCTCCGCGATCGGCACGTACACCGGTGTCAAGCGCCGGCTCCAGCTCAAGGGCGAGGCGGCGGGCGTCCAGGTCATCGACTCCTACGCCCATCACCCGACCGAGATGACCGCCGACCTCGAAGCCATGCGGGGCGCGGCGGCCGACTCCCGGCTGCTGGTGGTCTTCCAGCCGCATCTGTTCTCCCGCACCCGCGAACTGGGCAAGGAGATGGGGTACGCCCTCGCCCTGGCCGACGCCTCCCTGGTCCTCGACATCTATCCGGCGCGCGAGGACCCGATCCCCGGTGTCACCAGCGAGATGATCATCGCCGCGGCCCGTGCGGCGGGCGCCGATGTCACGGCCGTCCACGACACGGAGACCGTGCCCGACGCCGTCGCGGGAATGGCCAAGCCCGGCGATCTCGTTCTCACCATGGGTGCGGGCGATGTCACGGACCTCGGTCCGCTGATCCTGGCCCGCCTGTCGAGCTCCCGCCCGTCGAGCTGAGGAAGCGAGCCCCATGGCGTACGACATCGAGAAGCCGGACGAGCAGTGGCGTGCCGAGCTGAGCCCCGCGGAGTACCAGGTCCTGCGGAAGGCCGGCACGGAACCCGCGTTCACCGGGGAGTACACCGACACCAGGACGCCCGGTGTGTACTCCTGCCGGGCGTGCGGGGCGGAGCTGTTCCGCTCGGACACCAAGTTCGAGTCACACTGCGGCTGGCCGTCCTTCTACGACCCCAAGGACACCGACGCGGTCGAACTGATCGAGGACCGCTCCCACGGCATGGTCCGTACCGAGGTCAGGTGCGCCCGTTGCGGCTCGCACCTCGGGCATGTCTTCGAGGGTGAGGGTTATCCCACCCCGACCGACCAGCGGTACTGCATCAACAGCATCTCGCTGCGGCTCGCTCCCGACGAGGGCTGAGCGCGTCCGTCTGCGCTTCCGGGCCCCGGGGCGTCCGGGGTCGGGCCAGGCGCGCCCGAAGCCGCGTTACGTGAGCCGGGGGCGTCGGGCCGCGTCCGGGGCCGTCGGGAGCGCGGGACTCCGGTTTTCGCCGCCCGGTCCCGGGACCGGGGCCGGAGGGGGGGCGGGGCTCCGGTCGTCGCCGCGGGCCCGGCGTCCGCTGTTCTTGGGCTTCGGTGCTCATACCGGGCGCCCCGCCGGATCCGGGGGGCCATGCGGACGGGAATCCTGGTTTCCGCCGGGGACGACCAGCCCCGACTCGTACGCCAGTACCACGGCCTGGGTCCGGTCACGCAGCCCCAGTTTGGTCAGCACCCTGCTGACGTGCGTCTTCACGGTCTCCTCGCCCACATGCAGCCGGGCAGCGACCTCCGGGTTCGACAGCCCCTCCGCCACCAGCCGCAGCACTTGGGTCTCACGCGGGGTCAGCCCCGCCGGCGCGGGCGCCGGGCGGGCGGGGCCCGTCCCCCGGGGGCGCTGACGGGCGAACTCGGCGATCAGCCGGCGCGTCACCGTCGGGGCGAGCAGCGCCTCACCCGCGGCGATCACCCGCACCGCGTCGAAAAGCCCCTCCGCCGTCACGTCCTTCAGCAGAAAGCCGCTCGCGCCCGCGCCCAGCGCGTCGTACACATGCTCGTCCAGATCGAAGGTGGTGAGGATCAGTATCCGCGCCGAGGGCGTGTCCGCGGTGATCCGGGCGGTCGCCTCGATGCCGTCCATCACGGGCATCCGTACATCCATGAGGACCACGTCCGGGTGTTGCTCACGGCAGAGCCGTACCGCCTCGGCGCCGTCCACGGCCGTTCCGACGACCGCGAAGTCCTGCTGGGTGGCCAGCAGCCCGGCGAACCCGGCGCGCACGACTTCGTGATCGTCGACCACCACCAGCCGTACGGGGGGCGGGGTCATGACACCCGCCGTCCCCCGGCGGGCGACACCGGCCGCGCTCCGTCCGCCGGGTTGCCCGCGCCTGACGGATTCCCCGCGCTCGCTGTGCCTCCCGCGCCCGTCTGGCTTCCCGTGCCTGCCGGGTTTCCCGCGCCGGCCTGGCTTCCCGTGCCCGCCGGGACCGGCAGGGCCGCCTCCACCAGAAAGCCACCGCAGGGCGCCGGACCCGTACGCAGCTCACCGCCGACCGTCGCCGCCCGCTCGCGCATCCCGACCAGCCCGTGGCCGCCCCCGCCGTCCGCACGCGGAGCACGCCCGTACGGGGAGGGGCCCGGCCCGTTGTCCCGTACGCGCAGCACCAACTCGTCCGCCCGATAGCGCAGCTCGACGTCGATGGGTGCCCGGGGCGCGTGGCGGCGCGCGTTCGTCAGGGCCTCCTGCACCAGGCGGTACGCGGTCAGCTCGACCCCCGGGTCCAGCGGGCGGACCATACCGCTCACGATCAGCCGGATCGCCGACGCCGACGCGTCCCGTGCCTCGTCCACCAGCTCGTTCAGCTGCTGGAGGCCCGGCTGGGGGCGGCGGTCGGCGCCGCCTCCCGCGTCCTCGCGCAGTACGCCCAGCAGCCGCCGCATCTCGGTGAGCGCGGCCCGCGCGGTGTCCCCGATGGCCAGCAGCCGCTTGGCGCCGTCCTCCGGCAGCCCGGCCGTCGTCAGCCGCGCGGTCTCCGCCTGGACCGAGATCATCGACAGATGATGGGCCACGACATCGTGCAGCTCCCGGGCGATCCTGGCCCGCTCACCGCGCGCCGCGTGCGCCAGCAGCGTGTCCGCGACGGCCCGTTCGGTGGCGCTGTGGACCAGGGCCTCCCGCCGGGCCCGCCGGGCGAGCCCCATCCCGGCCGCCCCCGCCGACACCGCGGCCGCCACCACCGACATCAGCCGGTCACCCGTCCCCGCCGAGGCCACCGGGGACGACGGGGCCGCGATCGCGTACGCCGTGAACGGCAGCGCCAGCAACACCGTCAGCAGCCGGGGACCGCGCCCCGGCAGCACATACAGGCACCCCCCGAGCGCCACCAGCCCCGCCACCGTGGACGGCTGGAACAGCACCGGCGACAGCAGCCCGGCGCCCGCCGTGACCACCGCCGCCGGCACCGGATGCGTACGCGCCAGGGCGAGGGGGACCGTGGCGCACAGGCACAGCAGCAGCGCCACCGACATCCCGGCACCACCGGCGGCCGTCACACCGGGCGACAGGGTCGCCGTACCCGCAGCGCCCTCCCGGCGCAGGATCACCTCCACCGACGCCAGCAGACCGAGCAGCGCCGCGGCCGCCACCGCCGTCTCGGGCGCACGGGCGTATCGCCCCGCCCATGTCCGGTTCCCCTGCCGGCCCGTCGAGGTCGTCGCGGTATCCACCACGCCATTGTCCCGGGGCACACCGCCACCGGAGTCCCCCGTGCGGGGGATGCGCGTCCCCGGCACCGGGGGCCCGGGGAACCGCTCTCCGGCGGGACGACCCCCGGCCCCCGGTGTCCCTAGCCTCACTGCCCATGGAAGTACCCACCGACGCAATCCAGGAAGCCACGGTCGAAGTGCGGGAGCTGCGCAAGCGGTTCGGCTCCGTCACGGCGGTCGACGGGCTGTCCTTCACCGTGCCGCCCGGCCGGGTCACCGGCTTCGTCGGCCCCAACGGCGCGGGCAAGTCCACCGCCATGCGGGTCATCCTCGGCCTCGACACCCCCGACTCCGGTACGGCCCTGATCGGGGGCGTGCCCTACCGTGCCCTGCGGGCGCCCATGACCCGTGTCGGCTCCCTGCTCGACGCGGGCGCGGTCCACCCCGGCCGGCGCGGGCGCGACCACCTCCTGTGGCTCGCCCACTCCCACCGGCTGCCCGCCCGCCGGGTGGACGAGGTGCTGGAACAGGTCGGCCTCACCGGCGCCGGGCGCCGCCGCGCGGGCGGCTACTCGCTCGGCATGCGCCAGCGCCTCGGCATCGCCGCCGCCCTCCTCGGCGACCCCGCCGTACTCCTCCTGGACGAGCCGGTGAACGGACTCGACCCGGAGGGCATCCAGTGGATACGCGGCTTTCTGCGCTCACTGGCCGCCGAGGGACGGGCCGTTCTGGTCTCCAGCCACCTGATGAGCGAACTGGAGGACAGCGCCGACCACGTCGTCGTCATCGGGCGGGGCCGGGTCATCGCCGACACCGGCGTCCGCGAACTGCTCGACGCGGCCTCCGGCGACCGGGTCACCCTGCGTACGGACGCCCGCCCCCAGGCGATGACCGTCCTCGCGGGCGCCGGCGCGACCGTCGCCGCCACCGGCAGGGAGACGCTGACCGTCTCCGGGCTGCCCGCCTCACGGGTCGTGGAGGTCCTCGGCCGTGAGGGGGTGCCGTTCTCCGAGGTCGCCGCGTACCGGGCCACCCTCGAAGAGGCGTACATGGAACTGACCAGGGACTCCGTCGAGTACACGGCACCCGTGCCCGGAACAGACCAGGGGGAGCAGCACCGATGACCACCGGGACACCACCGCCGGGAACACCGCCTCCGTCCGGCTCGCGCGACTCGTCCGGCCCGTCCGGCTTGTCCGACTTGTCCGGCTTGTCCGGGGGGACCCGGCCGGGAACCTCCCTGTCCGCCGGAACCACGCCCGACCCCGGAACCGCGCCCGCCGCTCCCTACCGCTCCGCCCTCGCGGGGGTGGCCCGCGACGGCTTCCTCCAACTCGTACGCGCCGAATGGACCAAGCTGCGTTCGGTGAGCCGCTGGATGCTCACCCTCGCCGCCGCGGGCGTGGTCACCGTCCTGATCTCCGTGCTCTCCGCAGCCGGTTCCGAGACGTTCTTCGGCCGCGGAGAAGGTCCGCCCATCACCGTGGGGCCCCAGGGCAGCGCCGTGGAGGACCGGTTCCAGTTCACGCACCGCACCCTGAAGGGGGACGGCAGCATCGTCGCCCGTGTGTCCCGGCTGCGCGGGAACGCGACGGGCGCTGAATACCCCGAGTGGGCGAAGGCCGGGATCATCGTCAAGGAGTCCTCCGAAGCCGGATCGCCCTACGCGGCGGTCATGCTGACGAAGGACCACGGTGTACGCCTCCAGTCCGGATTCACCCGGGACACCCCCGGCAGCGACACTCCCGGCACCTCGTCACGCTGGCTGAAACTCACCCGCGAGGGGGACACCCTCACCGGTTACGAGTCCGCCGACGGGGCCCGCTGGACGGCCATCGGCTCGGTGCGGCTCGCCGGGCTGCCCGACACCGTCGAGGCCGGACTGTTCGTCGCCTCGCCCAACTCCGTCCGTATCGAGCGCGAATTCGGTTCGCTGTCCCTCGGGGGGACCTCCACCTGGGCCACCGCCGACTTCGACCGCGTCGGCCTGACCGGCACGGTGAGCGGCGACTGGCGCAACACCCAGGTCGGCATGCCGGAATCGGCGGGCGGCAAGGCGGCGGCACCCGGGGGGCCCAAAGCGACGAAGGACGCCGCCGGGACCCGGTGGAACGGCGGCACCGCCACCCTCACCGGCTCCGGCGACATCGCCCCCCTGACCACCACCGGCGATCTCACCTCCCAGGCCCTGAGCGGAAGCCGGATCGGCCTCGTACTGCTGGCGGCCCTGGGCGCGCTGTTCATCACCGCCGAGTACCGCCGCGGGATGATCAGGACGACGGCCACCGTGTCCGCGCGCCGGGGCCGGATGCTGCTGGCCAAGGCGCTCGTCGTCGGCGGGGCGGCCTTCGCCGTCGGCCTGGTCGCGGCCGTGGTCTCCTTCGAGCTGAGCATCCGGACCCTGCGCGACAACGGGCACAGGCCGCCCGTCTACCCCGAGATCACCCTCACCGACGGGCCCGTGCTCCGCGCGGTGATCGGCACCGCAGCGATCCTCGCCCTCACCGCCGTCCTCGCGCTCGCCGTCGGAGCGCTGCTGCGGCACACGGCGGCGGCGGTGGGCGCCGTGATCGTCGTCATCGTCCTGCCGCTGCTGCTCATCGAGGGCCTGCCCGTAGGGGTCGGCCAGTGGCTGCAGCGCTTCACCCCCACCGCCGGATTCGCCCTCCACGACACCCGGATCCGCTACGACCAGGTCACCAGCCTGTGCCTGCCCCAGGACGGGTGCTTCCCCCAGGGGCCGTGGGTGGGGTTCGCCACCCTGGGCGGGTACGCGGTCCTGGTGCTCGCTGTCGCCGTGTGGCGGCTGCGCAGGAGTGACGTATGAGCGAGACCGCGCTCCGGGCCGGGCGCACGCGGAGGACGAGGAGGAGGGGGGTGGGGAGAGCGGGGAGGAGAAGTACCGGGAGGAGGAGTGCCGGGAGGGCGGCGGCCGTGAACGCGCCCCACGCCGAGTGGACCAAGCTGCGCACCCTGCCCAGCACCTGGTGGCTGCTGCTCGCCGCCGTCGTCCTGCCCGCGGCCGTCAGCGCGCTGACGGCGGGTTCGCTGTCCACCGAGCACTGCCGGGCACCGGACGGCTGTCACGAGGACATCGTGAAACAGAGCCTGACCGGGGTGTGGGCGGGCCAGGCGGCCGTCGTCGTGCTCGCCGTGCTCACCATGAGCGGCGAGTACGGCACCGGCACCATCCGTACGAGTCTGACCGCGGTCCCCGGCCGCGCCCGGCTCCTCGCGGCGAAGGCGGGCGTCCTGTCCGCCGTGGTGGCGGCCGCCGCCGCGCCGGCGGTCCTCGGCTCCCTGCTCGCGGGCCGGGCACTGCTGCCCGGCAGCGGTTTCACCCCCTACTCGCTCACGGACGGTTCGACCGTGCGCGCCGGCGTGGGTACGGTGCTGTATCTCGTGCTCGTCGCGCTCTTCAGCCTCGGGGTCGCCACGCTGCTCCGGGACACGGCGGGGTCCGTGACGCTGGTACTGGGCCTGCTGTATGCGTTTCCGCTGTTCAGCGAGGTGGTGACGGATCCCCGGTGGGTGGAACGTCTCCAGCGTGTCGGCCCCGGCTCGGCGGGTCTCGCCATCCAGGCGACGACCGACCTCCACCTCCAGCCCATCGCCCCCTGGTCCGGCCTCGCGGTACTAGCGGGGTACGCGGTGGGTGCGCTGCTCGTGGGCTGGACGAGCTTGAGGCTGCGGGATGCGTGACGGGTGGGGCGGGTGGGGGCCGGACCCGGGAAGAGCACTGCTCTCTGCCGGGAGCGGTGGTCGCAGGGGTGAGCGCTGCTCTCCACTGGGAGCGCCGACCACAAGGGTGAGCGCTGCTCCCGCGGTCACTGCTCATGACTGCGAGCGGCGATCGCAGGCGAGAGCACTGCTCTCTTTCAGGAGCGGTGATCGCAAGGGTGAGCGTCGCTCCCGCTGCCGCCGCTCTCTATCGCGAGCAGCGATCGCCAGGGTGAGCACTGCTCTCCGTAGGGAGCAGCGATCGCAGGCGTGAGCGCTGCTCACACTCGCGGCCCGTGCTCCAACTTGTGCGCGCCGCTCTTATGTTGGTGCGCTGTGCTGGGGCGAGAGCACCGCTCTCGCGATCATCGCTCACTGCCGGGAGCGCCGACCGCAACGGTGAGCACCGCTCTCGTTGGCACCGCTCACCGTCGTGAGCGCCGACCGCAAAGCAGAGCGCCGCTCTCGAAGTAGTGCACCGCTCACAAACGCGAGCGGCAGCCCAATGTGGAAGCGCCGCCCGCACCCCCGGCCACCGTACTCAGGAGGAAGCACCGCTCTCGGTTCCAGTCTCGGTTCCAGAGCGCCGATCTTGTGTGTGAGCACTGCTCACAGGAGCGGGCACAGGTCGTGGGCCGGTCGTGGAGTCGGTCGTGGAGCCTCCACCCTCACCCGTTGGCGGGGCTGGTGAGACCACTGGGGCTGGCAGGTCCACCGGGGCCGGAGGGGCAGGCGAGCCCAGAGGCCCGGCCCGGGGGCCGGCCCGCATGCCGGCCCGGACCCGGGTGCGGGACCGCGCGCCCCGGCTGACACCAGGCCCCCTCACCCTCGCCCCGCACCGCCCGCCCCCGCACCCCCCGCCCCACGTCCCCCACTCCCCGGACCCCACCCGCCCCCGGTGCGAGAATGCGCCTATGTCCGCCCGTCCGACGCCGCCGCAGGCACCGCCGCCCCACCCGCCACCGCCGCCCCGGCTCCTGGCCCGTGCCCGGGAGCTCGCTCAGCCCGGGCGGCGGCGCGTTCTGGGCATCACCGGAGCGCCGGGGGCGGGCAAGTCCACGCTCGCCGGGCAGATCGTCGCCGCGCTGGACGGCCTCGCCGTCCTCGTCCCCATGGACGGCTTCCATCTCGCCCGCAGGGAGCTGGAGCGTCTCGGCCGCTCCCACCGCAAGGGCGCGCCCGACACCTTCGACCCGCACGGTTACGCCGCCCTGCTCACCCGGCTGCGTACGCCCGACGCCGGTACCACCGTGTACGCGCCCGCTTTCGACCGGACCCTGGAGGAACCGGTCGCCGGCAGTATTCCCGTGCCGCCGGAGGTTCCTCTGGTCGTCACCGAGGGAAACTATCTCCTCCATGACACCGGCCCCTGGGCGAGTATCCGCCCGCTCCTCGACGAGATCTGGTTCCTCGAACTCGAACCGGGAGTCCGCGTACGACGCCTTGTGGACCGCCATGTGCGCTTCGGCAAGGAGAGGGCGTACGCCGAGCGCTGGGTGCGCGACTCCGACGAGGCCAACGCGCGCCTGGTCGCCCGCGGCCGGGACCGGGCCGACCTCGTCGTTCCGATGCCGTAGACCGCTGTTTCGCCTGGCGGAACCGCCGGGGTGGGTACGCTCGAAGTCGGGGCAGGGCAAGCGAGTGAAAGGCGGATGACGTGGGGTTGTTCCGGCGAGGGCCGAAGCGCGACGGACGCGATGCACCCCGGGACCCCGAGTTCTCCTACTTCTCGGCCGACGAGGGCGCGCGTTTCCGCGGCCTGGTGCGGGAGGCCTTCGCCGAGCAGGGCCTTGAGGTGACCGTCTACGCGGATGTGGTCTCGGACAGCGCGGGCCGGCAGTTCGGGCTGGCCAACCTCGCGGCGGTCCTCCACAACGACGACCGGGGCCCGCGCGGCTGGCCCGAGCTGGTGCGCCGGCATGTGGGGATGGTGCTGCGCACCATGGACGCACCCTCCGCGCTGGACACCCTGCCGACCGAGCAGATCCGGGCCCAGCTCTACCCCCGGGTCCTCGGCGCGGAGGGCTTCGACCCGGAGAACTTCGGCTATGCGCGTCCCCTCGCGCCCGGACTGTACGAGATCATCGCGCTCGACCTCCCGGAGAGCGTCATGATGCTCACCGACGAGGCGCTGGAGCCCCTCGGCGATCTCCAGTACCTGCGTGACCAGGCCCTCTACAATCTGCGCGGGCTGCCGATCGAGGGCCATGAGAGCGTCAAGGGCGACGACGGGATGCGCTTCGAGGTGATCCTCGGCGACTCCTTCTACACCGCGAGCCGGGTCCTCGCCCTGGAGAGCGTCGTCCGCGAGGCGACGGGGGAGCAGCTCACGCCCGACGGAGCGCTGGTGGCGATGCCGTTCCGGCATCAACTCGCCTTCCACGTCATCCGCGATGTCGGCCTCATTCCCGCGCTCAACGGGATGACCGCGTTCGCGGCCTCCGGTTACGCCGATACGCCCGGTGCGATCAGCCCGTACGTCTACTGGTGGCGCGACGGCACCCTCACCCAGCTCAGCGACCGTGACGAGGACGGGGAGGGGCTGCGGATCGTGGTCGGGGAGGAGTTCCAGGACCTGCTGGAACGCCTGGTCACCGAGGACCGGCGCCGCAGGTCCGACGACGACTGAGACCGGTCCGGCGACGACTGTGACAGGCCCCGGGACAGGCCGCCGACGGCCGGTCCCGGGGGACGGATACCGGGGCGCCCGAGAGGCCGGGGCGCCCGGAGAGACCGAGGCGCCCGAAAGGCCGGGGCGGTGGGGTCGCGCCGGTCCCGGGGCGCGGGCAGGATGGGCGCATGGCCAGACCACCCGTGCCCTTCACCGCCGAGGACTACCGCGCCCGGATGAGCCGCGCCGCCCGGGCGGCCGACGAGGCCGGGCTCGCGGGCGTGCTGGTCGCGCCCGGACCCGACCTGGTTCATCTCACCGGGTACCACCCGCCCGCCGCCACCGAACGCCTCACGCTGCTCGTGCTCGTGGCCGGGCAGGACCCGGTCCTGGTCGTGCCGACCCTGGAGGCACCGGACGCCCAGAAGGCGGTCGGCGCCCCGGTGATGACCCTGCGCGACTGGACCGACGGCGTGGATCCGTACGCCCTCACCGCACCGCTGCTCGGCGCCTCCGGACGGTTCGCGGTCAGCGACAACACCTGGGCCATGCATCTGCTGGGCCTCCAGAGGGCACTGCCGTCGTCGTCGTACGTCGCGCTGTCGGACGCGCTGCCGATGCTGCGCGCGGTGAAGGACCGGCACGAGCTGGAGCGGCTGGCCGCGGCGGGGGCCGCCGCGGACGCGACGTACGAGGAGATCGTGAAACTCCGGTTCGCCGGGCGGAAGGAGACGGAGGTCGCCCGTGATCTCGACTCCCTGCTCCGGCGGTTCGGCCATGCGCAGGTGGACTTCACGGTCGTCGGCTCCGGCCCCAACGGAGCGAACCCGCACCACGAGGCCGGTGAGAGGACCATCGGGCACGGCGACATGGTCGTTCTGGACTTCGGCGGGTTGATGGAGGGGTACGGCTCCGACACCACCCGTACGGTCCACGTCGGCGAACCCGCCCCCGCCGAGCAGCACATCCACGATGTCGTACGGGAGGCCCAGGAGGCCGGGGTCGCCTCGGTGCGGCCCGGTGTCGCCTGCCAGGAGGTCGACCGGGCCGCCCGCGCGATCATCGAGGAGGCCGGGTACGGCGATCTGTTCATCCACCGCACGGGCCACGGCATCGGCGTCACGACCCATGAACCGCCGTACATGATCGAGGGCGAGGAACAGCCGCTCGTACCGGGGATGTGCTTCTCGGTCGAGCCGGGAATCTATCTGCCGGGCCGGTTCGGCGTCCGGATCGAGGACATCGTGACGGTGACGGAGGACGGCGGCCGCCGGTTGAACAACACCCGCCGTGAGATGGCGATCGTGGAGTAGCCCGGCCCCGCCCTCACCGGGCCTGCGCACGGGCGGGCCCCGGATCCCGCGCGGTCGGGCGATCCGCGGCCCGACAGCCCCCGGGTCCCGGCGGCGGGCCGCCCGCCCCTCCGCGCCCCGCCTCCCCAGCGGCCCTCTCTCCCGCTACCCGCTCAGTCTGCTCAGCATCTCGTACGGATACGGCAGCGGCTTCTCGCTCGCCTCCGCCAGCCGCGCCGACTGATCCGCCGTCAGCTCCCAGCCCAGCACGCCGAGATTGTCCATGAGCTGCTCATGGGTGCGCGGGCCGATGATGGGCGCGGTGACCCCCGGCTTTTCCCGGACCCACCGGAGCGCCACCTGGGACGGGGTCCGCCCGGTCTCCCCGGCCACCTCCAGCACCGCGTCCATGACCCGCCAGGTCTCCTCGGTGGCCTTGGCCCGCCAGCCCTCCTCACCGGACCGCTCCTGCCAGTACGCCTCGCGCGAGCCGGCCGGCACGGACTCCATCCCGCGGTGGTACTTGCCGGTCAGCCAGCCGCCCGCGAGCGGGCCCCACGGGATGACGCCGACGCCCCGCTCCTCGCAGAGCGGCAGCAGCTCCCACTCAGTCTCCCGGCACAGCAGGTTGTAGCGCGGCTGGAGGCAGACGTAGGGCTCCCACCCCCGGTACTCCGCCAGGTCGAGGGCGCGCTGGAGCTGTGACGCCGTCACGTTGCTCGCGCCGATATGGCGGACCTTGCCCGAGGTCACCAGGGTGTCGAGAGTCGCCAGGGTCTCCTCCAGAGGGGTCCCGGAGTCCCAGATGTGTGTCTGGTAGAGATCGATGTAGTCGGTGCCGAGCCGCCGCAGGCTCGCCTCCACCGCCGCCAGGATGTGCTTGCGGCCGAGCCCGCCGTCGTTGGGCGCGTCCCCCATCCGCCCCCATACCTTCGTCGCGATGACGAGGTCGTCCCGGCGCCGGTTCTTGAGCCAGCGCCCGAGGATCTCCTCCGACTCGCCCTGCCCGTACATGTCGGCGGTGTCGATGAACGAGCCGCCCGCCTCGGTGAAGCCGTCGAGAACACGGTGTCCGGACTCGTCGTCGGCGAACGCCATGGTGCCCAGGCACAGTTCGCTGACCTTCAGTCCCGTCCGGCCGAGATTCGTGGTTTCCATGAGAGACGACCCTAGAACCTCCCCAGGACCTGGTGCGCTCCCAGCGGGCATCACTCGTCCGCCAGCACCACGCACGACTCCGGCCCCAGCCACAGAACCCCGTCCGGCCCGGGCGGCTGGGGCGGCTCGACAGGGGCCCACGCGGCCAGCACCCGTGCACTCCTGCCGCCCGCGCCCCCGCCGAGCGGAATACCGGCGGCCGTCCCGGACAGATTGACCGCGATCCGCAGATCACCGCGCCGGACGGCGAGCCAGCGGGCCTCCTCGTCGTACGCGACCTTCACGGTGGCCAGATCGGGGTCGGTCAGATCGGGCTGCGTACGGCGCAGGGCGATCAGCTCCCGGTGCCAGGCGAGCAGCCGGGCGTGGGGCTCACGGGTCCGTTCCGAGCGGTCGAGCCGGGAGCGTTCGAAGGTGGCGGGGTCCTGCGGATCGGGGATCTCGGCCGCCGCCCAGCCGTGGGACGCGAACTCCCGCCGCCGCCCCAGGCTCACGGCCTCCGCGAGATCCGGGTCCGTGTGGTCGGTGAAGTACTGCCAGGGCGTACGGGCCCCCCACTCCTCGCCCATGAACAGCATCGGCGT
Source organism: Streptomyces sp. NPDC051018 (assembly GCF_044456085.1). Taxonomy (NCBI): domain Bacteria; kingdom Bacillati; phylum Actinomycetota; class Actinomycetes; order Kitasatosporales; family Streptomycetaceae; genus Streptomyces; species Streptomyces sp. NPDC051018. Next base: position 160,688 of record NZ_JBITFN010000004.1, read on the forward strand.
GAACGGCCCGGTCAGCACGAGCGCCGCCGCACAGGCCAGCGATCCGGGGGAGAGGGTCGCCGAGAGCCGGTCGCCGAGGGCGCGGTTGCCGATCTGGTCATGGGTCTGGGCGTAGCCGAGGAATCGGTGGGAGGGCGTCGCCACCGGATCCACGCGCCGGCCGTGGGTGCGGCCCCGGAACGACGAGTAGGTGCCGTCGTGGAAGAAGCCCCGGGTGAGCGTCCGGGCGAGCGCGGCGAGCGGGGCGGCGGCGAAATCGGCGTAGTAGCCCTGTGACTCACCGGTCAGGGCGGTGTGCAGGGCATGGTGGAAGTCGTCGTTCCACTGGGCGGCGAGTCCGAGACCGCCCGCCTCCCGGGGGGTGGTCGTCGCCGGATCGTTCCGGTCGGACTCGGCGATCAGGAACAGCGGCCGGGCGAGATCGGCGGACAGGGCGTCCACGGCGGCCGACAGCTCCTCCAGGAACGTCAGCGCACGGGTGTCGGCGAGCGCGTGGACCGCGTCCAGCCGCAGCCCGTCGAGCCGGTAGTCCCGCAGCCAGGCCAGCGCGCTGCCCCGCAGAAACGCGCGCACCTCGTCCGAGCCGGGCGCGTCCAGGTTGACCGCCGAGCCCCAGGGCGTGTGATGGGTGTCGGTGAAGTACGGGCCGAAGGCGGGCAGATGGTTCCCCGAGGGGCCCAGGTGGTTGTGGACCACGTCCAGCACCACCCCCAGGCCGTGCCCGTGCGCGGTGTCGACGAAGCGCTTCAGGGCAGGGGGCCCGCCGTAGGGTTCATGCACTGCCCACGGGGACACTCCGTCATACCCCCAGCCGCGCGTACCGGGGAAGGGGCAGAGCGGCATCAGCTCCACATGGGTGACACCGAGCGCGGCCAGTTCCCCGAGCCGCCCGGCCGCCGCGTCGAGGGTGCCCTCCGGGGTGTACGTCCCGATGTGCAACTCGTACAGGACGGCGTCCCGCAGCCCGCGCCCCGGCCAGTCGTGCCGCCACACATGGGTGTCGGGCAGGACGACGGCGCTGGGGCCGTCCGGCCCGTCGGGCTGGCGGCGGGAGCGCGGATCGGGCCGCACCGGGCCGCCGTCCAGCGAGAAGCCGTACCGGGTACCTTCGGACGCGCCGGCCTCCGTGCTCCACCAGCCCGGACGGCCCTCGGCCCGCTCCATGGGCCGCTGGGCGCCCTCCAGCCACAGCGCGACCCGCTCCTCGGCCTGCGGCGCCCACACCTCGAACAGCACTGGCGGTCCCCTTGTCGTCGACGGCCCCGGTCCGGGGTTCCCATCCTGGCAAGGGCGGGGCGCGGCGGACATATCGTTACGCCCATTGAGGTCATGGCCCGCGCCCGGCGCCGGGAGGCGCACTGCGCCCCCGTTCGCCGTCCTCGCCGTCCGGTATCACCTCCGCCTCCCGTGGGGGCGGCTTCACCGCCGGCCGCCCGGTGGAGTTCCGTCCGCAGCGGTCCGGTACCGCGTGTCCGGCGGTCACGACCGGCGGCGATGCGGCTGATGGTCCGTCATCCGGAGTGCGGGGGAGCATATGACGTCCTCCGGGGCAGTGAGGGACACCCGGTCCGCCACCGCTGTGGGCGCACGCGGTGATAGTTGCAGCCGCCCGCGAGATTCGGTCAGGATCGCCGACGGCAATCATCGTGCTACCAGGGGGTTTTCATGCGCAAGCCGGGCCGTATCGCGACCGTCGCCGTGGCCGCGGGCGCTCTGTTCGCTCTGAACCAGGGCAGTGCCCTGGCCATCGAGGCGGGCTGCTGGACGAATGACGGTGATCCGGGTGGGAAATCCTGCCGCATCTACCATCAGGGCCCCGGGAACATCAGGGTCGACATGGTCAGGTTCATGTCGTACGGCGAACAACTGACCCTCTCCGACTACGCGGCGAACGGCGAGGGTGTGATGGCGATCGTCAACGGCGAGAAGTACTACTGGAGCGGAGGCGCCGGGACCGGCACCACGTTCAACCTGAGCTTCGCCGAGGGCACCAGGGTCACCCTGACCTCCTGCCAGACCCGCTCCGACCGGGATCCGTACGACTGCCACACCGAGCAGGCCGTCGCCTGATCCCCCGTTCCGATCCGCCCGGCGGCCCTCGCGCGGGCCTGCGGGCGGATCGGAGGGGTCCATGGCGGGGGACCCGGGGAAAGCCGCCCGCGGGGATCCGATCCGCCCGGCGGAGGCGCACATGTCATGGGCCCGGTAGCGCGCCTGTGGCGGAACCGTCGCTTCCGTGCAGGTCAGAAGCCGTCCGCCGGATACGGATGCCCCGGTTTTCTGGACACTCCGGGGCGGCCGGACCGACAATCGGTCTGTGACGTCGCCTTCCGAGTTCCACACTTATCCCGTTTCCGCGCGGCCCTCGGACGCCGAGCGGGACCGTGCCGTCAGTGTGCTCAGGGAGGGCGCGGCCCAGGGCAGGCTGTCGCACGACACCTTTCTGCGCCGGATGGAACTGGCCCTGGCCGCCCGCAATCCGGCGGAACTCGAAGCCCTCACCGCCGATCTGCGCACCGACGAAGGGGTTTCCCGGCGTGTGGTCCGCGCGGTGGGCGGGGTGTCCGCCTTCTTCGAACGGCTCCGCAGGGCCTGGGCCGCCGAGAAGCTGCCGCCGCTGCTGCTGCCCGAACCCGGACCGTACCCGCTGCGGATAGGCCGCGACCCCGCCAACGGACTGCGGCTCAGCCATGAGAGCGTCTCCCGGCTGCACGCCGAACTGAGCCTCCACAACAACGTCTGGATCCTGCGCGACCTCGGATCCACCAACGGGACCACCGTCAACGGCCGGCGCGTGACCGGTGCCGTGCCCGTGCGGGACGGGGACATGGTGGCCTTCGGCCGGATCGGCTTCCGGCTCACCGCGCGTGACCCGGCGGGCCCGGCGATGCCGGGGTAAGGCGGCGCCGGGCCGGGCGTCGGCGGGCGCCGCCTGCGGCAGCCGTCGGCAGACACCGGCCCCGGACCCTGTACCCCGGGCACGGCTCCCCGGCCCGCGTTCCCCGGAGCACGCTCCGGGACCGTGTGCCCGGAGTACGGCTCTCCGGCCCCGGCCCCCGCCGGTACCGGCCCGTCACCGCGCGGACGCCGGAGGCATCCGGGCCCCGACGCAGGCCGCGCGGCCGACGGATCGACGCGACCCCGCCCCCGGCCCGCGTGGACCCGGCCCTGCCCCGAGACCCGCGCGGCCCCGCCCGCGACGCAACGCCGACGACCCGCCCGACGGCGCCGCCCGCCTCCGCCCCGCCCGCGACTCCGCCCAGCCGCCCCCTACCCGCTCCGGCGTTCCAGCAGCGCCACCGGCCACTCGCCGAACAGCTCCGCCGCCCGCACCGGGCCGCCCGCGAAGTTCCGGCCACCCAGCAGATCGGCCCACCGCCCCGGCGGAATCGACACCTCCGTGTCTCCCCAGCCACCCGCCCGTTCGAGCCGCAGCGACAGCCGGGTGACGGCCGCGACCACCTCGCCCGTACGGCAGTAGGCCAGCGCGTGCCCGGCCGCCGTCCCCGTCACCTCCAGCGGGACGTACGTCCCCGAGGCGCCGAAAACCTCCGGCCGCGCACCGCGCAGCCGCAGCGCCACCTGGGTCAGCGCCGTCTTCTCGTTCGCCGGGCCCTCCGCGAACGGCGGGCGGTTGTCCGGGTCCACCAGCGCCAGATACTCCCGCTCCGTGCCCTGGTAGAGATCCGGCACCCCCGGCATCGTCAGATGCAGCAGCGCGGCCCCCAGCGCGTTGGCCCGCGCATAGGGGTCCAGCTCCCGTGAGAACAGTGCCACCGAGTACAGCGGCGGCCCCGCGGGCCCGGCGCTCACGAAGTCGGTGAGCGCCTTCTCGTACACCTCGTCGGGCCGTGTCCACCTGGTGTGCAGGGCCGCCTCCCGCGCGGCCTTCAGCAGCGCCGACTGCAACCGCTCCTCGTACGGGAATCCGAAGCCGAGCGCCGTCTGCCAGGCCACCCACGCGAGCTGCGGATCGGGGGCCCGCCCGCCCTCCAGCCGGCCCGACTCCTCGACGACCCGGCGCAGAAAGGCCTCCCACCTCTCCGGGCACTCGGAGAGCACCGCGATCCGGGTCCGTACGTCCGCGCTGCGTTTGGTGTCGTGCGTGGTCAGCACGGTCCCGGTGGTGGGCCAGTCGCGCGCCAGCCGTTCGCAGTACGCGTGGAACTCACCCGGGGAGACCGCCGGCCGCCCCGGATCGCCGCCGACCTCGTTCGCGGACAGCAGCGGCGTATAGCGGTAGAACGCGGTGTCCTCGACCGACTTGGCGCGCAGCGCCGACGCCGTCTGGGCGAACCGCGCCTCGAATGCCTCGTGGTCCGGCCCCTCGCCGAGCCGGCCCAGCGCCAGATCCCGTACGACGTCCACCGCCATGCTCTCCTCCGGGACCGTGAAGGCCGCCTTCGCGCTCGCCGCCGCCCGGAGCGTCAGGACATCCTCGCCGCCGGTGCGGTACGGCCGGTAGACAGGCACCCGTACCAGCAGTTCGCGCACCGCCGTCCGCAGCGCCCAGGGCGCATGGTCGCGCAGGGCGGGATCCGCCGAGCAGATCCGCCCGGCGAGCCGGGTCAAGGCATCGGTCTCGGCGGCCAGTTCACGGGTGACGACCCGGTACGCGGCCCGGCGGACCGTCGCCTCCCAGTAACCGCCCCGGTCCCCGGCCGGACCGGCGAACTCCCGGAAGAGGGTGACGAGTTCCCCGGCGCCCTCGGGGTCGGTGAGCAGCCCGTCGATCCGGTGCAGCGCGTCGTACCCGGTCGTCCCCGCGACCGGCCAGCCGGGCTGGAGATGCTCGTCCCCGGTGAGGATCTTCTCCACGACGGTCCAGCAGGTGCCGCCGGTGGCCTCGTCCAGCCGCCGCAGATACGCCTCCGGGTCCGCGAGCCCGTCCGGGTGGTCGATCCGCAGCCCCTCCACGACGCCGTCCCGGACGAGTTCGAGGATCTTGGCATGGGTCGCGTCGAAGACCTCGGGATCCTCCACGCGCACACCGATCAGCTCGGAGACGGTGAAGAAGCGCCGGTAGTTCAGCTCGGTCCGGGCCAGCCGCCACCAGCAGAGCCGGTACCACTGCCGGTCCAGCAGCTCCGGCAGCTCCGCCGGACCCACCCCGTCCGGAACCGGTCCGCGCAGGGGGAACCGGTGCTCCCCGTAGTGCAGGACCTCCCCCTCGACCCGCATCGCCGCCAGCTCGTCCCCGAACCGGCCCCCGAGCACCGGCAGCAGCACCTTCCCGCCGCCCGCCTCCCAGTCGATGTCGAACCACCGGGCGTACGGCGACGAGGGCCCCTCCCGCAGCACCTCCCGCAGCGCGGGACTGAACCGGGGCACCGCGGCCATATGGTTCGGCACGATGTCCACGACGAGCCCGAGCCCGTGTTCCCGAGCCGCGCCGGCCAGCGCTCTCAGCCCCGCCTCACCGCCCAGCTCCTCCCGTACCCGGGTGGGATCGGTGACGTCGTAGCCGTGCGTCGAACCCGGTACGGCCTCCATCACCGGCGACAGATGCAGATGCGAGACACCGAGTCCCGCGATGTACGGCACGACCGCGGCGGCGGCGGAGAACGGGAAGGCGGGCTGGAGCTGGAGGCGGTAGGTGGAGGTGGGCGTCATGGTGGCGTACGTACCCTCCCGGAGCGGATCTGTGTCATCTCCCCGGCCCGGGTGCGGCCCGATCGGGTGATCCCCGCGCCCGCGCGCCCGGCCCGGAGGCGGCCGTGGGCCACGCGCCGGAACCGGGCACGGGCCGCCCGCGCCCGCCCGGGGAAGCCGCCTCGCCAGAGGAAGGGGCGGGCGCCTGCCGCAGAAGCCCGCCGCCGTCCGGAGCGTGCCCCGGGCCCATCCGAAGCCTCCGCCGCGCGCCAAGGGAAGGCACCCGCCCGAAGCCTCCGCCGCGCGCCAAGGGAAGGCACCCGCCCGAAGCCTCCGCCGCTTGCCCCGCAGAAGGCCCATGGGCCCCGGGGACCGTCCGGCACACCACCCGGAGCGACCGCCGCCTACCCCGTACCGCTCCTACGCGGGCCTGCGCAGCACCGTCAGGCTCCGCCCCACCAGCCGCAGCCGTTCCCCGGCCGCCACCGTCGGGCCCCCGCCCGGCGGGACGCCCTCCTTGCGGGCGGTGTCCACCACCACCTGCCACTGCCGGCCGTGACGGACCGGCACGGAGAAGTCCAGCTCGTCGGAGCTGGCGTTGAACATCAGCAGAAACGAGTCGTCACAGATCCGCTCCCCGCGCGGCCCCGGCTCCGAGATCGCGTTCCCGTTGAGGAACACCGACAGCGCCTTCGCGTGCGCGGCCTGCCAGTCCCGCTGGATCATCTCCTCGCCCTCGGGCGTGAACCACGCGATGTCCGTCAGATCGTCGTGCGTGCCCTCCACCGGCCGCCCGTGGAAGAAGCGCCGCCGCCGGAACACCGGATGGTCCCGCCGCAGCCACACCATCGCCCGGGTGAACTCCAGCAGCGTCTGCTCGCCCCCGTCGCCCCCGTCCGCCCCGTCGGCGGGCGGCTCGGGCCACTGCACCCAGGAGATCTCGTTGTCCTGGCAGTACGCGTTGTTGTTGCCCCCCTGCGTACGGGCGAACTCGTCACCGTGGCTCAGCATCGGCACCCCCTGGGAGAGCATCAGGGTCGCGATGAAGTTCCGCATCTGACGGGCGCGCAGCTCCAGCACCCCGGGATCGTCGCTCTCGCCCTCGGCACCGCAGTTCCACGAACGGTTGTGGCTCTCGCCGTCCCGGTTGCCCTCGCCGTTGGCCTCGTTGTGCTTCTCGTTGTACGAGACCAGGTCGTTCAGGGTGAATCCGTCGTGGCAGGTGGCGAAGTTGATGGACGCCAGCGGCCGGCGGCCGTCGTCCTGGTACAGATCGGAGGACCCCGTCAGCCGGGAGGCGAACTCGGCGAGCGTACGGGGTTCCCCGCGCCACAGATCCCGTACCGTGTCGCGGTACTTCCCGTTCCACTCGGTCCACAGCGGCGGGAAGTTCCCCACCTGGTAGCCGCCCTCGCCCACGTCCCACGGCTCGGCGATCAGCTTCACCTGGCTGACCACCGGGTCCTGCTGCACCAGATCGAAGAACGACGAGAGCCGGTCCACCTCGTGGAACTGACGGGCCAGCGTCGCCGCGAGATCGAACCGGAAGCCGTCGACATGCATCTCGGTGACCCAGTACCGCAGCGAGTCCATGATCAGCTGAAGGACGTGCGGACTGCGCATCAGCAGGGAGTTCCCGGTCCCCGTCGTATCCGTATAGTGACGGCGGTCCTCCGCGAGCCGGTAGTACGAGGCGTTGTCCAGGCCCCGGAAGGAGAGCGTCGGGCCGAGATGACTGCCCTCGGCGGTGTGGTTGTAGACGACATCGAGGATGACCTCGATCCCCGCCTGGTGCAGTGCCCGTACGGCGTGCTTGAACTCCAGCACCTGCTCGCCCCGGTCGCCCCAGGAGGCATAGGCGTTGTGCGGGGCGAAGAAGCCGATGGTGTTGTAGCCCCAGTAGTTGCTCAGACCGGCGTCCACCAGCCGGTGGTCGTGGACGAACTGGTGCACCGGCATCAGTTCGAGCGTGGTCACCCCCAGCTCCGTCAGATGGGAGACGACGGCCGGATGGGCGAGCCCGGCATAGGTTCCGCGCAGCTCCGGCGGCAGCTCCGGGTGGAGCATCGTCAGCCCCTTCACATGGGCCTCGTAGATCACCGTCCGGTGGTAGTCCGTCCGGGGCGAGCGGTCGTCGCCCCAGTCGAAGTACGGATTGACGACCACCGAGGCCATGGTGTGCGGCGCCGAGTCCAGGTCGTTGCGGGAGTCGGGGCGCCCGAAGTGGTAGCCGTAGACCGGCTCGCCCCAGTCGACGCTCCCGCTCATCGCACGCGCGTACGGATCGAGGAGGAGCTTGGCGGAGTTGCACCGCTGCCCGCCCTCCGGCGCGTAGGGCCCGTGGACCCGGAAGCCGTACCGCTGACCCGGCATCACCCCCGGCAGATAGGCGTGCCGGACGAAGGCGTCCGTCTCGCGCAGCTCCACCGCGGTCTCCGAGCCGTCGTCGTGCAGCAGACACAGCTCGATCCGGCGCGCCGCCTCGGAGAACACCGCGAAATTCGTGCCGGCGCCGTCGTACGTGGCACCGAGGGGGTACGCCTGTCCCGGCCAGACCTGCATGGATGAACTCTTCCCCTTCTGATCCTGACGGGTGGGGGACACATGGCCCGGATCCTTCCCGAACGTACCGTGACGGCACCCCGCTCGCCGTGGGCGACGCGGGTCAACGTCCGGTTCGTTCCGTCACCTGGGAAGGGCGCCGGCGGGGGACGGAGCCCGCTGCCGGGCACGGTGCAGGGCCCGGGCGGGGGGCGTACCACTATGAATCAGCTCACTCCATCAGATCTCGCCGACCGGAACATCCTGGTGGTGAGGGGGAGTTGGGAAAGGACACCGCCGTTCCGGCTGCACCGCGTCCCGCTGGCGGAGTAGTCTTCCTTGATCGCTGGGTGGGGGATGGGAAGGGGTACGCGTGTGAGCTCGGGAGGGCTGGAGCTACCCCCCGGTGACGGTGGTCACGAGGGGGACTCCGCCGACGTCCCGCCGGGTGCCGTCTCCCTCGCCAGACCGATGGAGATCGGGGCGGAACTGGACTGGGACGCCGACGCCTGGAGCGAGGTGCGCACGCGCGCCCAGCGGGCCGGACGCGCCTATATCTGGCTGAACCTGGTGGAGCAGCGGTTGCGCGCGGTGGTGGCCGCGGTGCTCCGGCCCGTCTACGAGCCGGTCCACGGCGACGACTGGGTGGTGGCCGCGGCGGGCCCGGCCGGCCAGGAGTGGGTGCAGCGGGCCGTCGCCGTACGGGAGGTCTCCCGCCGCAAGGGCTATCTCCTCGACCCCGCGGACGACAATGTCCTGTCCTTTCTCACCCTGCCCCAGCTGCGCGAGCTGATGGTGCAGCACTGGCCCTGCTTCGAGCCGTACTTCGACGACCGGCGCGATGTGGAGCTGGCGCTCGACGAACTGGAGGTCGCGCGGAACGTGGTCTCCCGCAACCGCGCGCTCAACGAGGCCGTCCTCGCGCAGGCCGAGCGCGCCTCCTCACGGCTGCTGGAGATACTCGGCAGCGGGGCCGGGGTCCCGTCCTCCGACCGCCTCCCCGTCGACGCCGTCGAGGACCTCGTCGGCGACCGTTACGCGGATGTGGTCTCCGTCCATCCCGACCGGGTCAGACTCCAGCGCCAGATCCCGGCGGAGGACCTCTTCGGGGGCGCCCGTCGGCTCGACGCCATCGGCATCGGCCTCAACCTCCTCGTCCAGAACTTCTCCGGCCGCAGACTCATCCGCCTCGCAGAGTCGGGAGCGCGGGTCAGACTTCTGTTCCTCAATCCGGCGAGCAGCGCGGTCAGGCGGCGCGAACGTGAACTCGGCATAAAAAAGGGCGAGCTGAGCCGCACGGTGGAGATGAACATCCTCCATATGCGCCGGGTCAGATCCCGGCTCCGGGACCCCGGCGCCTTCGAGATCCACGTCTTCGACGAGACGCCCCGCTTCACGGCCTATCTCGTCGACGGCGACGGACCCGACGGGCTCGCCGTCGTCCAGTCCTATCTGCGCAGGGCGCGCGGTATGGAGGCGCCCGTCCTGGTGCTGCGGGGCGGCCGGGCCCTCGTCCGGGCGGGGAACGACCCGGAGCACGGCCTGTTCCAGACCTACCGCGAGGAGTTCGAGTCGGTCTGGGCCGACTCCCGGCCGGTCTCCTGAGTGTCAGTGCCGCGTGGGAGGGTGAACATGCAACGGGGACATGAGGAGGGGTGGTCCAGGATGACCTGGCATCAGGAACCGCTGGTCGGCTTCGATCTGGAGACGACGGGCACCGAGCCGCTGGAGGCCCGGATCGTCACCGCGGCCGTCGTCCGCGCGTGCGCCGGCGACGGGCCCGTCCGCCGCACCTGGCTCGCGGACCCCGGGATCCGTATCCCCGCGCAGGCGTCCGCCATCCACGGCATCAGCAGCGAGCGCGCCGCAGCGGAGGGCCGCCCGGCGCGGGAGGTCGCCGACGAGGTGGCGACCGCGCTGTGCGAGGAGTGGTCGCGGGGCGTCCCCGTCGTCGCGTACAACGCGGCCTTCGACCTCACCCTGCTGGCCGCGGAGCTGGACCGGCACCGCCTGCCGTCCCTGACCGACCGTCTCGACGGCCGTGAGCCCGGTCCGGTGATCGACCCTTACACCATCGACCGCGCGGTCGACCGCTACCGCAAGGGCAAGCGCACCCTCGAAGCCGTGTGCGAGGAGTACGGGATACCGCTGGCCTCGGCCCATGACGCCACCGCGGACGCGATCGCCGCGGTGGCGGTGGCCCGCGCGGTGGCCGCCCGCCACCCCTCCGTGGCCGCGCTCTCCCCACGCGAACTGCACGACCGCCAGATCCGCTGGTACGCGGAGTGGGCCCGCGACTTCCAGGCCTTCCTCCGCCGCAAGGGCAACCCGTCCGCCACGATCACCACCTCCTGGCCCCTCCACCCCCTTCCCGCCTCCACCCCTTCGCCGGGCCTCTGACCTCTACCGGCGCGGCGGACGCCCTTCCAGCCCGTCCGCCGCGCCGCTGCCTTTCCCGGCCGCCGACCGTGGTGCTGGTTTTCCACCCGGTCCGGCACGTGATGACGGACCCGGGCGCGAGGCGTGGCGCTGCCTTTCCAGCCCGTCTGGCGTCTGAGGACGGACCTGTGCCCCGGGGCGCGGCGCCGCACACGGCAGCAGAGCCGGGCGCAGGGTGCGAGCAGCCCCGTTCATCTGCCGAGAACAGCAGATGAACGGGGCCCGTCCTCAGGAGGACGCCTTTCTCGGCCGCTCAGGAAGGTCCTGTATCTGGTCCGGTCGCTCGAACCTGCGGTGTACGAGGCGTGGGGGATTCATCGGGGGAGGGACCGGGGGTCAGGAGGCTGACACAGTGCGGACAGGCGTAGCCGGCGGTTTCCGCCGCCCAGCGGACCGCCACAGGAGCGGTCGTGCGGCGTTGGCACCAGAGGCAGTCGGCGGTCAGCAAGGCGGGTGGCGCAGACGCGCTCAGTGCTGCGGCGTTCATCTCAATACGCATGTGGAAGAGTGACCACGGCCCACACCGGCTTGCCGGCTCCGTCCAGCTCCTCGACTCCCCAGCGGTCGGCGAGACCATCAACGAGAACGAGCCCGTAGCCACCGGACTCTCCCGGCACACGAGCCGTGGGGCGCTGAGTGTCCGGGCCGTGGACCTCAATCCGGATTCCGTCGGCCTCACGCAGATACCGTGTCTCAATCTGTCGCCCCGGCGAGGTGCGCGCGTGCCGCACCGCATTGGTGACCAGCTCGGAGGGCACCACCAAGGCTTCGTCCTCAATCGCACACAGGTTCCATCCGGTCAGCACCTCAAGCAGTTCGGCGCGAGCCTTGCCCACCGTGCGAGGGCTACGGGTCCAACGGTGAGCGACCGAAGGCCCGTTCGTCACTGTCACATTCGACTTCATGGCGACAGCCTTGCGGTGGGCGATTTTGTGGACCACACCAGCGTGAATACCCACGGTGGGTAGCATCTCCCGGGCAGAGCCATCGCGATCAACGCGGAGCCGACACACGGAGCAGCGCTCATGCCGAAGTCCGAGCCTCCAATCGACCTCCCCGCACGGCTCCTGAGGGATCCCGAGATGATCGACGCGTGCCGGGAACGTGATTTCTCCCAAGTCTTCACGCTGGTGAAGCGCGCGGGCATCTATCCGGCACTCATCGCGCGCCGGTGTGAACTCACGCCCAGCCGCGTGGGCGAAGTGATCCAAGGGCAGCGCATTATCAAGGACATGACCGTTATCGAACGTATAGCCGATGGTCTGCGCATCCCCGGAACCATGCTGGGCCTGAGGGATCGCGACTGGGAGGGCCCGGAACGGGCGTCCTCCACCCCATTACCGGGGATCAGCGGTTCACTTGCCCTGAGTGCGAGCGCGGCTGATTCATGGACGGAATCTTCGGGGGACGACCTCACCGATCCACGCTTCGCCGCCGCACTCATCGAGAAGCAGCTGGTGCACCACTACAAGAGCGCCAACTACTTCGGTGCACGACATCCCCTGATGACGGTCACTCATCACGCTCAGACCATCGACCACCTGCTGGGTAGTGCCAATGGATCGATCCGCCAGGAGCTGTTGCGTCTGGGCAGCCGAACGACGGAGTTCCTCGGGTGGCTCCACCAGGACCTCGGGGACTTCGGCGCGTGTGGCTACTGGTCGGACCGGGCCATGGAATGGGCGCAGGAAGCGGCCGACGATCACATGCAGTCGTACGTACTGTTCCGCAAGGGCCACCAAGCGGCCTCTCAGGCCAACGCGGAACGGGCCATCGGGCTTGCCAGGGCTGCTCAACGAGTAACCGACCCGTCATCAGAAATCGTTGCCCTGGCGGTTCAGTAAGAAGCCATCGGTTACGCGTTGCAGCGTAACCCCAGGGCGGCATTCGCCAAGTTCGACGAGGCGCACGAATTGGCTTTGAGGCCGTCGGCACACGATTCCGCAACAGCACCCGACACCTCGTACTGCACTCCCGCATATATCGAGATGCAACGTGCGAATTGCTGGATCGACCTCGGCGAGCCATGGCGGGCAGTGCGGCTTTTTGAGGACGAGATCGATGCACTGCCCCAGATCTACCGCAACGACCGTGGCGTCTACCTCGCCAGGCTCGCCCGTGCGTATGCCGTCGCCGGAGAACCCGAGCGGGGAGCCGAAGCCGGCATAAAGGCCCTGGCGATCGTCGCCCAGACGGGTTCGGCCCGGACACTGACCGAGCTGGCCGCCATGGCTCGCATCGTGGGGGCCCGACAGCAGCTGCCCGCTGTGGCGACGTTCACCGAGCGTCTCCAGATCGTTCGTGATCGGTTGGCGACCCAGTTGTCTCGGGCAGTATGAGGAAAACTGGGCACATGGATGATCTGATCACGCAGGCCACATCAGCCGACGTGCGCCGCAGGGGGCAGGCGGTGGCCGTCCTCCCCGTCGGGAGCTTCGAGCAGCACGGCGACCATCTGCCGCTGACAACCGATACCGTGATTGCCTGTCTGATCGCGCGCCGGATCGCAGACGATCACGATCTCTTCCTCCTGCCGCCTGTCACGGTCTCCTGCTCTCACGAGCATGCTTCCGCGGCAGGCACCGTCAGTATCAGTGCAACAACCCTCTACGCCATGGTCAACGACATCTGGCAATCCCTTCAGGCAGCCGGCGTCCCAGGCTTGATCATCGTCAATGGACATGGCGGGAATTACGTCCTGTCCAACGTCGCCCAGGAACTCAATGCCGCCGGCCCGAAAGTCGTACTGTTCCCCGTCCACGAAGATCGAGCCCGGGCCCGTGCGGACGCCCGCCTGGAGAGCAGCGCCGCCGAAGACATGCATGGCGGCGAATTCGAAGTCTCACTCCTCCTGCACGGGGCACCCCACCTCGTGCGTGACGGCATAGAGCAGGACGATCATTCGGCTCCGAGCCGCCCGCACCTTCTCAGTCTGGGCATGGCCGGGTACACCTCCAACGGGATCATCGGCCGGCCGTCCCTGGCCACCGCCGCCAAGGGCAGGGCCATCCTGGACAGCTTCTCGGCGTCGGCCAGGGCCCATCTCGCTGTCATCACCAAGTCTTGATCCGCCCGCTGCGAGCATCGAGAACCGGATCGGACTGGTCGGCCCCGAGACCTCAGGTCTGCTGCTCAGCGGCACCCCTCCGAGGAGGCATTCCAGCCCGTCCGGCGTTTGAGGACGGACCCGGGGACCAGGCGCGACGGACCCGCGGCGCGCCCGCGCCGCCCCGGGATGGGAGAATCCACCCATGCGTACTGGTGAAGGCAGGAGCACGCGCGGCACATGGACACATCACGCGCCCTCGACGTACTGACCGCGGCCCGGCTGCACGCTCCGGGCGCCGCCCTCATTGCCCTCGGTGAGAACGCGGTGTTCGGGGTCGGTGACCTCGTGGTCAAGATCGGCCGTTCCGATGAGCTGCTGCCCCGTGCCGAGCGTGAGCTCGCCATCGGAGCGTGGCTCGCGGACCATGGCGTCCCCGCCGTCCGCCCCGCCGAACCGGAAGCGCGGCTGGTCGAGGGCCACCCCGTGACCGTATGGCACCGCCTCCCGGAGGCCGTCCGCCCCGCGGAACCCGCCGACCTCGCCCGGCTGCTCCGTCAGGTGCACGCCCTGCCCGCGCCCGGGTTCGCGCTGCCGCGGCGGGAGCTGCTCGGTGGCGTGGAGCGCTGGCTCCGGCTCGCCCAGGACGCGATCGACCCCGCCGACGCGGCGTATCTGCGGGCCCGCCGCGACGGCTTCGCCGAAGCGTCGGCCGAGCTGACCCCCTGGCTCTCGCCCGGCCCCATCCATGGCGACGCCCTGCCCCGCAATGTGCACATCGGCCCCGAAGGACCGGTGCTCGTGGACCTGGAGACCTTCTCCCTCGACCTCCGCGAGCACGACCTCGTGGTCATGGCGCTGTCCCGCGACCGGTACGGGCTCGCCCCGGAGGCGTACGACTCCTTCACCCGGACGTACGGATGGGATGTCCGCGAGTGGGAGGGCTGCGCGGTCCTGAGGGGCGCGCGGGAGACCGCGAGCTGCGCCTGGGTGGCCCAGCACGCGGTCACCAACCCGAGGGCGCGGGAGGAGTTCGTACGCCGGGTGAACTCCCTGCGCGACGATGAGCCCGAGGTCCGCTGGCACCCGTTCTGACCGGACCCGTTCCGACCGGACAGGTCCCCGCGGTCGGATCCGCGACGGCCGCGGCAGCGGGGGCCTGGGGCAGAGCCCTGGCAAGCGCGCCCGTACCCAACGGGGTGCCCCTGCGCGCGCCCGGACCACCGCCCCGGCAGTCCATCCGCGGTCACCCCGGGCCCGACGCGGGACGGGCGCCGACGTACGCGGCGGGGTGCGGGCCCCCGAAGGCCCCGCACCCCGCCGCACCCCTGTCCCGGCTCAGGACGACTGGACGCTCACCGGCGCGCGGTGGCCGTCGTCGTCGTGCCCCTTCGGCTCATGGTGTGCTTCCCGTGCTGACGGCTCGTCGTGGGTCAGGTCGGGCAGCCAGCCGAGCCACTTCGGGAAGTACCAGTTCCTGTCCCCGAGCAGGGCCATGATCGCCGGGAGAAGGACACCGCGGATGATCGTGGCGTCGATCAGGACCGCCGCCGCGAGGCCGACGCCCATCTGCTTCATGGACTGCATGGAGAGCGTTCCGAAGATCGCGAAGACCGCGACCATGATGACCGCCGCGCTGGTCACGACACCCGCCGTGGTGACGACACCGTGGGTGATCGCGTCACGGGTCGTACGGCCCTGGGTCTTCGCCTCACGGATCCGGGACACCACGAACACGTGGTAGTCCATCGAGAGCCCGAAGAGGATCACGAACAGGAAGAGCGGCAGCCAGGCGACGATGGCACCGACGCCCTCCGCGCCCACCAGTGACGCGCCCCAGCCGTGCTGGAAGACCGCGGTGAGGATTCCGTACGCCGCCCCGACCGACAGGAGATTGAGCACGATCGAGGTGACCGCGATCGTCAGGGAGCGGAAGGACAGCAGCATCAGGACGAAGGCGAAGACGACCACGAAGGCGAAGACGGGCGCCACGGACCCGGAGAGCTGGTCGTTGAAGTCCTTCGAGCCGGCGACCTGGCCGGTGATCGGCGCCTCGACGCCGTCCGCCTTGCCGAGGGTCGCGGGCCGTACCTCCTCACGGAGGATCCGCAGGCTCTTCTCCGCCTCGTCCTGGTCGGAGCCGCCGATCAGCGGGACGGCGACGAAGGCCACGTTCTGCTCGTCGTGCGTGATGACCTCGACGGGCCCCTGGGACGCGCCCGAGCTGACCGCCCTCTCCCGGAAGTCGGCGATCGCCTGCTTGACGGCCGGGGCGTTGATGTCGTCCGCCTTGACGACGACCCGTGCCGGGTCCGCGCCACCGGGGAAGGCCTCGTTGAGCCGCTGGTAGGTTGCCACGATCGGCACCGAGTCGCCGAACTCCTGGTCCAGTGTCAGTTCCTGGGTCTTCATCCCGATGGCGGGCAGTGCCACCGCCGCCAGTGCGCCCGCGGCGACGACCAGGGAGATCACGGGCCGCTTCAGCACCACGCCGAGGACCTTGCGCCAGAACCGGCTCTCGGAACCGCCCGAGCCCCGGGAGCCCTTCTTCAGACGGTTGAGGAACGGGACCCGCCCCTTCTCCACCCGCTCACCGAGCAGGGACAGCAGCGCGGGAAGGACCGTCACCGACCCGACCATCGCCACCGCGACCACGATCAGCGACGCCAGGCCCATCGACTCGAACTCACCGATCCCGGTGAAGAGCATGCCGGCCATGGCGACACACACGGTCACCCCGGAGACGACGATGGCCCGGCCGCTGGTCGCCGCCGCGATCTGCATCGCCGTATGGGCGTCCCGCCCGGCCGCCCGCTCCTCGCGCTCGCGCCGGAGATAGAAGAGGCAGTAGTCGACGCCGACGGCCAGACCGACCAGCAGCATCACCGAGTTCGCGGTGTCGCTCATCGGCATCAGATGGCTGACGACGCCCATCAGCCCCATGGTCGCGATGATCGCCGTGATCGCCAGGAGCACCGGCACCAGCGCGGCCACGAGCGCGCCGAACGCGATCAGCAGAATCCCGAACGCGACCGGCACCGCCGAGAACTCCGCCTGCTGGAAGTCCTTCCCGAACGCCTCGTCGAACGTCTTGTTCATGCTGGCGTCACCGATCTCCTCGATGCGCAGCTCCTGGTGCCGGTCCTGCACCCCGGAGACCGCCTTCAGGACCGGGTCGATCCGCTTCCCGGCCGTCTCGGGGTCCCCGCGCACATCGAACTGGACGAGCGCGCTGCGCCCGTCCTTGGAGATCGTCCTGGTGGTGTACGGGGAGGTCACCTCGGTCACCTCGCCGGTCGCGTCCACCGCCTCGATCACCTCGTCGACGGCGGAGCGGAACCGCGGGTCCGTCGCCTTGAGGGTGCCTCCGCGCGCCTGGATCAGCACGCTCTCACCGGCGGCGTTCTCGATACCGGCGGCCTCGATGATCTTCGCCGCCCGGGTGGTCTCACCCTTGAGCTGGTCGCTGTCCTTGATCTCCACCCGGCCCGCGGCCGAACCGGCCACCGTCGCCAGCACGACGAACAGCACCCAGATGCCCACGGCGGCCCATCGGTGCCGCGCGCTCCAGCCTCCTGCCCGTGCGGCCAGCCCGCGCGGTCCGCTCCCGGTCTTCCCCATGACAGCGTCTGCCTCTCGTGGCGTCGGACCGGCGCGACACCGGCTCTCGACATGACGCTAGAGGCCGCCGCTGATCCATTCGTCCTGCTCACCGGTGACTCCGGGGACGGTGCTCTCCTCCGCTGGGACTGCCGTATCCCCGACAACGAAAGTGAAGGTCCCTTACATGCAACTGGGTGCCCGTCAGAAGGAGCCGTCGGCCTAGGGTGTCGCCATGAGTACGAGATACGCGGCCCTGCTCCGGGGCATCAACGTCGGCGGTCACCGAAAAGTGCCCATGGCCGAGCTGCGCGAGGTGCTGGAGGAGCTGGGCCTCAGTGGCGTCGCCACCTATCTGGGGAGCGGAAACGCCGTCTTCACCAGTGACTCCGCCGACGAGCGGACGCTGACGCGGAACCTTGAGCGCGCGATCGAACGGAGGTTCGGCTTCGCCGTCGACTGTCTGGTTCGCGACGCCGCGTATCTCCGGTCCATCGCCGACGACTGCCCCTTTCCGGCCGCCACGCTGGAGGCCAGGCAGTTGCACGTCACCTATTTCTCCGAAGGGGTCGACCCCGAGAGATTCAGCGCGATCGACCGAGCGGCCTTCGCGCCGGAGGAGTTCCGGCTCGGCGACCGCGCGCTCTATCTCTACGCCCCGGACGGCCTCGGCCGCTCCAAGCTCGCCGATGTCCTCGCCAGGCCGGGTCTCACCAAGGGGATCGTCGCCACCAGCCGTAACTGGAACACCGTCCTCAAACTGGTGGAGCTGACCACGGACTGAGACGGCTGTCCGCGGAGCGGAATCACCTCCCTACAGGATTCCGTGAGCGGGCGCGTCAGCGGCGGCGGCGCGAGTCCCGGCGCCAGGTGAACCCGCCGGGCAGCCGGACAGCGGCGCTGCGACGGCCGTGGCTGTCGCGCGTGATGTGCGCCCGGCGCCCGCCGAACGACCAGGACCAGCCGTGCGAGCTGATGTTGAGGTGCAGCACCTTGGGGATCAGTGTTATCCGCTTGTGGTAGTGGAACGACATGTCGGCCTCCTTGTCCCGATGATGCGTCAAGCGCGGCCCGCGGCCGTCACCGCACCGCTACGAATCTGTCACCGAGCCCCCGCGGGCGGCCGGGCACGAGTGCGGCGGACCCCCGATCGTGCCCTGACGGCCCTGACGCCCGTCTCCCGCTCACCGGCCTCCGAGGGCACCTCCGCCCGGATCAGGGCCCCGGAGCCGAGGGAGTGACCGGCGGCAGCTGCGGTGTGGCCGGGACCTGCGCCGGGGCCGCGGGCGGCGGGAGTTCCGTCAGGACGAGGGCGCTGGACGGGATGGCCGCCCGGATGTCGAGCAGGGAGACCAGGGCCGCGTGGAGCTGCTCGACCCCCTCGTACGCCTGGTGCGCCAGGACCAGCCGGGCCTGGGTCTCCAGATGCTGCCACGCGTAGCGTCTGCGCAGATTCGCCACCTGCCGGGCATCGGCGCGGAAGAAGGTCGATCCGGCCGAGAACCCCGCCGACAGCAGCGCCAGCACCGCCGCCGGAACGCGCGCTCCCGGGGCGGCCAGTCCGGCGGCGCCGGAGATACCCGCCAGCACGGCCGCGGGGAAGCCGAGACAGATGTACGTCGCGTTCCACAGCTTGCTGCGCCGCTGGGCGCGTTTGGCGCCGATCCGGGCTTCCTCCACGACGAGCCCCACCTCCGTGCGGAGATGGCGCATGCGAGCGTCGGCGTCGCCGCCGGGCGCGGTCGGATCAGGAGCGCTGTCCGTCACGGATCCTCCTGTCCGGCGTGTCCGATCCGGGCGTCCGGCCGTGGAAGGGGGAGAACCCCGCGGGGCATCGCCCTGCCCGCCGTCGTGGCGCCCGACCCCTCGGCCGCCCTCACCGGAACGGCTTTCCATTATGCCGCTCATCACACGCCCAGGGCCCGGGAATCGGTCAGGGCAGGGCCGTCGACCGCGGGGGTCCGCGTCCGGCCGCCCGTGCCGTCAAGGGGCGAGCGCCAGGGGCTGCGGTCGTGTCGGTCGCCGTGGCGCGAAGGCCGTGAGGGCGCCGGGCCCGGGCGCGCGAGGACCGACGGCTGAGGCCCGGGGCCGGAGGGGGACCCGGCTCGTCAGGCCGGGACCCCGAGAGGCAGGGAGCGCTCCGCCGGGCGGGCCGGGGTGAGCGCCTGTTCGTAGCGTTCCAGCAGCAGCCGGGCCAGTTCGGGCGAGGGGCCGAGGACATCCGCGAGGACGTCCGCCTCCCGCGCGCCCGCGGCGATCCGGTCGGGGAGGCGCCCGGGGGCGATGACATAGGGAGCCACCGCCACCCGCGCGCAGCCGTCGGCCCGCAGGGAGCGTACGGCGTCCTCGGTCCGGGGGAAGCCCCCGGGTGAGACGGCGGAGGCGAACGCAGGCCGCACGGCACACCAACCGGTGTGCCCCAGCTCCCGCGCTATGTCAGCGATCACTGCGATCGCCTCCGGGTCCGTGGAGCCCGCCGAGGCCAGGACGAGCCCGGTCGAGCTTCTGTCGGCCGGGCCGAGCCCGGCCTCGTACAGCCGCCGCTCCAGCGCCGCGAGCAGCAGCGGTGAGGGGCCGAGCACCTCCGCCTGGCGGACGCGCAGCCTCGGCAGCCGGACCGAGGCCTCGCGCAGGACGGCGGGGATGTCGGACTTGGCGTGGAAGGCGCGCGTCAGCAGCAGCGGCAGCGCGACCACCTCCGTCACCTCGCCGTCCGGTCCGCCGCCGCCCGTCCGCCCCCGGCCCGTACCGCCCCCCGCCTCGGCGGCGAGCCGCTCCAGCACCCTCGGGACGGACGGCGCGTTGAAGTCCAGGAAGCCGGTCTCCACCCGCAGCCCCGGGCACAGGGAGCGGACCCGGCGCACCAGGGCGTGCACGGTCGCCGCGTGCCGGGGATCGCGGCTGCCGTGGGCGACGACGAGAAGGACGGGAAGGCGCATGGGCGGGCTCAGTTCTTGACGAGGAGACCGCGGCCCCGCAGAACCGCGCGCTCCAGCGGACTGAAGATCAGCAGATCGATGGCGATACCGACGGTCAGGATCAGCAGGATCGCCAGGAACACCCCGGGCATGTCCGAGTTGTTGCGGCCGTTCTCCAGCAACTGGCCGAGCCCCAGCCCCAGATCGGGCGACGACGCGATGATCTCCGCCGCCATCAGGGACCGCCAGGAGAACGCCCAGCCCTGCTTGAGACCCGCCACGTAGCCGGGCAGCGCGGCCGGCATCACGATGTGCCAGGTGCCCCTGAGCCCGGTGGCGCCCATCGTGCGGCCCGCGCGCAGGAAGAGCGGCGGGACCTGGTCCACCCCGGAGACCAGCCCGTTGGCGATCGAGGGCACCGCGCCCAACAGGATCACCGCGTACATCATCTGGTTGTTGAGGCCGAGCCAGATCACCGCGGGCGGCACCCACGCCACGGACGGCAGCGACTGGAGTCCCGACAGGATCGGCCCGATCGCGGCCCGGACGAACTTCACCCGTGCGACCAGCAGACCGAGGGGCGTACCGATCGCGAGCGCGAGCAGAAAGCCGAGGAGACCGCGCGAGATGCTGGTCCAGACGATCTCCAGCAGAGTGCCCTGGAGCCAGAGGTCGGAAACGCTGTCCCACACCGCGGACGGAGCGGGCAGGCTGCCCTCGTCGGTGACCTCCGCCCACACCAGCGCCTGCCAGACGACCAGTACCAGCACCACCGCCAGAACCGGCGGCAGCACCTTCTTCAGCAGCACTTCGCCGAACGGGGTCCGCCGGGCCTGGACCGTGTCCAGCGCGTCGAGGCCCGCCTCCAGCCCCGCGAGGTCGTGCGAGGAGTCCACCCCGGACACGGAGGCGGTTGACCCGGACCCAGTTGTGGACCCAGTTGTGGACCCGGTCCCGGTCCCGGTCCCGGACCCGGGGTCCCGGGACTGCGCGCCCTTGGCCGAGGTGTCAGTGCTGGCCATGTCGGCGGATCTCCCCACGCAGTTCTTCGGTGATCTCGATGGACAGCTCCGCCACAGCGGCGTCCTCGATACGGCGCGGCTGCTCGATCCCCACCGTCCACTCCCGGGCGATACGTCCCGGCCGGGACGACAGCAGAACCACCCGCTCGGCCAGCCGCACGGCCTCACGGACGTTGTGCGTCACGAACAGCACCGACAGCCGGGTCTCCCGCCAGATCCGGGTCAGCTCGTCGTGCAGCACATCCCGGGTGATGGCGTCCAGCGCCGCGAACGGCTCGTCCATCAGCAGCAGTTGGCTGTCCTGCGCCAGGGCGCGCGCCAGCGCCACCCGCTGCCGCATACCGCCGGACAGCTCGTGCACCCGCTTGCGGTACGCGCCGCCGAGCCGTACGAGTTCGAGCAGCCGCTCGGCCTCGGTGCGCCGCTCCGACTTGGCGACCCCGCGCAGCCGCAGCGCGAGTTCGATGTTCTTGCCCGCGGTCAGCCAGGGGAACAGCGCGTGCTCCTGGAACATCAGCGCGGGCCGCCCCCCGGGGGTCTCGATGGACCCCGAGGAGGGCGCGTCCAGCCCCGCGACCAGATTGAGCAGGGTGGACTTTCCGCAGCCCGAGGCGCCCAGGAGGGTGACGAACTCGCCGGGAGCGACATCGAGGCTGATGTCGTCCAGAACGAGCTGCCCCCCACCGGGGCCCGCGAAGGACTTCGAGACATGCTCGATACGGGCGGCGTGCCCGGCCGTCGTACGGGCCTCGGCCGGGTCCTTGGTGAGGGTGCTGGCCATGGTCGTCACCTCCTGGGTCAGTGCTGCGGGGAATCGTTCGGCGTCTGGCCGGCTAGCCGACGCCGAGACCGGCGTCGGAGACCGCGGGCTTGCCGTCGGCCTTCAGGACCTTGTTCAGGGCCGTCAGGTCGTAGATGCCCTTCAGGTCCGGCTGCTCCAGCAGACCGGCCTTCACCGCGTGGTCCGCCTGCGCCTGGAGCGTCGGGGCCAGCGGGTCGTCCAGGAACCGGATCGACGCCCACGCCGGGTCGATGATCTCCGCCGGCAGCTCCTTGCCGGTGAGCGCCTTCAGCTTGGCGTTGGCGGACGCCTTCGCCCGGTCCGGGTCGGCGGCGATCCAGGCGTTGGTCTTCACCGAGCCGCGCACCACGGCCTCCACGACGTCCGGGTGCTCCTTCAGGAACTTCTGCGACACGATGATGTGGGTGATCACGAACTTCTTGTCCGGCCAGATCGTCGCCTCGTCGAGCAGCACCTTCGCACCCTGGCTGACCAGCTTGGACGCGGTCGGCTCCGGTACCCAGGCGCCGTCGATGGACCCCGACTTGTAGGCGTCCGGCGTGATCTTGTTGTCCGTACGGACCACGGAGACATCGCCCTTGCCGCTCTGGGCGTCCGTCTTCCAGCCCTTCTCGGCTATCCAGTTGAGGAACGCGACGTCCTGGGTGTTGCCGAGCTGGGGAGTGGCGATCTTCTTGCCCTTGAGATCGTCCAGGGTCTTGATCTTCCCCGGGTTGACCACCAGCTTGACCCCGCCGGACGCGGAACCGGCGACGATCCTCAGGTTCTTGCCCTTGGACTTGGTGAAGCCGTTGATGGCCGGCGAGGGGCCGATGAAGCCGATGTCGATCGAGCCCGCGTTGAGCGCCTCGATCTCCGAGGGGCCGGCGTTGAAGGTGGTCGACTTGATCTGGGTGCCGCCCAGTTCCTTCTGGAGGATGCCCTCCTGCTCACCGACGAGCGCGGTGGCGTGGGTCAGATTCGGGAAGTAGCCGAGCTTCACGGTATCGGACGAGAGCTTCTCGCCCTTCGCGGCCGGGGCGGAGTCGTCGTCCTTCTCGGCGTCGGAGCCGTACCCGCAGGAGGCGAGCGCGCCGATCAGCAGCGGAAGTGCGGCGGCGACGGCGATACCGCGGCGCAGGGTGGTACGGGTGGCAGGCACGGGAGGGTGTCCTCTCGGAGGACCCGGCGGTCACGTTCGTGGAGCGTGGCCGGGAAGTCGGCGGTTAACGGTCTTCGTCGGTGGCGCGGATCGCGCGCCGGGGCCATCACGCACATCGTGTGACACCCCCCGAGCCGGCGCCGAGGGTGCCACTGCCCACCCGGCCGCCCTCCTTGGCGAAGGTAGCGAACACATCGGTCATCAGAAGTCCCATTCGGCGTCGTCGTCGGCGGGTACGGACTTCGCGGCGGTCGCGAACGAGTCGCCCGCCATACCGGCCGCCAGCGTGGTGCCGTCGGCCGGGTCGATCAGCAGGAAGGAGCCGGTGCGGCGCGAATCGGCGTACGAGTCCAGCGCCAGCGGTTCGGCCGTACGCACCCGTACCAGGCCGATGTCATTGGCCACCAGCCGTCCCGGGTCGGGGTGCTGGGACAGATCGTCGAGGGTGAGCCGCGACGGGATGTCCTTGACGATCGCCTTGACCGTGCGGGTCGTGTGCTTCAGCAGCACCCGCTGGCCCACCGTCAGCGGCTGGTCGGCGACATGGCACACCGTCGCCTCCACGTCCTGCGTGGTCGCCGGCGCGTCACCGCTCGGCACGATCAGATCGCCCCGCGAGATGTCGATGTCGTCCTCCAGCAGGAGGGTCACGGACTGGGGCGTCCAGGCGATGTCCACCGCCTCGCCGAGCAGATCGATCCCGGACACCTTCGAGGTGCGCCCCGACGGCAGTACGGTCACGCTCTCGCCGACCCGGAAGGTGCCCGCGGCGATCTGGCCCGCGTACCCCCGGTAGTCCGGGTGCTCGGCCGTCTGCGGACGGATCACGTACTGCACCGGCAGCCGGGCGTGGCAGGCCGTCAGATCGTGGGTGGAGGGCACGGTCTCCAGATGCTCCAGCACGGTCGGACCGCCGTACCAGTCCATGTTCGCCGACGCTTCCACCACATTGTCACCGGCGAGCGCCGAGATCGGGATGGCCGTGATCTCCGGGACGCCCAGCGCGCTCGCGTACGCGGTGAACTCCTCGGCGATGGCCGCGAACACGGACTCCTCGTACCCGACCAGGTCCATCTTGTTGACCGCCAGCACCACATGCGGCACCCGCAGCAGCGCGGCGACCGCGGCATGGCGGCGGGTCTGCTCGACAACGCCGTTGCGC
Source organism: Streptomyces sp. NPDC051018 (assembly GCF_044456085.1). Classification (NCBI taxonomy): domain Bacteria; kingdom Bacillati; phylum Actinomycetota; class Actinomycetes; order Kitasatosporales; family Streptomycetaceae; genus Streptomyces; species Streptomyces sp. NPDC051018. The sequence continues at coordinate 184,951 of NZ_JBITFN010000004.1, forward strand.
GCGTCGACCAGCACGACCGCCAGCTCGGCCGTGGAGGCGCCCGTCACCATGTTCCGGGTGTACTGCACATGGCCCGGGGTGTCGGCGAGGATGAACCGCCGGCGCGCGGTGGCGAAGTAGCGGTACGCCACATCGATGGTGATGCCCTGCTCACGCTCGGCCCGCAGCCCGTCGGTGAGCAGCGCCAGGTCCGGCGCGTCCTGGCCGCGTGAGCGGGAGGCGTGCTCGACCGCCTCCAGCTGATCGGTCAGCACCGACTTGGAGTCGTGCAGCAGCCGCCCCACCAGGGTGGACTTGCCGTCGTCGACGGAACCGGCCGTCGCGAAGCGCAGCAGGGTCGTCGCCGACAACTGCTCCGTCAGCTGCTCGGTGGAGTTGCTCATGGCTAGAAGTACCCTTCGCGCTTGCGGTCTTCCATCGCGGCCTCGGACAGCTTGTCGTCGGCGCGGGTGGCACCCCGCTCGGTGAGCCGGGAGGCGGCGATCTCGGCGATCACGGCGTCCAGGGTGGTGGCGTCGGAGTCGACCGCGCCCGTGCAGGACATGTCGCCGACCGTCCGGTAGCGGATGAGCCGGGTCTGGACCGGCTCGGCCGCCTTCGGGCCGCCCCAGTCACCGGCCGTCAGCCACATCCCGGAGCGCTGGAAGACCTCCCGCTCATGGGCGAAGTAGATCCCCGGCAGTTCGATCTTCTCCCGCGCGATGTACTGCCAGACGTCCAGCTCGGTCCAGTTCGACAGCGGGAACACCCGTACGTGCTCACCGGGCGCGTGCCGGCCGTTGTACAGCTGCCACAGCTCGGGGCGCTGGCGGCGCGGGTCCCACTGCGAGAACTCGTCCCGCAGCGAGAACACCCGCTCCTTGGCGCGGGCCTTCTCCTCGTCCCTGCGGCCGCCGCCGAAGACCGCGTCGAACCGCTCGGACTGGATCTTCTCCGTCAGCGGTACGGTCTGGAGCGGATTGCGGGTCCCGTCGGGCCGCTCACGCAGCTTCCCGGCGTCGATGTACTCCTGTACGGAGGCGATGTGCAGCCGCAGCCCGTGGTGGGCGACCGTGCGGTCCCGGTACTCGATGACCTCGGGGAAGTTGTGCCCGGTGTCGACGTGCAGCAGGGAGAAGGGGACGGGAGCGGGCGCGAACGCCTTCAGCGCGAGATGCAGCATGACGATGGAGTCCTTGCCGCCGGAGAAGAGGATCACCGGCCGCTCGAACTCACCCGCCACCTCACGGAAGATGTGCACCGCCTCGGACTCCAGGGCGTCGAGGTGGGAGAGGGCGTACGGACTGTCCGCGTCCTGGACGGCGGCGACGGCCGTCCCGAGGCGTCCCTTCGCGTTGCTCACAGCAGACCCTTCCCGGTGAGCAGCGCGAACAGCGCCGCCGCGGACTCCTGGACACTCTGGTTCTGGGACTCGATCCGCAGATCCGGGGAGACGGGCTCCTCGTACGGGTCGTCCACCCCGGTCAGCCCGCTGATCTCGCCCGCCGCCTGCTTGGCGTAGAGCCCCTTCACATCGCGTACGGAGCACACCTCGACGGGCGTGGCCACATGGACCTCCACATAGGGCGTGCCCGCGGCCGCGTGGCGCTTGCGGACGGCCTCGCGGCTGTCCGCGTACGGGGCGATCACCGGCACGAGGACCGTGACGCCGTGGGACGCCAGCAGCTGTGCGACGAAGCCGATCCGCTGGACGTTCGTGTGGCGGTCCTCGCGGCTGAAGCCGAGCCCGGCGGAGAGGAACTCACGGATCTCGTCGCCGTCGAGCACCTCGGCCCGGTGGCCGCCCTCGCGCAGCCGCTCCGCCAGCGCCAGCGCGATGGTGGTCTTGCCGGCGCTCGGCAGCCCCGTGAGCCAGATGGTGGCCCCTGTCACGTCCTTGTCTCCCTGCTCTCCCGCAGTCGTCATCAGCCGTGCAGCCCGCATTCCGTCTTGCCGCGCCCGGCCCAGCGGCCGGCGCGCGCGTCCTCGCCCTCCAGCACCCTCCGGGTGCAGGGCGCGCAGCCGACGGAGGTGTAGCCGTCCATCAGCAGCGGGTTGGTCAGGACACCGTGCTCGGCGACGTATGCTTCCACGTCGTCCTGGGTCCAGCGGGCTATGGGGGAAATCTTGACCTTCCCGCGCCTGTCGTCCCAGCCGACGACCGGGGTGTTCGCCCGGGTGGGGGACTCGTCGCGGCGCAGCCCGGTCGCCCAGGCGTCGTACGCCGCCAGGCCGTCCTCCAGCGGTTTGACCTTCCGCAGGGCGCAGCACCGATCGGGGTCGCGGTCGTGCAGCCGGGGCCCGTACTCGGCGTCCTGCTCGGCGACCGACTGGCGCGGGGTCAGGGTGATCAGAGTGACGTCCATCACGGCCTCGACCGCGTCCCGGGTCCCGATCGTCTCGGGGAAGTGGTAGCCCGTGTCGAGGAAGACCACGTCCACGCCCGGGAGGGCGCGGGAGGCGAGATGCGCGACGACCGCGTCCTCCATGGAGGAGGTGACACAGAAGCGGGGGCCGAAGGTCTTGGCGGCCCAGGTGAGGATGTCCAGGGCGGACGCGTCCTCCAGGTCCCGCCCGGCGCGCTCGGCGAGGGCCTTGAGTTCACCTGTGTAAGTGACCGTCATATCCCCTTGCCTTCCGTTCCGTTGCCGTCGAGCCCGTCGAGTGCGTCACGGCCGCGCTGGAGCCCCCGGGCCAGCAGCCCGAGGAACTTCAGCTGGAAGGCCCGGTTGCATGCCGCGCACTCCCAGGCGCCGTGGCCCTGCTCGCTGGGACGCAGATCCTCGTCGCCGCAGTAGGGGCAGTAGAACGGGGCGGCGCGCTCACTCATGACAGGGCCTCCCCGTGAGCTTCCGCGCCCGCGTGGCGCGGGGGTGCGGTCTCTGGTGCCGTCAGCGGCCCGGCGGCCGCGCGTGCGCCGCTCATGACAGGGCCTCCTCGGAGGCCCGCGCCGCCCAGGCGGCGAAGCGCTCGCCGTCCTCGCGCTCGTCCTGGAAACGCCGCAGCACGCGCTCGACGTAGTCGGGCAGTTCGGCGGAGGTGACCTTCAGACCGCGGACCTTGCGGCCGAAGCCGGGCTCCAGGCCCAGCGCGCCGCCCAGGTGGACCTGGAAACCCTCCACCTGGTTGCCGTCGCCGTCCAGGACCAACTGCCCCTTGAGACCGATGTCCGCGACCTGGATACGGGCGCAGGCGTTAGGGCAGCCGTTGATGTTGATGGTGATCGGCTGGTCGAACTCCGGGATCCGGCGCTCCAGTTCATCGATCAGTGAGGCGCCGCGCGCCTTGGTCTCGACGATCGCCAGCTTGCAGTACTCGATACCGGTGCAGGCCATCGTCCCGCGCCGGAACGGCGACGGGGTCACCCGCAGATCGAGCGCCTCAAGACCCGCCACCAGCGAGTCGACCTGCTCCTCGGCCACGTCGAGCACGAGCATCTTCTGCTCGACGGTGGTGCGCACCCGCTGGGAGCCGTGTGCAGAGGCCAGTTCGGCGATCTTGGTGAGGACGGTGCCGTCGACCCGTCCCACGCGCGGCGCGAACCCGACGTAGAACCGCCCGTCCCGCTGCCGGTGCACACCCACGTGGTCGCGCCACTGCTGTACGGGAACGGGGGGCGCGGGCCCGTCGGCCAGGGTCCGCAGCAGATACTCGTCCTCCAGCACCCGGCGGAACTTCTCCGGGCCCCAGTCGGCGACCAGGAACTTCAGCCGCGCCCGGGTGCGCAGGCGCCGGTAGCCGTGGTCCCGGAAGATCGAGATGACCCCCTCGAAGACATCGGGGACGTCCTCCAGCGGGACCCATGCGCCGAGGCGCACCCCGAGCTTGGGGTTGGTGGAGAGCCCGCCGCCGACCCAGAGGTCGAAGCCGGGGCCGTGGTCGGGGTGGTCGACCCCCACGAACGAGATGTCGTTGATCTCGTGGGCCACGTCCAGCAGGGGGGATCCGGAGATCGCTGACTTGAACTTGCGGGGCAGATTCGAGAACGCCTTGTTGCCGACGATCCGGCGCTGGATCTCCTCGATCGCGGGGGTGCCGTCGATGATCTCGTCCTCGGCGATGCCCGCCACGGGCGAGCCGAGGATCACCCGGGGGGTGTCACCGCACGCCTCGGTCGTGGACAGCCCGACCCCTTCGAGCCGCCGCCAGATCTCCGGCATGTCCTCGATCCGGATCCAGTGGTACTGGATGTTCTGCCGGTCGGTGATGTCGGCGGTGCCGCGCGCGAACTCCTGGGAGATCTCGCCGATCACCCGCAGCTGCTCGGTGGTCAGCCGCCCGCCGTCGATACGGACGCGCAGCATGAAGTACTTGTCGTCCAGCTCCTCCGGCTCCAGGATCGCGGTCTTGCCGCCGTCGATCCCGGGCTTGCGCTGGGTGTAGAGGCCCCACCAGCGCATCCGGCCGCGCAGATCCGCGCCGTCGATGGAGTCGAAACCGCGGTGGGCGTAGATCGTCTCAATACGTGTCCGTACATTGAGACCGTCGTCGTCCTTCTTGGTCTGCTCGTTGGCGTTGAGCGGCGTCATGTGGCCAACGGCCCACTGACCCTCGCCGCGGTGACGTCCCGTCTTGCGGCGGGACGCGGCGGCGGGAGCGGGCTTTTCGGGGGTGGCGGCCATGGCGATATGTCCTTCGGGACTGCAGGAGGGCGGCTCTGAGCTGCACACTCGCGCTGAGGCGCGACGGTGCGCCGGAGTACGGTGCGTCAAGGGAACGCGGGAGTAGCAGGAGGGGGGAATGCTCGACTGTGTGCGGCGGTGCTGGGCTGTCAGCAGGCGGGACAGATGGCGCTGGACATGCGGCCGTGGTCGACGTGCCGCCGACTCACCAAGGCAATTCCAGCTCGAGACATGACGGAAGCGTGTCACGGCGATTGGACGGCAGTCCACCATTATCCGCATGGTGGACAGCTGGGTCTCGAATCGCGAGACGGTGTGGTAGGGGTCACGTGACGGGGCACTGGACCGGCCGCCCGGCAGGTGACACGGCCGGCGCGGCGGTCGGGGGAGGATTCCGAGGGGTCTTCCCGGGGGGCCTTCCCGAGGGGGCGCGGGGGTTACCGCGGGGCGGGTGGAATCAGGGGTGGGAGCCGGGCCAGGGGCCGGGTGTGACCGTCGGCGGCTCCTCCTCCACCGTGGTGTCGAACAGGGTGAACCCGCGCCGCAGATAGTTGTCCATGGCGTGCGGCCCGTCCTTGGAGCAGGTGTGCAGCCAGACGCGCTTGGTGGGCGCGAGCCCCGGCCGGCGCTCGGCGAGGTCCCAGGCACGGGCGACGGCGTACGAGAGCAGATGGCCGCCGATTCCCCGGCCCCGGAACGCCGGGATCAGCCCGAAGTAGACGATCTCGACCGAGCCCTCCTCCTGCGCCTCGATCTCCGCGTACCCCGCGGGTGTCCCGTTCTCGTACGCGACCCAGGTCTCGGAGCCCGGCCGTGACAGGACCTCTTCCCACTCCGCGTACGTCATCCCGAGCCGGTCCGTCCACATGATGTCCCCGCCCACGGCCGTGTACAGGAACCGGCTGAACTCGGGCGAGGGTATGCCGGCCCGGGTGATGGTCACGTCCCCGCTCGCGGGGGCGGCGGGGCGGAGATCGGCGGGGGAGGTCTGTTCGAGGGACCACGTGGTGACACGGATGCGCATATGCCCAGATAATCACGCCTTCTCGTGCGGGCCCAAGCACACCCGGGACTGTCCCCGCTCCCCGTGCGCCGGACGGCCGGGCGGGCCGGTCCCTCGGCACGGGGGAGGGGGCAGGGCCGAGGGCCAGGGGGGCGGGCCGTTTTCTCCCAGGCCCGGTGCGGGGTCGGGACCCGGACCCGGCCAGGGGAGAGACAGGGCCGGGGGTCAGGGCGCGGTGCCCCGGGCAGGGTGCCCGCCGGGGATGCCCGCCGGGAAGGTCCGCTCGTGCCGGGTGCGGCAGACGAGACGGCCCCGGTGGAACACCATCCGGTCCGCCCGGCCGTCCGCCATGGCGTCGGCGAGCGTGTCCGCCCGTACGGCCAGCAACTCCGCGGGGGCCCCGGAGGCGATCCGCGTACGGGGCAGGCCCATGGCCGTCCGCGCGGCGTCGCTGACCGCCCCGTATGCGGAGCGCGGCGACAGATGGCCCGCCAGCACCAGCAGCGAGGCCGTCTCCATGGGGTCGAACCGGCCCAGGGGATTGAACGGATCCCGCGCGTTGTCCCCGCCGCCCGCGACGGTGACACGGGCGGCGCGCAGCGCGGCGATCGCCGTGAGCCCTCTCGGTACCGCGAGCGCGCGGTCCCGGCCCTGGAGATACAGATTGGTCCCCGGGCAGGTCACCACCGAGATCCCCGCCTCGGCCACCCGGGCGGCCGTCCGCTCCACCAGCTCGCGCGGCTGGGTGCCCAGGCTCACGCAGTGGCTCGCCGTGACCCGGTGGGGGAAGCCGGTGACGAGGACCCGCTCGGCGAGAGCGGCGAGCGTGGCCGAGGCCGGGTCGAGGGTCTCGTCGGTATGGAGGTCCATCGGGCGCCCCGCCTCGGCCGCCATGTCCATGAGGATGTCCAGACACGCCGGCGGGTCGTCGTCCCGGTAGGGCGCACCGCCCACCACGTCGGCGCCCGCCCCGAGCGCGTCCGCCAGCAGGGAGCGGTTGTCCGCACCGGCACGGCCCCGCAGCGGGAAGTCCACGAAGGCCACGATCTGGAGTTCCAGCCGCCCCGCGAGGAGTTCGCGTGCCTCGGTGAGGGCCTCGACCATCAGGAGCCCGGTCGTCACACCGACGTCCACATGGGTACGGATCGCGGTCGCACCGCTCGCCAGGAGTTCGGAGGAGGCGCGCAGGGCCCGGTCGCGGACCTCGTGCCGGGTGGCCGTGCTCCGGGCCGCGTACCAGGCCGCGACCGCGCTCTCCAGGTCTGCCCGTCCGTCTCCGCCGAGTCCGCCGAGCAGCACCTTGTCGAAGTGGCAGTGGGGCTCGGCCGGGGCGGGCAGCAGGAGATGGCCGGTCAGATCGATCCGCTCGGCGCCGGACGCCGGGCCACCGGCCGTTTCCAGGCCACCGGCCGGGCCGAGCGCCTCGATGCGTCCATGGCGCAGGAGCACGTCCGCCGGGGAACCGTGGGGAAGCCGGGCGTTCGTCAGCAGCAGCGCGGGAGCCGGCCCCAGGGTCACCGCCCGGGGCCTTCGGGAGCGCCGGGCACGCCGGGTCCGCCGGCTCGGTCAGGTGGGCCGGGTCCGTCGGCTCCGGCGGGCGCGTCGGGCGCGTCGGCTTCGCGCGGTGCGTCGGGTACGTCGGCTCCGCCGGGGCCTTCGGGCGATGAGACGCCGCTGAAGAGATCACCGGCGTCGAGTTCGCCCATGTCCGGGTAGACCACCTGGCCGTCCAGGCCCTCGTACAGGCTGAAGCCGACCATGTTGACCCCCGCCTCCCGGAGCCTGGCGGTGGCCGCGGCGGCACCGCTGATGACCGCGGCCACCTCATGCCCGGTGGCGCACCGGGCGGCGATCGCCTCCCTGGCGGCCAGCAGGGTGCCACCGGTCGCCGCGACGCAGTCGATGTAGACCGTCGCCTGATAGCCGTCCCGCGGCACATCGCTCATGTACTGGTGGTCCACGGAGAGCCGGCCGGGTGTGCGCCGCATACCGAGCACGCAGAAGTCCGCCTGCGGGAAAGCCGTCACGAATCCGGGATACAGCAGCGCGCCGCCGCGCAGTACGACCACGCACAGCACGTCCCGGGGGGCGCCGAGTTCGCCGCGCGTGATCTCGGCCGTCCGCAGACCCAGCACACCCCCGAGCCGGATGAGGCCGCGCCGGACCCCGCCCGGATCGCGGTTGTGCCGCAGCCGCGCGTACCCCTTCTCGTCATCCGGTGTCTCCGCCGCGAAGGTCACCGCGATTCCCTGTTCGCCAGGACGGTGTCACGGCACATCCGTGCCATGTCGGCCGCCGGATCGGCCAGCATCCGCGCGAGGGGATGCTCCGCGTCGACCGTGGCCCGGTCGCGGGTCACCTGCCGGTGGGCCGCGATCAGGGTGACGGCGAGGCGTACGTCGTCGGGGGCGAGCAGGTCGTCCACCAGGGACGCGGAGTCGTTCTTGGCCAGGGCCCCCGCGTGGGTCCTCGGGTCCATCTCCATCACGAGGTCGGACAGGGCCCAGATCCCCTCGTCGACGAGCAGATGGGTGATGGGGTCCTCGAAGAAGTACGCCACGGCCTCGGCGAAGCTCTGCTTCTCCAGGAGGAGCCTGCGGTCGGGAGCGGTGCCGCAGAAGATCCAGAACGTTCCGTCGGAGTTCAGGGTGACGGCGACTCCGGTACTGGCCGTGTACTCCCCCCGGATCGCGTCGTTCACGGCCGTGGCCAGCGACAGGTTCCCGGGTCGGGACTCGAACGGGCCGTAGTACTCCCGGATGGTCTTGGTGGCGCCGCTGTGGTCCTCCGTCAGCCGAAGCGCCTTTCCGCTGCGCCGGAAGACATTGAACGTCAGGGGAACGGTCATCCCGCCGGGCAGCACGAGCAGGCGGTTCCAGTCGTCCACCCGCTCCACGCCCGCGCCGACCTCCTTCGCGATCATGCGGTCCACCGTGCCCATGTCCGGCTGGATGCTGCGCAGTCCCACGGCGAAACCGGGCCGGGACTCGGACCAGCAGCGGAGCACATTGCCGTAGTGCTCGATCCTTACAGGTCGGGGAGCGTTCAGGTGGTAGCGGTCGATACTCAGCCGCAGCAGCAGTTCGGGGTTCACGGGATTGCGCGAGCGCGCTTCGTCGATCTGACGCATCATGCGCGCCGTGCGTTTGGGGCTCATGGCCCAGTGGCCCGCGGTGACGATCTCGATTCTGGGAACCTCGACCGTTTCCAGTAACCGTAAAATGCTGGAGAACTTGAGGAACGGCTCTCCTCCGCCGGTGATGTTCAGCTTCTGTGAGGAGGACTCGGAAATGAATCGGATCGCGTCCTCCAGTTCCCTCCTGGAGAGCGCGACTTTATCGGATTTCCTTTCCAGGTCCGATGAGTACATGCAGTGCTCACAGGCCACCGGGCAGAGTTCGCTCAGATGGATGAAGAAGCTCGATCCCCGGGTCGGAATATTGCCGAGCCGGTGCCGGAAGGAATGCAGCACCTTCTCGCGGGCGGCCGGCGGATCGCGGAAAGCGTCCATGAGTTGCGGGTGATACACCGAATCCCCCTCCTTCGGTCGGCGCGGCTTTCATCCTCCGTTGCGATTTATCCCCAGTCAAGCGATCGACATGTCCGGCGTCGATTGGCCGGAAAGCGCTTGTTGCGTGAAAGTGGTACGGAGATCGGGGAGGGTCGGGCGTCTTCGTGTATCGCACCGGTGAGGTGATCCTGATGGTTGATCGGTGAATCGGGTGCGGGTCATGGCTCGATATCTCTCCTTATGCTGAGGGAGAGGTCATCTCCTGGGGCGGAATTGGCGGGCTGTGGTTCCTGGGGGAATTGTTGAGGCGCTGATGCCGTACGAGTGGTGGGCGCCGATTCGGCGCATGGTGCCCACGTTGCCGCCGTTGCCCTCCACCCCGTCAGGGCGGGGGCGTGCATTCCCGGCCCGGTCGGCGGGTGAGACACAGGGAGTCGGGGCGGGGGACGCGCCGGTCCGGGGCGGTGGCACGACGCGTAAGGGGGCGCGGCCCCGACAGCACCGCCTCCGCCTCCCGGCCGTACCGCTCTATCACGGCAGAATTCCGCGATGTTCTCCGGCGGAAGTGCGCAGGCCAGGTGTGGTGCGGCCGTGAACGGGACGGCCGGCTCGCGCGCATGAGCGGCCGTCTGTCCGCGCCTCCGCTAGTTTGTGCGTTCTCTGGCACGCCGACGTGGGGGAACCGATGGAGATCTGGACCGATGGGACCGTGGTCGTCCAGGCGCACGAGGAGACGGAGAACGTGCGAGTCCTGCGTGACCTCGCCGTGGTGGGTGAGGCCAAGGGCGTCAAGGATCTCGGCTGGAAGACTCCGCTGGCGGTCGATGTGGACGCGGACCGGATCTGGGCCGGCGTCCGGCTCCGGGAGTTCCGGCTCAGCGATCTCACCGAGGTCGCGAGCCATGAGGAGGTCGTACGGGTCGCGGGACTCGGCGGCGGGCGGCTGGCGGCGGTTCTCCCTCCCGTCGACGGCGTCTGCCGGCTGGCCGTCGGGACACCCGGGAACTGGGAGCGCGAAGTGGTCCTGGACGACCTCGCAGCCGATGTGCTCCCCGGTCTCCAGGTGACCGACGAGGAGCCGGGCTCCCGCGCCATCGGGGACGACCCGACGCTCACCGCCACCGAATACGGACTGGTCGTCGCGGACGGCAGACGGGGCGTCGTGGCCCATTTCAGCCCGGATCTGCGTCTCCTGGGACTCTGGATGAGCGGCGGCGCCCCCGAGATCCAGCAGATCGGCTACGCCACTGCCCGCGGAGTTCTCGTCACGGCCCAGTGGGCCGGGCGTCATTCCGACATCGGTTGGCTCACTTCGGACGGCGCCCGGCATCTGAGGGCCAGTTACGGCGCCTACGCCCTTCCGGCGGGCACCGACCGCATGTGGCTGATCGGCGACTTCATGGTGTCGCTGCTGGACCACGAGGGCGGGATCCTCAGCGGGGTCCCGGCGCCGAACGGCATGATCCAGGCCGCGCACGCCTCCGGCCGGTACTGCGTCATGGCCACCTCGTCCGAGGTGAGCGTCGCCGTTCCCGACGAGGGCATCACCGTCCGAAGCGTCCGGGTCGGCGGCCTGGTGAACATCGTCGGGGCCTTCGACGTCGACAAGGACCACGAGTTCCCCCTGTCCCTGGTGAACGAGGTCTCGAAGTACGCCGTCACAGGGGGCTACTCCAGCCATGTCGGCGACGACGGCCGACTGCATGTCGTCGTACGGGACGTGCGCCGCGGCTCGGGGCCCAAGGTGACGGAGGCGTTGCGCGCGGAGGGCGCGGTCAGCGTCAGCACCGTGACGCCGGACGGCGGGGGGCAGTGCTGTTCCCCGTACGCGTAGCCGCGGCCGGAGCCGTGACCGGAGCCGCGGTGCTTGGTGTCCGGGCGGGCCCGCGGAGCCGGTCCGCCGGAGCCGTTCCGTTGGTCCGGGGTGTACGGCGGGATGGGTGCCCCGGCCCCGAACGCCGGTGGGCCGACGTTGCTGCCCCGGGGTTGGGCTGTCTCCGGGGCGGTGGCTTGCTTGTCGGGGCTCTGCCCCGAACCCCGCGCCTCGATCGCCGGCGGGGCTGGTTCTGTTCCCCGGGGGTCGTGTCCGGCGGGGTGGGATACGTCCCCCGGGGGCGTATCCGGTGGGGCTGGGTTCGCCCTCCCGCGCCCCGTCCGGAGTGTCCGGGGGCTGGATTTGCCCCGAGGGCTTGCACCCGGTGGGGCTGGAGACGCGCCTTCCGTACCCGGTGTTGAGCGTATGAGGGCTGGATCGTTCCCCGGAGCGGGGTCGGACGACCGCGTCACCAGGAGGGCTCCCGGGGCGGGTAGACGCGGGGTCCGGGAGGTCCCTCGTGGCGGACCTCGACCTCCACGCCGTCCGCGAAGCGGTACGGGCGGCTTGCCAGGACGTGGGCCAGATGGCGTCGCAACCGCGACATCTCCGCCCGTACGGTGACGGTCCGGGTCGGGTCGCCGAACAGTTCCTCGGCGAGTTGTGCCGCGCTCCGGCCCTCCCGGTGCACCGCGAGGGCGTGCAGCAGCTCCGCGTGACGGGGGCTCAGCTCCTGTACCCAGCTGCCCGCCTCCCCGGACACCGTCGCCGACGCCCGCCGTGGCCTGCTCAGATCCAGGACGATCCGCGCGGCGGGGGCCGGGGCGCCCGGCTCCGTCACCCGGACGAGCCAGCCGCCCGGCAGCGGCTCGACCGCGCACATACCGAGCGACGGCAGCCACAACCGCCCGCCGGCCGGTGACTTGGGCAGTTGGAGCCGCCCCGGCGGCGGCATGCCGATCACCGCCGCCGGCCAGCCGTTGGCGTCCACGGCCAGTGCCCGGCCCGTCATCCGCCCGAGCAGCGGCGCCGCGGCCCCCCGCAGCCGGTCCAGCGCCGCGAAGTGCTGATGGCGCAGTTCCGCCTCCGCCAGCCGGGTGACCGCGGTGACGAGGGGGAGTGTCGTCGGATGCACCGAGGTCAGCGGCCCGCTGAGATTGACGACCCCGATCAGCCGGCCGTCCCGGGGATCGGTCACCGGCGCGCCCGCGCAGGTCCACGAGTGGTGCGCCGCCACGAAGTGCTCGGCGGAGTGCACCTGGACCGGCCGGCGGACCACCAGCGAGGTGCCGATCCCGTTCGTACCGGCCACCGCCTCGCTCCAGTCCGAACCCAGGACCACCCCGTTCGTGTCCCCCTTGCGCAGCACGGACGAGGTCCCCTCGCGCCACAGCACGCGCCCGTCCGCATCCGAGACGACCATGATGTGCTGCGCGGCGTCCGCGATGGAGACCAGCCCGTCCCGCAGCAGGGGCAGCACCTCGCGCAGCGGGCTCGCGCCGCGGCGCCGTTCCGTCTCGTCCCGGGGGAGGAGTCCGACCCGCCGCCCCCGGTCCGGGTCCAGGCCGCTGCGCAGCAACCGCTGCCAGGACTCGTCGATGTCCGCCCTCGGTCCGACGGGCGGACGGCGTCCGCTGAGGGTGGCTTCCCGTACTCCCTTCAGAAGTCTGGTGGCCTCCGCCAGGTCCATGGCGGCGAGTCTGGCCAGGTCGATCGGCGTGGTGTGCACGCGGTGGTCCTCCCGGACGGCGATACGGCGCAATGGCTGCAACCCTCTGCAACCCTCGCGAATGGGCGCGCGTGTGTACGAAGGTGTACAGCGCGAGGGGTGGTGCCGTGTCGGCGCAGCACCACCCCGACCATGATCATCTCTGGTGCGGGGCCATCGCAATACACGTGTCAAGCATGGCTGATCATGGCTCCCCATCCGGCCCAACGGCCCCTCACACCACGGCCCTTGCCCTCTCCACGACCGCGCCCAGCGGCAGCCCGTGCGGCAGCGTCCCGAAGGCGGCGCCCCACTCCCCGCCGAGCCGTGACGCGCAGAACGCGTCCGCCACCTCCGACGGCGCCCAGCGCACCAGCAAAGACCCCTGGAGCACCAGCGCCATCCGCTCCACCAGCCGCCGCGCCCGCCCCTCGACGCCCTCCAGATCGGCGAGCTCGGTCAGCAGATCCTTGATCGCCCCGTCCAGCCGGTGATCCGCGCCGCGCGCCCGGCCCACCTCCTGGAGGAAGGCGTCCAGCGCGCCCGGCTCCCGCTGGAGCGCCCGCAGCACATCCAGCGCCTGTACATTGCCCGAGCCCTCCCAGATCGAGTTGAGCGGCGACTCGCGCAGCAGCCGGGGCATGCCCGACTCCTCCACATAGCCGTTGCCGCCCAGGCATTCGAGCGCCTCGGCCACCACCGGCGGGCACCGCTTGGTGACCCAGTACTTCGCCGCGGGCACCGCGAGCCGCAGCAGCGCCCGGTCCGCCTCCGTACCGGAGTCGTACGCGGCGGCCAGCCGCAGCCCGAGCACCGTCGCCGCCTCCGACTCCAGCGCCAGATCGGCCAGGACGTTCCGCATCAGGGGCTTGTCGATGAGCGGTCCGCCGAACGCGTTCCGGTACGCGCAGTGGTGGATCGCCTGCGCCACCGCCTGCCGCATCTGCGCGGCTGAGCCGATCGCGCAGTCCAGCCGGGTCGCCGCGACCATCTCGATGATGGTGCGCACCCCCCGGCCCTCCTCGCCGACCAGCCGGGCCCAGGTGCCGTCGAACTCGACCTCGGCCGAGGCGTTCGACCGGTTGCCGAGCTTGTCCTTCAGCCGCTGGATACGGAAGACGTTCCGGGTCCCGTCCGCCAGCACCCGGGGCACCAGGAAGCAGCTGAGCCCCCCCGGAGCCTGCGCCAGCACCAGGAAGCCGTCGGACATCGGGGCCGAGCAGAACCACTTGTGCCCGGTGAGGGCGTACTCCCCGCCGCCGCCGTCCAGCGGCACCGCGGCCGTCCTGTTCGACCTGATGTCGCTGCCGCCCTGCTTCTCGGTCATGCCCATGCCGAAGAGGGCGCCCGTCTTCAGTCCCGGCGCGAGCAGATCCTCCGCGTACACCGGGGAGGTCAGCCGGGGCTCCCACTCGGCCGCCAGCGCCGGGTCGGTCCGCAGGGCGGGCACGGCGGCGTGCGTCATCGACACCGGGCAGCCGTGCCCGGCCTCCGCCTGCGTCCAGATCAGAAACCCGGCCGCCCGCCGGACGTGCCCGGCCGGCCGGCCCCAGGCATTCGTCAGACCCGCGGTGACCGCGTGCCCGAGCAGCCGGTGCCAGGCCGGATGGAACTCGACCTCGTCGATCCGGTTCCCGTACCGGTCGTGAGTGCGCAGTCGCGGAGGGTGCTCATTCGCCAGCCGCCCCCACTCCTGCGCCTGGACGGATCCGGCGGTCCGGCCCAGTGCCGCCAGCTCCTCCCGTACGCCGTCGAGGAGCTCCGGCGCGACATGCCGCTCGACGGCCTCCGAGAGGGCCCGGTCCGCGGTGTAGACGTCGTACCCCACCAGGGGCGGAGCCTGGTTGGTCACTGTGTGGGTGCTCGCTGCCATGCCGATACGGTAAGGAGGTGCAGGCAGCAAATGAAACACCCGAGCCGTCATCGGGCCGGCTACATCGAGCCAGGGTCCTCTACCGCAACGTCTCGAAGCGGAAGATGGCATGGCTGCTGCTGAAAGACACCGTCTCCTCGTGCATCGAGTACCGGATCCTCGGTCTCGCGGCCGAGGCGGCGTTCTTCACCCTGCTGTCCCTGCCCCCGCTGATGCTCGGCCTCCTCGGCCTGCTCGGCTATATCGACGACTGGACCAACACCACCACCGTCGCCTCGATCGAGGGGAACATCCTCAACGCCGCCGGAACGGTTCTGTCCGAGCGGGGCGTCAACGAGATCGCGAGACCCCTGCTGGCGGACGTCACCCACGGCGGACGCCCTGATCTGATCTCCATCGGCTTCGCGATCGCCCTGTGGTCGGGCTCCCGCGCGGTCAACGTCTTCATCGACACGATCACCGTGATGTACGGACTCGACGGCCAGCGCGGCATCGTCGCGACCCGGCTGCTGGCCTTCCTGCTCTATCTGGTGGCGCTGCTGATCGGCGCGGTCGTGCTGCCGCTCGCGGTGGTGGGGCCCGACCGGGTGGTGGAGCTGATGCCCTGGGGCACGGAAGTGGTCACCGTGCTGTACTGGCCCCTCGTCATCCTGCTCTCCATCGCCTTTCTGACGACCCTGTACCACGTCTCGGTACCCGTACGCTCCCCGTGGATCGAGGACGTTCCCGGTGCGCTGGTGGCCCTCGGGATGTGGGTCCTCGGCAGCTTCCTCCTGCGGATCTATCTCACCAGTACGGTCGAGGGCCCCACGATCTACGGCTCCCTCGCGGCGCCCATCGCCGTCCTGCTGTGGATCGGCATCTCCGCCTTCGCGGTCCTCGTCGGCGCGGCGGTGAACGCGGCGATCGACCATGTCTGGCCGTCCGTCGCCACGGCGGCGGCCCGCGCGGCCAACGAGCGCGTGCGCGCCGCCCAGGCCGCCGAGGTCCTCGCGCGGGCGAAAGCGGCACACATTTTCGAGGACGACGCGGACGACGCGGACGACGCGGATGACGAGGACGACGGCGACGACCCGGTCGGCGGTTCGGGGGACATGCCCTCCGAGTTCCCGGAACGCTGGTCCCGCTTCCTGCCCCCGGACGATGTGAAGTCCCGCCTCCACGCCCCCCACAAGCCCGGGGGCGGCCACCACAAGCCGCCGGGCGACCGGGCGAACGGCTCCGACCACGCGAACGGTTCGGACCGCGCCAATGGCTCCGACCGTTCGAACCGTCCGGACCGTTCCAAGGGCTCCGACCGCTCGAACGGCTCTTCGCGGGATTGAGCCTTCGGGGAACGTGGTCCGGGGGAGTGGCCTTACGGCCGTATGACCCAGGCAGACGCGCGATCGGGCCCGGGACGGCCCCGGGCTCCCGGGCTCCTACTCCGCTTCGGCGAACAGGGAGACCCCGCAGCCGTCGGGGTCCAGGACGACGGCGTAGCGCTGCCCCCACACCGCGTCCCAGGGCGAGAGATGGCTCCGGTAGCCGGCCGAGACGAGCCCGGCGTGGACCGCGTCCACGTCGGAGGGGGAGTCGCACCGGAAGGCGAGCCCCGTCCGGTCGCCGCCCTCGGGACGGGACCAGGCGGGATCGAACGACCGGATGACCTCCTCGGTGTCCCACAGCAGGCGCAGCCCGCCCGGCAGTGCCGCCTCCACATGCGGGGCACCGTCGGCGTCGGCGGGAATGTCCAGGCCGAGCCGCCGGTAGAAGGCGAGCGACGCGGCCATGTCGGCGGTGACGATACTGAGCGAATCGAATCGTGGAGTCATCGCCCCACCGTAGGCAGGACCCGGACGAAGGGTCTTGTACGAAACCAAGGGTCTTGTACGAATCGGACGCCACGCCCGATGCCGGCCCAGCCCTCTTCCGATCACCGGTCTTCGTACCGCCGGACACCACCCGGTTTCCGCGGGGAGCTGAGAGGATGACGGCGCCTCCCGGTCCGCGTTCCAGGCGGCCCCGCCTTCCTGGAGCTTCCTCGCCCGAGGCCGGGACCATCACCGCAGTAGACCTCATCGCAGAAGACATCACCGCAAGAGATCAGATCCACGGGGGAGACAACGGGATGACCGCATCGAGGGCCGCGCTCACACGGGACAGCCTGCGACTGAAGATCACTGTCCAGCGGGTGCGGCTCGGAGACGAGGTGTACCGGGTGATCAGCCCGTCGAAGCCGATCAGGCACGGGGCGTTCTTCCAGTCCCATACCTCGTACAACCTGTACGCGGACCGGGCGGACGGCCGGCGCATAGGCGCCCTGTGGCTGCTCGCGGCACGGTCCCCACGGTCCCTGGTCTACCTCCCGCTGCGCGCCCCCGCGCGGAAGTACGGGGGCGAGTGGGACGAAGAGACGCCGTTCGACCTCGTGCTGGCCCACCGGGAAGTACAGTTCCGGCCCTCCCGGTGGAAGCGACTGCGAACGATCATGCGCACGGGGACCGTTCCGCGCGAACTGCGTACCGCGAGCGTGCCGGAGAGCGACCTGCTGCCCGACCCCGGCGAGATCGACTACGCGGCTCCGAGCCGTCGGGAGCCCAGGGAACTGCTCCACCAGCACGTCCATGCCGAGACTCTGTTCCTGACGGGCGGTACGACGGCGTTCCGGGAGGCGGCTCCGCATCTGTTCGCCGTCACGAAGGACGGCCCTCCCGCCGCCGCGACACAGCTGTACTACTCCGGCGGATGCAACTACCACGTCTGTCGTTCCCTCTACCGCTGGGCGGATCTGGAGACCCATGGGTGGGAACAACTTCATATGGAGTTCCGCCCGGCCTGGTTCGGATGGTCGTCGGAGGCCGGCTGAAACGGCGGGAGTCCACCCGAGGAGCCCTCGGGTGACCGTCGGACCGGCCGCCGGGAGGCGCGGTCCGCGGGCCTGCGGCGGCCCGTAAGGGAGACGTACGACCCCAGGGTCACCCGGCGCACGGGGTCAGAGTGCGGCTGTCGTGGCCGGTGTTCCCGTGGACCCCGGGGCCGTCGCCGGGGCGAGGAGCCGTTCCGCCAGCTGTCCGAAGACCAGCCCGAAGACCGTCCACAGGGTGACCTGGATCGCGAGGGTCGCCAGCCGGAACTCCCAGACCACGGTGGCCGGGAAGCCCTTCGGGACCTCGTTGAACGACGGCAGGAACACAAACGCGACCCCCACGGCCACGACGAACCCGGCCGCCGCGGCGACGGTCGCGTTCCAGTTCCCCAGCCGGGGCGCCAGCCGCTTCCCGGCGATCACCGCGGCCACCGCCAGCAGCACACTGAGCACGATCATCAGGAAGTACAGCGCGGTGCGCCCGCCGATGGTGCCGGGGTCCCCGACGGCCGGCGGGTTCGGCGGGTACTTCAGATACGGCACGACGTACACGGTGACCAGTGCGCCGAGGGCCACCAGCGCGGCCGTCGCGCGCGGGCCGAACCGCCCGATACGGCCGAGGGCGACGCAGTACGCGAGCGCGGCGATCCCGCCGATCGCGACGCCGAAGACCAGGACGCCGGTGGCGAGACCGGCGGTCGACTGCATGGCGCGGCTGACGAGTTCCTCGCCGCCGTGCTCATGGCTGCCGGCCTCCTCGAAGGCGATGGCCGCGTCCACCGGGCCCTCGCCGATGAAGTACGCGACGGCCAGCGCGAACACCCCGGCGACGAGGCCCGCGAGCATACCGCGCACCAGCAGGGCTCTGACGGATATGGAAGGCATGGGTGAGTGTTCCCCTGTGTGGTGAAGGCGGCTCGGTCCGCTGCTGCGGACAACGCGTCCGAGATACGGCGCCGGGGCGCCGCGAGAGGGATTCCGGAGGGGGGTGTGCCGCCGGAACGATGTGTGTGCGGGCGAGGCGTCCGGGGTCCGGAGGACATCCGTGTTCCTGGACTTCCGTGTCCCTGGACTTCCGGGGTCCGTTGACGTCCGGGCGCGGCCCTCAGTGGCAGGGGAAGCCGAGCAGATGACGCCCGTCGTGGACCCACTCGTGGACGGTCTCTCCGGAGACGAGCGCGACCGCGCCCTGCTCCGCGCCGACGAAGTAGAGGAGGACCAGCATCAGCAGGCCGAAGAAGGCGGCCCAGGGGGCGATCGCCCTCAGTGAGACGGGGGTGAGTGCCGGTGCGGCGGCGGGTGCGGGCGCGGCGGACTGAGCCATGGCAGAACCTCCTGAGGGAACAACGCGTCCCGGTCGTGGTGCCTGGGACGAGGGCGCTGGGTCTGACTTCCCGCAGAGGTACGGGTACACAGTGGCGCGACCGTGCCGGATTCTCACCGGACTTCCGTCACGCCCTCGTCATGTCCACGTGACCGTACCGTGTACGGCCGGGTGCCGCCATGGCTCGTACGTGCGCAAACGCGCGAACGGCACGGGAAGGGAGGCATGTGAACTCCCGTGATGTGCTTGGCTCTTGGAGCACTCGACGGGAGGGAGTGGGGAGATGACGGTACGGGTGACATTGATCTCACCCGCGACGACGTCCGCGCTGCGGGAGGCACGTTTCGAGGGGGAGGTCTCCCTCGACGAGCAGGGTCTCGCCGCCGCGCGGGCCGTGGCGGGCACCCTGTCGCGCGCCGGGCGGCCGTTCACCGGCCCCTCCCTGCGCTGCCGGGAGACGGCCCGCGCCCTCGGGCTGGCGGCGGAACCCGTGGCCGGACTCGCGGACTGGGACGTGGGCCGCTGGCGGGGACGGCGGCTCGCGGAGGTCACCGGGACCGAGCCGGAAGCGGTGTCCGCGTGGCTCGCCGACCCCTCGGCCGCCCCGCACGGCGGTGAATCGCTCGTGGCGCTGTGCGAACGGGTGGGCGGCTGGCTGGCGGCCCTGCCGGACGGCCAGGTGCTGGCGGTCGTGGAACCCGCCCTGGTCAGGGCGGTCGTGGTGCATGCGCTCGCCCTGCCCCCGGAGGCGTTCTGGCGGCTGGATGTGCCACCGCTGGCCCTCACCGAGCTGACCGGCCGCTCCGAGCGCTGGAATCTGCGCTGCGGGAGCCCGTTGACGGCGGGCTGAGGGCGTCGGCCGGTCCCTGGGTGCGGCCCGGCCGCGCCACCGGCCCCGCACAGGTGCGCTCCGCCGGACCGGTGTCCCGCGCACCGGGATGCATCGGGGCGTACGGTGACGTAACGGGACCCGCTGTCGTGCACCCACCACGCCGGATGCCGCCGGGCCGGCAGCCGCCCACGAAGCCCTCCGGCCCGGCCGCCTGGAGCGAGCGGGCAGAGATCTCCGTCTCGGCCCGTCGACCGGGCAGAACCCCCGAGGCGTAACGTCGACGCGTACCCGCACATCTGCAAGGAGCGCTGACGTTTGACCGAGGAGGAGTTCACGGACTTCTACACCCGATCCGTGCACCGGCTCACCGGCCAGCTGTATGTGATGACCGGGGACTTCCACGAGGCCCAGGACGTGGTCCAGGAGGCGTTCGTACGGGCCTGGGGAGCACGCCGCCGGCTGGAGCGCGAGCGGGGGCCCGAGGCATGGGTGCGGACGGTCGCGTGGCGACTGGCGGTGAGCCGCTGGCGGCGGGTCGTGCGGGGCCGGCACGCGTGGAAGTCGCGGGACGACCCCCTGACGAGCGAAGGGCCGGATCCGGGCATGGTCGATCTGGAGCGAGCGCTGCGCCGTATGCCCTTGCGGCAGCGGCAGTGCGCCGCCCTCTTCTACGTCTGTGATCTGCCGGTGGAGCAGATAGCGGCCGAGACCCGGCTCTCCACCGGCACCGTCAAGACGCATCTGTCCCGGGCCCGCGCCAAGCTCGCCGACCATCTCGGCCGGCCGGATCATCCCGACCGGCCCGACCTTCTCGACCGGCCCGACCTTCTCGACCGGCCCGACCTTCTCGACCGGCCCGACCTTCTCGACCGGCCCGACCTTCTCGACCGGCCCGGCCTTCTCGACCGGCCCGGCCTTCTCGACCAGCCGGATCATCTCGACCCGCCCGACCTTCTCGACCAGACCGATCACCATGCACCGACCGGGGAGAGCCGTGATGTCTGACCTCGACGACCCCGTGCGGGCCGGACTGCGGAGCGCCGCCGGCCGGGCGGCTGAGCACGCTCAGCCGATCGACGCGCGTACGGTCGTCGCCAAGGGGCGGGAGCGCCGACGCCACAGACTGATGGCCGCGACCGGTGCGGGTGTGCTGTGCGCCGTGGTGTCCCTGGCCTCCGTGGTCCTCACGAGCGGGGAGACCGCGCCGGTACGGCCGCCCGTACCCGCGGACGTCCCCTCGGACCCGGCCTCCCTGTCGACCGCCACCCCGGCGCCGAAGTCGACCTCGGGCGCCGGGTCCACCGGAGCCGCGACCCCGGAGGGCGGGCCGCCCCTGTCCACCGCCCCGGCCCCGGAGACCAGTCCGCCGGTGCCCCCGTCCCTGACGATGCCGCCCGGGCCCGGCACGACGGCGGTTCCGGAACGCGGCCCGCGCGGGTGACCGGGGTGCCCTGAGGGCGTCCGCTGCCGGGGTGTGTCCCGGGCGGGATGGAACAGCCTCCAACGTGATCCGCGTCACGTCGTGTCAACCATTTACCTACCTTCCTGCGTAAAGGCCAGCGAGAACCTGACCTTGCGAGGAACCGATGCCCCACCAGACCCAGAGTGACGTCCGCCGTCTGCCCGGCACAGCTGTCACTCCCGCGCGCTGCCGGAGGCTGACGGCCTCACCCTCGGCGGCGGGCGCGGGTCGCGGACGGGTCGTGAGGACGATCCTGGCGGTGTACACCGTGAGTACGGTTCTCCATCTCTGGATCCTCTCCGCGATGATTCCGCCGGGCGGCTCCGGCATCAAGGACCGGCTGCTCGCATGGGACGGGCTCCTCTATGTCTCCATAGCCACCGACGGCTACCCCGACGGCTTCACCCGTACGGCCACGGGCGAGCCGGCGGGCAACAACCTCGCCTTTTTCCCGCTCTTCCCCCTGCTGACCAGATGGCTGCACCGCCTCACCGGCATGGATCCGGGCACGGCGGCCATCGTCATCGCCCACGTCTCGCTGCTGGCCGCGCTGTTCGCCGTCCACGCGCTGGTGACCAGGCTGTACGACACGCGCACCGCGACCATCACGATCGTGCTGCTCGCGGGGGCGCAGCCCATGGCCCTGACCTTCCTCATGGGCTACAGCGAGTCCCTCTTCCTCGCGCTCGCCGCAGGCGCGCTGCTCGCCGCGCACCGGGGCGTGTGGCTGACCGCCGGTTCGCTGGGTCTCCTCGCCGGACTCACCCGCCCCGCCGCCTTCGCCCTCGCGGTCGCGCTCGCCGTGGCGGCCGTCCTCGCCATGCGGCGCGAACGCCGTATCTCCGCACGCCCGGTCCTCGGGGTCGCCCTTGCCTGCGCCGGAACCCCCGCGTATCTCCTCTGGGTCGGCCTGCGTTCCGGACAGCTCAACGCGTGGTTCCTCATCCAGGAGGCCGGCTGGGGAACCCACTGGGACAACGGCGCGTCCTTCCTCGCCTTCCTGCGCGAAACGCTGCTGCGGGGAGAGGGCTGGGTGGCCGTGAGCACCGCGGTGCTCCTGGTCGGAGCGATCTGCGCGACCGTCCTCGCCTGGCACCGCGGCGCGTGGCCGCCGCTGCTGGTCTACGGCTCGACGATGCTCGTCCTCACCCTCGCGCAGAGCAACTTCTACCACTCGAAACTACGGCTCCTCATCCCCGCGATGGTCTTCCTGCTCCCGTTCGCCCGCGCGCTCAGCCGTGCCCGTACACGCTCCGCCGCCCTCGCCCTGGTGGCGGCGACGCTCTTCGGATGCTGGTACGGCGCCCATATGCTCACGAGCTGGCGATACGCGATCTAGACGATCGATTCATCGTTTCATCGATTCTGAAGGGTAGGTGGTCATGGCGATCCCGGACCGGAGGGGTGGCGCGGCCACTTAAGCTGAGCCCCGAGTTGGTCGTCGACTGCCGTGACCCGGAGCGGCTCGCCGCCTTCTGGTGCGCCGTCCTGGGTTTCACGGTGATCGACCGGAGCGAGGACAAGGTCGAGATCGGCTCCTGGGAGCCGTCCGTCGAGAAGGTCCGGGCCCGCCAGATGCCGCCCACTCCGGTGTTCATCCGGGTGCCCGAGGGCAAGACCGTGATGAACCGGCTCCACCTCGATGTCAGCCCGATCGACAGCAGCACCGATGACGAGGTGGCCAGGCTGCTCGGCCTCGGTGCCGTCAAGGCGGACGTGGGCCAGGGCCCCGGCCGGAGCTGGGTGGTCATGGCCGATCCCGAGGGCAACGAGTTCGACGTCCTGCGCACCCTGGCGCCGTCCCGCTTTTGATCCGTTCCAAGGATCGGTGGTCGTTGGCGGTCAGTGAGCTCCGGACGGGCTGTCCGCAGCGGCTCGTTGTGCCGGACGGCGGTGGTCAGCGTGCGGGTTGGCCGCAGCAGCCTGGATGCCGTGCCCGGCCGGCCGGTGATCGGACTGACCAGAGGGGTGTTGCCGCGGCTCGGAAGCTCGGGTGACTACCTGGGAGCGATGGATGGAACGTTCGTTCCAGTGGGATGGTGAGGGTCTGGATGCAACGGCCTTTCATGGGAGCTCCGGACCCGGGGAGTATGGGGAATTCACGGTTCCGAATTTGTCGGCAGCCGGCCACTTTCGCCACCGGAATCACTGATGTCACCGCCATTGCGGCTGACCCGGCGCCGAGAGTCGGCTTGTCGTTCCCGGCTTTCGGGAGACGGTGTCCATGAATTACTTGCGTTCTCAGGACAGATGACAGTTTGACGTACGTATTCCCATTCGCCCTATGGCTTCGGTCATGAGCCGGAAGTACCGTAATGAAGACCGTCGCCCCGGGTGGTCGCGGATGGACGGCATGCCGTGGTGCGCCCGGACGACAGACCGACGCTCTTCTGGAGGGGGAAGCATGGCCGACGAGAAGAAGACGGAAGCGGACTGGTTCGACAAAACCCTGGGCCGGGCGGCAAGGGCCGGCGCGGCCAAGGTCACCTGCGGCGCGTCGGAGATCGCCGGAGTGGGCAAGCCCATCGAGGACTTCGTCACCGAGCAGTCGCGCAAGGGCCAGGAGCGGTACGACAAGCTCTCTCCCGAAGAGAAGCGCCAGATCGACTACTGGCGCACCAGGTCGTTCTGACGCGAACTCCCCGCCGGCCAAGCCGCGCGCCGCACGAGCCGTTACGCCGATGAGCCCGTCCGCCCCGCAACACGCGGGGCGGACGGCCTGCTTCTCCGTATATCCACCGTTCATTGAATGAGCCTGCGGCTCGAAGATTTCCGCCACTTGGTCGGGAGCAGTGACAGGCTCCTCGTTGTCCGTTCGGTAGGCATGACCGCTCCGAGATTCGTCTGCGGGTGTCGTCCGCGGGTGCCTTCAAGAGCGCGGTCGCCCCGTCGGCGAGGAGTACGCGGGTGCCGGAAGGGACACTCCGCCGGGTGTGTCTGCCGGCTGTTCAGCCGCCGAGTTCTCCGCTCTCCGCACGGGCGGAACGGTCCGTATGCGCCGCCGGATCTCCGTATCGGGTCGCTGGTTCAAGGCTGTTCAGGGCGTGGCTTCGGCCACAGGTTCCCGAAGACACGCGGTACTCGTGACACGGGTGGTCTCCTGAGTCCATGGGCAGTTCGTACATGGAGTACCGCGGATGCGGGTTCTGGTCGCGTGACTTCCAGGCGGAAGTGTGGCTCTATCTGCTGTCCAGGGAGGCGGCCCAAGCCGCCGGCCGCCCCGCTTGGCTCGATGCGGCCCGGGGCGACTGGGAGATTCAGGCGACCACAGGGTTCATGGGGTGCGTCTCTCCCTGCCTGGACGAGCACCTGGGAGCCCATCCCGATCGGGTCGCGACGGTGGCCGCCCTGTCGGAGCTGGTCCGGCAGCGGCTGACGGGGTGGGATCCCGCTATCCCCAAGGACGTCGTGAACGCCTTCGGAACCGGCGGTGAGCCGGAGTCCTTCAACGACGATCTGGACACCCGCCCGCTGCTGGCGTTCGCGGACATGTTCATCGGCCTGCTCCGCGGTGAGATCCCGGCCGAACCGGGCACGACCTCCGCCTTCTGACCCACTGTGACACCAACGGCCCCCGCCGGTGCGCGGCCGGTGCCGGATCGGGTGACCCCGCCCGCGGCGCACCACCCTGCGGAGCCCAGACCCTCCACCCGGACGGACTCCGATGTCCAGGCGGCGGAGCGTTCCGGGGGCGGTGGGCATCGCCACGGAGACGTTCTCGGACAGGGTGGGGCTCCGCTCCACCCGTCGCCGGGAGGGTGTGTTCCGAGGTCGGTGCGGGGCCTCAGCCCCCGTACCGATGCACAGCCGGCGGACGATCAATCAGTTGTGGACAAAGTGGTGGGCGTGTGACGCATGATCCGAATGCATGTCCGAATTCCAGTCTTGTCCGGTGGTCGTCGGAACCCTTGGATGATCCGTACATCGGTCTACATCGGGGGGACAACGTCATGTGGAGACGGGGGAGTTGGCGTCGCGCAGCCACGCGCTCAACCGCGGTGGTCGTGCTAGCGGCGGCCATGGGCCTGTCCGGCGCCGTGTCGGCATCGGCTGTCGGCTGTGTGGGCGGAGTCGATACGGACTTCAACGGTGACGGACTGCGCGACACGGCCATAGCCGACCCCGAGGCGACGGTCTCGGGCCAGCGGCGTGCGGGACTGATCCGTGTGGTGCTCGGCGGCGGCAAGGGTGTCGTCGAGGTCTCGCAGGACATGCCGAATGTGTCGGACAGCGCCGAGGCGGGCGACGGGTTCGGGTTCTCCTTCGCGGTCTACGACGCCGATCTGGACGGCTGCAGCGACCTGGCCGTGGGCATCCCTCATGAGGACGTGGACACCGTCGAGGATGCGGGCCTGGTGCACCTCGTCCACGGCTCGACCCTCGGCATCGGACTCGGGAAGAAGGACGTGGGGTTCGCACAGGGCGCTTCCCGTCTTCTCCATGAGGTTCCCGAGAAGGGCGATCTCGTGGGCTACTCGGTGGCCACCACGGTCTCGGCCACCGGGCACCCGTACCTGATCATCGGCACTCCCGGTGAGGATCTGCCGTCCGGGCCCGACACCGGGCTGGTGAACGCCGTTCAGTCGGTCGCGTTCGACGTCGCGACGATCACCCAGGACAGCCCCGGGGTCTGGGAGACCGCCGAAGCCCACGACCGGTTCGGCTACTCGGTCGCCGCGGCAGGCAACTGGTTCACCGTCGGCGTACCGGGTGAATCGATCGGCCCGGCGAGGGCCGCGGGAGCCATCTCGGTCTTCAAGGCCTCGATCGACATCAACGGAATCCCCGCCCCGGCCTGGGGTTCGGGACAGGCCCGCAACGGCGTCGGTGACAGCCACGCCGAGGCGGGAGACGGCTACGGCACATCCGTGGCGATGGCCGCACACCGTACGACGACCACGACACCCCCGGGGGACGCGCTGATCGCGGCCGGTGTCCCCGGTGAGGATCTCGGCTCGATCGCCGACGCGGGAGGCGTCCAGATCGGGCAGGTGACCTGGGACAGCCGCGCGGTGTGGCACTCCTGGATCACCCAGGACTCGGCGGACATGGAGGCTGTCGCGGAGGCGGGTGACCGCTTCGGTCAGAGCGTCGTCGCGGCGAACACCTCCCCTGTGGTCGTCGGCACCGCGGCGACGATGCGCCTCGCGGCGGGTGCTCCGGGCGAGGACTCCGGCACGGGCGTGACGGATACCGGCGGCGTGGGCCTGCTGCCCCTGCTGGGCGCGCCCGGGGTGAGTGATGTGTGGCTGGAGGCGGGAGACGGCATCCCCGCGGAACCGGCGGATCATCTGCTGGCGGGGCTGAACCTCGGAACCGCCGGAGGTACGGCTGTGCTGGTGGGGCTCCCGTACGCGAAGACCGGGGACCGCGCGGTTCACTCCTACCCGTGGACGACCGGTGGCGGCGGAAGCCCGGCAGGGACCTGGAAGCCCGGCCAAGGCGGCATCCCGGCCGACAACGCCGCCTTCGGCACCGCGATCCGGTGACTCGTCCCCCCGGGGACCCGACGGACGTACCCACACACCAACAGGGCGGGGAACACAGCAGTGTCGAAGGGGACGGGGCACCGTCGCGCCTGGACGGCGACGGGTGCCATCAGCGCGGTCATCGCACTCCTGGTCACAGGGGCGCACTACGGCGACGACGACGGCGGGGAGCGGGTGCGGAGCCCGCGGATCGCGGAGGCCGCACAGACCGGTCTCAAGGCGGCGGTCGCAGGCGGCCTGCCGACGGAGGCCGCGGCCGGGGCCGCAGCCGCGGAAGCCGGCCAGCCGGTGGAGGTCACCGGCCTGCGCGAGGAACGCCGCACCGTGGTGGCGAACGGCGACGGCACCTTCACCGCGAAGGAGTTCCTCGAACCCGTCCGCTCCTTCCGCAACGGCGAGTGGAAACCGATCGACACCAACCTGACCAGGTCCCCGGACGGGAAGTGGCGCCCCCTGGCCACCACCGTGAATCTGGAGGTGTCGGGAGGGGGAACGGGACCCTTCGCCTCGGTGGAAAGGGCGGGCCGCGAGTTCGCGCTGACCTGGCCCGGCGGTCCGCTGCCCGTTCCCGCCGTGAGCGGTGACACCGCGACGTACGGCGACGTCCTGCCGGGTGTGGACCTGGTCGTACGCGCCGAGGCGGAGGGATTCGGGCACTTCATCGTCATCAGGACGCCGGAGGCCGCCGCCAGACCCGAAGTCGCGCGCATCGAACTGGGACTGCGTACGGACGCGCTCGCCGTACAGGAAACACCCTCGGGGGATCTTGAGGCAGTCGACACCCAGTCCGGGGGTGTGGTCTTCGAGGCCGCGGAGCCCCTCATGTGGGACACACCCGCCGCCTCACCACCGAGAGTCCGGCCCAAGTCCGCAGCCCCCGGCGGCTCCCCGCTGTCGCCCGACCCCGCCGCCGCCGTCGCCCCGGTCGGGATGACGGTCGGCGCCGACAGCCTCACACTCGTTCCCGATCCCGGACTGCTGGCAGCACCCGCGGCGTTCCCCGTCGTCATCGACCCGACGGTGACGAGCCGCGGCTCCGCCTGGACTTCGGTCATCAAAGGCATGCCGAACGAGCAGGACTGGAAGTTCACCACACCGGCGGGCATGGGCAAGTGCCCCACCGACTACAGTGCCGCGTCCTGCCGGGGCATCGACACCCGCCGGTTGATGTACACGGTTCCGCTGACGGCCTACCGGACGAATATGACGATCCTGGAGGCCACGTTCTCGGCCCGGGTGGCCCATATCTACAGCGCCACACCCACGGCCGAGCCCGTGCGGCTGTTCCGGGTCGGCGGCAAGGACTTCGGCGTCACCTCAGCGAGCAACTGGAGCAATACCAACGCGTTGTGGAGCACATCCCTCGCGACCGTCGACAGGGCGATCTCACCCACATCGTGCAACAGCCCGGCGAACCTCCACTTCGAGTCCGCGGCGGCCGGGGCGCTGGCCCACGATGTGCAGGCCGCGGTCAGGGGCGGCTGGTCGCGGATGACGTTCGGGCTGCGTGCGGCCGACGAGAGCCGGTTCGCCGAGTGGAAGCGCATGTGCGGCAACGCCTATCTCTCGGTGACGTACAACCGCCCGCCGGCCACCCCGACCGCGGCCAAGCTGTCGAGCAATCCGGGAGGGGCGTGCAACACCACCGCCACGGGGGTGCGGGTCAACCGGCTGCCCAAACTGTACGCCCAGCCCACGGACCCGGATCACAGTTCCCGCGAGGCGGAGCCGGTGAAGGTGGAGTACAAGGTCTTCTGGACCGACGGGGGCGGTATCGCGCAGACGTACTCGTACACCACGGGGATGCGCTCGCCGGGTGCGACGTTCCAGCATCAGGTGATCGTGCCCAGAGGGAAGGCCATCCAGGAGAACGCCGTGGTCGGCTGGGCTGCCCGGGTCAGTGACGGGGTGGTGTGGAGCGGTTGGAGTTTGACCTGTCGTTTTGTGGTCGACAAGAACGTCCCGGGCGCTCCTCTGGTGAACTCCCCGCAGTTCCCGGTCGAGAGAAGCGGTGACGGGGTGGGCGCCACGGGTGACTTCACCTTTTCGCCGAACACCGAGGACGGATTCGACGACGCCGTCGTCACGTACGTGTACGACTTCGACACCGACGACCATCCGGCCGCCACCGTGCAGGCGGTACGCGCGGGAGATCCGGTGACCGTGCGCTGGACACCGCAGCTCCGGGGCGGGCACAAGCTGTTCGTCACGGCGTACGACGGCGCCAACAACCCCAGTACCCCGGTCGCCTATCTGTTCACCGCCGTCGAAGGACAGCCGGCGGCAGGTGAGTGGGGTCTGTCCGAGGAGGGCCGGGCAGAGGTGGCCCGCGACGAGTCCGGGCATCACCCGGCGCGGATCGGGCCCGCGGTCCGGCGCGACACCGCGGGGAACGGCACGGAGGCCGACCGGGTGATGGATCTGAACGGGACCCCGGACTCCTACCTGGAGACGGACGGGCCGGTCGTCGGTACGGACAACGGCTTCTCGGTCAGCGCATGGGTCAAGCCGGATGCGCTGGACCGGGACATGACCGCCGTCAGCCAGAACGGAACCGGTGAGCCCGGCTTCCGGCTGGGTTATCGGGCCGACCGGAAGACCTGGGAGTTCGCGCTGGCGACGGCCGATGTCCAGGCCATGGGGGAGACCACGCTCCGCGCCACCGGGACCCGTACGTGCCCCGGTGTCACAGCACCGCAGGTGGTCTGCGCGGGCGAATGGCGTCATATTGCGGGGGTCTACGATCCGGGCGCGGCCACGCCGCTCAGGCTCTACGTCGACGGCAGGCTCCAGGCCGAGGCGGCCCAGCCGTCCCCATGGCACGCGCACGGCGCGTTCCAGATGGGACGGGCCCGGGCCAAGACCGGCTACCACGGCCACTGGGACGGGCAGCTCGCCGACGTCCGCGCCTACAACCGGGTGACACCCCCCGACGAGGTCTCCAGGATGGTGGCCGGCCGGGTGGATCGTCTGGGGTACTGGCCGCTCGACACCGTCAGTGGCACCTCCTTCCCCGAACTGGGGGGCCATGGACAGCCCCTGGTCATGGGCGGCGGTGCCGAGTACTACCGGGAGACGGAGCTGGATGTGCTCACCGGCAATGTCCTGATGGTCACTCAGGACGCGGCGGGCCAGCAGCTCCCCGGCGGGCGCCTGTTGCTGAAGGGCGGCGGATACGCGGCCACCGCGACCCCTCCGCTGCCCGGGACCGGGAGTTTCTCGGTGACCGCACGGGTCCGGCTCTCGAGCGATACGGCGACCACCCGCCAAGCCGTGCTCGCCCTTCCCGGGGACACCACCAACCGTTTCGTGGTGCGCTTCACCGCCTCCGAGGGCGGGCTGCCAGGCCATTGGGAACTGGCCGTCCCCAGCGAAGCCGGCTCGGAGACCCCGGCCGCGGTGGCCCGTGCGTATGCGGACGGCAACCCGCACGAGGGAATCGGACAGTTCGTCACCGTGACCTACGACGCGCTGACGCAGCGGCTGAGCCTCTACGTGGACGGGGCCATGGCGGAACCCCGGCCAGGTACTTCCCCACCGGTTTCCGGGCATGTCGACGGGGTCGCGATGACCTGGCCGGCGACAGGCGGCTTGCAGGTCGGCCGGGCCCGCACCGGAGCGGGCACCTGGGGGGACCACCTCTCCGGTGACGTGGACGACGTCCGGATCTACAACGGCGTCCTCGACAGGAGCACGATCGGTCGGCTCGCGGACAACCACACCAAACCCGCGCTCTAGCAACCTCACCCGGCCGCCACCCCCTCCGGGCGGCCGGGACCAAGGGACGTTCCCGTCCTCACTTCGCTTTCTCCGGGAGTCTTCATGTCTGCCCGAACCACCCGCCCGGGCCTCTTACGCGGCCGGGGAGCGTTCGCCGCGGTCGCTCTGACACTGTCGACCGTCCTCATGGCGACGACCGTGCAGGCCCCGGCCGCCCCGGCGGCAAGTCGCTTCTCGGCCGAGGGGCCCACCTTCGACGCCCCCGCCGAGGGCCGCCCGGCCGCCGCGAAACCCCGGCCCGTCGACACCACGAAGAAGGCGGCGGTGACCACCCTCGAACCGGCGAGCTGGCCGGGGGCGGGCAGCGTGACCGTCGAGGTGACGGCCAAGGGCGGGAAGGCCGAACCGGGCGGACTCCCGGTCACCCTGGCCGTACCCGTATCGACCCCCGCGGCGGCCCGCGCCACCCTGAAGACGAAGACCCCCGCCGCCAAGCAGGCCCCCGCGGCGAGGAAGGTGCGAGTCGAGGTCATGGACCGCGACCGCGCGTCGGCCCTCGGCACGACCGCGCTCCTGAAGGTCAGCCACGCCGACGCCACGGCCGGGACGGCCCGTACCCGGCTCAGCGTCGACTACACGCGGTTCGCCGAGGGACACGGCGGCGACTTCGGCGCCCGGCTGGCTCTCTACCGGCTGCCTGCCTGTGCCCTGACCGCCGTACCCGGTTCCCGGGCATGCCCGCAGCGGCCCGTCCGCCTCCCTTCGGTGAACAACACCGGGACCAGAACCCTCTCCGCCGATGTGTCGGTCACGCGCGCGGCCTCGGCTTCGCTTCTGGCCGTGGCGTCCACGGCCGCCTCGTCCCAGGGCAGCTACAGCGCCACTCCGCTCGCCCCCTCGGCTTCCTGGAACGTCTCACCGTCCTCCGGCGGCTTCTCCTGGTCGTATCCCATGCGGCTGGTACCCACCCCCGGAGGCCAGGTGCCGTCGGTCGGGCTCTCGTACTCCTCGCAGAGCGCCGACGGCAAGACCGGTATCACCAACAACCAGGGCTCCTGGGTGGGTGAGTCGTTCTCGTACGAACCCGGCTTCATCGAGCGCCAGTACAAGCCGTGTGCGGACGACGGGCACCCGGACTCGGGGGAGCTGTGCTGGGCCCACGACAATGCCACGATCATGCTCAACGGTTCGTCCGGGCAGCTGATCCAGGACAACACCACCGGTGCCTGGCATATGACCGGCGACGCCGGATGGAAGATCGAGAAGCTCACCGGCACGGTCAACGGCGACAACAACGGAGAGCACTGGAAGGTCACCGCCGACGGCAGCGAGTACTACTTCGGCCTCAACCGCCGCCCGGGCTGGCGTGCCGACAACCCCGACACCACCGGAAAGACCGACCCGGACCCGGAGACCTACTCCACCTGGACCGTCCCCGTCACCGGCGACGACAGCGGGGACGCGTGCTACAACCCGGTGTTCGCGAACGCCTGGTGTCACCAGGCCTGGCGGTGGAACCTCGACTACGTCAAGGACGTCCACAGCAACACCATCTCCTACCGCTACGGCAAGGAGGTCAACGCCTACGCCCGCGGCGGCAGGACCGATGTCGTCGGCACCACCTACACCCGCGGCGGCCACCTCCAGCGCATCGAGTACGGGCAGAAGCACAACTCGGCCTTCACCGAGGCCGCTCCGGCGCGCGTCCTGTTCACCACGGACGAGCGGTGCCAGATCACCGCGACCTTCGACTGCGCCCCGGCGAAATGGACCGCGGCCAACACCGCGCACTGGCCCGACACTCCGTTCGACCGAAATTGCGCGGTCGGAGCCAAGTGCACGCTGAACCAGGCGTCACCGTCCTTCTTCACCCGTAAGAAACTGACCACCGTCACCACGCAGATGCGCACCGGTCCGACCACGACCACGCCGACCGGCACCAGCACTCCGTACGCGGATGTCGACGCCTGGCATCTGAAGCATCTGTTCACCGACAACGGCGACGACTCCAAGACACTGTGGCTGTCCGAGATCCAGCACGAGGGCAAGGGACACGGCGGCAGCATCAAACTGCCCTCCGTACAGCTGATCGGTCGCACCCTGCCCAACCGTGTCGACGCGATCGGCAACAATCTCTCGCCCATCAAGCGGTTCCGGCTGTACACGGTGCTCAGCGAGTCCGGCGCGCAGCTGGATGTCTCCTACCAGCCGGCCGACTGCGCCGTCGGAACACTGCCGAGTCCGGGGAATTCGGTCAAGCGCTGCTATCCGGTGATCTGGGCTCCGCCCGGACATCTGGAACCCATCACGGACTGGTTCCACAAGTACGTGGTCGCCTCGGTGCAGCAGTCGGACCGCACCGGACTGAGCGACCCGATGGTGACCCGGTACGAGTACCTCGGCGACGCCGCCTGGCGGAAGAGCAAACCCGACGGCATCACCCAGCCGAGATTTCTGACCTGGAGCCAGTGGCAGGGCTACGGCAAGGCCAGGGTGACCTCCGGCGACGGCCAGAACCAGACCTCACGGGTCGACTACACCTATCTCCAGGGCATGCACGGCGACGCCCGGCCCGGCGGTGGCGTCCGCCAGGAGGTCGTCGTCGATTCCGGCGGCGTGAGCCACACCGGACTGGAGGAGTACGCCGGCTTCGAACTGGAGAAAGCCGCCTACAGCGGCGGCCGTATCGTCTCGAAGACGATCTCCACCCCCTGGCAGCGGACGACCGCCACCCAGACCCGTACCTGGGACGGCGCCCCGGTCGTCAACAAGGCGACCGTCGTACGCACCGAGACGACCCGCGACTTCACCGCCCTGACCAACGGCACCTGGCGCGAGTCACGGACCATCACCGGATTCGACACCGCCCCCGGGGTCGTCGGGCGCACCACACTCGTCAACGACCTGGGCGATGTCGCCACCGCGGAGGACGACCGGTGCACCCGCACCCGGTACGCCGACAACCCGGGCCTCAATCTGCTCAATCTGTCCGAGCGGAGTGAGACCGTCTCAGTGGCGTGCGGTGTCGCCCCCGACAGGAAGACCCAGGTCCTGTCCGACCAGCGCACCGGTTATGACGGCCATGCCCTGGGTGTCGCGCCGACCCGAGGGCTCGCCACCAGGACGGAGCGGCTGAAGGCCCACGACGGGACCACGGCCACGTACCAGATCACCGGCACCACCACATACGACGGCTACGGGCGGCCCCTCGCCCAGACGGACACCCCGGCGGGGGCGACCACCACCCTCGCCTACACCGAGTCCAACGGGCTGATCTCCAAGGTCACCTCCAGGAATCAGCTCACCCATCTGACCACCACCGAGTACGAGCCCGCGTGGGGTCAGGCCAAGGCTCAGATCGACCCCAATAACCACCGCACGGACCTGGAGTTCGACGCACTGGGCCGGCTCACCTCCGTCTGGCTGCCCGGCCACCCCAAGGGCGCGGTCGGCCCGAGCCTGCACTACGGCTACTTCATCCGGCAGGACGACGTCTCCGCCATCAAGACCGAGAAGGTCGGAAACACCGGCATCTACGGCGTCGCCGAGTACCAGCTCTTCGACGCACTGATGCGCCCCCGCCAGCACCAGACGGAGGGCCCCCACGGCACGCGGATGGTGGCGGACACCTGGTACGACGGCCTTGGCAAGGTCGCCAAGACGAACGCCACCTACAACGCGCTCGGCGCGCCGTCGGACAAGCTCATGGCCGTATCGGACGGTGACGTCGGTGCGCAGACCCTGAACCTGCACGACAGTCTGGGGCGTCCCACTGCCGAGATCTTCGCCATCTCCGGGCACGAGCAGTGGCGCACCACCACCTCGTACGACTCGACGGGCGAGGGCGACCGGGTCCACACCGACCCGCCCCAGGGCGGCGTTCCGACCACCGCCATCAGCAATCCCGCCGGCCGGCTGACCGAGCTGCGCCACTTCGACGGTCCCTCACCGGTCGTCACCGGACCGCTCGGCGAGCACACCGTCACCAAGTACACCTACCGGCCGTCCGGCGATCCGGCGACGGTCAAGGACGCGCAGAGCAACGTCTGGTCGTACGAGTACGACCAACTCGGCCGGAGGACCAAGACCGTCGACCCCGACGCGGGCACATCCACCACCACCTACGACGACGCCGACCGCCCGGTCACCGAGACCGACGGCAGCGGGAAGAAAGTCACCACGGCCTACGACGTGCTCAGCCGCCCCCAGGCCACCTACGCCGGCGAGGGCACCACCGGCGCCAAGCTCACCGAGA
Source organism: Streptomyces sp. NPDC051018 (assembly GCF_044456085.1). Taxonomy (NCBI): domain Bacteria; kingdom Bacillati; phylum Actinomycetota; class Actinomycetes; order Kitasatosporales; family Streptomycetaceae; genus Streptomyces; species Streptomyces sp. NPDC051018. The sequence continues at coordinate 219,390 of NZ_JBITFN010000004.1, forward strand.
CGCTCTACGACAAGGCCGGAGCGCTGGGACATCCATACGCGTCCCTCCGCTACGTCAACGCCACGGAGTACTTCGGCTCGTACATCTCGCAGTTCGACATGCTCTACCGTCCCATTCTGACGCTGAGCTCCGTGCCCGCCTCGGAGGGGTCGGCCCTCAAGGGCCTGTACGCGTTCACCACCCGCTACAACAAAGACGGCACCGTAGCCTCCCAGGGCATGCCGGGGGTCGGAGGGCTCGCGCAGGAGACCCTCCTTTTCGATTACGACGGGTTGCAGCGTCCCGTCAGCCTGTCCGGAACGTCCAACTACGTCACCAACACGGTGTGGACACCCACAAGCCAGCTCTCCACCCTCACGATGAACGGCGGCGCCAAGCAGTCCGAGCAGCACTTCTTCTACGAGAAGGGCACGGACCGCATCACCCGTCAGCTCGTCACCGTCGACGGCCTGGGCAGGGCCGCGAAGGACGTCAGGACCTCGTACGACCCCGCAGGGAACGTCCTCTCGATCTCCGACACTGCGAACACCGCTTCCACGGCCGTCACGGACGTGCAGTGCTTCGCGTACGACGCACAGCGCAGGCTGTCCGAGGTCTGGACCCCGGCGGCCACTGCGACCACGGCGGCCGGCTCCGGCACGGTCGGTATGAAGACTCCCGAGTACAACGGCAGCACACCGAGCGCCTGCGCCGCCGCACCCGGTGCGAGCCCCCTCGGCGGGCCGGCTCCGTACTGGACGTCGTACACGATCGACAAGATCGGCAACCGCACCAAGGAAGTCCGCCACGACACCGGCCTCGACGCCACGAAGAACGTCACCCGCACCTACGCCTACGCGGACGCCAACGACAACGGCATCCCCAAGGAGCCCGGCGACGGCGGCCCTCACGCGGTCACCAAGGTCACCGAGCAGACCCGGACCGGCCCCCAGGTGGCGAAGTACGCCTACGACAACGCCGGAAACACCACCCGGCGGACCATCGGCGGTGACACCCAGACCCTGACCTGGAACCCCGAGGGCAAGGTCACCAAGATCGCCGAGCCGGACGATCCCACCACGCCGAACGAGAACGAGGCCACCGAGACCACCTTCCTGTACGACGGAAGCGGCAACCGCCTCAAGCGCAAGGACCCCTCGGGCACCACGCTCTACCTCCCCGGGGGCACCGAACTCCATCTCCCGACCGGTGCCACCGCCGCGAAGGCCACGCGCTACTACACCCACGCCGGGCAGACCGTCGCCGTACGCACCTCCGACAACAAGGTCAGCTACCTCGCCTCGGACCACCACGGCACGGGCGACATCGCGATCGACTCCACCACCGGTGCGGTCACCCAGCGCCGCCTGGATCCGTACGGTAACCCGCGCACCGGCAATACCAGCGTCTGGCCGGGCCAGAAGGGATTCGTCGGTGGAACGGTCGACAACTCCACGGGACTGACGAACCTGGGCGCGCGTCAATACGACTCCGCCCTGGGCAAATTCATCTCCGTCGACCCGGTCATCGACGTCACCGACCCGCAGCAGATGAACGCCTACGCGTACGCGAACAACACACCGGTGACGCTGGCCGACCCGTCGGGCCTGTACGCCGGGTTCTGCGTGACCCTGGAATGCGCCATCGGCACGACCCAGGACGAGAAGAAGCAGTCGACGCCCACAGGCAAGGCGGCGAACAACGCGAGCAAGAACGTCGCCCGGGCATCGGCCTCGCACAACAAGGCCAAGCAGAAGGTCGTCAACGCCGGCAAGAAGCTCGCCAAGATCCTGATGGACGAGCTCGGCGTCACCGCCGCACTGGACTGCATATCCAGCGGCGACGCCGCTTCCTGCGGCGAAACCCTCCTCAACATCGCGGGGAGCTTCGCCGGGGGCCTGGCAGGAAAGCTGCTCGCGAAGTACGGAGCTCCATGGAAATGGAACGACGCCGCGAAGCTGGCCAAGCGCGTGGGCGGCCTCCTCGACGACCTGGTCAGCGGAGTCAAGGAAGTCTGGGACACCTCCAAGACGCTCAACAAGGCCAGGGACAAACTGGCCGCGGCCGAGGCCAAGTACAAGAAGGCCACGAAGCAGGACACGGAGAGCTGTGCGACCAAGCACAGTTTCCTTCCCGGCACCCGCGTACTCCTCGCCGACGGCTCCACCAAACCGATCGAGAAGGTCAGAACCGGTGACAGGATCACCACGACCGACCCCGGGACCGGGAAGGAGGTCGTCCGCGAAGTCGTCGGCACGATCGTCACCGAGGACGACAAGGAATTCGTCGAACTCACCGTCACCCACGACGGCAAGACCTCAACCCTGATCACCACCACGACCCACCCCTTCTGGGTCGAGTCCGAACAGTCCTGGACCGACGCCGGCGACCTCAAGCCCGGAACCCGCCTCACGACTCCCGACGGCGCGATCGCGGTCCTGGAGGACACCCGCTACTTCGAGAAGCGGCAGCGCACGCATGACCTCACAGTCGGGAATCTGCACGCGTACTATGTGCTGGCGGGGGCCACTCCGATCCTCGTTCATAATTGCGGCGGCTATTTCCCGGGCCATGCGGAGTCGTGCACGTGTGAGGGCATCGGGGATATCACGCCCAAGGAGGTCCCTCGGGCCGCCAGTCCGACTGATGCCTTTACTGGTCACGCGATGCAGCGCTTGGAGCAGCGTGGGGTTTCGGCAGAGGATGCTCGAGCCGTTCTTGGGAGAGAGCCCTTCTCCTATCATCATGATGATCAGTGGAAAACGGGCTACTACGATCCCAACTCCAAAGTGTTTGTTGCCAAGACCATTGATGGGAATGTGAATACAGTGATGACTGACGTGAGTCAGGCTTACATCAACCGCCTCCAGGGGAGGCGTTGACCATGGTGGACGTCAGAGTCACATACGATCAGCAGGTGGATGCGGCATACATATATTTCACCGATTCGCAAACACGCAAAGAAGTGTCGCGCATGTATCCCTGCGATCCAGTCGAGGTTGGAGGCATGATCAACCTTGACTTCGATGGGAAGGGGCGCCTCGTCGGTATCGAGGTGTTGGCGGCAAGTTCGAAGTTGCCGCAGCGCTTGCTGGATGCGGCGGAGCGACTCGACGTAGAAGATTCATAAACCTGGTCCGTATGTCCGGGTAGCATCGAGGGCGCTCTCGGGTATCGCGGGAAATAAGCAGACCGTCCCCATCGCGAATGGATCCGGTGGGGACGGCTGCCGTGATCTGAGGCGTCTGACGGCAGTAGTTGACGGCAGCGGACGGACGCAGCGCAGGGGAACGGCGGTTGGCGACCAGCGAGATCGGACGTGGTGTGGCTGAGGAGTTCCTTGAGGTGGATGCGCTGTGCCGGCCGACCCTCAGGCTTCGGGCGCGGGCCAGCGTGGGCCCGATTCAGGGTCCACGGCCCAGGCGTGCTGGTCGCCCGTCGATTCAACCGTCAGGCCGTAGTCGTACAGGTCCGGTTCTCCCATGTCGAGCCACACCTCCCACGCCCGCTCCAGTTCGTCTGCCAGTCGGCGCGGGCCGCCCTGATGTGCCACGGTGGTGCCGTCACTCCGCCGGGACAGCTCCGCCCACGACGAAGTGCCCTCGTGGAGACGGGCTTTGACACCGTCCGCGTTGGTTGACGTGGTGATCCGTACATCAGGAAGCGCCACACGCAGGGCGAAGAGCAGATGCCAATTGTTCCGCAGAGGCGTCAGATCCCGCGCCCAACCCCGCTGGGAATCGGATGGCCCGTCACCGCGCACGGCAGTGAAGTCGTCATAGCTATGGTCGGTCCCGCGAGCGGGCATGAACTGGGCCAGGCCCTGCACCCAGCCACTCGCCGAGCGGCCGTCGTCGGCGACGGTGAGCGCCACATGTCCGAGCCGCCCCCAGGGCGTGACGATCCGGCCCCCGGGCTGTGTCTGCGCCACCCATGCCCAGGGGACGCGGTCCACGGCGTAGGTCGAGATCACCCGGTCGTACGGTGCGCCGTGCTCCCACCCCGCAGTGCCGTCACCCACCTCCACCGCCACATCGGCCGCCACGGCTTCCAGTCGCTTCCCGGCCACCGACGCCAACGCGGGGTCCACCTCCACGCTGGTCACCCGGCCCGGCCCGGTCCGGTAGGCCAGCAGTGCGGCGTTCCAGCCCGTGCCCGTGCCCAGTTCCAGGGTTCGCTGTCCGGGTTCCAGCAGGAGCGAGTCGAGCATGTCCACCACCACGCCCTGGCACGACAGGCTGGAGGAGGCCCGGCCGTCGGTGACCTGGGTGACGGCCGCGGCGTCCGGATCGGCGTACACCTCGTCCGCCCACCGGGAGCCGTCCCCCGCACGGTCCAGCGGGACATAGGCGTGACCGTCCCAGTGCCACAGCCTGTCCGGTGCGAACAGATGCCGGGGAAGGACGTCGACGGCCTCCCGGATCCACGGCGAACGGACAGGCCAAGTGGCTTGCCGTTCCATTGTTTCCGCGAGTCGTCGACGCCGGTTTGCGAAAGAGTGCACCACTACTTCTTCTTGTGCTTGCCGCCGGAAGGCGGGGGAGCCGGCACCTGACCGTCAGCGTTCCCCGGGGGCGGTCTTCCCGTCGACAGGTCCGCCGGTGGTTTCTTGTGGTCACCCATGCTCGTCCCTTCCGGGTTGATTGATCCGCTCCATGGTCACGCATGGCGAGGAACGCGGGACAGATGGTTTTCGGAGCGGCGACGGCTCAGGCGATCTCCGCGCACGCGAGGCGTGAGCGCTGGGCGCGCCCGCTCGTCGGTCGAACGGCGCGCCCCGCGCGGGGTCAGGTGGAAACGGGTTCGCTCGCGAAGGCGATGAACCGGGCCCAGGCATGAGGGGTGACGTGGAGGGCGGGGCCCTGTGTGTTCTTGGAGTCGCGGATGCCGACCCGGGTGGTCAGATTGGCGACTTCGACGCAATTTGCGCCGTACTCGTTGCTGTAGGAGGACTTCATCCACCTGGGTTCGCCCGCCACATTGAGCGTGTTCCGGTGAAAGTACATGGCTAGAGCTCCTGTGCTAGTTGGTGCAGGAATTCGGCAGTCGCCGAAGGTCCAAGAGCCTCGCTGCGCATGGCGTCGAACCTCTGGTTGTACTTCCAGACGTCAAGTTCCTTGTCGGTGAAGGTCATCATTTCCCCCGCGTCCGACGTGACGATCGGGTCCACCCGAGCATCGAAGTTCAGGATGAGGAAGTTGATGTCGGAGCGGTATGCCGGGACGTTCATGGGGAGGATCTGGACGGTCACATTGTCCAGGGCATTCAACCGTTCGATCTCCTCGTACTGCCCCTTCATGACCTCCGCGCTGCCCATCACCCGCCTGAGCGCCGCCTCGTCCAGGATCACGCGGAGTGTCAAGGGATTCTCCGCGCAGGTCAGCCTCTCCTTGCGCTGCATTCGCAGGCGCACGTTGTTCTCGACGAAGGCTGTGGTTGTTTCATTGATCGGTTTGGCGGTCATGAACTGGGCCCGGGCGTACGCCTCGGACTGAAGCAGTCCATAGATCAGAGTCGGATGCCAAGCCCGGGCTTCCAGCGCATCGGTTTCCAGGCCCATGTACATCGGCATGCCGGACGGTAGGAAGTGCCGGAATCGAATGAAACGATCGCGGCTCAGCGACTCGCGTTGGAGCGACATCAGAAACTCCCGGTCGTCGATGTCCTCGATCCCGTACCGGTTGAGCAGCTTCTCCAGGTCTTCCGCTTTGGGAAGGCTGTTGTGCCCGGTCTCGACCCGGCCGAGCTTCGTGTCGCTGAAACCGAGTCCCGCCACTGCCTCCTGAATCGTCAGGCCTACACCTTCGCGCAGGCGCCGTAGCTCCTTGCCCAGTTCCCGTCGACGGTACGTCGGTCCCCTCCGTGCTGCCACCTGTCCACCCTTCCTGATGCTCTGTTGGTCCCTGGCGCATGCCTGTGTGGGGTCATGGGCGCTCAGTTTCCCCTCCGGAAGCCCATGCCGGTGCTGTGGCATGTGCCAATTTCTCTGGTGCTTGGGATTGAGTTGCAGGTTAACTCAACGATGCCTCACGGTAGTTGGGAACAGCCAAGCCGGACGGCGATGCACATACCGGACCTTCCTGACCCGGGGGCCCAGCCGCGCCCTGTCCGAAGAACCGTGGAGGACTGGGCAGATGCCGATGGCAGTCACGAGACCCGAAGAAACCGGATCCGGCAGCGGGTTCGATGTGACCCTCGGGCGGGATGGGAAGCAGGGTGAGCCGTTGACGGACGGTGACCGGTTGTGGCCCGCGCTCATGCGGCGGGTCGTGCGGGCGCATATGGGCCTGTGGGGGCTCGGCACTCTCGCCGACACCGTCGAGTTGCTGATGTCGGAGCTGGTCACCAACGCGCTGGAGCACGGTCACGGCGCCGTGGGCGTACGGGTGTGGCGCACCGAGACCCGGCTGTGGGCCGAGGTGCGCAGTGCCGGTCCTCAGACGGTCGTGCCCCGGGAGGCCGGGCCGTACGACGAGAGCGGCCGGGGACTTCTGCTGGTCTCCGCGCTCGCCGACGGGTGGGGCGTGAGCGGGGACGGCGTCTGGTGTGCGCTGGCCATCGGGGGTACGTGAGGCACGCCCATGACCCCGGTGGAGTCGCCGGTGGCGGTTTCCGGGGGTGCCTCCTCCTGTGGCCCCCGGCTCCTGAAGCCGGTCGCCCGGGTGCCGTCGGAACCCCCGCCGACCCGCACCCGGGCGGCCACCCCAGCCCCCTTCGTACAACCGTGAAAGGCCCCCCGTGACACAACTCCGCCCACAGCCGCCGGTCAGCGTTCCCTGGATGGCCGCCTGGTCAGGGGAGACCGTGATCGAGGAGCCCGTCGTACGCCGTCCCGGGCGGCGCGGCGGGATCGCGTACGCCCGTGAACTGCCCACCGACCGGGGCGAGTCCGATGCCCTGCTCCACCGGGGTCGCAGGCCCGCGCCCCACGGTGGACGCGGGCGCCCGCTGTTCGCGGGGGTGCATCCGAACCGGCAGCGCAGGGCGATGAGGATGCTGTTGTGCCATCTGTGCGGTGAGGCCGCCTCCCACATCCCCGAGCACGGGGTCCTGTGGCTGCTGGACGGCGGGCCCGGCGGCCGTGAACCCGGGTGGCCGGAGGGGGCCGTCACCACGCATCCGCCCGTGTGCCTGCCCTGCGCGGCGCAGGCGATCCGGCAGTGTCCCCATCTGTACGCCCGGGGGCACACCGCGATCCGGGTGCGGTATCCGCGTTCGTACGGCTATCACGGCCGCCTCTACACCCCGGACCTCACCCGGCCCGGGGCCCCGACACTCCTGGTCGTCGAGGAGACCGTGGACGTGCCGTTCGGGGATCCCCGGCTGCCGTGGCTGCTGGCCGCGCAGCTCGTCGTACGGCTCACCGGCTGTACTCCCGTCGAGTTGTAGAGCCTCATCAGCGTGAGCCGACCAGGTAAGCCGGAGAGCCCCCTGCCCCCAGACGACCACGACACGCTCAGCCGACCCGGCTGAGCGCCCTCTCGCGGCGTTCGGCGACGCTCGAACCCGACTCCCGGCGGGCCATCCGGCGCAGGACGACCGGGGCGACGAGCAGCCCGAGCACCGCCCAGACTCCCAGTACTCCGGCGGTCTCCAGCTGGCGCCAGGAGTCGCCGACCTCGACGGAGACGGCGGACTCGGGGAGCAGTGCGGAGCGCATGCCGAGGCCCAGCCAGTAGATGGGGGTGGCCTGGGCGATCCACTGGAGCCACTCCGGGAGGGAGGTGATCGGATAGAAGATGCCGGAGATCGCGATCAGGCCCATGACCGGCAGCTGGACCAGACCCTGGGCCCGGGCGGTCGGGAACACCGAGCCCAGGATCGCGCCGACCGGCAGGGTCGCCAGCATCCCCAGGACCAGTACCCAGGCGAGGGTCGGCCAGGAACCCGGGCTGCCGGCGGAGAGCCCGTCGATGAGGAGCAGTCCGGGGATCAGCAGGATCGCGAGATCGGCGAGCAGTCCGCCGCCGACCGAGACGACCTTGCCGGTGAGATACCCGAGCATGCCGTTCGGTGTCGCCTTGGCGCGCAGCAGGGTGCCGTCCTCGCGCTCGGCGGTGAGCACCTGGCTCATGCTGACCATGCCCATCGCGACGTTCATACCGAGAACGCTCGGCAGGACCAGGGTCCCGAGCAGGAATCCGCTGGAGCCGAACTCCCGGTCCCGCAGGAAGAAGAGGGTCACCAGCATCAGCACCGGCCACAGGAAGTGGGAGAGCAGATCGGAGCCGTTGGTGAAGGACTGGCGCAGTTCGATCAGGCCGCGCGTCCAGCCCGCCCGTACCGCCGTGGTCGTCGCGCTCACCGGGCCGCCTCCTCCTTCGCCTCGCGTCCGGACTGTGTCTTCCGTACGGCGGTCTCGCTCTCGCGCACCAGCGTCATATAGGTGTCCTCCAGGGAGGCCCGGCGGACCTCCAGTTCGCCGATCTCCTCGCCGTGGCGGCCGAACAGTCCGCGTACGAAGGCGGTCGAGTCGGGGGTCGACTCGGTGAAGCGCCGGCCCCCGAGTGTCCAGCGGACCTCGTCCTCGCCCGCGATACGCCGGGCCAGTTCGGCCGCCGTGCCGTCGGCGACGATCCGGCCGCCCGTGAGGATCACGATGCGGTCGGCGAGTTTGTCCGCCTCGTTCAGATCGTGGGTGGTCAGCAGGATCGTGGTCTCGTGGTCCCGCGCGAGACGGTGGACCAGATCGTGGAACTCGTATCGCGCCTCCGGGTCGAAACCCGCCGTCGGCTCGTCCAGGAACAGCACTTCGGGGCGGCCGACGATGCCGATCGCCACATCGAGCCTGCGCCGCTGTCCGCCGGACAGGGCCTTGATCTTCTTGTCCGCGTGCGCGGTCAGGCCGACGGCGGCGATGAGGTAGTCGGTGTCCCAGGGCCGCCGGCGCGCGGGGGTGGAGTAGGGGGCGTAGTACGTACCGAGGTGGGCGAGCAGTTCACGCACCCGCCACTTGCCGTGGTCCCGCCAGGACTGGAGGACGACTCCCAGACGGGCGCGCCAGGACTCGTCCCCGTGGGCGGGGTCCGTGCCGAGGACCTCGACCCGGCCCGCCGAGCGCATCCGGAAGCCCTCCAGGATCTCGATCGTGGTGGTCTTGCCCGCGCCGTTCGGCCCCAGCAGCGCCAGGACTTCACCGTGGCGCACCCGGAAACTCACATCGTGCAGGACGTCGGTCGTGCCGTAGCGCATCCGGAGCCCCTCGGCTTCGAGCACGACGCCGTCGCTCGCGGTCATCCGTTCACCCCCGTCTGTCGATCGTCATAGCTATTTCAGGAGCACGAAAGCTACGTTGCCTTTCTATATTCGTCAAACTATTGCTTGGGTATTTGCCCTTGATTCTTTGGAATTTAAAGGCGAAAATTGCAATGAGTCTGAGGGTGAATGCAAGGATGAAGGTGAGTTTGTTGCAATGGGATGACGGTGAACGCATACTGGAGCGGCCGTCGGCGAGCGGAACCGACGCGTGGTTCCCAGGGGCCGGCCAGCGAGAGGACGGGCATCGATGCCGGGAGGCAGACTGACGCACGACGACCGGCGGCGGATCGCGTCCGCCCTGTCGGAGGGTCTCGGATACGCCGAGATCGCCCGGCGGCTGGGCCGGCCGACGTCCACCGTCAGCCGGGAGGTCGCCCGCAACGGCGGACCGGAGGGCTACGGCGCCGATCCCGCGCAGCAGGCCACCGGGCAGCGCGCCCGCCGGGGACGGACGGGCCCGCACCCGGGCGAGGCGGCGCGGGACGGGGGCGGCGGGGACGGACCCGGTACGGCGGACGGCTTCGCGGAGCGGTTCGCGGCGACCATGGTCCACATCGGGCTTCCGCGTATGGCCGCCAGGGTGCTCGCGCACCTCTTCACCACCGAATCCGGCAGCCTCACGGCCTCCGAACTGGTTCGCCGTCTCCAGGTCAGCCCCGCGTCCGTGTCCAAGGCCATCGGCTATCTGGAGGAGCTGGCGATGGTCCGCCGGGAACGGGACGCCGGGCGGCGGCGCGAGCGTTACGTCGTCGACGACGACCCGTGGGCCCGGGTGTGGACGGCCAGTGCCCGGACTCACGCCACCCTCGCGGAAACCAGCAGCCAGGGAGCCGCGATCTTCCCGCCGGGCAGTCCGGTGGGGGCCCGGCTGGCCCGGATGAGCCAGTTCTTCGGCATCCTCAGCGAGGACATGGCGGGCGGCTCCGAGGCTCCCGCGTCCGAGGACGCGCTGACCGTGCTCGCCGCGCTGGTCCACGCGGGCGTTCCCCTCGGGCCGGACCGCCTCGCCGCCGCACTCGGCTGGCCCGACGACCGGGTGACCGCAGCACTCGGCGACGCGGAACGGTATCCGGGGATCGCCGGACCCGTGGCCCTCCACCGGACCGCGCCCGGTCTGTACACCGTCGCCGCCGGGGCCGGACGGCTCACGGACGCCCAGCGCGAGGCCCTCGGCGGCGGAAAACCGCTGTACCCGCAGGGGGCTTCGTGAGGATCATGGCGCGGGGCCGCGGCCGTCGCGCCCGGCGACCGGGGGAGAGCTCGCCGCGGCCCGCAACGGGGGAGGACCCGCCTCGCCCCGCAACCGGGGGAGGGAGCTGTCTCGCCCCCGCAATGGGGAGGACCCGCCATGAGCCAGTACTACGAACTCGGTGACACCACACTCTGGAATCCGTCCAACGGCGCATCCCGGCTGTTCATCCGTCAGGTGGAGGTATTCCAGGCCGAGTTGGGGGTTCCGTCCGGCATCGGGCCGCAGGAGGCGGACGAGTACCGCATCGATCCGGCAGCCTTCGGGGTCTTCGTCAATGCCCTGGTGGCCCGGCACCGCCGAACCTCCCACGGCGTCGTCCTGGCCCTGTCCGAAGGGTTCCTCGCCACCACACTGGCCCTCGCGGAACGGGCGGGCATCGAGGTCTGCTGGACACCGCCGCCCCCGGCGCCGGGCGAAGGGTTCAGGGATGTACAGGTCCCGGCCCCGGCGGGGGCACCCCTGGGGGCGGGCGACGACGACTGGGCGGACCGGCTGCGACGGAAGGCGCGGGAGATGGACCGGTTGATGGCGCGCTGACGCGGCCGTCCCGACCCCGGGGGTCCCGGCCGTCCCCGCCCCCGGCGGCCCCGAGGCACCCGGCGGTCCCGGCCCGAGGCCGTCCCCGTTCCGGCGTGCCCGGCCCCCGGCCCTCCCCGGCTATCTGCGGTCCAGGGCGCCCTCTCCGCCCCCCGCCCGCCGGGGCCCGGCTCCCGGCCGGGGACAGGCCGGGCCGCCCTACCGGCCGCGGGGCCGCCCATCTGCCGTCGGACCGGCTTGCCCCACCAGCCGTTGCATCGGCTCGCCCCACCGACCCGTTGTCGGATCCGGCCGAGGTCCATGCCGTCCGTACCAGCAGACCGTGGTCAGAAGCCCCCGGCCGCCGCTACTCCGCACCGGTATCCGCAGCCGGTGTTCCCGCCGGAGTTCGCGGTCGGAGCCCGTCGAGCCGGATCTCCCGTCCCCGCCAGCGCCTCCGGAGCCAGCGGTCGTGGCCCGCCAGCACGATCGCGCCGGGCCCAGGGCCCAGCGCCTCCTCCAACTCGTCGCACAGGCGCGGCGACAGATGGTTGGTGGGTTCGTCGAGCAGCAGCAACTGCGGCGGGCGCGCCACCAGCAGCGCCAGTGCGAGCCTCCGGCGCTGTCCGACCGAGAGCCGGCCGACCGGCTTGTCCAGATCCGCCTCGTGCAGCAGACCCAGCGAGCCCAGTGGCACCGCCTCGGCCCGCTCGGCGCCCAGAGCCAGCTCGTATGTATCCCGGACGGACCGGTCCGGCCGGTCGAAAACCGTGTCCTGGGCGAGCAGCCCCACCGTCAGTCCGCGCCGCCGCCGCACCTCGCCCTCGGCGGCGAGCCGCCCGGCGAGCACGGCCAGCAGAGTCGACTTCCCGGCCCCGTTCCCGCCGGTGACCAGCAGACGGTCGGTCGCCGACACCTCCGCGTTCAGCGGCGCGAGCCGGCCCGGCACCCGTACGCCGGCCAGGGACACCAGCGGACCGTCGCCCTCCGCCGACGGTACGGTGAGTTCCGTACGCGCGAACCGCAACGGCTTCGGCGGTTCACCGACCCCGGACCGCTCCAGCTCCTCCAGACGGCGGGTCGCGTTGCGCACCCGCCGGGAGATCTGGCTCTGGACCCGGCCCCCGCGGTGGTCGTAGCCCATCTTCTCGTTGTTGCCCAGCCCCCGGTCCGGTGCGACGCGGCGCGCGGTGACCCCGGCGGAGACCCGTAGCGCCGCCCGTTCCTCCTGCTCCTCGGCCCAGCGCCGCTCCCAGCGTGCCCGCTCGGCACGTTTCGCGGCCAGGTAGGCGCTGTAGTCGCCGCCGTAGCGGACCGGGCCGTCCACCGAGGGGTCGAGGTCGATCAGATCCGTGCACACGGCGTCCAGAAAGGCCCGGTCGTGGCTGGCCACCACGACGACCCCGGGCAGGGCGCGTACCTGCTCCTCGACGAACGCGGCGGCTCCGTCGTCGAGATGGTTGGTCGGCTCGTCCAGCAGCAGCGCCGAGGGCCGCCGTACCAGCAGCGCGGCCAGCGCGAGCCGGCCGCGCTGACCGCCGGAGAGCGACCCGAGCGTCCGGTCGTGGCCGACGGCGCCGAGGCCGAGGCCGTCGAGCACGAGCGCGGCACGCCGGTCGGCGTCCCAGACCTCCCGTTCCTGGGCCTGTTCCAGCAGCACGCCGTACGCGTCGAGCAGACCGGCGTACCCGGGAGCGTCCTGCCCGGTCCGCGCGAGCAGCCCGGTGAGACGGTCCAGCTCGGCGAGGTCGGCCCTGGACTCGCGCAGGGCGTCGTCGAGTACACCGGCGATCGTCACATCGGCGTCGTACGGCATCTCCTGCTGGAGAAAGCCCGGTTCGGGCGGCCCGGAGACGCTGCCGGAGTCGGGCTCGTCCGTCCCGGCCAGCAGGCGCAGGAGGGTCGACTTGCCGACGCCGTTCTCCCCGATCAGTCCGATGCGGTGTCCGGGAGAGGCGGTCAGGGAGACACCGTCGAGCACCCGGCGGTCGCCAAGGACGCGGACGAGGTCATGGGCGATGAGGGCGGGCTGAGGCATGAGTTCCGTCCCACGTGATCGGTGGCTGGGCCCGCCGGGCGGTACGCCTCGGGACACGGGCCGGGTCGACACGTGGGCGGCTCACACCTCGGGAGCCCCCGTCTCCGTCAGCTCACCGCCGGCCAGCCGCAGCCACCGGTTCACGCCGATCGCGCGCAGGAACCGCTCGTCGTGGCTGACCACGACGAAGGCCCCCTGATAGGAGTCCAGAGCGCTCTCCAACTGGCCTGCACTGACCAGGTCGAGGTTGTTCGTCGGCTCGTCCAGCAGGAGCAGATGCGGAGCCGGTTCGGCGCACAGCACACAGGCCAGGGTGGCGCGCAGCCGCTCGCCTCCGGAGAGCACCCCGACGGGCAGATGGGCCCGGGGCCCCCGGAAGAGGAAGCGGGCGAGCAGGTTCATCCGCTCGGACTCCGGCCGCTCCGGGGCGTAGTCGGCGAAGTTCTCGGCGACCGTACGGTCCGGGTTCAGCAGGTCGAGGCGCTGCGAGAGATAGGCGATACGGCCGTCGGCGCGCTTGATCTCGCCGCTGTGGGGTGCCAGATCACCGCTGAGCAGTCGCAGCAGCGTACTCTTGCCGGTGCCGTTGGGACCGGTCAGCGCGATGCGCTCGGGGCCCCGGACGGTCAGGTCGACGCCCTCGCCGGTGAACACTTCCTTCGCGATCTCTGCGTCCTTGTCGCCGAGCCGGACGCGGAGCCGCTCGCCGAGGAACAGATTGCGCCCGGCGGGCACCCGGGTGTCCGGCAGGTCCAGCGTGAGGCGCTGCTCGTCGCGCAGCGCCCGCCCGGCCTCGTCCAGCCGGGCCCTCGCCTCGCTGACCCGGCCGGCGTGCATCTGGCCCGCCCGGCCCGCGGACTCCTGAGCGCCCCGCTTCATAGTGCCCGCGAAGATACGGGGCAGACCGGCGCTCTTCAGATTGCGGGCGGCGTTGCTCTGCCGGCGCTCGGCGCGCTCGCGGGCCTGCTGCATCTCCCGCTTCTCCCGCTTCAGCTCCTGCTCGGCGTTGCGGACGTTCTTCTCGGCGACCTCCTGCTCGGCCCGCACGGCCTCCTCGTACGCGGTGAAGTTACCGCCGTGGAAGCGCAGTTCACCGCGGTCGAGTTCGGCGATGCGTTCCATGCGGTCGAGCAGGGCGCGGTCGTGGCTGACCAGGAGCAGACAGCCGTTGAAGTCCTCCAGCGCGTCGTAGAGCTTGTGCCGGGCGTCGAGATCGAGGTTGTTGGTGGGCTCGTCGAGCAGCAGTACGCCGGGCCGCCTCAGCAACTGGGCGGCGAGACCGAGGGAGATGACCTGACCGCCGCTGAGGGTGCTCAGACGGCGGTCCGGGGCGAGAGCGTCGAGGCCGAGGCGGTCGAGCTGGGCGCGGGTGCGTTCCTCGATGTCCCAGTCGTCGCCGATGGTGGTGAAGTGCTCCTCGTCGACGTCCCCGGACTCCACGGCGTCGATGGCGTGGACGATCGCGGCGATGCCGAGCACCTCGGCCACCGTGAGGTCCCCGGTCAGGGGGAGGGTCTGGGGGAGGTGGCCGAGGGTGCCGGACACGGAGACCGAACCGCCGCCGGGCCGCAGTTCACCGGCGATGAGCTTGAGCAGCGTGCTCTTGCCGGTGCCGTTGGGCGCGACGAGGCCGGTGCTGCCGGAGCCGACGGTGAAGGACAGGTCCTGGAAGACGGGAGTGTCGTCGGGCCAGGTGAAGGACAGGTTCGAGCAGACGATGAAGGCATCGGACATGGAGGTGACCTCGTGAGAGGGGGCAGGGAAGACACCTCTGCCCCGGGGCAGACAGGAGAACGAGGGGACGACACAGAGGCCACTTCGGCGGCGCTTCCACGCACCGGCCGGTGGCCTGTCGGGTCCGGGTCTCACCCGGAGATGTCGTCGTCCACCACCATGTCTGGGCTCCTCCTCTGGGATCCTCGTCCGGGATCCTCAACAAACGATCAACGTCCTTCCCAGGCTAACAGGAGGCGGGAGGGGCGTGGCACCGGAGGCAGGACGGGGTCGCCCTGCCGGGGCCTCGGGCGCACCCGGGAGTTCGGGCGCACGCCTGGCCCCGGGTACGCGCACACCACCCGGTCCTGGTCGTACGGGGACGGGCGTCCTGGCCGTACGGGAACGGGGCCGGGGCCGTTTCGCCGGCGCCGTGCCGTCCGCGCCGTGCCGTCCGCTCGGAGGGCGGGGCCCGGGGGCGTTTGGCGCGTGCCGTCGCCGGGCGGAGGGCGCTCTCGTACAGGGCGGGACGGCAGGGCCCAGGGGGTGCCGAACGAGCGCCCGACCGTACGGGCCGGCCGGTCGCGGAATCGTACGGCCCGGGCGGGCGGGGACCGGGGGGAAGAGAGAAGCGGGAAGTCGCCCGCGTGGCGCTCCCCGTCGTGAATGATGTCCCCGACATGACATGCACTCGGCAGCTTTGGCATGCACGGACAGACGTCTCACGGGCTCGGTGGAGCGTGCGAGGGGTCCGGTCCGGCGTGCTCGCCGTGGCGGGCGCGGGCCCGGCCGTGGCCGGGCACCAGGTGGCCTCGGGCGAGCCGGTCGCCTGGCGGGCCGGAGCACTGGCGCTGGTGCTCGCCTTCATCGGGGCCCTGCCGTGGGCCCGCGCCCCACGCCCGCTCGCCGCCGTCCTCGGTGGGACGGCCGCCGTCCAGCTCGTACTCCATCAGCTGCTCGCCCGCTGTGGCGCCGACGGGCACACCGCGCACACCGCCGGTCAAGGGGGCGCGCCGAGCACCGCCGTGATGCTCGGCGCGCACACCCTGGCCGCCGCCGGGGTCGCGGTCCTCCTGCACCGGGCGGAGCGCCGGACCGGGGCGCTGCTCCAGTTCCTGGCGCGGATCGCCGTCATGGTCCGTAGGGCGGTGGCGCGTCTGTTCGGGGCGTGGACCGCGGGCGGCCGGGCCGGGGCCGCCCGCCCGGGGATCCGGTCACGGGCGGACACGGGGCGGCGCCCGGGCGCCGCCCTTGCCCATGTCGTCGTACGCCGTGGTCCTCCGGGTCCCGGGCACCTTCCGCCTCCGCCCGTGATCCGCTCGTCCCCAAGGAGACCCATGAGGAAGTCCCGCCGCCCCTCGATCGTCCGTCCCGCCGCGCTCGCGGTCGCCGCCGCTCTCGGTACGTTCCTCGCCGCCGCCGGACCGGCCGCCGCGCACGCCGGGGTGACCGCGTCCGACGACCGCGCCCTGGCCAAGAACGTGACCCTCACCTTCACTTCGGAGGCGGAGTCGGAGACCGCGGGCATAGCCAAGCTCCAGATCGTGCTGCCCGAGGGGATCTCCCCGGGCGCGGTCAGTCTGAAGAAGGGGCCGCGGGGGTGGAAGTTCGCCCAGGCGCAGGGCGGTTACACCATCGCCGGAAAGGCGCTCGCCACCGGGACGGACGCCGTGCACAGCATCACCGTGCGACAGCTCCCCGACGCCAAGTCGCTCGTCTTCAGGATCGTCGAGACCTACGGGGACGGCGAGGTCGCCCGCTGGATCGAGCTGCCCCAGGGCGGCAAGAAGCTCGACAACCCGGCCCCCGTGCTCAAGCTGAAGGCCAAGGCGCCCGGCGCGAAGCCGGAACCCCTCGCCCCCGGCGCCGCCGTGAGCGCGCCCCCGGCCGCGAGCGGGACCCCGAGCCCCGTGGCGACCCCGGCCCCGGCCCCTGCCCCGGGCGCGGCCACCGGGAACCCGGCCGTGGTCGTGGAGCAGGCGGGCCAGGGGGACAACGGCGGTGTGAGCACCACGCTGATCGTCGCCGCCGTGGTGGTGGTCCTCGCGGCCGGCGCGGGGATCCTCTGGGCGAGGAAGCGGCGCGGGGGGCCGACGGCCTGACGTCACGTCAGACTGGCCGTTTGCAGGGGGGCGGCGCTATTTCGTGAGCGGCGCCCGTCGGCGGGGGTACGGGTCGGTTGCCGGGGCAGCGGGCCGGCACAGCCATCGGGTGCTCCCGCGGACACCTCACCGAGCCGGGAGCGGGCGTCATCCGCGCCTGGACCGGGAGCGGCCGCGGGATCGGCGCCCGGCGCACCCGTACCGACGGGCAGTGGGGGATCCGCCCCCTTGGCGAGTTTCGTGATCGCGTGATACTCCGCGTGATGAGGGGGTGGTGTCGGTACCCGGGTCTAAGGTCCCGGAGCCATGGAGCTATCAGGCCGTACCGTGGTGATGTTCGGAAGATTTCGTACGATGCGCAAGAAGAACGCCGCTGAACGCCTCAGGGCCCTGGGGGCCAAGGTCGGGAACGGGGTCACCGAGCGCACGGACCTGATCGTTCTCGCGCTCTATGAGACGGGGCCCGTCCCGCTCACCGACAAGATGCTGAGGACGCCGTACCTGGACGAGTACGGGTTGGCCGAGCTGCTGGAGCGGGCCGAGGGGCTTGGCCCCAAAGCTCCGGAGAATCCGCCCTTCGCGTCGGCGGACGACCTCGCCGCGGCGAAGGACGCCGATGACCTGCGGGCCCTGCTGGAGAGGGCCGACTGGGGGGCGTTCGTCCCGGAGCGGGACACGGTGCCCCTGCGGGAGCGGCTGACACGGCTGGAGGCGGAGGCCGGGGTGACCGACGTCCACCGGACGGCCACCCGGCTCCTGCTGGTGCGCCATGATCAGCTCCGGATCGAGCTGCTGCACGGCCAGACCCATGACGTGGAGATCGTCGGGCACGCGCTGAGCCCGGACGGGCGCTGGCTGGTCACCGGCAGCTGGGTCGGTGACGACTGGGAGGCGGGTGGGGTGCTCCAGGTCTGGGAGGTCGCCACCGCGCGGTGCGTCCAGGTCATCCGCAAGGTGTCGGGCGGAGTCGGCTGGCCCGACTACCGCCGTACCGTCCAGTGGTCCGCGGACTCCACCCGGTTCGCCGCCGTCTACCAGACCAACCACATCGGGGTGTGGGACGCCTGGTCCGCCGGCGGGCCACCGGCTTCGATCAGCGTGTCGGACGGCAACTCGCGGCCGTCGCCCTTCGCGCTCTCGCCGGACGGCCGCAGCGTCTACGCCCACAGCGGTACCAACGGTGACGGCGGTCTCCAAGGGTGCCTCCTTCCCGTGCTGCGAGGCGATCTGAACTGGCTGGCCAACCACGTCGACACCGATCACCCTTACCTGATGGCACGTCAACTGTCCGACGAGGTGAGCGAGAAGTTCGGCCAGGACCGGGACGCGGACCCGGACGACCACCAGGTGGGGGAGTGGATCGAGGACCCGAGGTGGTCGGCGGACGGAACACGGCTGTTCGGCAGCAACGGACTGTGCGTGGATGCGGGAACGCGCGAGGTGGTCTGGTACGAGCCCGCGCGTTTCTCCCGCCCCAGCCCCGACGGGTCCCTGGTCGCGGCGGTGACCGACGGGGGACTGGTGATCCGGGACGCGGCGGACGGCTCCGTGCTCCACGGCCCGTACACCCTGGACGGTGAGCCGTGGGCCCTGCGCTGGGCACCCGGACCCCGGCGGCGGCTGGCCGTACTGACGGGCGGTACGGCTCATGCCGTACACCTCCTCGACGACGGACGGATCGTCGGGAGCGTCGACGTGCCGCACAACGGAAAGAGGGACGACGAGAAGTGGGCGGGTGACGCCGAGGCATGGGCGTGGTCGCCGGACGGCGAGCGGGCCGCCTGTCTGACCGGCGAGACGCTGGAGGTGTGGTCCCTGGCCGATCCCGCCCGGCCCGAGCGGCTGACGACCGTGCCCATGGGCGCTCAGGCCGTGTACTGGGGCGTGGACGACACCCTGGTACTGGTGTCGGCGGACCGCGTCCGGTTCGTTCCGGCCCGGGGCGGCGCGGCGCTGGGCGACGTCACGTTCCTGCACACTCCGGCCGGACCGCGTCCGATTCCCGAGGACGAACTCGACCTGTTCGGGAGCCCGCTTTTCGTGCTGGACGCCGACACCTGGGCGATGACGGTGGATACCCGGACCGTGATCGCGCCGCCGGGACGCGAGGACGATCTCGACGCCGCCCTCGCCTGGTCGGTGGCCGGGCGGCACTCCTGGCCGCTGCGGTGGGGCGAGGCGGACGTGTTCCCGGATGCTCTGGCCGCCGCCGACGACTCCCCGGGGGTGTCGACGGGCCGCTGGCTGCTGGAGTTCTCGCGGGAGGCGCTGGAGGAGCACAACCGCCGGTCGGAGCAGGATTCCTCGCGGTGGCCGCCGCCCCGCACCGCATCGGTGGAGGAACTGTTCGAGATCGTGAGGGAATCCGCGCGCGGACTCGACGTGGAGCGGTGGGGGTTCGCCCTCTGGCCACGGTTGCGGGAGGCCGCACGGCTGCGGGCGGGGCTGGCCGGCGGGGCGAGCGCCGCCCTCGAACTCGCCGTGGACATCACCGGGGTCCGGGACCGGCTGGCCGCCTGCGCCGATGTCGCCGTCGTCCTCGCCCGTACGGGACACGGGGACGCGGCCCGTACCGCATACGCCCGTGCCGAGGAACTGCTCCCCGAGGTGGAGAGCCGGTCCGGTGACTGGCGGGTGGCGCTGAACCCGGACGTGATGGCCGCCTTCGCCGCGGCCTGTGAGGCGATCGGCGACCGGAGGCGCGCGGACGCGTGGTTCCTCCGGGCGCGTGAGGCCATCGACAACGAGCCCAACCCGTGGCTGGACCATGCCGAGATCCTCCGCGCGGTCGTGGCGTGCGGACGGGACGACGTGGCCCGCGACATCCTGGCGGACACGGACAGGCACCCGGCCTACGGCTCCGGGCGGACGGAGGTGCTGGTGGGATTCGTCCGCCGGGGGTGGATCGACCTGGCCCGTGACTACCAGGCGCTGCCCGGCTGGTCCGTGCCGTACGAGGTGCTGGAGGCCCTCGCCGACGCCGGGCGGCCCGACCTGCTGGACGGGTGGGGCGGCGGCCGGGCCTGGTACATCGAGGACGAGGTGTACGAGCGGGCCCGCCGGATCGCCGCCGAGGGTCCTCCGGCCCGGCCACTGAACCCGACGGACGAGGACATCGCCGAGCTGACCAAGGCGTACGCGGAGATCCAGGAGACCCCCTTCAGCCGGCGGCAGAGGCCGACCGAACTCCTGGCGGCCCAGGCCGCCGCCTGCGGTCAACTCTCCGCCGCCGTCGACCTGTTGCGCCGGATCCCGGAGACCGGCGACTTCAACGACCGCCCGGCGGCGGCGTTCCAGGCGCTGCGGCTCGCCCTCACGGGCATCCGGATGGAAGGGGTGACCTGACGCGACCGAGGAGCCGGGGCCGGCTGGGACGTGTCAATGGGCCAGAGGGGGTGTGGGGGGGTGTGCTTCTTCAGCCTCGCCGGCGTTTGAGGCGCGGGGTTCGGGGCGGCGCCCCGGCATGGGGCTGTGCCTCACGGTGACCGGTCCAGGACGGCGACCGGCCCGCGCCCCGGGCGTCGGCGCTCCGACGGTGACCGGGCTTCGGATCTGAGTGCTCAGGTGCATGTGGTGGATTCTTGGGCCGGCTGGGAGGGTTCGCGTTTTTTGCCCGGGGTGTCGGGGGGTGCATTCTCAGCCTCGCCGGCGTTTGAGGCGCGGGGTTCGGGGCGGCGCCCCGGCATGGGGCTGTGCCTCACGGTGACCGGTCCAGGACGGCGACCGGCCCGCGCCCCGGGCGTCGGCGCTCCGACGTTGCCGCCCGGGACGGTGACCGCAGCCCAGGCGTCGGCGCCCGACCTTGCCGCCCCGACCCCGGTGACCGCGCCCGCCACACCCCGCCCCCATCTCGTGCAGGCTGGACGTATGACGGCTACCACCGACTCCGCGACCGCCCACGCCTGGGCCGCCCTCGGAGGGGCGCCCGGGCTTATCGGGAGGGTGTCGTACGAAGGGGCCCATGGTGTGCTGCCCGCACGGCTGCCGGTGCGGGAGCTGGCACGGGCCACCGTGGGTGCGTGTTCGCTCGCGGCCGCCGAACTGCTGGCGCGACGCCGATCCGGGCCCGTACCGGCGGTACGGGTCCATGAGGCGGCGGTGGCCACCGCGTTCGTGAGCGAACGCCATCTGCGGGTGGACGGACGGGTCCCGCGGTCCTTCGCGCCGCTGTCCGGGTTCTGGCCCGCGGCCGACGGCTGGATCCGCACTCATGCCAACTACCCGCACCACCGCTCGCGGTTGCTGGAAGCCCTGGGCATCCCCGACTCGGGCGACGACCGCGCTCTCGCCGGGCGGCTGGCGGACGAGCTGGCGGGGCGTCCGGCGTACGAGGTCCAGGAGACCGTGTACACGGCGGGAGGCCTGGCCGTGGCCGTGGGTTCCGTACCCCTGGACACGGGGCTCCTCCTGGACACCGGGCTCTCACCGGCCGCCGGGACCCTCCGGGGCAGCCGGCTGCCCCAGGACACGGCGCTCCTCCCGGATACAGGGCCCCCTCAGGAGATCGGACTCCCTCTCGTCGAGTCCCGGCCCGCCGGGTCGCCCCTCCCCGGCCCCCTGCCCGCGGCGGATCTCCCGGCGGCGGGCGTGCGGGTCATCGACCTGACCCGGGTGATCGCCGGGCCGGTCGCCACCCGGACACTCGCCCTGCTGGGAGCCGATGTGCTGCGGGTGGACCCACCGGCTCTGCGGGAGGACGCCGACGCGCACGCCGACACCGGGATGGGCAAGCGCTCGGCCCTGCTGGATCTCACCGCCCCCGGGGACCGGCGTGTCTTCGACGGCCTGCTCGGCTCGGCCGATGTCGTCCTCACCGGTTACCGGCCCGGCGCGCTCGACCGGCTCGGGCTGGCCCCCGACGAGCTGTCGTCCCGGCGGCCCGGCCTGATCGTCGGACAGCTCTCCGCCTGGGGCCGGTCGGCGGGACCCTGGGCGTCGCGACGGGGGTTCGACTCTCTCGTCCAGGCGGCGAGCGGTATCGCCTCGGCCGAGTCCGGCGACGACGGCCGCCCCGGAGCGCTGCCCGCGCAGGCGCTGGACCACGGAACCGGATACCTCCTCGCCGCCGCCGTACTGCGCGCACTGAGTGATCGTCAAGACACCGGCCGGGGAAGGCACTTGCGGCTCTCCCTCGCGGGCACCGCCTCCTGGCTGCTGCGCGGTGTCCGCCCCGCGCCCCTCGAAGGCCCCGCCTACACACCGGAACCCTGGCTCACGAGGACCCCGTCACCGTACGGAGTACTCGACCACGCCCTCCCGCCGCTGGACTACGAAGGGGCACCCCGGACCTGGGCCCGCCCGCCCACCCGGTGGGGCGGCGACCGGCCGGTCTGGCTCTGACCGGGCATGCGGTCACCCGGTCACCCGTAACCCGTCTCCCGTTCACCCGGCCCGGGGGCGCCGGGGCCCGGAACCAGCTCCGCCGGGAGCCCCGACAGCCATGCGTCCCCCCAGGTCGGCCCCGCGCTTCCCGGGCACGTACACCCCCGGCCCGTACACCCGTACGCCCCCTGGCGCGCGCGGCACCGGCACCCCGGGCCATCCCTTCCCTCAGAACTCCACCGGCGGCGACTCCTGCGACCCCGACAGCGGCTGCTCCGTCCAGATCACCTTGCCGTCCGGTGTGTACCGCGTACCCCAGCGGTCCGCGAACTGGGCCACCAGGAACAGGCCCCGCCCGCCCTCGTCCGTGCTCGCCGCCTGGCGCAGATGGGGTGAGGTGCTGCTGCGGTCGGAGACCTCGCAGATCAGCGTACGGTCGCGGATCAGACGTACCCGGATGGGGCCGATCGCGTACCGGATCGCGTTGGTCACCAGCTCGCTGAGGATCAGCTCCGTCGTGAACGCCTCGTCCGCGAGGTCCCACTCGGTGAGCTTGCGGGCCACGGACGACCGTACCTCGCCCACCGCCGACGGATCGGACGGCACCGTCCACTCGGCGACCTGCGCGGAGCCGAGGACATGGGTACGGCCGACGAGGAGTGCGACGTCGTCGCGCGGATTCTGCGGGAGCAGGGCGCGCAGTACCGCCTCGCACGTCTCCTCGGGGGAGCGGTCGGGGTGGCCGGAAAGGGTCTCCCGCAGCAGGGTGAGACCCTCGTCGATGTCCCGGTCCCGGTCCTCGACCAGACCGTCGGTGTACAGCACCAGACTGGTGTTCTCGGGGAGCCGCAGCTCCAGGGTCTCGAAGGGCAGCCCGCCGAGGCCCAGCGGCGGACCGCCGGGGACGTCCGCGAAGGCCGCCGTACCGTCGGGGCCGACCACCAGGGGCTGGAGATGCCCGGCGCGGGCCATGGTGCAGACACCGGTGGCCGGATCGTAGATCGCGTACAGGCAGGTCGCCCCGGTGACCCCGCCGCCCTCCCCGGGCTCGTCCTGGTCGAGCCGGGCCACCAGTTCGTCCAGATGCCACAGCAGCTCGTCGGGCGGCAGATCGAGGGTGGAGAAGTTGTGTACGGCCGTGCGCAGCCGGCCCATGGTCGCCGCCGCGTGCAGCCCGTGGCCCACCACATCGCCGACGACCAGCGCCACCCGCGCGCCCGGTAGCGGGATGATGTCGAACCAGTCGCCGCCGACCCCGCCGAGCCCGCCCAGCCCCGCCTGCGCGGGACGGTAGCGGTGGGCGACCTCCAGCGCCGTCTGCTCCGGCAGACCGCGCGGCAGCAGACTGCGCTGGAGGGTGACGGCCATGGTGTGCTCGCGCGAGTAGCGGCGGGCGTTGTCGACACTGACCGCCGCGCGGGCGACCAGCTCCTCCGCGAGGGAACGATCCTCCTCCTCGAACGCCTCCGGCTGCTCCGAACGCCAGAACATCGCCACGCCCAGAATCGCCCCGCGCGCCCGCAGCGGCACCGCGATCATCGAGTGGAACCCGGCCGCGATGAGCTTGCGGGCCCGGGCCGGGGCCTGCTGCTCCCAGCCGGTGTACGCGCCGAGGTTCTGCTCCAGGATCGCCTCGCCCTTGCCGAGGCCCGCCCCCATCCGGGTGGTCGGCAGAAACCGGATCGTCGTGCCCAGCTGGAAGAGGGCGGTGTCGTCGCGCAGACCGGCGAAGGCCGTACGGCGCATATCGGCGCCCGCGCCCGTCGCCGTGGGCTCCTCTCCGCGCAGCACCGCCTCCACCAGGTCGACGGTCGCGTAGTCGGCGAACCGGCCGATGGCGAACCCGGCCAGCTCCTCGCAGGTGCGCACCACATCCAGGGTGGTGCCGATCTCCGTACCGGCGTCGTAGAGCAACTGGAGCCGGGCCCGGGCCACATCCGCCCGGCCGCTGAGCGCCTGGAGTTCCGTGGAGTCCCGGAAGGTGGCCACCGTGCCGGGCGGGCCGCCGTCCTGGTCGGTCGAGCGCTGGTTGACGGCCAGGAGCCGCTTGCCGACCCGGTACACCTCGTCGGTGGCGATCCGGCCCGACGACAGCAGCCGGGCGGTGAGCGGGTCGAGCCCCAGCTCGTCGACGGGACGGCCCTCCACCTCGGGGGGCAGATCGAGCAGCCGCCGCGCCTCGTCGTTGGCGAGCAGCAGCCGCCCGTCACCGCCCACGATCAGCACTCCCTCGCGCACGGCGTGCAGGACCGCGTCGTGGTGCTCGTACATCCGGGTCATCTCTTCGGGGCCCAGGCCGTGCGTCTGCCGCCGCAGCCGGCGGGAGACCAGGGCGGTGCCGACGGTGGCGAGCAGCAGCACACCGCCGGCGACGCCGAGGAGCAGCGGGAACTGCTCCTCCACGACCCCGCTGACATTCGCCAGGGTGACCCCGGCCGAGACCGCGCCGATGATCCGGCCGTCGGCGGCGCGCACCGGCACCACCGCCTGGACGAGCGGGCCGATCGTCCCGACGATCCGCTCGGTGACGACCTTCCCCTGGAGCGCGGGCTGAAGATCCCCGACGAAGTGCTTGCCGATGCGGTTGGGCTTGGGGTGGGTGTAGCGGATCCCCTGGGTGTTGACGACGACGATGAAGTCGACGTGCGAGAGCCTGCGGGCGATCTCCGCGCGCGGCTGGAGGACGGCGGTCGGATCGGGGCTCTGGAGCGCCGCCGCCGTGCCCGGGGCACTGGCGAACGTCTCGGCCACGGAGACCGAACGGCGGACCGCCTCGCGCTCGCTGTCCGAACGGGACTGGAGAACGAGCGCGATCATGCCCGCGGCGACAAGCAGCACCACGATCGCCACCTGGAGCAGAAAGACCTGACCCGCGACACTGCGCATCTGCAGGAACGAGCGCGGGCGACCGTAGCGTGCGGCCATGTCCTCTTTCTACACCTCCCGCAAAACGTGGGCTATCCGCGCACGGTAGAGCCCGGAAGCCGCCCGGGCGGCCCGTTCTCCGTCACTGCCGGCGTGATGTTCACCGCGCGCGCCGGTCCGGTCTGTCTGCCCCGTGGGAGAGGAGTCAACTCCTGTGGAATTCGGCCATTGGTGCCGGGGCGTGGCTCAGACCGGCGCGGCACCCTCACGGCCCGCCACCTCGGGCTCCCTGTCCACGAGTTGAGAATCTGCGACCAGGGAATGGGACGCCGTCGCGGCCGCGGGTTCCACGGCGGGCTGCCGGGGCGGGTCGGCCGGCAGCTGAGATTCCCCGGCCAGCAGCTGAGACTCCTCGGCCAGCATCCGGGCCTCCTGCTCCGGTGTACGGGTGTCCAGGCTCAGCACCAGCGTCAGCGCCTCCGCGACCGCCGCCTCCGGTGCGGGCACCGGCCCCGGCGAGCGCCAGGCCACGAACCCGTCCGGCCGTACCATCAGCGCACCGCCGGCCTCCAGCCCGTGCGCCGCCTCCCAGTCCGCGCCCTCCTCAGGGACCAGAGAGGCATCCGGACCGCGTCCGATCGTGTACACCTCGACCGGCACGGAGAGCCGGGCCGCCGCGTGCCGGGTCACGTCCGCCCAGATGGACCCCTCACCGCAGAGCACGACGACGGACCGCTCGTACAGGTCCACCGTCGAGATCCGCTCGCCCGCCCGGGTCACCCACAGATGCGGTGCGCGCGTGCCCGGGTCGGCCGTCAGCCGCAGCTGCTCCGGTACGACGGGACGCTCCGGGTCGGCGCCGGCGACCGCGCCGCGCGGATAGCCGTACCCCATCGCCACCGTGAGGACCGCGCCCTGGCGGCCACCCGGATTGACCGGCGGGGCGTAGCCGGGGTGGCTGTGCTCCGCCGAACGGGCCGACGCCCGCTCACCCGTCGTACACGCCACCGGAAGCCGCTCCTCGCCGTAGGTCTCCAGCAGACCGGGACCGGCCCAGCCCTTGAGCACCGCCGCGAGCTTCCACGCCAGGTTATGGGCGTCCTGGATACCGGTGTTGGAGCCGAACGCGCCCGTCGGGGACATCTCGTGGGCCGAGTCACCGGCGAGGAACACCCGGTCGGCGGAGTACTCCTTCGCCACCCGCTCGGCCGCGTGCCACGGAGCCGTTCCGGTGATCTCCACATCGAGATCGGGCACCCCGACGGCCCGCCGGATGTGCTCACGGCAGCGCTCGTCCGTGAAGGCCTCCAGCGGCTCGCCGTCCTCCGGGTGCCAGGGCGCGTGGAAGACCCAGCGCTCCTTGTTGTTCACGGGAAGCAGGGCGCCGTCCGCGTCCGGCCGGGTGAGATAGCAGACGATGAACCGGCGGTCCCCGACCACATCGGCGAGCCGATGGGACGTGAACGTGATGCTCACATTGTGGAACAGCTCGCCATGACCGCTCTGGCCGATGCCGAGCCGCTCGCGCACCGGGCTGCGGGGGCCGTCGGCCGCGACCAGATAGTCCGCGCGTACGGGGAACCGCTCACCGGTCACCCGGTTCTCCACCAGCGCGCCGACACCGGCGGAATCCTGCTCGAAGGAGAGGAGTTCGTGCGAGAAACGCAAGTCCGCGCCGTACTCGCGGGAACGCGCCTCCAGCACCGGCTCGATGTCGTTCTGACTGCACAGACACCAGCCGCTGGGGCTCAGCCGGGCATGGGCGCCGCCCGGGTCGATCTTCCGGAACAGCCACTTCTCGTCGTCGCCGGTCAGTGAACCCGCTTGCAGGATCCCGTGGTTGCCGGCGAGAACGGCCGACGCCTCACGGATCTCCCGTTCCACCCCGGCGACCCGGAACACCTCCATCGTGCGGAGGTTCATCCCCCGGCCGCGGGGGTGGTCGGAGGTGCCCGAGTGCTTCTCGACGAGCAGATGCGGAATGCCGTGCCGGCTCAGGAACAACGAGGTCGACAGGCCTACGAGGGACCCGCCCACGACCAGGACCGGAACCCGGTGGGGTGGGGAGTCGGAGAACGGTGCGGTTGCCGCCGCTGCGGCGGTCTTCAGGGGCTCTTGCATGGGTTCTCTGTGCCCGGTGCCACAAGGGTTCCCCCGCCCATTCACTCGCATGGTGCCCATCTCTCGCGCCACCCGTGGTACCGGATCACGATCGGATCACGGGAGCGCCCCGGCCATGAGGGGCGATCGTGCGCATCCGCGGGGCGGCTGACCACGCCACGGGAGCGAACCCCCTGTTGATGACCGACTTGCGTTGGGCCGTGTCCATGACGGCGGCGCGGTCGCTAAAGGAGTGTGAACACGGATGACCACCTTGTCGGAACGCATATCGCAATCGGCCTTCGACGGCTCCAGGCTCCGCGTCGTACTGCTGCTGGACCTCTTCGACGGGGCCCAGAACCAGTTCCTGGAGGCGTACGAGCACATGCGCAACAGCGTGGCCTCGGTCCCCGGCCACATCAGCGACCAGCTCTGCCAGTCGATCGAGAACCCGTCGCAGTGGCTCATCACCAGCGAATGGGAGAGCGCGCCGCCCTTCCTCGCCTGGGTCAACAGCGAGGCGCATGTGGAGACGGTCATGCCGCTCCACAGCTGCGTCAGGGACACCCGGTCGCTGCGGTTCAGCGTGCTGCGCGAGACGGGCCAGGCGTTCAGCGCCGCGCCCGAGCAGCAGGTGCGGACCGGGCTCCAGCCGGTGCCGCGCGTCGGGGACGGAGTCGTACGCCACGCCCTCACCTTCACCGTCAAGCCGGGCAGCGAGAAGACCGTCGCCAAGATCCTCGCCGGATACGCCTCACCGGCGTCCCGTGTCGACGACGCGACCCGGCTGCGCCGCACCTCCCTGTTCATGCACGGCAACCGGGTCGTGCGGGCGATCGAGGTGCAGGGCGACCTGATGGCCGCCCTGCGGCATGTCTCACGGCAGCCCGAGGTACGGGCCGTCGAAGAGGCCATCAACCCCTATCTGGAGCAGGACCGCGACCTGGACGACCCCAACTCGGCCCGGCTCTTCTTCACCCGCGCCGCGCTCCCCGCGGTGCACCACGTCTCGTCGGAGGGCCCGACACCCGGTGAGGTGAACCGGCACGCCCTGATCTACCGGGCCAAGGAGGACTGCGGTCTCGCCGTCGCCCGGATGCTCGCCCAGCAGGACGAGGCCGCGGCGGAGAGCCGCAGCCCGATCGTGAGCAGCACCATCTTCCAGCGGGACGACATCGTTGTCCGGCTGATCGACGTCAGCGGTCCGCTCGACGACCGCCCGGTGCTCGCGCTCGGCGTCCAGGGCACCCGCAAGGCCGCCACCCTCGCCCGGCTGCTCGTCGACGGCGACCAACTGCCGGACGTACAGAAGGCCGAGGAGGGCGACGCGCGGATCAAGCGCTTCGTCACCCGCTCCGACATGCAACTCGTCACCGACCGCTACGCACCACCAGAGTCCTGACCCGCACGCGCCCCCGTACCCGCGTCAGGTACGGGACCCGCAGATGGAGGAATCCAGCATGACCACGCACACCCCACGCATCGTGGACCTCAGCGAGACCCAGCCCAACACCCGGCGCGGCGGCGACCTGCGCGCGATGCTCACCCCGACGGCGGTGGGCGCCACCACCGGCTTCATGGGCCTCGCCATCGTGCAGCCCGGAGAGCGGATCGGCGAGCACTACCACCCGTACTCCGAGGAGTTCGTGTACGTGGTGAGCGGACTGCTGGAGGTGGACCTCGACGGCGTGGCGCACAAGATGCGCCCCGACCAGGGGCTGCTGATCCCGGTGAACATGCGGCACCGGTTCCGTAACGTCGGCAATGTCGAGGCCCGTATGGTCTTCCATCTCGGCCCGCTCGCGCCCCGCCCCGAACTGGGCCACGTCGACACGGAGGAGACCGAGGCCCAGGGCAGCCCCCCGGAACGGACGGGGGTCGGTTCATGAGGCGGCGGGTGGCGGTCACCGGGGTCGGCATCGTCGCCCCCGGCGGCGTCGGCGCCCCGGCGTTCTGGGACCTCCTGGAGAACGGCCGCACGGCGACCCGGGGCATCACGCTCTTCGACCCCGAGGGCTTCCGCTCCCGGATCGCCGCCGAGGTCGACTTCGACCCGGCGGTGCACGGCCTCGACGCACAGCAGGTGGCGCGTTCGGACCGGTACATCCAGTTCGCGCTGGTCGCCGCCCGGGAGGCGATATCCGACGCGGGGCTCGACCCCGCCCGGGAGGACCCCTGGCGCGTCGGAGTGTCCCTGGGCACCGCCGTCGGCGGCACCACACGGCTGGAGCACGACTATGTCGCCGTCTCCTCCTCCGGCGAACGCTGGGCCGTGGACCACCGCCCGGCGGGACCCCATCTCCACCGTGCCTTCTCGCCCAGCACCCTCGCCTCCGCGGTCGCCGAACAGGTGGGCGCCCGCGGCCCGGTGCAGACCGTCTCCACGGGCTGCACCTCCGGGCTCGACGCCGTCGGATACGCCTTCCACGCCATACAGGAGGGCCGGGCCGACGTCCTCGTCGCCGGTGCGTCGGACTCGCCGATATCACCCATCACCGTGGCCTGCTTCGACGCCATCAAGGCGACCTCGCCCAACAACGACGACCCGGAGCACGCCTCCCGGCCGTTCGACGCCGACCGGGACGGGTTCGTCATGGGAGAGGGCGGAGCGGTCCTCGTCCTGGAGGAGCTGGAACACGCACGCGCCCGGGGCGCCACCGTGTACTGCGAGATCAGCGGCTACGCCACCTTCGGCAACGCCTACCACATGACCGGGCTCACCCCCGAGGGACTGGAGATGGCCCGCGCCATCGACACCGCCCTCGCGCACGCCCGGATCGACAGCACCGCGATCGACTACGTCAACGCGCACGGCTCGGGCACCAAGCAGAACGACCGTCATGAGACCGCCGCGGTGAAGAGATCCCTCGGTGACCACGCCTTCAAGACGCCCATGAGCTCCATCAAATCCATGGTGGGGCACTCGCTCGGCGCGATCGGCGCGATAGAACTCGTGGCCTGCGTCCTGGCGATGGACCGTCAGGTGGTGCCCCCGACGGCCAACTACGAGACCCCCGACCCCGAATGCGACCTGGACTATGTGCCGCGTACGGCGCGACCGCGGAAGCTGCGCAATGTGCTCTCCGTCGGCAGCGGGTTCGGCGGATTCCAGTCCGCGGTCGTGATGACCCGGCCCAGTGGGAGGACATGATGGGCAGCTCCCCTCAGGACTCGTCCGGCACATCCGGTACGAGGACCCCCTCCGGCGGAAAGACCTCCGCCGGCCGGGCCGGCATGTCCCGCAAGGGCGCCGGCCCGGGGAAGAACACCCGGTCCGGCAGGAATCCCCGCCCTGGCAGGAATCCCCGTCCCGGCAGGGAGACCGGTCCCGGCAGGGAGACCGGTCCCGGCAGGGACGCCGGTCCCGGGAAGGGCGGCGAGCCCGGTGGGACCGCCGGTCCCGGCCGGGCCGCGGCCTCCGGAAGATCCCGCACCACCGGTGGACCGGCCTCCGGGGGGCCCCGCGCCACCGCCGCCACGGGCGGGAAGTCCGCCACGGGCCGAAGGGCCGGCACCGGCGGGACCGCCCGCGCGGGGAGGAACACCCCCGCCGGGAGCAAGGCCCCCGCACGGGGGAGCGCCCTCTCCGGCAGGCCCGCCCGTTCCGGGACCCGTGGACGGCGTGACGCGGACGGCGGCGCGGCCCGGCGTACCGTCATCACCGGTATCGGCGTCGTCGCGCCCAACGGCATCGGCGCCGACGCCTTCTGGAAGTCGACGCAGGAAGGCATCAGCGTCCTCGACCGGGTCTCCCGGGAGGGGTGCGAACAACTGCCGCTCCGCGTCGGCGGGGAGGTCCGCGAACTCGACCCCGGAACGGTCGTCGAGGAGCGCTTCCTCGTCCAGACGGACCGGTTCACCCACTTCGCGATGGCCGCCGCCGACCTCGCCCTCGCCGACGCCCGGCTCGGCCGGGCCGACTACGAGGACTCGCCCTTCGGGGTGGGGGTCGTCACCGCCGCCGGGTCGGGCGGCGGCGAGTTCGGCCAGCGCGAACTCCAGCAGCTGTGGGGCCGCGGCTCCCGGTTCGTCGGCCCCTATCAGTCCATCGCCTGGTTCTACGCGGCCAGCACCGGACAGATCTCCATCCGGGGCGGCTTCAAGGGCCCCTGCGGGGTGGTGTGCAGTGACGAGGCCGGCGGGCTGGACGCCTTCGCCCACGCCGCCGGGGCGATCGCCCGGGGGACCGACGCGGTCGTCGTCGGCTCCGCGGAGGCGCCGCTGGCGCCCTACTCGGTCGTCTGCCAGCTCGGCTACGAGGACCTGAGCACCTGCGAGGACCCGGCCCGCGCCTACCGGCCCTTCACCTCGGAGGCCCGTGGCTTCGTCCCCGCCGAGGGCGGCGCGATGCTCGTGGCCGAGGAGGAGTCCGCGGCGCTGCGGCGCGGTGTACGCCCCCGGGCGTACGTGGCCGGGCACGCCGCCACCTTTACCGGTCCTTCCCGGTGGCCCGAGTCCCGGGAAGGACTGGCCAGATCGATCGAGGGCGCGCTCAAGGCCGCCGGATGCGCGCCCCAGGACATCGACGTGGTCTTCGCCGACGCCCTCGGCGTACCGGAGGCCGACCGGGCGGAGGCGCTGGCCATCACCGACGCCCTCGGCGCCCACGGGCGACGGGTGCCGGTCACCGCCCCCAAGACCGGCATCGGCCGGGCGTACTGCGGCGGGCCCGTACTCGATGTGGCCGCGGCGGTCATGGCCATGGAGCACG
This sequence comes from Streptomyces sp. NPDC051018, assembly GCF_044456085.1. Lineage (NCBI taxonomy): Bacteria > Bacillati > Actinomycetota > Actinomycetes > Kitasatosporales > Streptomycetaceae > Streptomyces > Streptomyces sp. NPDC051018. The sequence continues at coordinate 251,246 of NZ_JBITFN010000004.1, forward strand.
GCCTCGTACCGCCGACCCCGAATGTGTTCGACGTCTGCCACGACATCGATGTCGTGACCGGCCGGGCCCGGCGCATACCGCTGCGCACCGCGCTGGTGCTCAGCCGCGGGCTCATGGGGTCGAACGCCGCGCTGGTGCTGCGCAGTGCGGCCCCCGCCTGACCCGGCCGACCGGCCGGACCGCCTCCCACCGAGAAGGAGTACGTCCCATGGACACCCTGACCGCCGCTGAACTGGCCTCCCTGATGCGGAAGAACGCCGGCATCGCCGTCGAGCCCGACGCGTTCGAGGACCGGCTCGACACACCCTTCGAGGAGTACGGCCTGGACTCACTGGGCCTCCTCGGCATCGTGGCCACGCTGGAGAACCAGTACGGCCGGCCCATGCCCCAGGACGCGGAGCGCTGCAAGACGCCCCGTCAGTTCCTGGACCTCGTCAACAACACCCTGACCAAGAGCGGAGCCTGACGTGCCCGGACACACCGAGAACGAGATCACCGTCGCCGCGCCCCTGGACCTCGTCTGGGAGATCACCAATGACCTGGAGAACTGGACCGATCTGTTCAGCGAGTACGCGTCGGTCGAGATCCTGGACCGCAAGGGCGACACGACGACCTTCCGGCTGACCATGCACCCCGACGAGAACGGCACGGTGTGGAGCTGGGTCTCGGAGCGCACCCCCGACCGTGAGAACCGCAAGGTACGGGCCCGGCGTGTCGAGACCGGTCCCTTCCAGCACATGGACATCCACTGGGAGTACTCGGAGGTGCCCGGCGGGACCCGGCTGCACTGGCGGCAGGACTTCGCGATGAAACCGGACGCGCCCGTCGACGACGAGTGGATGACCGACAACATCAATCGCAACTCGAAGATCCAGATGGCCCTCATCCGGGACAAGATCGAGGCCCGTGCGGGGGTCTCCCGATGAGTGCGCGGGGGACCGCGGCGCCCGACCGGACGTCCACCCATCAGGCGCTGATCGTGGCCCGGATGGCGCCCGGCTCGGCGTCCGGGATCGCGGAGCTGTTCGCGAAGTCCGACGGCGGCGAGCTGCCGCATCTGGTCGGCGTCCGGCGCCGGAGCCTGTTCCAGTTCGGCGAGGTGTATCTGCATCTGATCGAGTCGGACGGGCCGCCGGGACCCGCGATCGCGCAGGTGACGGAGCACCCCGAGTTCCGGGACCTGAGCGATCGGCTGACCGCCTTCATCAGTCCGTACGACCCCGCCACCTGGCGGAGCCCGAAGGACGCGATGGCCCGTCAGTTCTACACCTGGGAGCGCGACTGACCGCCCGGTCGTGGGGCGGGGCCCCCGCCCCCCGGCCCCCCGGCCGCCGCCCCCCCCCCCCCCGGGGGGGCCCGGGGGGGGCGGGGGGGGCGCGGGGGGGTCCCCCCCGGGGGGGGGCGGGGGGGCCGGCCC